>JAHRWA010000023.1 GCA_019090455.1 Pseudomonadales bacterium | reverse complement strand
CTTCTTTATTTATAGTCTTTTTCGCAAACTCATTATAAATTATTAGAGGGTTTCAGGCCTTCTTTTTTTATCTCTTAATGGGACAGCAGTGACAAATTTTCCATTTATATAAAAAGCATTTTTCTTGTCAAGCTCAGGACAAATCATATAATTTTTTGAATCAATAACCGTTGCAATTTCACTCACCCCAGATATAAATTTCTCACTATTTTCCTTTGAGATAATCTCTGAAATCGATATATCAATCGTCAATTCACCCTTCTCTATGATGGATAATGAAATTTCAAACTTGTTTGTTGATTTAATATACGCGATATAACTCAACTCATCAGAGATAAACTTTTCATAACTTAACTCACTGATAGGAATACGCCCATGCTGACAATCTAGCAAGATAACCCGGTCTTTCAGCCACTTAAACAATGAGGCCCAAGAAGATACCGTCATGTCAAGAAAATAGACTTCGATAAGATCTTCCGGCTCTCCATTTAAATACTTATGCAGCATAACGTTTATGCCCTATCAGTCGACTAGTCATTGATATATGAGAAACCATATTATCAATCTACGCATTGTTTGCTGACACATTATTAATGACAGTACAGTCTTAATTTCCAGTATAGTTCGCTGCAATGTAATGCCCATCAAGGGTGAAGAATAAATAAAGCGTTTGCTTTGTTGCATCCGCTACCTTGTCATTTTTAAAGGTAATCACCCACTCTGGCCCCTTGGAAAAAAGCTTCTGATTCATGCTTGCAGCTTTAAGTCCTGACCAAGTCGCATCGATCTTACCCGCATCAGCCAATTGCTTTAACATCTTTGATGCTCTGCTCGCTGCCTCTTCACTTGAAATAGGAGCATGAGCATGGGAGTGCCCACCGTCAGCATCATGACTATGACCACTACCGGCTAGCACTGCATTACCTGGCAACCAACAAAGAATCAGAGATCCGCAAAAGGAGACCAAGGGTAACAAGCGTGGGAAAGTTCTAAATTTCATAAATCCTCCAAGGATTTTCTATCGAGTGGATCAAGTTAATCAAGAGAGTCGTGAGTGTTTTCTTTGAGTATTGTCGCAGCGCGTTCTGCATCTATTCTGATGTGATCATGAATATGATTGTCGGCACTAAAACCAAATGCATCGGGATCGCTAAGGTGGGAATAGCCGTGCATCTGTAATAAGAACAAACACAGTCCGGAAAAAATAAGTCCGTAATTTGACAAGATACTGAAAGGCTTGAAAGACTCGCGCTTTCGCCACTGACTCAAGAGCAACAACATCGCCGCTAACGCCGTTATTTGTCCTGCCTCTATGCCCACATTAAACGAAATAATATTCATTAAAAGCTCATCTTCACTCAAAGGCAGTTGTTGCAATCGGGTAGATAACCCTAAGCCATGAACCAATCCAAGGATTGTAATCATCAATAACATATTAGGCGGTGCCATATTCAGATACTTTTTAAAGCCGTCTAAATTGATAAACGCAATGTAACAAACACTCAGCGCGATAAAGGCATCAATCAAAAAATAGTTAACCTGAACGGCATTAAAGGTTGCCAATATTAAGGTGACACTATGCCCCAAAGTGAAGGCAGTGATGTACTTAACGATATCTCTGAATTTCGTCAGATAGAAGACAATACCCAACACAAATAACAAGTGGTCATAGCCCGACAACATGTGGGTCGCACCAATCCGGATATAACTGAGGTTTCCACCCTCAATGATAATTTGCTTCTCTGCCTCTGACATGCCGTGTGCAAAAACAAATGATGGTAAGGTGGCAAGCAACATAATGCTGGCTAGATAAAAAAACACTCGAGTCGGTATACTCATTTATTACCCTGAAAATTATTTTTTATTGGGAATCGCTACTTCGATTTTTTGCGTTTAGTTCCTATCACTTTGAGTATATCTCGCCAACTCAATATCCCCACCGGCACATTATTTTCATCTACCACTGGTATACAAGAAATTCGATTCTCATTAAATATCGCAATGGCGTCATAGATATCGGCTTGACTCGAAACGGTAATCGGTTTTCGCGATAGAACTTGGTGTACTCTTTTATTCAGTGTCGCGAGATCTTTTTCCGTTTCGGCTGCTTGGCCTATATTCGGGCTGATCGCCTTGAGCAGATCTCTATCTGAGACAATACCAAACAGCTTACCCTCATCCAACACGAGCAAATGATGAAAACTGACACTATCAAATATTTCTTTCACCATTTTTAATGAGTCATCCAACTCAACTGTCACTATTGAATGAGTCATTATTTTTTTTACATTCATAAGGGACTCCCACTGTTCGAATATCTAATACACGGAATAGACACCTGAGTTTAGCCAACTGAGAGGGCGCCTATTTTGTCTTAAATAATAGTACAAACATTAAAACAACGGGGACTAAACAGATCAGCAAAATACTTTGCCAACTTAAATAGGCAATCGCGACTCCTGCCGTCAATGCAGCAACAGCTTGCAGACTAAACACAACACTATCATTTAGCGCTTGCGCTTTAAATTCTTCCCCCTGTCTATAAGTGCTCGGTAACAGTGCAGTGCCGGATAAAAACAAGAAATTCCAACCAACACCTAACAACACCAACTGAATCCAAAACCCCCAGACAGACGTATCAACAGACCCCACGGCAATCGTTGTAGAAAACAATATCAGACCGACAACCATTAATTTACGAATTCCTATGCGGCTCACTAAATAGGGCACAATTAATGAGGGTAGAAACATGGCTGTGAGATGCGATTGAATCACCCACTTGGTATCTTCCAAACTGTATCCATGGTGGTTATGCATACTGATCGGTGTGCCGGTCATAATAAAAGACATAACGAAAAAACCCACGACTGAGCTAAAGATTGCCAAACACAAATTCGGGTTTTGTATCATTTGGCTTAGAGGTCTAACGGGTTGGCGTTTATCGGATTCCGCCATGGGCTCTGGACGATAGAACAACAAGGTAAAGGCAGCCAAGCCGAGACACATTGACACCAAATAGAACGAGCCTTGATACTCTATCGCCGTGTAGGGACGCCCATACAGCGCCAGTTCAGGGCCGAGGATAGCAGCGACTATTCCGCCACTCATTATCATCGCTGCGGCTGTGGCGGACTTATGGGCAGAAACCGATTCCATGGCTGCAAACCGCATTTGCTGAAATGCGGCGTTGCTCGCTCCCAAAAAAAAACAGGCGCTATTAAACAACGCAAAGCTTTTTATGGATAGACTGTGACTTCCTACAAGACAAGCACCAATACACAGGCCGACATAGAAAAGTAGAGCCCTTTTACGCCCCACTCTCTTCATCATGAGGGTAGCAGGTACAACACCCATCGCGGCACCTATTACCATCATTGCCAAAGGCAAAGTCGCCAACGCAGCATCATTGGCCAGATCGGCACCGACCAAACTCCCGATCAACAAGACCATCGGGGTAGCCGTAAATGCCAACGCATTGGAAAGCGTGAGTAGCCACGCATTTTTGTAACTAGATAACGACATTATCGTGAACTCTGTTTAGCGATGCTTAAACACAGCTTTACGCTTCTCTCGAAAAGCATTGACGCCTTCTTTCGCGTCTTCGCTCTTGCCCGCCTTAATAACATTATCCCGCTCTGCATTCAGACCACTTTCCGTCACGTTCAATCCGGCAGCGCTGACACTATCTCGAATCGCATTAACGGCAATCTGACTATATTGCGTAATAGAACCCAAATAATCCTGCGCCTGATCCAGCAGTGATTTCTCGCCCTCTACAATACGATTGATCAAACCCATTTGAAAAGCTTCATCGACGCTAACAGAGCGGCCCGTTACCATCATATCCAAAGCCCGTGAAGGACCCACCACTAATGGCAAAAATTGAGTTCCCGCATAGGCCGGAATTAATCCGAGTTTTACCTCCGGCAATGCAAACTTTGCATGTTTGGCAGATATCCGAAACACACAAGCTAGCGCTAACTCCAGCCCACCACCGAATGCCAAACCATTAATTGCGGCGATACTGATAAACGGAGCCCGATTTATCCTTACAAATAAATCGCGGGCTCGATCAGTTTTTGCATCGGATTGCTCTCTAGACATAGTCTGCACTTCGAATAAATCAGTCCCCGCACAGAAGGCCTTCTCGCCTTCACCGATAACGATGAGGCCACGACCCCCGTTTTCTTTTTCCAGAGTTTCAACACAACCGGTCAGCCCAGCCAATATATCAGCAGTAATGGCATTCAACTTTTTTTGCCGTGTAATTTTAAAAACAATACAATTGTCTAAGTCTTGAATTTCGTAGGTTGCGTCAGTCAAAGCAAGGTACCTCGTTAGTGGATCAATAGCCGGTATCGGTAGCAATCAATTTAAGAATCAATTTTATAATGCGCTTTATGGTCAGCGTTATATCGCTAAATTGGGGCGCTGGAGGACTGCATTTATAATGCGGATAGAATACCCTAAGCTATTCGTTCATGGCGAGCGTATTCAGTTACAATTTAGCCACACAAGACACGACGTTATATGATATTAAAGTCGACCGCTTACAGAACACACAATCTCAGGAAACTATTATGAGCAGCAATAAAGATTGGATGCAACGCGATCTTAACGTCCTTTGGCATCCATGCTCTCAAATGAAAGACCATGAAACACTACCCTTAATCCCCATTAAACACGGCAAAGGAATCTACTTAGAAGATTTCGATGGCAATCGCTATATCGATGCGGTGAGTTCCTGGTGGGTCAATATATTCGGTCACGCTAATCCGCGCATTAACGACGCCATCAAACAGCAAATCGACACCTTAGAGCATGTCATTTTGGGTGGCTTTAGCCATGAAGCGGTTATTCGATTATCTGAGCGGTTGGTATCGGTCACTCCCCCCGGATTATCAAAATGCTTTTACGCTGACAACGGCTCATCTGCCGTTGAAGTTGCCTTAAAAATGAGTTTTCACTACTGGTTAAATAAAGGTAAGCCCAAAAAGCAGAAGTTTATTAACCTAAGCAATAGTTATCATGGGGAGACCTTAGCCGCACTAGCTGTGGGCGATGTAGCATTATACAAAGAGATCTATGAGCCGCTGCTGATGCAACCCATCACTGTCCCCAGTCCAGATTGCTACAACCGCGAAGCCGGTGAAAGCTGGGAAGATTACTCTCTCAGGCAATTCGAAAAAATGGAGACCGCGCTACAAGATCATGCACACGAGGTAGCAGCAGTCATCGTCGAGCCATTAATTCAATGCGCTGGCAACATGCGCATGTACCACCCTATCTATTTAACCCGCCTACGAGAAGCCTGTGACAAATATGGCGTTCACCTTATCGCGGATGAAATCGCAGTGGGATTCGGTCGCACCGGTACACTGTTCGCTTGTGAGCAAGCCAATATCAGTCCTGACTTTATGTGTTTGTCTAAGGGGTTAAGTGGCGGGTATCTACCAATCTCCGTAGTGGTCACTCACGATGAAGTTTACGATGCATTTTATGACGACTATGAGACCATGCGCGCCTTTCTGCACTCCCATAGTTTCACGGGGAATCCTATTGGCTGCGCCGCCGCTTTGGCCACTCTCGACATTTTTGAATCTGACAATGTCATCGAAAATAATAAAGTGTTATCCAAAGCTATGGCAGATGCCTGCCACCGTTTTGTTGATCACCCTCATGTGAGTGATGTCAGACAACACGGCATGGTGCTAGCCATCGAAATGATTAAGGACAAGAAAAACAAAATCGAATATGACTGGAAAGAACGCCGTGGTTTACGAGTCTACGAATACGCCTTAAGCCAAGGTGCCCTGTTGCGACCATTGAGTAATGTAACCTATTTTATGCCGCCTTATATTATTGATGAAGAACAGATAAATAAATTAGCCGATATCGCTTGGACCGGCATTAATTTAGCCACAAAATAAGTAGTTCGATATGCGTATACCTCGTATTTATCACAACGGCTCTCTCACGACCAATACGTCAATTGATCTCTCTGAGCAAGCCAGTAAACACGTGAGTAGAGTCCTTCGAATGCAATCGGGGGACTCTGTCGAGTTATTTGATGGTAAGGGTCAAGCCGCAGTATCCCAAATTCAGTCTATCGATAAAAAATGCACGACGGTTGCGATACCCAAATTGCCCCCCCTTTCGCTTAGGCCCAAAATTGAGACTCACTTAGGCCAAGTTTTATCGAAAGGCGACCGCATGGATTACGCGATACAAAAAGCGGTTGAGTTGGGCGTTAGCGAAATTACACCCCTGTTCAGTGAACGTTGTGATGTCAAACTCAATGCGGAACGTGCACAAAAAAAATGGCAGCATTGGCAAAATATCGCAATTAGCGCTTGCGAACAATGTTACCAAAATTACTTACCGATTATTCACCCGGCCATGCCTCTTGCACTCTGGTCAGAAAAGTTGCAAGGGGATTTAAAATGTACTTTCCACACAATCGACGCCACCTCTTTTTCAACAATTGCGCTCTCTCGGACGAACCCAGTAAAAATCGCTCTTGTGGTTGGGCCTGAAGGCGGATTATCAAATGAGGAAGTCAGTGCTTTGCTTTCGAAGGAGTTCGTGACAGTAAGCTTAGGACCACGAGTGCTTCGAACGGAAACAGCACCGGTGGTCGCGCTTAGTTTAATACAACAAACTTGGGGGGATTTACAATAACAAGGCCAATATTGATCAAAGGTGGTTAATGATCAATATCAGTGTCCGAGAATTTTTTCTTCGATAAAATCTAAATCAAGTATAACGGCGTGCTCGCCACTGACTTGGACAAACATCTTTTCAGCAGGTCCAGTTTCTTTATCTTCTTTACCGATTTCTTGCTCAATCACACGAACCAATCGGGGTATGCCAGCCACCACAAAAGCATAAAAAGGCAGTTTTGTATGATCTCCAACACCATTGATTACGGCGATACGTGCATCCTCTCCCACTTCCGGCATGGGTCTCCCGCTAAGCGCCTCCACCGAGAGTAAAGGAATATTAACCCGTCTCCACTCCACCGTGCCAACATGCCAATCCGGTGTGGCATAGTCTTCCACAGCCTCCACATAAGGTATAATTTCAGCAACTGCGACATTAGGCAGTAGCAACGGCCGATCGAACATGGGTATTAATAAACTCGCCACCTCAGAAGGCAACTTGACTGAACTTTCAATAACGGCGTCTTTCATATCACTGACCTATTCTCATTAATGTCCACAGGTTTCTCGTTGCTTCCGCTCTTGTCGAATACGTTCTACCAACTGGAAAGCCAATGCTTGCGGCGTCCCACTGAAACTAATGCACCCCGTATCGCGTATGCAATCTGGTTGACTACTGTTGGCACAGGAATCCGCTGATTGTGCCCACAACACGCCACCCAACTCTTTCATTTGTGGGCCGGCAATTGCGCTGTCATTACCCATTCCACTAAAAATAATGGCGCCGCTACTTTTCCCAAATACTTGACCGACGTTCAATATGACTTGATCAATCGAAGGGGCATAGGGACCATCCCAAGGAACATCAGTCACCTGAATTTCCCCCTCAGAATTAAACTTAATTTCATAGGCTACCGGAACGATAACAACGTCGCCCTTACGCAAGCGTTGATGATTATGCGCTACGCTAACGCTAAAGCCATTGTGCCTACCTAGAACCTGAGCCAACACATCTTGAAAGCCGCCATCGATATGCTGCGCTAACACGAATGCCACCGGTAAATTACCCGGTAACTGATCCAAAAATAATTTAACCGAAGCGGGTCCGCCAAGAGATGCACCCAAAACCCAAACTTGATCGGGTAGCTCTTCCTTCGGTCGTGGAGTCACTGACCGGCTGTTTTCAAAAGTAAGCGAGTTGTGTGATTGCTCCAGCGACTCCTCTGTCGGCCCATTCAGATCCTGCAATTGCTCCGAGCTCTGTCTCTCGGAAATTGGAGGTTCAACATTTGCCTGAACCTCTTTAGTGAATGAGTTTTTCTTTGATGTGGCTAACTGTGCTAGAGGCACCAAATCTGAAGGTGCGGGAATTGAAGATCGCCTGTTTATAGATTCAGTACTTAAAGGATCAGTATTTAAAGGATCAGTGCTTAAGGGTTTTTCACTAGAAATGTCTGGTTTACTAAAAGAGTACGACTGATGAGTAGACTCGGATTGGTTAGCGTTTTGTATCTCTTCGATGTCATCCACTTGCAGTGTCAATAGCGGCGGTCGACCAATAATATCGCTTAATTTAGTAAATATTCGACGCTGCCAACGTGGAAACTGAGCACTCGTTTGTGAAGGGGCTTGGCCATCGCCAAAAAAAATCGGCACTGTGACTTGTTCAAGCAGTTGATCGACGACTTCCGCCCACTTGTCCTCGTCTTCCAGCTCTACCAACCACACGTCAAGTGTTCCACCTGCTACCACGTCGAAGTCAATCGCATCAGGTGCAAAGTTAACGCCGATTTCATACCCCTGAGACGTCACTGCATGGGCGACAATATGACGTAAAAATGTAGTATCTGCGATAACGCCCACTTTGAGCTTACTGGCGCTAGTATTAAACTTGCTTTGAATAGGCATGCTCTCCTAGCAACCCCTCAATACCGCGTAATAATTCGGTTTCCTGAAATGGTTTACCCATATATTTGTTAACGCCAATGGACAATGCTCGGTCCATGTGTTTTTCTCCCGTTCTCGATGTAATCATGATGATGGGTAAGTTTTTGAGGCGTTCATCATGCCGAACCAAAGTCGCCACTTCAAATCCATCCATCCGCGGCATTTCAATATCCAGAAGCATCAGATCAGGCGTAGTATCCTGTAGTTGAGTGATGGCATCAACTCCATCTTTTGCAGTCAACACCTGCATACCATTTCTCTCTAATAATCGAGTCGTTACCTTTCGCACCGTCACTGAGTCATCCACTACCATAATGGTAGGCATAGAAACTTCTTCAATGCTCGATAGTTTATCGCGCTCAGCTTTCGCGTCAATGATACGCTGCTGCGTTTGACCCGCCACATCAGCACGAATCAATGCCACCAAGTCGAGAATGATAACCACGCTACCATCGCCTAGTATCGTTGCACCCGATAAACCACTCACCGTACTCAGCTGACGACCTACCGTTTTAACCACTATTTCTCTAGAGCCTACTAGCGTATCCACCTGTAGCGCTACGCTATGCTCAGTACCTCGAACCAATAGAACCGGTACGGGTCGGGTATGACCAATCAGATTGGGTTTTTCTATACCATGGACAAACGCGCCGAGATAACGCATACGATACGACTGCCCGGCGTACTCAAACATCAGGTTATCGTCCTCATAATAGGTTTCAAGCTCGTAAGGATTAACTCGCACAATACCTTCAATATGGGTTAACGGTATGGCATAGGTGTCATTCGCTACCTTCACCATCAGCGCTCGGTTTACCGCAACAGTAAACGGTAATCGCACAGTAAACTGGGAACCCACATTGGGAGCAGAATGTATTTTAACGGAACCGCCCAATTGTTTGATTTCACTGTTGACCACATCCATGCCCACACCGCGGCCAGAAATCTGGGTCACTTTTTCTGCCGTACTAAAACCGGCGCGGAAAATAAACTGCATCACTTCATTATCAGTTAAGCTGGCACCCTCCTCCATGACGCCATTCGTAATCGCTTGCTTTCGGATATTCGCGATATTAATACCGCCTCCATCATCCGAAAGACGCAACACCACTTCTCCACCTTCACGCGCTAAGTGTAATGTCACTCGCCCCATTTTCGGCTTATCCGCTTTCTCTCTCTCTTCGGGTGTTTCAATACCATGATCAACCGCATTACGTAGCATATGCTCAAGCGGCGCAACCATTCGCTCCAAGACTGTTCGATCCATTTCGCCTTCTGCGTTAATCACTTCTAGCTCTACATTCTTACCTATTTCGGTAGCCACTTGACGCACGATTCGACGTAAACGTGGGATCAAACGAGAGAACGGAACCATGCGCGTACGCATTAGGCCTTCTTGCAATTCAGTATTAACACGTGATTGTTGCAGTAGTATTGTTTCTGTATCACGGGTTTTATCGGTTAGCGTATCTTTCAAATCAACCAAGTCAAAAACTGACTCACTGAGTGAACGGGACAGCTGGTTTAAAGCAGAGTAACGATCCATTTCCAGCGGATCAAAATCTTCATTAATATCACTATCATCGATATGTCGCGCTAAGATCGTCGCTTCTGTTTCAATATCAAGACGCCTTAACTGTTCTCGCACACGATCAATGGTGACCTGTATCTCTTCAATGATATGACCAAAATCACTTATTTCCTGCTCTACCCGACCGCGCATGATACTGGTTTCCCCCGCAAGGTTAACCAAGTCCTCTAACAATTCGGTTGAGACTTTTACCATCTCTTGCGGAGCGCGACGTGCTACTGCCGCATTAGCTTCAGCAGGAGCCGGTGAAGGTATGAAGGATTGATGCGGTTGATTCTCTTGACCTGGCTGATCCTCGCCTGTAGATATTTTTGCCAACGATACCGGAAGCGGAATTTTACCGCTTTCTATGGAAACAACATTGCTTTGCTCCGCTGTTTCTTCGTCAGACGGCGTGGCATCATCAACCGGCTCCATCGGTTCAACTTCAACTTCAACTTCAACTTCAACTTCAACTTCAACTTCAACAATATCTTCAGCGACATTTTCATCATGAGAAACACCAGTGTCTGAATCATTCAATTCAGACAGATCTTCCCTGTTTTCAAATGCAGATCGAATACCTTCCACTAATCCCGCTAGTTCGTCATTTTGCACATGCACTTGCTTAAAAAAAGATTCGTCAACAGCGCGACGATCTTCTTGAGCCAACACTAAAAACGCTTCAAATTCGTGACTCAAATCCCCCAATCGCGTCAAGCCCGCCAAACGTGCCCCACCTTTTAAGGTATGCACTAAGCGTTGCATCTCATTTTGATGTTCTTTACTCAGAGGCTCCGAAATCCAAGCTTGAATACTCCCATCCAAGCCTTCAGTAAGCTCATCGGCTTCTTCAAGAAAAATTTCCAAAATCTCTAGATCAATATCATCGCTACTTAAATCAACATCATCTGCCGCAACAGCGTCACCAGTGGCAGGCTCTGCTGCCGAAGAGTCGGTAACATTAGCACCAGCAGAATCGGCTCCCTCTGTTCCTGGAGTCACATCAATAGGCGCTACATAATCAACGGGGTTATCAACAAATCTTTTAATCTCCACTATCATGTCATCAGCAGGCTTGCAGCTCATATCGACTTGCAAACTTTCAAGCATGTCTGAAATTCTGTCATGACTTCTTTCAAGCAGACTGATGAGCGGTCGACTTGGCGAAAAACGTTTATCACACAGTCCTTCGTAAATAAATTCAAGTTGATGGGCCAGATCACCAATCTCAGCGATCTCAGCCATCCGCGCACCCCCTTTTAAGGTATGTAAATCTCGTAATAGCTCTTCAACTTCCAACAAATTATTAGCGTCTTTTGTCCAACGCTGTAATGCCATTGCTGTATTCTCCGCAATGTCATTCGCCTCTTCTAAAAATATCTGAACAAGCTCCGGATCTTGCTCATTTTCATCATCCGTTATATAGGTCGAAGCCGGCTCACTGGTGAAAGCCTCATGAGACAATTCTTCCCCTGCTTGATCATCGCCTGCATCAAAAGCATCTTCTTCAAACTCTGTTTCAATATTAGCGTCAAGGCACCCTTTCAATTCAAGTACAATCTTACTGGGCGATGCTGCGGTATGACCCGAAGCCAATCGATCCATCATCCCAATTAAATGTTCCTGAGCCTCATGCGCAATTTCGAAAAACTCTGGGCCAGGCTTAAATAAACCATCTGTGACTGCGCTATAACATTCTTCCAGCGCTAGACTCAATGACTCCACATCCAATAGCTGTGCTGTCTTAGCGCTGCGGGCCAACATACTTAACTCGCGCCGCAATGCATCTAACTCATTTCCAGGAACAGGATTACTTTGCCAGTGCGTTAATATGTCTTCAGCATCGACAATAAGATCCATGCCTTCAGCAAGAAATATAGAAATCAAATGCGTGTCATTACTGTCCGCGTGATTTTCCTGAATCTCTTCACTACTCACTTCGGCTTCGGCAATTTCACCGACAAACTTATCCAGCTCTACTAAATATTCTTCTACACCTGCGATGGGTGGATTAATCGTACTATTGAGTTGTGCCAACCCTTCTTGGATTAGCTCAACTCCGTTTGACAAATAATCGAGGAACTGATCATCCACAATCATGCCTTTGCCATGCACGGTTTTGACCATTTTTTCTATTGGAGTCGCAATTCTTGCCAGTGCATCGATACCGGCCATGTGAGCACTGCCTTTCAACGTATGCATTGCACGCAAAACGCTATTAGTCACCATGCTCTCTTGATTCTTGGTTTCTACCAAAAAGCCCGCAATCGTTTCTAAATGAGCTGCCGCTTCATTACTAAAAATCTCAATTAATACGGGATCAAAGTCCTCTTCACTGACAGCTATTGCCTCACTATCACTGACCTCAGCGTGAACATCTTGCTGACTACTATCCATTACCGCTTCTGCGCTTTCTGCTGGCAGAGTCTCAACTACTGACTGAGGCTCAACTTCCGACAGAGATTCAACTTCCGAGGAAACTTCACTTGATTCCACACCTGCTTTTGTCTTCGCCGCCGCGTTTGCTTTCGCGACAGTATCTTCCAAACTACCCACTGACTCACCAGCGGATATACCGTTAATATAATCTTCGTAGGGTTTGATATCCAAAGTTGGAACAGTCTGATTTTGAAAGTGCTCAACTAAATTCGGTAATTCGCCCAGTACTGTTTCAACAACGTCAAGGACTTCATCAGTAGCAGGGATAGACTTATCAATAATGCAATTTAACATCGACTCAATAGACCAGGCCAGCTCTCCCACCACCTTAGCCCCAACCATTCTACCGCTACCTTTTAAGGTATGAAATGCGCGCCTAATTTCCGCTAAAGACCCTTCATCGTCGGTGTTCGCTTTCCATCGGGGTAAGAACTCGTTGATAGTTTCAAGAACTTCAGCAGCTTCTTCTATAAATATTTCGATAATCTCATCATCAATCAGATCATCGACTTCCTCTAATTCAGCTTTCTCATCTACCTTAACTTCCGTTTTAGCTTCACTTTCCTCTTCCGCTTCTATTGCGGTTGTTTCCGCCTGTTCCTCTACTGGATTCACAATAGATAATGTAGCCATACTCTCGGCGGCCACTGTCGGTTCTTCATCAATCGGCTCTTCAATATTCAGATATTCATCTATGGATTCTTGAATTACCGGTTCTTCGTCTATAGATTCTTCAACTACCGGTTCTTCAACTAAACCGTCAATCTCTGTTTCAAAGTTAATCTCTTCAGTAGAAAATGCTTCGCTTTCAGCGAAAAAATCATCATCGTCATCATCAGGTATAATCACATTATCTGACGATGAGGAATCTTCAGGAGTACCGTCATCAGGAGCCTCATCAATATAACTCACTGGATAACCTAATTCTCGAACCGAATCCTCCGCTATTTCAAGAATCTCTACATTCTCACTACCTTCGTCCGCCAGCCTCTCCAAAAAGTACTCAATACTCGTAATCGCATCAGCAAAGGTATCCAGCTCTTGCCAATCGGGATTGCTATCAGCCACGGCTAACTTTTCCACTATATAACGACTACAACATTCCACTAACGCTGCGGGTCGCGTTAGCGGGACGATATTCAATCCACCTCGGACATTTGTTAGTAATTCGGGTAACAATTCTAAGTGCCGGGTATCCCATTTCGAATTGATATAATCGATAACCATTTCTTTCGCATTTTCTAGATCTGCTCTGCACTCTCGCAAGACCGCTTCTTTTGCTTTGCCCACCTGCTCGGGAGAAATATGTTGCTTACTCTCTTCTGTTGAATTTTCAACGCTATCACTCGCGACGCCATTTAATGTCGATTCAACATATAAGAGGGCTCCCGCTACATCCATCAGGGTCGTGTCACCCTGGGCTAACTCTTTATCCCCGAGCCCCACTATGATATCAATTTGCTCTTGCAATACGCGTCGCGGTATCCCTAATCCGAGAACAGCCAATGTATCGGAGACTTGTTTCAGCTTGGGGATTAACTCGAACAATTCCGCAATATCTTTACTGTCATCACGAACAAATAAATCCAGTGTTTCTTTAAAAACATTGAGTTCTTCAGTTAACGCCTCTACCACGGATGACATTGCGCCTTTATCGGGACCTGACATTGCCTGTCGCTCCCGGTCCACCAACTCATCACCCGGTAACGCTTCATCCAACTTATACGCTATTTTTACGGCCTTAACGCGAGGCGTATCCGACTCACTCTTAGCCACATAATACAAAAGATTTTTTAATAAATCGGTGGGGATGGGCAATGTCAAATCGACGACTTCTTTGTCAGCAATTTGTTTAATTTGTCGGTCAATCATGCCCAACAACATTTTTACAGAAGTACCGGAATTGATAGACTCGTTGGTGATGCCTTCGACAACGGCCCCTGCAACCCACCACAATTGCCGAATAGGATTATTGCCAGACAAGCGCTCCAATCTCACTAACGCTTTGGCTATATAATCTAGGTTGGTGGTTAAATCTTGATTTCGGATCAAGCCGACAAGTGCAAATTGATACAACTGCCGAATTTTACGTACCAGTACATCAACATCAGGGATTTCTTTATCTGACAGCGGCTTTGGACCAGCCTCTCTACCACTATCCAAATCCGGTTTAAAGAGAGCCGTCTCAGAAAGTAAACTTTCTCCACGAACTGCGCGAATGTCATTAAGGAGTGGCAAAACCACAACGGGCAAGTCTCGCCTTCCCGCCTTGACGCGATCGAGATAGGCAGGCAATTGCAATATGGCCTGCATCAACAGCTCTAATGCTTCTTGGTTTCGACTAATGGAACCGCTCAACAATGCTTGGGCAAGATGCTCCATTTCCTCAGCTAAGAGAGCAGCACCGTAGAATTCCACCATTTGCAACGTGCCATAGACTTGATGCAAATAGGTAAGGCAAAAACGCATTTTGGTTGAGTCTTCTGGATTTTCAACATACGCTTCCAGAGAATTCTGCGCTTGTTTCAGGGTCTCGTCTATCTCACCTTTGACCCAATCCAGGGCTAAATAATCATGCTTATCGCCCATACAATCTCCCTACCTCATCATTTAATACGGGTGTAGGCTAAGGTGTTTTCATAGGGCATCCGAACTATTTTTGGATGCTCCCAATCAACCACTTCTCCCAAACCCAGCACCAATAGACCGCCCACTTTAAGTCGGTCCGTCAGTGCATTCACTATGTCTTTTTTTCGCCATCGTTTAAAATAGATCAACAAATTTTGGCAAAAAATAATATCCACATCATGGAAAGGAACTGCACTCAACTCCAATACATTGATTCGAGCAAAGCACACTCTTTCTTTCAATTGCGGAACCACCTGATATCGACGCTCATCCACTCTGGAAAAATACTTTTCTCGTAAAATGGGTTCTACGTGATCCAGCTTTCTTACGTTATAAATGCCATCCCTAGCCTTACTCAAAGCCGGCAAACTTATGTCCGTTGCCGTAATCCCGAAACGTGCATTTTGTAAAAAATCTTTTCTATCAACTTCGTTACTTTCATTCTGCGAACACTCAAAGTGTAATTCATCCAGCAACATAGCCAGAGAATAGGCCTCCTCGCCTGTAGAACAGCCCACACTCCAAAGTTCAATCGTTGCGTTTTTTTCCCGAGTTCCATGCCCTTGAGACCCATGTCCTTGAGACCAACGCTCTCGACAGGTATCTCTTACCAAGCTAAAAGAGCTGAGATGGCGAAAGAAACTGGTCTCTTGCACGGTGAGATGATCGACCAGTGCGGCCCACTCCCTCTTTCGGCCCGTACCGGCGACAAGCTGTTCATAGTATTCGCCATAACAATCGCAGCCGACTTCTCTCATTCGCTTACACAAACTGGTTTCGAGAAATCGTTTGCGCTGTTCAGTGAGTTGCATGCCAGTTCGATTCTCAAGAAGCGCTCTCCATAAGCGGAATTGCTCTTCATCCATCTCTGGAGAATCATTTAGAGCCCATCCCGCTACAGACACCGGCCGACACCCTTAACAATTTCTATAATGACAATTTTTATCATGACAATTTTCACAATATTAACTGTTTCAATTATTAGGGGTTAAGCGGCTTCAGCGGCTTCTACCTCCAACTCTGGTAACTTGAAGCCCGCTACTGAATTACGCATCTGTACAGCTAGTTCCGCCAAGTTACCAATTGACGTCGCTGTTGCGGTGGTACCAGCAGAGGTTTGTGAAGTGATTTCTTGAATAACATTCATCGTATTGGAGATGTGTCCCGCCGATGCTGCTTGTTGTCGCGCCGCGTTGGAGATGTTTTGAATCAAATCGGCGAGATTAGCCGATACATTCTCGATTTCTTCTAGCGCCACACCCGCGTCTTGTGCCAATCGAGCACCACGTACCACCTCTGAGGTGGTTTGTTCCATGGAAATTACAGCTTCGTTGGTATCCGTTTGAATGGTTTTTACCAAGGCTTCGATTTGTTTCGTTGCCGCCGATGCTCTTTCCGCCAGTCGCTGTACTTCGTCCGCAACCACCGCGAAACCACGACCCGCTTCACCCGCCATGGATGCTTGTATTGCAGCATTCAATGCGAGGATGTTGGTTTGGTCTGAGATATCGTTGATCAGAGATACGATATCTCCAATTTCCTGCGAGGATTCACCAAGACGTTTAATTCTTTTTGATGTTTCCTGTATCTGCTCTCGAATCGTATCCATACCATGGATAGTGTTTTGCACCACTTCCGCGCCTTTGTTAGCGATGGATACTGATCTTTCCGCAACCGCAGCTGACTCAGATGCGTTTGCGGATACCTGATCGATTGATACCGCCATTTCGTTTACAGCTGCTGACGCACCTGCAATCTCTTGCGCTTGGTGTTCAGATGCTTCTGCAAGATGCATCGCTGTTGCTTGCGTTTCTTGTGCCGCCGCTGATACTTGTACCGCTGTTTCGTTGATGGTGGATACCAAGCTTCGAAGTTGGTCAATGGTAAAGTTGATGGAATCCGCTATCGCTCCCGTAAAATCTTCTGATACCGTTGTTTGTATCGTTAAGTCACCATCAGCCAAGTCACCTAGCTCATCCAGCAATCGTAATATCGCTTCTTGGTTTTGTTGGTTTTGAAATTCTTCTTCACGTCGTACATTTTCCTCATTATCAAGCCGCGCTTTTTGTTGACGATAAGCCTCCCAACCAATCAAAAAGAGAAACCCTAAAGACAATATGGTCAGTATCGAACTCACTTCCTTAGAATAAATGCCGCCCCCAAACTCAGAAAATTTAGAGGATAGGCTAGTCGCCGAATTCAGTAACGTTTGAGAATCATTAAATATTTGAATAGCGCCCTCTTTTACTTGAAATAATTCCGGTGAGGTTTCTAGTATCTCGTCAACACTTTCATTAACTTCCAAAAAGAGGTCTGATATTTCCGCCAAACTTCCTATCGCATCAGAATCCCTAACCCGGCTTATATTCATCGCCGCATCACCCTCGATCATACCGCTAAGAACTCGGCCAAATCTGGCAGCATCTTGGCCAAAACTGTCTGCGGCCATCACCGCTTCTTCACCACCTTCTAGAACTCTGTTTACACTTCTAACAATACGCTCAGCTAATAGTGATTGCCTTTCTGCCACGGCGACCTGCTCTGCCGGCGCACCATTTTCTAAAAGTATCTGTACAACCAAATCATATTCCTGTTGTAATTGCGGAATGGTTTCATTCAGAACTTGCGCCACTTCATGTAAATTCAGTACGGTTTCTTGCCCGCCAAGAATAACGTCTGCATTGTTACTCACCTTCATCCATACGCTATCCAGCCCATTCATTTCAACTGATGACTCTTGTACGATATCAAAGTCGGGATCCAGACCCTCCTCGATACTACCGTTCTTTACAACGTCCCATCGAAGCTGAAATTCAAATTTAGATTGCTCAAGCAATGAAAACGCCTCGCTGTTGCCGTTTGCCGCCTCCGAGGAGTTTTTCGCAATTCGCTGTGACAACACCCGCATTTCAGATGCGTGTGCCAAATATTTGGTGGCCAGGTCAGCATTATTATCCGCCTGATAAAAAACGAAGATCGCTGTCAAGATGGAGAGGACCGCCCCAATACCAAATCCTAGCGTGCGATTTGATAATGTAGTTGAGGCTGTCTGTTCTGTTTGTGCTGTCATAAGAGGGCTCCTAAGCCACCATCCAATATTATTGTTTTCTACACCTACCTATTTCACCTAAATAGGAGTCTATTAAAACAAACTAGTACTACTTTCGCTGTTTAAGCTAATTCAATAACACGTTAAGTCTTCCACTCAACACAGGCTTCTTCGTCCAATACTCTCATCACGAAGCCACGTTCATAAACTGAGGATCATTTGCTAATCTGAAAAAACTGAAAACAATCCATGTTTCACCGTTTTTTTCATAACCACCTGATACATAAGGTAGCTCCACATCAACTAACTCTGTTACATCTTCAGTGTAGCTGTCCGTAGCAAAATGTTGCATGCCTAACACTTCATCAACGATTAAACCGCTATAAACTTCACCGTGATCGACAACAAGTAATCGACGAGTCTTAATTTGTTTGACTGTTTTCTTAAAAAAGGAAAGCAAATCTAAAACCGGTAGCAATCTGCCTCGCACATTAGCAACACCTTTCACCCAAGTTTGAACACCGGGCACTTGGGTATATTGAGGCACCCCCAATATTTCAGATATTTCACCCATGGGGGCCACAAAACGAACACCGCCTAGCTCGAACCCGACACCAGACCACATCTGCTTTGCTACCAGTTCTTGAGGTAATCCTGCTGCATTTTTTTCGCTACGCTGCGCGTAATCAACCAATTGTAGGAAGGCGGTGGATACTTTTGCCATACTTCTCCAGATCTACCTTTAAGGCAATATAATTATCAAGCTCTCTTTACTGAGACTCACTATTGAGCACACGCTCGATTGTTTTAATCAAAATTGATTCATCCACCGGTTTGGTGAGATAGTCGCTCGCACCCTGACGCCGACCCCACACGCGATCCGTTTCCTGATCTTTTGTGGTGATAATCACGATAGGAATATGAGCCGTTTCCGCTCCTTTCGTTAATTGGCGAGTTGCCTGAAAACCATTGAGCCCAGGCATTACCACATCCATCAAAACGACATCGGGCATTTCTTCTCGCGCTTTTGCAACACCGTCAGCGCCATTTATCGCTTCTAAAATTTCATATCCGTGTTTTTCTAACATTGCCTTAAACTTGTAAGTTTCTGTCGGCGAATCATCTACTATCAAAATACGAGTCATATATCCCCCGAATTATTGTTATTGCTTGCTATGGTACTCATCATCAAGTCATCTCGTCTGTCTTAACATGGTCACGAATTGCTCCTAGGAGCTCCTCTTTACTAAAAGGCTTTGTCAGGTACTGATCAGAACCGACAATGCGTCCTTTCGCTTTATCAAACAAACCATCTTTACTCGATAACATAATAACGGGTGTGGATTTAAAAGAGCTATTATTCTTGATCAGTGCACAGGTTTGATAGCCATCAAGTCTTGGCATCATTATATCTACAAATATAATGCTGGGATGGGTATCGGCTATTTTTGAAAGTGCATCAAAACCATCTGTGGCAGTCACGACGGAGCAACCTGCTTTTTTCAATAAGGTCTCGGCAGTTCGACGAATAGTCTTACTATCATCGATAACCATTACCTTTAAATTTTCAAAATTATCATTCATTGCTGAAGCCTTGTTCTTGTATATGCGGTTCTATATTTGTGTATTGCTCGCATTCATCCATGTTGTATTCTGTAATCGTAACTTCAAAATCACAAACCGCATTTTTTAACACACATTTGACCTTCATTCCATGACCTGTATTGATCCACTAGGGTTTTCTTACCTTTCGCCGTCTCCTATAATCTCTTGCTTGGATAGGCGAACCATCACTAATCATGTCATTATGCAATTACGATACGATGCTTTTTACACCGATCCACCCTTAAGACTAATACATATTTAGAGAGGCACCATGATTAAATTAGGAATTGTGATGGATCCAATCGAATTCATTCATTATAAAAAGGATAGTAGTCTCGCCATGTTGTTAGAGGCTCATCAGAGAAGCTGGCCAATCTATTACATGGAGCAAAAAGACCTCTTCATCGAAAATGGCTGTGCCTATGCCCACGTCAAAATAATTACACCCCGAGATAATGCAAAAGCATGGTATTCATTTGGGGAAAGTTCGACAATAGCCTTATCAGATTTAGATGTCATTCTCATGCGTAAAGACCCGCCATTTGACATGCAATACATCTATACCACTTACATTTTAGAATTAGCCGAATTAGCCGGTAGTCTTATCGTTAATAAGCCTCAATCCTTAAGAGACTTTAATGAGAAGCTTTTCACTGCTCGGTTTCCTCAATGTTGCCCGCCCACTTTAGTCACTGCGGATAAAAATCAACTCACCCAGTTCGTTCGGAAACACAAAGACACTATTTTTAAACCCCTACACGGTATGGGAGGCATGTCGATTTTCAGAGTCAAAGAAAAAGACCCCAACACTTCAGTTATCATTGAGACACTCACGGAATTAGGCACAATGCCTATCATGGCCCAAACTTTTATCCCCGAAATTAGCGAAGGTGACAAACGTATTTTATTGGTCGATGGCGAACCGATACCCTATTGTCTAGCTCGAATTCCTGAAAAAGGAGAAACACGCGGCAACCTAGCGGCAGGGGGAACCGGCAGAGCCCAAGAAATTACAGAGAGAGACCGTTGGATTTGCCAACAAATTGCCCCCACTCTAAAGGCAAAGGGTCTAATATGGGTGGGGTTGGATGTCATCGGCGATTACGTAACAGAAATCAATATCACTAGCCCCACCTGCATTCGAGAAATTGACGCCGCCTACGATACCAATATTAGCGCGACACTCATGGATTGCATCGAGAGGAAGCTACGCCATTGATCTATCTCTAACACTATATCGAACACCGACGCTAGCACGGACACTGGCGCAGACAATAACAACACGAATCGTCTATAGTATTATTACTTCAATATAAGTACTTCAGTATCAGTACTTCAGTATCAGTACATTGATGAGTGCCTATTTTAAATTAAGACATGATGATGCCCTTCGCATGACAGCAGCCGCAGTACAGATCACCTCGACAGACCGCATGAGCTTTACACTGTTTCTCGCCGTAGTTTTACATGCGGTATTCATTGTCGGAATTGGCTGGTCAATGAATGAGGATCGCCCGATCAGTCGCTCTCTAGAAGTGACCCTGGCGCAATACCGCAGTGAAGAGGCACCAGAAGAAGCCGATTTTTTAGCTCAAACTAACCAGCTGGGTAGCGGGACTCTTGATGAAAAAGCCGTGCTCTCTACCACTGAGTTAGCTGACTTTCAAGATAATGTGATTCGAGAAGTCCAACGACATGAACAAGCTGCTGCTCCATTACCAGTGATAAAAGAGCAGCAGGTCGTAACCACTACGGCACGAACTAAATTATTTTCCACTTCAATGACAACAATTGAGAACACCCAAGAGCAGAATGCCGCCCAAAGTGCAGCTCTCTCCCTTTGGCAACGCAATATGGAAATTGCATCACTGGAAGCCCAACTTAAAGAGCAGAAGCAAGCTTTTGCCAAAAGACCACGACGGCGTCAATTAACAGCAGCGTCCACCAAAGCCTCCACAGATGCCTACTATTTAGAAAAATGGCGAAATAAAATTGAGTGGACTGGTAACAAGAACTACCAGCAGCTAAACCTCTCCGGCATCTTTGGAACGTTGATGATGCTCGTTGCAGTCAATGCCGACGGCACAGTGGATAACATTAAAATATTGCGCTCCTCCGGTCACCTACAATTAGATCAAGCAGCGAAAACTATCGTTTACTCATCTGCACCGTTCGACCCCTTCCCCGAGGAAATCCGTAAAAGCACTGACATTCTAGAAATTATTCGTACCTGGCAGTTTGAAGAAGGTCAATATATATCCACGCATTGATAAATCCTTGCCCTTGGAATCATAAATATGACCGGAACTTGCATAGCTGATAGATTGCCCTAATACTAGGAACATGAATCAAGAAACGAGCTTAAAAAATCAATTTCTCATTGCCATGCCACATTTAGTGGACCCTATGTTTTCACACACCATCACCTTCGTGTGTGAACATAATGCTAACGGAGCAATGGGCATCGTCTTGAACAAGCCATTGGATCTCAGCCTTGGCGATATCTTCCAGCACATTCAGGTAGAAAACCCGCAACTACAGCCCAGCAATAATATCGTGTATAGCGGAGGTCCTGTGCAAACTGACCGAGGCTTTGTCATTCACAACGAGCAAGCGAAATGGAAAGCCTCTACAGAAATAACCGATGACATCAACATGACAACTTCCATCGATATCTTAGAAGCAATCGCACACAACGAGGGTCCCAGCAAATATTTAGTCGCTTTAGGTTATGCAGGATGGGATGCAGGGCAATTAGATGATGAATTCGCCGCCAATGCCTGGTTAAGTATAGATGCTTCTCCCCACATCATTTTTGATACCCCTTTCGAGCAGCGGTGGCAATCAGCAGCCAGTCTCATCGGAGTCGATATTAATTTGATGTCCACTAGTGTGGGGCACGCTTAAGAGTCAATTCGGCACAGGCAATTCTAAGTTCACATTAAATGTGGTTTGCTTAGGCACTACTCACTAACTTATCCACTACACCCTAACTATCCATTACACCCTAACTACCCGCTATGGCAGAACAACCAACCATACCCAAACAAGCACCCGCGCCAGAACGACCAAAAAGCGCGCCTAGCACCGTCCTGGGATTTGACTATGGCACCATTAAAATTGGAATTGCTATAGGGCAATCCATCACAGGTACCGCTAATCCATTACAGATTATCAAAGCAAAAGATGGCACCCCCCATTGGCAAACCATTGAGCAACTGATTCAGGAATGGCAGCCTGATGCTTTTGTTGTGGGGTTGCCCATCAATATGGACGGCAGTGAGAGTGAGATGAGCATTAGAGCGAGAAAATTTGCCAATCGATTGAATGGCCGTTTTCATCGACCTGCTTTTTTAATGGACGAAAGGCTATCTAGCTTTGAAGCCGCGCAGCAGGCAGGACCCGCAGCAAAGTCACCGATTGATAGTCTCGCTGCAGCCCTCATCATAGAGAGCTGGTATGCCGGTTTTTAAATGGCTAAACAAATTGGCGCGTTGTTTCACTTTTACGTAGCGTTCCAATGACGGATTCTAACGCCCGGTCAAATAACATAGCATCATCAAGAAATTTAACTACGCCTTGCTCCAACTCGGCGCTGAGTTCAGAGGTAGTTTTTTCCAAAACTTTCACGCCTGCTCGATTCACAAATATCAACTTATCAACAGCTTTGATTTTCGCGGCCAACTTACAACGCACCGAAGAATGATCTTCGGTTATAAATTCAACCCATGCTCCGACTTGCAGTGAATTCGCGTGCTCCAAAAAAGCATCACTGTGACCACTGGTGACTTGCTTGCCATTGTTCTCGCTGTCTAAATCTGATATTTCTTTACATAAAGCCTCGGCATCTTCATGGGATCGAATTGAACCATTAATGTTGTCCACATGGGTAACCGATTGGGACGTAGATAAATTTAATTTACCGGCTGAAGAATTCGCGTCGAGATTGGCAACGAATTCATTTTCGCTCACCTTCTTCGCTCTAACCGTTTTCACTTTCCTGGAAGTCGAACTACGAGCACAAACCTGATGAATCCTTTTCAATTCATCAAATAGAATACTCATTTCAAGAGGGCTATAAGATACCATTTCCAACCCTTGCTTTAAGTCTCTCAATAGCCCAGGAATAGTCAATAACAGTTTCTCTCGATCGGTCCGGTTTTCTTTAGGTTGGATACTCCAGATTAAATCATCAACCGTTTGAACCCCTTCCTTCCATTGATCATTATTTTTCCCGTATTTTAAGAAAAGAAGAAATAGGTAGTTTGACCACGGGCCAGATAACATCTTAGCCAGTTCAGAGGGAATATTGGCACCCTTAATTTTGTCATGCAAGATGCGCGCTGTCTCATCTCTCGCTTGCTCGGCCCTCGCTTTACCTTCTTCTGAATCCTTTGTCCTTTGTTCAATAATCCGTGTGCGCCGCTCTTCAGATTCAATAAAATCATTAAAATCTTCAAGCAATTCATCGAACAATTCTGCACCCGTTTCAAACTCGGTTAATATTCGGGTAATCACTTCATCCAGTTTATTATGTAGTTTATCTTGAGCATAATCCTCTTTTCCACCCAACCCCACTCCGGCTTGAGCTAACTGGTTCAGCAAACGTCTCAAGGGATGTGTCGCATGATTTATAAAACTATGATCCATAATAGCAACTTTCAAAACTGGAATTTGCAATCGGCTTATTCTCGATTTAACCGCTTCTGGCATATTCCGATCATCCAAAATAAATTCGAACAACATGGCAACCAAATTGATGATGTCATTATCGTTTTTTCCAACAGCAACCTTGTTGTCTTGAAAGTCATTATTGGCTTGAAAATTATTGCCTTGAGAAATCATACTTTGAGATTTTGATTGCTGCTTTGAATGTAAAATATCATGAATGGCACTACGGATATCAAGGCTAGAACTAGATGCTTCGCCAATGCTAGAATCACTAAACTGATCCAGCGCTATTTGCAACGAAGAGTTTTGTAATTCATTTAAGATTGATAGCAATTGAGATTGGGGTAATATTTTTTGAACATGCGTCTGACGAGCACCCATATCCACTGAAGAGATTAACGGCGAGATTGCACCTCCACCTTTGCCCGAACAATTCGATATTGGCCGAAGGTTTCTTGTAACCTGCTCAATACCATCAGGAGGAGCCACTTGTATTAAAGTCGGTATATCTTCAGATGCTGCGTTCTCTTCAATAAAACGTTCATTCTCTATTTGATTTTGGGAAACCATCGTTACCGAGCTTTTATTCGCCGCTGGGTGTTCTTTTTGGATTGCGCTGTCTAATCGCTTTTTCTCCTGAACTTTCTCGTAAGTTAAACTGGGCAAAATATTATCGTCAACTAGTGATTGATTGGAAGCCTGTATCACTTGCCCAATATTGGCTAGCACTTTTTTATCAAATAATTTAAACAGTATTAGCTTCGCCTTTATTTCTAGCTCAAACATTTTTGACGCTTCTGCAAAAGCGCTGCAAATTTGCTTCGGATCAATCGGGTTATTCTCTAGGGTGAATTGCACATAAGGCAACAAGGCATCTATTCTAAGACTCAGCGTCGACAATTCAGATATATTGTTGTTTCGTGCTTTTGCAACCATAGCATCAATAGCTACACTTTCTTCCAGCTCATCATTTTTGACAATCGACAGCGTATCGACACTGATAGCTTCAAACCCTGTTTTACCTTGGGTTGTTTCTGTTAATGTCGGCAACGTTTTGAAACACCGATCAATCTGTTGCACGAAACAACTCTCTACTCCTCGACGTTTTACCCGAATTTCCCGCATGGATTCGAAATAGTGGTTTTGTTCGATATTATTTTCTGCTCGATCCGCCATTTGAAAAAGCGTATCGTCTGCTTGATCAAACATATCGCCTAACAAATTAAGCAGCCCTTTGGTGCTAATGATTCTCACTTTTTCTACAGGACTCGACAAAACTCCAACCTCAGGACGACTCATCACTTTAACGGCTTTAATAGACCCTGATTTAGAACCTTTAAACATTAGAATCTACTCCGTAACGTTAAGGTAGAAAAAATAATGACGAGATTTCTACACCTTTTTCAATTATAGGACTAAAACTAATCAGAAAAAGCGTCAGCTCTCAGAATATAGAAACGGGTCACAAATTTTTTTTCGTCAGCATTATGTGATTTATACGCCGTAATCTTGGCGCCCATTGAGGCAGAAAAATCATGCGAAGTTAAATTACTATTTAATAGACTGTTTTTATTTAACTGGAATAGCTAATCGCGGCAATCATCGATTTTAAATCTTGGCTAAGCCTGTCATCGTCTCAGCGTAACAATCTTGAGGATGAAAGCTATCAATGGAAGCTTCACACATTTCTTGTGAAAATAATGACGGGTATTTATCTTTCAATAAACATCCCTTATCGGGATAAGGGTAAATTTCATCATAGCGTCGGTATTTCGTTTGACTCACACGCCTAAAAATATGTGAACGATTCAACTGACTGGGGCCGACTAAACCCGCTGACGCCACAATCTCCAAAGCCGCCCTGACCGTCGCTGTATGATATCGTGCGATACGAGATGCTTTATCATTAACAACCAGACCAATCACTAAATCAGGGTTTTGCGTGGCAATGCCCACGGGACACTCATTGGTATTACACACCAATGATTGGACACATCCTAGAGCTGTCATCATTCCTCTGGCGCTATTGCAGATATCAGCCCCTATCGCAAAATTCTTCACTAAATGAAAACCGGTAAATGTCTTACCGCTAGCAATAACTTTAATCTCATTCTTGAGATTAAATCCAATCAATACGTCACTGACAAATGACAATGCTTCGCGTAAAGGCATGCCCACTGAATTAGAATATTCTAAAGGCGCTGCTCCTGTGCCACCTTCGCCTCCATCTACGGTAATGAAGTCTGGACTTATTCCGCTGTGCATCATCGCTTTACATAAAGAGACAAATTCACTTTTCCGACCCACCGCCAGTTTAATCCCAATAGGCTTGCCTGCCGACAAATCTCGAAGCTGCTGAATAAAAGTCATCATTTCTAAAGGGGTAGAGAAAGCGCGATGCGCCGATGGTGAATTGACAACGGAATTCGGCTCCACCCCTCTTATACCCGCTATTTCAACCGTATTTTTTGCGGCAGGTAGAATACCTCCATGGCCTGGCTTTGCACCTTGTGATAATTTAATTTCAATCATTTTGATAGCACTGTGGGCCGCCATGTTCTGAAATAATTCAGCTGAAAAATTCCCCACACTATCGCGACAGCCAAAATAACCGGTACCGATTTGCCAAACTAAATCACCACCGTGTTCGAGGTGATAAGCGCTCACACTTCCCTCTCCTGTATTGTGATAAAACCCCCCGAGACTCGCTCCTTTATTTAATGCCTCAATCGCATTATTACTCAACGATCCAAAACTCATTGCTGAAATATTAAGAATACTGGCCGAATACGGTTGCAGGCAATCCTTTCCACCAACAATGACTTGCGGAATGGGATCGCCATCATGAATGTGTCTAGCAGCCAAGGAGTGGCCAATCCACTCGTATCCCACTCGCAATGTGTCCACCTTAGTACCGTAAGGTATGGTATCAAGCTCTCCTTTAGCCCGTTGATAAATGACGGATCGAAACATTCGGTTAATTGGCGCCCCGTCTGTCTCTGACTCAAAAAAATACTGCCTTAAAAAAGGTCGGGCAAATTCCATTAGCCAACGACCTCTAGCAACCAAAGGAAAAGTACGCTTGAGAGAATGCCGAGTCTGTAACATGTCGTAAAAACCAAGAGCAATGACAGGTGCGATGAGCATAAGCAATCCGATTACCGGAGGCCAAAAGGTATAAATCATTGCAACCATCAACAATGATAGAGCAGACAAAGAAACGAAAATCTTTCTCATAATACGTAGCTACCTTTTGAAAAGAATGAGGTTCCCTTTCGAATTAAATATTCTCACTTTAAATCGGATTCTCATGGGAATTGATAAACGAGCTTGCCACTTAACCAAGTCGCCGTCACTTTACCCGTCAACTTCTGAAACAAAAAGGGCGTATTGTGCCCTTGAGAAAGCATAGTGCTTGGCTCAAGTATCCACTCCCTCCTCGGTGAAAATAGACAAAGGTCTGCAATCTCTCCTCTCTTTATTTTTCCAAGCGGCTGATCGATGACTTGCGCAGGACCATGAGTGATGGCAGTAATGAATTGCTCCATGCTAAAAATGTTATGTTCCACGAGAAGTAGTCCTAAAGGTAAGAAGCTATCTAATGAAGAAATACCCGGCTCGGTCACAGCAAAGGGAGCCATTTTCGCTGCCGTTTCATGAGAATGATGATCGGAACAAATCACGCTAATAATGCCGTCTGCTACACCTTGACGCAAAGCCACTAAATCCTCTTCACTCCGAAAGGGCGGTGATACATGACACTGAACGTTATAACCATCAATACTGCTATCCGTTAAATGTAAATGATGAATAGACGTACCCGCCGTAACCGGCAGTCCACGTTGTTGTGCATTGGCAATAAGCTCTACCGATTCCGCACAAGATATATTAGAAAAATGCGCCTTCACGCCGGTCCGCTGTACCAGCAACAAATCTCGTGTTAATGCGACAGTCTCGCTCTCGCGCGAAACCCCCTGCAGCCCCAATCGCGTCGCCATATATCCTTCATGAACGCAGCCATTATCGCTTAAGCTACTATCTTCCGGCCTAAGAAATACGGTTAGGTTATGAGTCGCGGCATACTCTAGTGCTCGCAATAGCGCCATACTTTTCACTGGACGTCGCCCATTACTAACACCAATACAGCCGGCTTCCTTTAATGCATACATTTCACTGAGCTGCTCGCCTGCTAATCCTTGAGTCAACGCACCCAAGGGGAATACCTGACAATAACCCGCTTCTTTGGCTTTATCCTGAATGAGCGAGACGATAGCCGGCGAATCAATAACGGGGATAGTATTGGGAGAACACACTAGTTTTGTAAACCCGCTGCCCGCAGCAGCACGTGATTCACTGGCGATGGTGCCTTTTTGACTTTGCCCCGGTTCACACAAATGAACATGTATATCAATAAAACCAGGACAGAGTATTTGACCATCCGCATCTATTATATTTTCAGGGCCTAGGATGTTTTCAGGATCAATAATGCTTTTAGGGTCGATAGAATTTTCAGCAATATTCTCAATTCTACCATCGCGAATAAAAACATCCGCGACTCTATCCATTCCTTGGCTGGGATCGATAATGCGGGCTCGCTTAATCAAAACAGATTTCATTTTTCGCCTCCTTTATCGGAGATCGAACTGAGAGAGGATTGATTTTGCCCCGCCATCGCCATCGACATTATCGCCATGCGCACAGCGATGCCATAGTTCACTTGATTCAATATCACTGATCGATCGCAATCAGCGACTTCCGATTGAATTTCAACACCCCGATTAATCGGTCCAGGGTGCATAATAATGGCGTCGGATTTAGCCAGCTTAAGCTTGGTTTCTGTTAAACCGTACAGGTTAAAAAATTCTTGCTCACTGGGCAGTAACGCTGATTGCATACGCTCTTTCTGTAATCGCAGCATAATCACGACATCCACATCGGCCACGCCGTCTCTCATATCGTGATAGACCGTGGCACCTAGGTTTTCAATAAAAGGAGGTAGTAACGTTTCTGGACTGATTAATCGGATTTCCTTCGCCCCTAGAATTTTAAGAGCATGTATTTGTGATCGAGCCACCCGCGAATGCATAATGTCACCCACGATTGCAACTGATAGATTTTCAAAATCCCCTTTGTGGCGTCTAATCGTTGCCATATCCAACATCGCTTGAGTAGGGTGAGCGTGGCGACCATCACCGGCATTCACGACCGCGACATTGGGCGTCACGTATTCTGCAATGAAGTGCGGTGCGCCACTATTTTCGTGACGAACAACAAACATATCCGCATCCATGGCCTCAAGGTTGCGCAGCATATCCATTAAGGACTCCCCCTTTGATGTTGCGGAAGTACTGATATTCATGTTGATCACATCGGCAGAAAGTCGCTTAGCCGCCAATTCGAAAGTGGTGCGAGTGCGAGTACTGGCCTCAAAAAACAAGTTCACCACGGTGGTCCCACGCAGTAGCGGTACTTTTTTCACCTGCTGTTTACCGACACTAATAAAGGAATCTGCTGTGTCTAATATTTCAGTTAACAACTCCTTGCTCAGCCCTTCAACGTCGAGAAAATGCTTCAGCTGCCCCAATTGATTGAGTTGCAGTGATGTGTTCTGCATCGGAGATGAAATTGAATCGGTGGGGAGCTTAGATATTGAAATCTGGGATGCTGAAAGTTGAGATAATGTAGTGGTCGAAGTGGGGGATATTAAAGATGTCTTGGCTTTTTGTGTGGGCTTCATACGTTTATATTGTCACCGGGGTCTAGAGCGAATCGAATCGGGTTCTAGGCGGTAAGTTTACACGAAATCGAAATAGTTGGTGGTGAATATCCGTATTTAACGTGATTTAGTCTTGCTTGGCACTACGCTCAGGATAGCGAATAGTGAATGAGTTCCACGGCAAGAGGATTGGGACCCGTTAGCTTGACCCTTTCTCCTTCTTTTAACGCCAATGCTTGTCCGACAATATCGGCTCCAATCGGCAACTCTCTGGCATTCAGATCAAACAGCGCTACCAAAGTCACTGACGCTGGACGCCCATAATCAAAGAGTTCATTTAGAGCTGCACGAATGGTTCGTCCGCTCATAATCACATCATCCACTAAAATAATATGACGATCTTCCACACTAAACGGCAATTCCGATGGCTTAACACTGGGGTGCAATCCGGTTCGCGTAAAATCATCCCGATAAAAAGTAATATCCAATTCACCAAGAGGATCGCCAAGCGTGAGCTGCGAATGTAGCTTTTCCGCAAGCCAAACACCACCCGTATGTATCCCGACCATAGCAGGGTCATCGATACTTTTGTCTTGTAGGTATTCTTTAAGATTCAAGACCATCTGCTTGAGCACGACATCCAGATCAGGCAACTTCATTTTATTCGCATCTCCCATCACATATCTCGTACGAGTATATGTGATGTCACTGCATAAAAACTAACTAAAGAAAAAATGATGTAATCTATTTAACTATTGGTATTCAGGTAACGGCGTTAACTCACCTCGACCATCATGCTCATCGCGAAAGGAGATGACATGATCGATCCTCGATTGTGTCATCGGATGGGTGCTAAGAAATGCCAGAGGCACCTCGCCTTCCTCCTCACCCAGCACCTCAAACAAGACCTCCGCCCCATTGACATGCCCATAGTAGGCTTGCAATGTCTCTAACGCGACAACATCAGCTGCTAGCTCTTGCTCTCGATTAAAATTCAACGCCGTGACCAAACCAATTTGACCTAAAAACTGTTGTGCCACCGCACTATCACCCCCAGTGAACAAGGCAAGAATCAGCATCATAGTCGCTCCACGCCCCATCGCAATAATGGGATCTCGATGTCGGATATGTGCAATTTCATGTGCAATCACCATCGCTAACGCATTTTCATGCGGGAGTTTGTCAATCAAGCCTCGGTAAACAAAAATATGCCCTCCCAGTGTCGCAAAGGCATTCACAATATTTTGGTTACTGTAATGAAGAGTAATCGTCATACCTTCAGGTAGACCCTGCTGCTTAGCGAGTTTGTTCGCTAGTGTGCTGAGGTACTTTTCAAACTCTGACGACTTTAAATTTTCAGTATCCGCTGAGAAAATTGCATTGGCCGCCAACTTCTTTTCCATTTCGAACGGAATCGCTTTCGCGGCATTTTGTGCCAGCAGTGTCAACGCAAAGAGAACTACAGCAACTGCGGCTCCAATTCCACAGGCCAGTAAAATAAATTCCTTTAAGGGATGCTCTTCACTCACATTGATCCCTTCAGGAACCTCCGGGTTTTCATATTCTGGCATGCAACCATCCTTCTATCTAGGTAAAACCCATGGTGATCTATTTAAGACCTATGATTATCTATTAAGGACTATGAAGACCTATGATGATCTAAGCATATTCAGTATGGATAGGGATGTTGATAAAGTACCGGAATCAAAAAGAGTTTTTAGGCAATAGGAATAATCGCTGTACCGTAGGCAAAAACTTCAACACACCCCACTTGTTGACCATTGCCCTTGGTGATTGAGGCTGTCTCTAACTTTACATTAAAAATCGTTTCCGCCCCTGCGGCTGCGGCTTGTTCCTTCATCCGTAAAATAGCTTCGCGCCGCGCACGCTCTAACAAGGACTCATAGCTAGTTAGCCTACCCCCCACCAAAGTTTTAAGGCCTGCCACAATTTGTTTGAAGTAATCAACAGAAATGACAACATTGCCGGACACTAGCTGGCTTTCTACTGGACGCGTATTCGGCGGTGGCAATCGCTCACTAAAAGCCAGTATCTGCCGATACTTAGCTTCACGACGACGAATGGATTTGAAGTGTTTTTTCTCAGCTCGGCGACCAAAGAAAAACCCTAACGCCATCAATGTCAGAAATATAAGAATGTCGTACATAGCGCTAATCCAACTCTACGGCAGTCCCGTAGACAAACAACTCAGCCGCTCCGGCTGCTATTGAGGAGGTAGCAAAACGCACATTGATAACCGCATTGGCCCCTAGACCTTTGGCTTGCCGTGTCATGCGATCGGTGGCTTCCTCCCGCGCCTCTTGTAATAATTCGGTATAGCTTTTTAGCTCACCGCCAAAGATATTTTTAAAGCTCGCCATAATATCTTTGCCCGCATGTTTGGCCCGAACCGTATTCCCTTGCACCATACCCAGGTGCTTGATGATGCGTCGCCCCGGTATGATTTCAACATTACTGATTAACATGAATTCCCGCTCTATTTTAATTCAACGTACGCTATCCACATACTCGGAAACGGCTCAATGATCTCCACCTTCGATACTCAAACCTTGTGTCACACTATCCAAATACTGTGCATTGCTTTCGGACCCCAACTTTATCATAAGTCGTAAATCATTGGGCGCATCCGCATAAGCCAAAGCATCTTCGTAAGTAATTTCACCCGCTGTGTAGAGATCAAATAAAGCTTGATCAAAAGTCTGCATCCCCAGCTCACGAGATTTCGCCATTAACGGTTTCAATAGATGCACTTCACCCTTGCGCACATGATCCGACACCAAAGGAGTATTCAACATGATCTCAACCACAGCTCGACGTCCTTTTCCGTCCGGGGTGGGCACCAACTGTTGCGCAACCATCGCGCGTAAGTTCAGCGATAGATCCATCCAAAGCTGTTCATGACGATCCGCTGGAAAAAAATGCACGATTCGATCCAACGCTTGGTTTGCATTATTGGCGTGCAACGTCGCCAAGACCAAATGCCCCGTTTCGGCAAAGGCCACCGCGTAGTCCATTGCCTCTCGAGTTCGTACCTCACCGATCATGATGACATCAGGAGCCTGGCGTAACGTATTTTTTAATGCCACTTCAAAAGACTCCGTATCCAAACCCACTTCTCGCTGGGTTACAATACAGCCGGCGTGCTGATGAATATATTCAATAGGATCTTCGATGGAAATAATATGGCCTTTGCTATTGTGATTTCGATGACCAATCATGGCTGCCAAGGAGGTGGATTTGCCCGTACCCGTAGCCCCCACGAAAAAAATAATACCTCTCTTAGCCATGGCCAATTCTTTGATGGTATCGGGCAGACCCAAATCATCTAAGCCGGGAATATTCACCTCTATTCGCCGCAAGACCATGCCCACCAGGTTTCGCTGGTAAAATGCACTTACTCTAAAACGACCGATTCCCCTGGCGCTAATGGCGAAATTACACTCCCGCGTCTCAATAAACTCTTTTCGTTGCGCCTCGCTCATGACACCCAATACGGTTTCTCGGGTTTTTTCGGGGCTAAGCGCTGATTTAGTTACCGGTAGTATTTGACCATGCACCTTCATACTTGGTGCGACACCTGCTGTGATAAATAAATCAGATGCCCCTTTTTCTACCATGATTTTCAGCAGGCCTTCAAAGTCCATCTTCGATCTTCCTCAATTCGTACAATATTAAAAATGATAACAACTTTAAAAACGATCATTTACATATCAAAAGTGACAGCCCAAATTAAAAATGACCTCCGATATTGAAAACTTCAACTCATCAAAAGTTATCGGGGATTTTTGCTTTTTCTTTAGCCGCTTCTCGTGAAATCAATCCGTTTTTAATGAGATCGGAAAGACATTGATCCAGCGTTTGCATACCCAAATTACCCCCCGTTTGAATAGCGGAGTACATTTGTGCCACTTTGTCTTCTCTAACCAGGTTACGGATCGCCGGTGTCCCCATCATGATTTCATGTGCGGCAACTCGTCCTCCTCCCACTTTTTTCAACAAGCTCTGAGAGATTACTGCCTGCAATGATTCAGACAACATAGAGCGCACCATTGATTTTTCTTCCGCGGGAAACACATCAACAATCCGGTCAATAGTCTTGGCTGCAGATGTCGTATGTAATGTGCCGAAAACCAAATGTCCTGTCTCTGCCGCAGTCAATGCCAAGCGAATGGTCTCCAAATCACGCATCTCTCCCACAAGAATAATATCCGGATCTTCTCGCAGAGCTGACCGTAACGCTTCAGAAAACCCAAGGGTATCTCTGTGAACCTCTCTCTGGTTAACCAAACATTTCTTACTCTCATGAACAAATTCAATGGGGTCTTCTATCGTCAATATATGCTCGTAGCGAGTATCGTTGATGTAGTCCAACATGGCTGCCAAGGTGGTGGATTTTCCCGAACCCGTTGGCCCTGTCACCAAAACGATGCCACGAGGAATATCAGAAATATCACGAAACACTTGAGTGTGACCCAAATCATCCATAGTTAACACTTTCGACGGTATGGTACGAAACACAGCACCCGCCCCTCGATTATGGTTAAAAGCGTTGACCCTAAATCGCGCGACGCCGGGCACTTCGAAGGAAAAATCCGTTTCTAAGTACTCTTCAAAATCTTTTCTCTGCTTGTCATTCATGATGTCGTAAATCAAACCGTGCACTTGCTTATGATCCATAGGCGGTAAATTTATTCGCCGAACGTCACCATCCACTCGAATCATTGGCGGTAACCCTGCCGACAAATGTAAATCTGAGGCTCCATTTTTTGACGAAAAGGCCAATAGTTCCGTAATATCCATGTTCACTCCATCAGGTTGTACAAAACGTGATATTTTAAGGTTAGTTCATCCCCATCCCTTAAAAAGCCGACTCTTAATCTATTCTATTATTGCATCCTAATATAAACTTAATCTATTGATTTTAAACATTTTATTTTATATAAAAAATATGCCGACACTCACAAAACGCCTAAATCAAATTCGTATAAAAATAAGTACCTCCGCTAAACAGGCTAACCGAACCGCTGGTGATATCACCCTGCTCGCAGTCAGTAAGAAAAGAATCGCAAGCGAAATACGCTCTCTCGTCGCACTGGGGGTTCAAGACTTTGGTGAAAGTTATTGGCAGGAAGCGCAGTCAAAGCTAGACGAGTTATCCGATTCACCTATTACTTGGCATTTCATCGGTCCCATTCAATCCAACAAAACCAAACCGATTGCTGAGAACTTTGACTGGGTACATAGCATCTGCTCGATAAAAATCGCCACTCGCCTAAACAATCAACGGCCCAAGGAACTCCCGCCAATTAACGCGCTGGTTCAGATCAATATCGATAACGAGGCCAGTAAATCAGGCCTAGCCTTAGAGGAGTTACCGAAGTTCTTAGCGCAATCACGAGACCTTACTCAACTTAATTTTAGAGGCCTCATGTGCCTGCCTTTGAACACCGATGACCCGACGAAGCAACGTGAAAGCTTTGCCAAGCTCAGAGAATTACGTGATGGATTGAAATCCGATTATCCCGACCTCATATTGCTGTCCATGGGCATGTCAAAAGATTTCAATTCAGCGATTCAAGAAGGCTCAAATATTGTTAGAATCGGAACGGCTTTGTTTGGACCCCGACCTTAGCAACAGGAATTAATGATTTATTTAAGGTGTACCAATGAGTAAATGCATCGGATTTATCGGCGCTGGCAATATGGCCAGTAGCTTGGCAGGTGGACTAATCGCTAAAGGATACGATGCCAATCGCATCATCATGAGTGATTTAAATGAATCCGCCTTAGCCTCCGCAAAAGAAACCCTAGGCGTGAACACCAGTTCTGACAATAGCGACGTGGTGTCCGCTGCTGACGTATTAGTTCTAGCAGTGAAGCCTCAGGTAATGAAGCCTGTAGTGGAAGGTTTAGCAACAAGCTTGGCTACGACAAGCAATGACACTAAGCCACCCCTCATCATCAGTATTGCGGCGGGTATTACCGTCGCTAGCATGGCTAAGTGGTTCGCTAAAGATTTAGCCATCGTCCGATGCATGCCTAACACTCCAGCCCTGGTTCAATCCGGTGCCACAGGCTTATACGCAAATGCGAAGGTGAGTGAACAGCAGAAACAACTCGCTAAAGATATCCTCGACAGTGTCGGAATTGCACTTTGGGTAGACAAGGAGTCAGATATTGATGCCGTCACAGCGCTATCCGGTAGTGGCCCTGCTTATTATTTTCTCGTCATGGAAGCGATGATTTTAGCAGGAAAAAAACTGGGCCTAGATCCTCAAGTGTGTCGCGAGTTAACTTTACACACGGCACTGGGATCGGCAAAAATGGCCATTGCGTCAGATGATGAACCTGCAATACTAAGAAAAAACGTCACCTCTCCCGGCGGAACCACCGAACGTGCACTAGAGTGCTTAGAAGCTGGCGGTTTGGTCGATTTGTTTGAGCAGGCGCTAGAAGGAGCCCGCGATCGCTCCATCGAATTATCTGAACTCGTAGATTAAACCACTGACTTGTCAGACCCCGTTCTGACATAAAAAGGAAGCCCCTGAATGAACCCGGATAAAGCATTTTTATTCCTTATTGATACTTTCATCGACATCTATTGCTATATCGTTTTTGCGCGATTTTTATTACAAGTTGTACGGGCCGATTTCTATAATCCGGTCTCTCAATTCGTCCTAAAAGCAACAAACCCTATATTAAAGCCATTACGCCGCGTGGTACCGGGGTTCGGTGGATTGGACATAGCGTCTTTGACGCTGGTGCTGCTATTGCAGATAGTAAAAGTTCTCTGTTTGGCTTTCTTTCTCATTGGCGGCCTACCACCTGTTCTGAATTTAACAATGGCTTCACTTCTGAGCTCTGCAGGCTTTGTTATCGATTTCTTTTTCTACGCCATTTTCCTACAAGTGATACTCAGTTGGATTTCACAGGGAAATTACAGTTCATTTTCCTCTCTTTTGGATCAAATTACCTCGCCAATCATGTCGCCTGTTCGTAAAATTATTCCAGCAATGGGCGGTTTAGATTTGTCCCCCATGGTGGTGTTACTCGGCATTCAATTCATTAAGATCTTATTTGGATTGTCTAGCAATTCCGTATTGCGAGCCTTAGTCAGTTTTTCATGAGCGAATTCTACTGTTGGCAAGGTGACGATTTGATTTTAGATTGTCATTTACTGCCAAAATCGAAAACCGATACGCTGGTAGGGCAACACGGGGGGCAACTAAAAATAAAGATTACTGCACCCCCTGTGGATGGTAAGGCTAATAAACATCTCATCAATTTATTAGCTAAATCGTTTAAAGTGCCCAAACAATCTATATCCATCTACAAAGGGCTATTGGGCAAAGACAAAAAAATACGAATAAGCGCCCCTACCTATTTACCGACACAACTGAATATTCGGCGACGATAGTGAGGGCAAGAAGACAGAAAGATAATGCGTTTGTCGCGGACCTATAAGGCTAGTTCATCCCTTAAATAATTTGACATTAATTCAGTGGGCACATTTAATAGCTATCAATCGCCCGATACCCTAACTTTTATCTCATTTACTCCTTTTTACGGTTTCCCCTTCCAATAGTGGCAGACCTCATAGAAAGCCTTCTACAATTAAGAAAGTGCGCTATTAGAATACGGTAACCCCATGAACAAGAACCAACTTTCAAATCAAGTCGATGCCTTCATAGTTTGGAAAAAAGAGGTCATTCGGCAATTAACGCTTTATAGAACCTGGCTAAAGGAACATCATTTAGGCACCAGGGAAATCGATATACGCCTAAATGAAGCACAGGGAGCGCTGCAAACCGATAAGATTACGCTGGCTTTTGTTGGTGAATTTTCTCGGGGTAAGACGGAGCTGATCAATGCCTTATTTTTCTCACAATACGGCCAACGAATGCTGCCCTCCAAGCCTGGTAGAACCACCATGTGCCCCACGGAGTTATTTTTCGATCTCACCACCCGAGACTCTTACGTCAAGTTGCTTCCGATTGAAACCCGCGCACAAACCACTACCTTAAAAGAGCTAAAACATGAGTCGAATCTATGGGTTCATGTTCCACTCGATTTAAGCTCACCCGATAAAATCTCACGAGCTTTTACCGAAGTCGCTAGTAATAAATTGATTTCCAAGAAAGATGCTGTGGCCTTAGGGTTTGAAATCAATTCACTAGAAGAGTCTCACGATGATACCAGCAAGGTTGTCGTGCCAGCCTGGCGACATGCTCTCATCAGCTTCGAACATCCATTGTTGCGGCAAGGTTTACGCATCATAGATACTCCCGGACTTAACGCTCTGGGCTGCGAGCCAGAATTAACTTTCAGCCTCCTCCCTGAAGCCCATGCAGTACTGTTTATGCTCAGTGCCGACACCGGCGTGACTGACACTGATTTGAAAATATGGAACAATCATATCCGTGGTTTATCAGGTCATATCAACAGCGGAATGTACGCTGTGTTAAACAAAATTGATGTGCTCTGGGATGATCCCGACTGTGAGGATATCGAAAAAGAGTATTTTAACGATGTTCGCCAAAAAACGGCGAAAACTCTCGGCATCCCTACTAGTGGAATTATACCGCTGTCCGCAAAAATGGGCCTACTCGGAAAGCTAAACGGCGATATGGATTTGTTAGATAAGAGCCATCTTCCAGAGTTCGAACGCTTATTATCTAACAGTATTGTGGCGGGCAAAGAAGCCGCAATCCAAGAGTCCATTGTTAATGATGTACTGAGCTTATTACAAAATTCCCGCACATCAATCCGTCAACGCCTCACAGAAATCAATCAGGAGAAGCTCAGCCTGAGCAACAGCTTAAAAGATAGCCGTGGGCAATTCACTGATCTCAACAAAAAGACAAAGGCCGAACAAGCTTTCTATCACAAACGATTATTATTATTAAAATCCAGCCACAAATTATTTCAAAAACAGGCACCGAAATTATTGGCACCCATTAAACAATCGAAACTAGATGGGTACTTAGCGCAATTGCAGGAGGATTTCTCCGGTACCTGGTCGAGCAAAGGAGCAGGTAAAGCAACGCAAACATTCTTTAAGTCAATTGAAGCCGATTTTCAATTACTGAAGGAAGAAGCAGAACAGGCCGAGAATATAATAGCGGATACTTATTCTGAATATGGCAACGATCAGTTTATTTCAACATTGACCTACCCTATTCTCAATATTGATAAACACATTCACGATCTCACGGATCTACAAACCAATTCATCTCGCTATGGTAGCAGCGTACTCAATATCTTAAGTGAGAGGGCTTTTGTGTCAAAACGCTTTTATGCCACCATTGCCGAGGAATCTAAGCGCCTTTACAAAGACGCATTTGAAGACACTCGAAACTGGTGTAAATTTGCTTTGTCACCCATTCTCCAACATGCTCAACAACAAAAGAAAATGCTCGACGATCATCTTGTTAAGATTCGGGGGCTCGCACAAAGCGGATCTTCGACTAAAGAGCAAGTTCAAAAGCTAGAATTAATTATTAAGAAGCTGGAGAAACAAATGGCGCAAATTGACTCAATAACCAAAGCTCTAAAAATACCTGCGCCCACCATCCGATCTAAAAAAGTGGTTGCGATTGGCGGCAGCTAGACCCGCTAATTCTCTGAATAGCTTTCAGAAAAATACTCTATAACGGTTCAAACCCAAAGACTAGCAACGCAACTCAAAGGACTAACCAATATCAAATCAATCCAGTACAATCGTCGCTGGCAATTGAAACCGCTCTTACAGCATCCACTTTAATCGTAGTGTCTTCGAATAGCATGCAAAATACTAGTCCGTTCCCTGAAAACTCCGTAGGACTCGTCAAGTCTCAATCATTAAGAGTCGACACCGCGATAAAACTTCAGTGCGGTCAAAACCTTAGTCACTATGATTTGGCCTACGAAACCTACGGAACTTTAAACGATAGCAAATCCAATGCTGTTCTTATCTGTCATGCCCTCAGTGGCAACCAACACGCTGCCGGCTACCACCATGTAGACGATAAAAGACCTGGGTGGTGGGACCTTTGTATTGGCCCTGGCAAAGCCATCGACACGAATCATCTGTTTGTCGTCTGCCCCAATAACATTGGTGGCTGCCATGGCAGCGTTGGCCCCACCACACTCAATATCGAAACCAGCCATCCATACGGTCCAGATTTCCCCATTGTTACCGTTAAAGATTGGGTCCATAGCCAAGCTCAACTTGCAGATCATTTTGATATCTTACAATGGGCTGCTGTGGTCGGTGGTAGCTTGGGGGGAATGCAAGCGTTGCAATGGGCTATTGACCTGCCACATCGTATTAGACACGCTCTGGTTATCGCTTCAGCACCCAAACTCTCTGCACAAAATATCGCTTTCAATGAAATCGCCCGTCAGGCAATCATGTCAGATCCTGACTTTCACAATGGACATTACTATGGCGAACGCAGCTACCCGAAACGCGGGCTGATACTCGCGCGAATGCTTGGCCATGTGACTTATCTTTCAGATCACGCCATGCGTTTGAAGTTTGGTAGAGAACTCAAAAAAGGCCATTTGAGCTTTGACTATGATGCTGAATTTCAAGTAGAGAGTTATTTACGATATCAAGGTGAGATATTTTCTGAAAACTTTGATGCCAACACTTATTTACTGATGACTAAAGCCTTGGATTATTTCGATCCTGCAGCTGAATATAACGGCAATCTAGTCGGGGCCGTCAGTCAGGCACTGTGTAAATTTATGGTGATATCTTTTACCACAGACTGGCGGTTTGCTCCCAATCGATCTGAAGAAATTGTTAACGCGCTACTACAGGCGAAGAAAACCGTCAGTTATGCGAAAATTGATGCACCTCAAGGGCACGATTCCTTTTTATTAGACATTCCGCGCTATAAGAATTTATTCAGTGCCTACATGGCTAATATCATCCTTGAAGCAAACAAGCTCAATCAGGAGAAACGAAATGCGTCCTGAGCTGGAAGTCATTGAAGGCTGGGTCAACTCAAAGGCACACGTTTTGGATTTAGGGTGTGGTGACGGCTCCTTGTTACAGCATCTACGCTCTGCGAAACAAACAACCGGTTATGGTCTAGAATCTGATGAAAATAACATTTTGGAATGTGTTCGCGCCAACGTGAATGTTCTCGAACAAGATTTGAATAAGGGCCTTGGAAATTTCAAAGAACAAAGCTTCGATGTCGTCATCATGACGCAAGCATTGCAAGAAATCAGACACCCCCATGAAATTCTAAGGGACATGTTACGCATAGGCAAAGAGGGAATCGTTACATTTCCCAATTTTGGTTTCTGGAGAAACCGCAGCTATCTTGCTCTTAAGGGTCGTATGCCTATGTCCAAGTCCCTACCACACCATTGGTATGACACGCCCAACATACACCTCTGTACATTCAAAGATTTTGAAGCATTGTGCTATAGACAAGGCCTACGGATCGTAGATCGAACCGTTGTTGATGCAAACTACCGAGACAGTCTAGCAATGCGAATCATGCCCAACCTTTTTGGCTCCACCGCCCTCTACCGAATCACTAAAGAGGGCAATTCATGACTCAAAAAATAGTCGTCGCCACAGGTAACCCTGGAAAACTGAGAGAGATCGAGCGAGCTCTAAAGGGAGAGCCCTTTAACATTGTTTCTCAAAAAACATTAGGGGTTGATGATGCTATCGAAGACGGACTCAGTTTTGTGGAAAACGCGCTGATCAAAGCGAGACATGCGGCATTAGCGACTGGCCTACCTGCGATAGCAGACGATTCAGGGTTAGAGGTGGAATGCTTGGACGGACAGCCAGGCATTTATTCTGCTCGCTATGCAGGCGAGGGTAGTACTGACACTCAAAATAACCAAAAACTGCTAGAGACTCTTGGTCATCGGCTAAAGGAACATCCCGTAGCCAGGTTTCAATGCGTCATTGTTTTTATGCGTCATGCCGAAGACCCCGTTCCCCTTATTTGCCAAGGGTCGTGGGAGGGTTACATCGCCGACAACATAGAAGGACAACAAGGTTTCGGCTATGACCCCCTTTTTTACGTTCCTGATCAACAATGTACCGCTGCTCAATTATCGCTGGAACTGAAAAACCAAATTAGCCATCGCGGCAAAGCATTAAATCAGTTTATTCAATTGCTGAAAGATTCACCGGTATCATTTCCCAAATGATGACCGATTCGCAACCTGTATTTAACGAATTACCGCCTCTTTCGCTTTACATTCATACTCCTTGGTGCATTAAGAAGTGTCCTTATTGTGACTTCAATTCCCATGCCGCAACATCAAATAAGTTACCTGAAAGGGAGTATTTGAACGCACTAGTTAACGATTTCAAACAAGATGCGTTGTGGATTAAAGATAGGCCCATTCAAACTATTTTTATCGGTGGAGGGACTCCCAGCATTCTGTCTGCCGAATTTTATCACCAACTCTTTGTCAAGTTAGGGAGCATTGCCGACCTAACAATGTGCAAGGAAATCACTTTAGAGGCTAATCCAAACACCATTGAACAAGATAAATTTATTCAATATAGGCAAGTGGGTATTAACCGACTATCCATTGGTATACAGAGCTTTAACCCCCATCACTTAGAAAAACTAGGCCGCGCTCATTCTGCAAATGAAGCAAAAGCGGCAATTGAAATTGCCGAGCACGCCGGGTTCAATAGTTTTAATTTAGATTTAATGCACGGCTTGCCAGGACAGACTCTTGAAGAATCGATGCAAGATTTAGAGACTGCTATTCAATACAATCCTAAGCATTTATCTTGGTATCAATTGACGATAGAACCTAATACCGTTTTCTATTCACAGCCACCCCTGCTGCCCGTAGAAGACACTCTTGCCAACATTCAAGAACATGGGAAAAAGATTCTAGCCTCCAGTGGCTTTGAGCAGTACGAAATATCTGCGTACAGCCAACAGCAGCCAGACTATCGCTGCGCTCATAATCTAAATTACTGGAAGTTTGGTGACTATATCGGTATCGGTGCAGGCGCTCACGGAAAGATTACCGTCGCCAGAAACTCAGCTACTAATGGGAGCATAATCCGGACGAACAAAACCCGCCTACCCTTAGACTACATAAACGCTTTTTCTGACGATAAAACCAACGGTCGTAAAATCCAAACCATCAAACAGCTAGAATATCCTTTAGAATTTTTAATGAACGCTCTTAGACTAAATGAAGGCTTCACAGCTGCACTTTTTACGACTCGCACGGGTCTTGCCTATAGCACGATTGAGGATCAAATAGATTTACTTATCAAGGATGAATTAATGCTGAAGGAAGGCTCAAAGATTTTTACCAGCGAATTGGGGGCTCGCTTTTTGAATTCGGTACTGGGTCGATTTTTGTAACTGCAACTATTTATCGCTCTTATGACATCTTTATCCATCCATTAACAAGAATCGCTAGCAACGTAAATACTTATGCACACAAAAAATCGAGGGGCATCAAAAGTTGCCACTCGATTTTTTAATGTACTTTGTCACTTCCAGGTTACTGGATGACAAATTGTATCAGAGAGGTACTACCTTGTTTGCACATGGTCCTTTCTGACCTTGGCCTACTTCAAATTCTACCTTCTGGCCATCATTAAGTGTTGCATAACCGCCGCCACACTGAATTTCAGAATGGTGTACAAATAAATCTTTCCCACCGTCCTCTGGAGTAATAAAACCAAAACCTTTATCCGCATTAAACCACTTAACTGTTCCTGTACTCATTTTTACCATTTCCTATTTAAATTTATCTACATTTTCCAGTTATATTTCAAAAATTCAGTTTCCAAACTCGAAACTATGAATATCCAAATAAACGCTGAAACTTTTACCACACACGCCGCAGTTGACCTTGCTATCTTCACCATTGCTGCTCGCGACAGTGTATTATATAAAATCCACAAAACACAACACCTTCCTTTTCCTTAATAGAAAAATTCCCCGTCAAAGCAAAACCTCCATTACCAAACATCGAACTACAACAACAATACAACTCAGCATCACCCCACAACTAACCTAAAAAAACTCATTGCAGCCCACAGAAAAAAAATTAAACCATTGTTTTTATTGAGTTTATTTTTAAACAAATTAAAACCGCCAACTGATTTTGCAATTTAGGCTAATTAAGGCCGCAATCACTTCAACTCATCAATGTTAATTTGGAATTTATTGTTTGATCTGCCCAATTTCAATCTTTCTAGTCAGTTAATCTGCTAATGAAGACTAAAGATCTCATTTCTTAACAAAAACCAAGTCCCAAACACCATGACCCAAACGCTCTCCTCGCAATTCAAATTTTGTAATGGGCCGATAATCGGGTCTGGGTGAATAGTTATTCTGGCCTGCCTGGTTCCGAAAATCGTCCCTCTCTAACATGACGTCCATCATATACTTTGAATACTCTTCCCAATCTGTCGCCATATGAAAATACCCGCCGGGCTTTAGCTTTGCACTGATAAGATCAACGAAAGAATGCTTAACAATACGCCTTTTATGGTGCCGTCTTTTATGCCATGGATCAGGAAAAAACAATTGCACACCATCAATACTCTTAGGTCCGCAGCAATGCTCCAACACATCAACAGCATCATCACAATAAAATCGAATGTTGGACAAAGCCTTTTCTCTTGCCTCAATCAATAGACTACCGATACCAGGTCTATGCACTTCAATACCGACAAAATTCTTTTCTGGTGCCTTTTTCGCCATTTCAGCAAGGGAATGTCCATTGCCAAAACCAATCTCGATTATTGTTGGTGCTGTACGCTCAAATATTTCCTCGGGATTCAACAAACCCGACTTCAACTCCAAACTATATTTAGCCCAATGATCATCTATCGCTTTTTTTTGACTTTCAGTCATGCGACCTTGACGCCGGACAAAGCTTCGGATGGGCCGACAAGCATTTTCCACAGCCGCTTCTTGAGAATCGGTAACTGTAAGACTGCTCTGTTCTGAATTAATATCTTCACTATCATTCATCGTTAAAATCGACCATTCAAATTGCAGCCTTCTTTAAAAAAACCGACCATCAATTGGTGAAGAAGCACTAGCGTATAATTTCTTAGGCATTCTTCCCGCATTAAATGCTTCTCTACCTGCCTCAACAGCCTTCCTCATTGCTTGAGCCATCAATACCGGTTTCTGTGCATGTGCGATCGCTGTATTCATCAGCACACCTTCACAACCTAATTCCATTGCAATAGCGGCATCAGACGCAGTCCCCACTCCGGCATCAACAATAATTGGCACCTTAGCATCCTCTAATATCAACTGGATATTGTACGGATTACGAATCCCTAAACCAGATCCAATCGGAGCTGCAAGCGGCATTACCGAGACACAACCCATATCTTCCAGCTCCTTCGCCACAATGGGATCGTCACTGGTATAAACCATAACTTTGAAACCGTCGTCAATTAACGTTCTTGCTGCTGCTAGCGTATCAACAATGTTGGGGAATAATGTCTTTTCATCGCCCAGCACTTCCAGTTTGACCAAGTCATGCCCGCCCAATAACTCTCGCGCTAGCTGGCAAGTTCTGACCGCATCTTTTGCTGTATAACACCCAGCTGTATTAGGCAGGAGCGTGTATTTATCAGGCGAAATTACATCCAGTAAGTTGGGCTCATCAGGGTTTTGTCCTATGTTAGTCCTTCGGATTGCAACAGTCACAATCTCAGCACCACTTGCCTCAATGGCTAAACGAGTTTGCTCCAAATTTTTGTATTTTCCTGTTCCCACCAATAAGCGAGATTGGTACTTAACACCTGCAATGATTAGCTGATCATTAGGCATATAGTCATTTGTCACTGAGCTTTCTTTCCCACCCTGAAATACATCTTGCATATTTATCTACCAGATCTGACTGCTTACTGTGTTAATTATGTGTGAGTTCATTGGTTTACCTGCACGGTACAAACATAAATAGAAATCAACCACCGCCAATAGCCGTCACCACTTCTACCACATCCCCGTCAGACAATATTGTTATTGCGTGGCGACTGCCAGAAATAATTTCTTCGTTGATTTCAACCGCAACTCTCTTACCTGCTAACTTCATCTCTCCAACTAGCTCTCTTACGGTCATGCCATCCACACTCGTAAAAAGTTCGCCGTTCACCTGAAAACAGATTTGCTGCTGCGTTATTTCTGACATTTTTTATCCGACTTAATTGCTTCACTCAATTTTAAGGTGATGCTGCGCAATGAACAATTAATATATTCTCTAGAAACAAAAAAGCCGCTATAAAAGCGGCTTTTTCAATTAATTGAGAAATCAATTCAACGATCGCTCCTTATCTCAAACTAGGACTCCGTGATCGCTAACCGAATTTTTTTCATTGCATTTTGCTCCAGCTGTCGAATACGCTCCGCAGACACTCCGTATTTATCGGCTAGCTCATGTAAAGTTGCTTTCTTATCTGCCAACCACCGCTGAGAAAGTATATCCCGACTCCGATGATCCAAGTCACTTAGCGCCCCATGCAATTGTGCACTGTGAGACTCTTGTGTGTTATTTGATTCGTACAACGTGGCGGGATTAACATCTTTGTCTTCCAGATAGTACGCTGGCGTGTGTATCGCACTACTCTCTTCGTCACTATCCATAGGGCCATCAAACGCCGCATCATGTGCTGCCAGCCGACCTTCCATTTCCCGCACATCCTTTACTGGCACACCAAGATCTTTGGCGATGGCATTAATTTCTTCTGTATTCATCCAACCAAGACGCTTCTTTCGACTACGTAAATTAAAAAATAATTTACGCTGGGCTTTGGTCGTTGCTATTTTAACAACACGCCAATTCCTTAATACAAACTCGTGAATTTCCGCTTTAATCCAGTGGACAGCAAAAGAAACTAGGCGGACCCCAACGCTGGGATCAAACCGTTTCACTGCCTTCATCAAACCCACGTTTCCCTCTTGAATCAAATCAGCTCGCGCTAAGCCATAACCCGAATAGCTCTTCGCTACGTGCACTACAAATCGTAAGTGAGCCAAAACCAATTGACGAGCAGCATCGACATCGCCTTCGTAAAAAAGCCGCTCAGTTAAAGCTCTTTCCTCTTCTGCCGTCAACACTGCAACACTATTAACAGTATGCATATAGGCTTCAAGGTTCTGACCTGGCACTAGCATCATAGCTGGCTGTAATGCCTTGCTCATTATTTCACTCCGTTCTCTAATCTTGTTTCTATCGACTTTGATAAAAATCGATTTTGGCAGAAACCTACTATCGCAAAAAAAGCGTCTTTCGCAAGATCAACGCCCTTCTAATGACATTGTAGTTTAGCAGCCTTTAAGTTCGAGTGCTAATAGGGATAAAAGTTCAATTTATTCGAAGAAACCATCCCGCTTCTGATTATTGCCTTCATCATAAAGATAGATGTGGTGCCACTTGAAGCAAAATTCAAGCGTTATTCAGGTTCAACCTGACTCAGATGCTGCCCTACCGCTAGCCACGCTCCCAGTAAACCAATCATTGCGCTAAAAAATATAATAAAAACAACACTGAAGGCATCGAGCCCCAAAAATACAAAGCTATCGCCATAAAGAGAGGAAAGGTCTGATACGGGATCTCTAAGCCAAAACAACACTGATTGCACAACAATAATAGCTAAAACCCCTCCCCCAACCCCATACCAAGCCCCAGCGTAAAGGAAAGGACGGCGAACGAAACTATCTGTCCCTCCCACCAGCTTAACAATGATGATTTCATCTTTACGGCTTTCAATGGCAAGACGAATAGTGTTAGTCATCACTAACAAAACAGCTAACGACAAACCTAACGCCAAAGCCAACACCAATCGCTCAGCCAACGCGACTATGCTGTGTAAACGTTGCACCCACTCGGCATCAAGTTGAGCCAATTCAACCGAATTATTGTTCTGTAAGCTCACCCTTAACAGCTCAACCTCTGTCACCAAACTGGCGGTGGGGAAAACAACAATCACAGCCGGAAGCGGGTTTTCATCCAATTCAGATAAAATCCCGCTAAATCCAGATAACGCGACAAACTCCTCCAACGCCTGCTCTCTTGAAATAAACTCTACGCGATCAATCCTTTCGTCTTTTCCTAACGTAGCACTAAGCTTTTGCCCCTCTGCTTTGCTGACAGTAGATTCAAGAAACAACGATATCTGAGAATTACCACTCCAACCATCGCTTAGCGACTGCACATTTTTTAACATTACATACAGCCCTGCCGGTAGTGCCAACGCGATTGCTATCACGGCAATCGTCATTGACGTCGCCACTGGCGTATCCTTTAAACGCCGTAAGCTATCCAAAAGCTGAGCACTATTTCGTTCCAAATAAAGATCAAACTGTTCTCTTAATGTCACTTTCTGCCTGCTTGCACCTCGTGGGACGGTGCTAGCAGACTCCTGCTTGGCCCCTACCTTTAGCTGAGGATCTACACGAGACGTCCAAGTCGCGCCTTGCTTATTCTTTTTTGACGGATCACCAATCATTTGAGAGTTGCCCTTGCTCTAGTGCCAACAAGCGATGAGGATACCGAGCAATCAACGATAAATCGTGTGTCGCGACCAACACCGTTACACCCACCTGACTGAATTGTTGGAATAACCCCATGATCTCCGCCGACAGTTGAGGATCCAAATTACCAGTGGGTTCGTCAGCCAATAAAATAAGAGGTTTATTCACTACTGCTCGTGCAATACCCACTCTTTGTTGCTCGCCACCTGACAGCACAATCGGGTTTAGTTTTTCTTTATCCAGCAATCCCACTTTATCCAGCGCTGCGCGTACTCTGCGCCCCATATCCTTAGGCCGATAACCTGAGATAATCAGAGGAAGCGCCACATTATCGTATACAGTACGATCAAACAGGAGATGATGGTTCTGAAAAACCATTCCTATTCTTCGGCGATGATAGGCTATTTTTCTACGATGAATTTGACCAATATTTTGATCGTTAATAACGATGACACCGGAGCTTGGACGCTCGATCAATGTCACTAGTTTTAATAAAGTACTCTTTCCAGCACCCGAATGACCGGTTAAAAAGGTCATCTCCCCTCGTTTTAGCTCGAAGCTCACCTGTGAGAGTGCTTCGTGACCATTGGAGTAGCGCTTAATAACGTTATCAAAATGTATCATGGCATCCTAAAATCCAGACTTCCCTTCAGAACTCGCCCCCTTTTAACCAACAAGTGAGTCCATCGTTCATTCGATATGGTTCAACTTTCAAACACTTCTAATCAAACTTCTCTTATTCAAATAAGGCTTTCACAAAATCATCTGCATCGAATGGGCGTAAATCATCAATCTGCTCACCCACACCAATAAACCGAATGGGGATATTCATTTTCTCCGCTATCGCAAAAACGATACCGCCTTTTGCTGTGCCATCTAACTTGGTTAAAGCAATTCCCGTCAACGCCATAGTGGCATGAAATTGCTCAACTTGATTTAATGCGTTTTGCCCAGTACCGGCATCCACGACTAGCAACACTTCATGAGGAGCCGCTTCATCCAATTTCCCCATCACTCGCTTCACTTTTTTCAGCTCATCCATCAAGTTACTTTTAGTATGTAAGCGGCCCGCCGTATCAGCGATTAAGATATCGATACCTTTTGCTTTCGCTGAAGCCAAGGCATCATAAATGACCGAAGCACTATCCGCGCCTGTATGTTGAGCCACCACAGGAACCTGATTCCGATCACCCCACTCTTGTAACTGTTCCACTGCCGCAGCCCTAAAGGTATCACCCGCCGCCAACATGACCGACTTACCCTCCAGCTGAAAACGCTTCGCCAACTTACCAATGGTGGTAGTTTTGCCCACACCATTAACACCAACCACCAACAAAACTTGCGGACCAGCCTCTGTATTCAGCAAAAAGTCTGGAACAGTTTGAGAGGTCAAAATATCACTTAACTCTTGTTGCAGCGCCTTATACAACGCGTCGGAATCTGCCAACTCCTTACGCCCCACCTTTTGAGTTAAATTCGCGATAATACGAGATGTCGCATCAATGCCCACATCCGCGACCAACAATTGAGTTTCCATCTCTTCAAGCAGATCATCATCAATAACCTTCTTACCCAATAACAAACCGGACAAGCCGCCACTAAAGTTAGCCCGGGTGCGGCCCAGACCTTGTTTAATTCGCCGAAAGACACTTTCTTTCGTTTCAGGAACAAGGGGTTCAGCAATGGTTTGTTCTAGGACAATGGTTTCGAGGACTTGAGGCTCAGCGTCTACTGTCTCGGAAATCGTTACCACATCTGTGGTCTCAGATTTGGTAGCCACTTCCGCAGGCTTATGAGGAATATCAAAGAAGCGAAGATAAATGACTTTTTCATCGTCAGCACCCTGACGAGATTCCATACCCAGCTGGATTTTACAGTGCTCAGGCATTGAAGCATTTGAATCGAAATAGCGGTTAAAAATACTCACTTGATTGCCCACTGCTCACGCCTCACTTTTTAAAGATTAAAGGTAAAAATATTAAAGATAAAAAATCCCGCAGTTTCCCGATTTAGGTTGTCACAACTATCACTTTTTCCAATAAATCTAAGTCATAAATAGGAACAATAGGTTCAAGCCGATTGAGAGGCGAGGAGTCAATTGTGCAGGAGTGAGCAATCCAGTCTAAGATTGAATATTCTAGCATTCTACAGTCACTTTCGACACGGTTATGATACAGTCAACCGTTTTTGTTTCACCAATGAGGTTTCATCTTATGAAAGTGCACTACGCCGTGTTCTCTCAGCTTCTCTTACGCCAAACGTCAATTCATCACCTTAGATTTTACCGAACACTGGCCATTAGCTTGTTCTTTTGCGTCTCTATTTTTTCAGTACAACCCGCTTGGTCCGACACATCAGACCAAAGCAAAATACAGAAAACTCATGAGTACACATTAGAAAATGGTCTCAAACTGATTGTCAGAGAAGATCATCGAGCCCCAGTCATTGTCTTTCAAGTTTGGTACAAAGTCGGCTCCAGCTATGAGCCTGTGGGACTCACCGGCATTAGCCATGCCCTAGAACACATGATGTTCAAAGGCACCCATCGACTACCGCCAGGTGAGTTTTCTAAAATAGTGGCTGACTATGGCGGCAAGGAAAACGCATTTACCAGTCGCGATTACACGGGATACTTCCAACTATGGGAGGCCAGCCGTTTACCCATGAGCTTTGAACTCGAAGCAGACCGGATGATCAACCTCACACTGCCCACTGAAGAATTTGCCAAAGAAATACAAGTTGTCATGGAAGAACGCCGGTTGCGTACAGAAGACAACCCTAACGCCAAAACATCAGAACGATTTCACGCAGCAGCCTACGTTTCTAGCAGCTACCACACTCCCATAATAGGCTGGATGCGAGACTTAGAACAAATGACAGTAGACGATCTTCGCAATTGGTATCAACAATGGTACGCCCCCAATAATGCCACCGTCGTCATCGTTGGAGACGTGAATCCTGATGAAGTATCGGCACTAGCAGAAAAATACTTTGGATCGATTCCCTCCCAAGAAATACCAAGAGCCTCTCAACCCACAGAAGTCGAACCCATTGGCGAACGACGGATTACCGTCAAACTACCGGCAAAATTACCCGCATTGTATATGGGCTTCAATGTCCCCAGCGTTAACACCGCTGAAAACGATTGGGAACCTTATGCACTACAAATGCTAGCGGGTGTTTTAGATGGTGGCTACAGCGCTCGTATCGAAACAGAACTGGTTCGACGACAAGAGATCGCAGCGGGTGTTGGTGCTGGATATAGTCCCTTTAGCCGAGGCGATACGCTATTGACCATATCCGGAGTCCCTCATCAAAATCACACCATCGACGCATTAGAATCCGCTATTTTTGAGCAACTCGATATTCTCAAAAAAACCTTAGCCACCACGGATGAGTTAGAACGAGTCAAAGCCCAAGTCATTTCCAGTTTAATCTACCAGCAAGACTCCATTTCAAGCCAAGCCAACCAAATCGGTCGTTTTGAAAGTATTGGCTTACCCTGGCAGCTGGCAAACCAAATCCCAGAAAATCTCGATAAAATCACCCCTGAGCAAATCCAGAAAGTCGCCAAAAAATACCTCATACGTGATCGATTAACCGTTGCTGTTTTGAACCCACGACCACTCTCGGGTAAGCCAAAGAGAAACCGAAAAGCCACGAGCACTCGACATTAACTCCGGTACTCACATTTCATCTCTCCCTCAATTCGCTACATGATAAAAGAGCTTTTGTAATGACGGAAAATTCACCTTACCCCCAGCCAGAAAAACCCACTCAGCGCTTCAATCGCAAAGCGCTCAATGCCATTATTATTATCACCGCCTTACTCATATTGGTTTTCTCGCAAATGGGAGAGTGGCCAGCCAAAGACGATACCGCTACGCCCAATTTAACTACCGAAGCAATTACGGACCAAACACCGTCGCTCCAAACAACACCTACCCAAGCACCACTAGAAACACTCAGCACCGTCCCTAAAACACCTTTGACCCAAGGTCGAAATATCAATATTCAACATTGGACCAACGAAGACGGTGCTAAAGTTTTCTTTGTCGCTGCACCTGATATACCGATGCTAGATGTGCGTGTTATTTTCGATGCCGGCGCTGCTCGAGATGGTGATTTACCAGGGCTCGCTAAACTCACTAGCGGCATGTTGATTGAAGGCAGCGAAAACCACGACGTGGATCAAATCGCTACGCATTTTGAACAGCTGGGCGCCCACATCAGCGCCAGCGCCCATCGTGATATGGCTATCGTACAACTGAGGACACTCACCAAGGCAAAGTATCTCGATCCTGCACTCACGGTATTCGCCGAAATCATTGCAAAACCCAGTTTCCCTAAAAACAGCTTTTCGCGTAGCCGCAAACAAATGCGCTTATCCCTAGAGCAAGAAAAACAATCGCCTCGAGCATTAATATCCAAACGAAATTTTCAACATCTCTACTCCAACCACCCTTACGGAATCCCTCCCAACGGCACGAACGCATCCATCAATGCTCTCAGTGTGGAAAGCCTGAAACAATTCCACGGACAATATTATGTTGCACAAAATTCTGTCATTGCCTTAGTCGGCGATGTCACCCGAGAACAAGCTGAAAAAATTGCAGACCAAATTACACTAGCCATACCCCAGGGCCAACACGCTCCCAATATTCCCGATGTCACTAAACGAAAAGCAGGCATCAGCGATCATATCCAGCACCCTATACAGCAAACCCACTTATTAGTTTCCACACTCGGCATCTCACGGACGGATGAGAACTACATGGCCCTCTATGTGGGAAATGAAATATTTGGTGGCAGCGGATTCTCTTCCCTATTGAGTAAAGAAATTCGACAAGACCGCGGACTCTCCTATTCCGTTTACAGTTATTTTTCTGCCATGCGATCTCAAGGCCCTTTTATCATTAGCCTACAAACCAAAACAGAAAGTGCCAACGAAGCATTACAAGTCGTACGTGAAAGTTTAAATGATTTTATAACCAATGGACCGACGCAAGCGCAACTGGACACCGCGATTCAAAATATTACCAGCAGCTTTCCGCTTAACACCGCCAACAATAGCAGCATCGCCAGCTACCTCGGTTCAATCGGCTTCTACAGTTTACCCCTGGATTTCCTTGATACCTTTACTCAAAATGCCAGCAAGATCACCATCGACGATATTAAAAAGGCCTTTCGCCAAGTCATCGACCCCGACAAAATGGTGACGTTAACCCTAGGCCCTAAATCAATAGATCTAGAAAACAAGGACAACTGATTTAATCCATGGCACAAAAAAACACAAAGGCGAAAAAGGGTGATCACCGCCTGCGTATCATTGGCGGGGAATGGCGCGGACGTCGAATACAGTTTGCAGTAGTTGAAGGACTACGGCCCACCGGTGAACGTATTCGGGAAACCTTATTCAATTGGTTAACGCCATCGACTCCCGGCGCACACTGTTTAGATCTCTTCGCTGGCAGTGGTGCTTTATCATTTGAAGCCCTATCACGAGGTGCAGAGAGCGCCACATTAATCGATCGATCCTCCCGAGTCACTGACGAGCTTAGCGCCCAGCTCACATTACTCAAATGTGACAGAGCCAACATTATTAACCAAGACGGTTTACGCTGGTTAACACAACATACGCCCGATTCCCCCCAATTTGATATCGTTTTTCTAGACCCCCCTTTTCGTAAAAACTTACTGCAGCAAGCCATTATCGCGCTGGAAGAAAAACACTGGCTAAAACCAGGCGCTATGATTTATATCGAATCTGAAGTCGACATGGATACGAACTTGGAAAGCTTAATACCCTCGAATTGGATTTTGCATCGTCAGAAAACAGGTGGGCAGGTGTCGTATTCTCTTTTTAAACGAGAGTAGCTTTTTAAACGAAAATAGCTCTTTAAACGAGAGTCACGCTTAAAAGAGAACAGTGATTTCAACAGGGATGCGTACTAAAAAGGACTTAGGTAATGATCGACCCCCGAGCTGTTAAAAATATTTCCGACGCCAAGCAGATAATTCAAGAACGTAATATCCATCACATCAAGGTCGGCATCTTTGATGTGGATGGTGTCATGCGCGGCAAGTACATGAGTCGGGAAAAATTCATATCCGCCCTCGACAAAGGATTCGGCTTTTGCGATGTGGTCTTAGGTTGGGATTCAAATGATCAACTTTACGATAACGTCACTTATACCGGATGGCACACTGGCTACCCCGATGCGCCGGTACGCATCATTCCTGAGAGCTGCCGCGCCATTCCTTTTGAACCCGAGACGCTTTTATTTATCGCTGAATTTACTCACGAAGCAGAAGCAATATGCCCCAGAGCATTATTGAGACGACAGGTATCCAAAGCAGAATCCATGGGATTCACTGTAAAAGCCGCAGCGGAATATGAATTCTTTCTGTTTGATGAAACACCCGATTCCATACGAGAAAAAGGTTATCGAAATTTAAAACCCTTCACACCCGGATTCTTTGGCTACTCCATGCTGCGTAATAGCGTCCACTCAGATTTATACCACCAAATATTGAATACCTGCCGTGAAATGGATTTCGACCTTGAAGGATTGCATACCGAAACCGGACCCGGCGTTTTAGAAGCCGCCATTACCGTGGACAACATCGTAGAGGCTGCTGACAAAGCAGCGCTGTTTAAAACCTTTATGAAAATCCTGGCGCAGCGCAATCAATTGATGGCGACGTTTATGGCAAAGTGGTCACCGGATTGGCCAGGACAAAGCGGTCATCTTCACTTATCGCTTTGGCATCAACAATCAAATCAATCTGCCTTCTACGATGCCCAAGACACCCATCACATGAGTGAAACACAACGGCACTTTATTGGTGGTATGCAATCCTTAATGCCGGAGCTTTGCGCCATGATCGCTCAAACAGTGAATAGTTATTCTCGATTGGTCCCTGGATTCTGGGCACCGACCCATGCCACCTGGGGTGTTGAAAACCGAACCACTTCATTACGCGTTATCCCCGGATCAGAAAAATCCCAACGGGTTGAGCATCGCTTAGGTTCAGCCGATGCCAACCCCTATATTGCATTGGCCGCCGCATTGGGCGCTGGATTATGGGGTATAGAACACAAAATCGAGCCAGGGCCGATGACCACTGGCAACGCCTATGAACATCAAGAAAAAGGTTCCGACCCACTGCCTGCCACTTTATTCGAAGCCGCCCAACGACTGAAGGAATCCAAACCAGCACAACAATTATTTGGTGATGCTTTTGTCAATCACTATAGTGCCACTCGCCAATGGGAAGAACGGGAATACCGTAAACACATTACCGATTGGGAATTGGAGCGCTATTTTGAAATCATCTAAAACCACCGCTGCGAACTGGAACTATCCCACCGCCATTCGTTTCGGCGCAGGTCGGGTGAAAGACTTAACCACATTCTGCCAAGAACTCGGGATCAGAAAACCCTGTCTTGTCACCGATCCCGGGTTAGCTGCCTCCCCTATACTTGAGACAATTAAAACGCTTTTTTCAGATGCCGCAGCGCCACTGTTTATTTTCTCCAATATCAAAACCAATCCCACTGGCGACAATATTACAGAGGGCGTGAGTTTTTTTATCCACCAACAATGTGATGGCGTCATCGCTTTAGGTGGCGGTAGTGCATTGGACGCAGGCAAAGCTATCGCCTTGATGGTAGGGCAAAACGGATCTCTTTGGGATTATGAAGACATTGATGATAATTGGGTTCGCGTCAACGAAGACACCATGGCACCTGTTATCGCGATACCCACCACCGCTGGCACTGGCTCCGAAGTGGGTAGAGTCAGTGTCATTACCGACACCCTAGAAAAGAAAAAGAAACTCATATTCCACCCCAAAATAATGCCCGACATTGTGGTGTCAGATCCTGAACTCACCATCGGTTTACCGCCGCACCTCACCGCTGCCACGGGCATGGATGCACTTTCACATAATCTAGAAGCGTTTTGTTCGCCCTTATTCCATCCTCTCTCTCATGGAATTGCACTTGAGGGAATCAAACTCATTAGTGAAGCATTGCCCGTTGCGTTTGAGCAACCTCGCAACTTGGAAGCCCGTAGCATGATGTTATGCGCCTCCACCATGGGCGCTACGGCGTTCCAAAAAGGACTGGGCGGAATGCATGCCTTGGCGCATCCCTTGGGTGCGTTATATGATACTCACCATGGCCTGCTAAATGCGATACTGATGCCTTACGTATTAAAGGCGAATCAAGCAGCCATAGAAGAAAAGATCTCAGGACTTTGTGCCTACCTTAACATTGCTCCTGATTTTACCGGATTTCTGAATTGGATTTTGGCGTTACGCGCTTCCCTCGATATACCTCATACTCTCAGCGAAATACAACTTTCCGATACACAGGCATCTTTAATTGGCCAGATGGCGTTTGAAGACGCCGCTGCCGCGACAAACCCTATTACCTTTTCCGCAGAACAATATAAAACAATTTTTATGAATGCACTGCAAGGGTCTCTTTAATTGAGTAGACTTTAAATAAGTCAAATAGTGCTGAGACAGAAACCATGAATGAAAAAGAAAATCACATAAAAAAAATCGGCATACTGCAATGTGATGATGTGCTGGAAAAGTTTCAACCTGAATTCGGCACCTACCCTTCCATGCTAATAACGTTATTTAAATCCATTAGGCCACACTATCAATTTATTATTTATGACGTTCGGGAAAACCAATACCCTACACACTACAATGACTGCGAAGCCTACATCACTACCGGTAGCCGCCACGGCGTTAATGACAAACTACCCTGGCTAGAACCTTTTTTTAATTTTATCCGCACACTACACCAACACCAACACCCTTGCATTGGTATTTGCTTCGGCCATCAGGCGATCGCCAAAGCCTTGGGGGGAGAAGTCAAATTATCAGACAAAGGCTGGGGGGTTGGCTTATCAGAGAATCTATCTACCAATTCATCCGCAACCAATCAAACTTGGATGCAACCACCTACCAACCCTCTAAGAATTATCGTCAGCCATAAAGAACAAGTGACTCAGCTTCCCGAAACAGCCGAACTGTTATACCAAAGTGAATTTTGCCCAAATTATTTGTTTAAAGTGGAGAATCATATTCTCAGCGTGCAGGGCCATCCGGAATTTAATAAAGCCTATTCCAAAACATTAATGCAACATCGCCGTGATTTAATTCCCGCTGACGTTATGTCACAAGGATTAGCCTCTTTGGATAACTCAGCAGACGATATCGCATTGGCTAAATGGATCGTACAATTTATTGAAAATAGGTAAACGATAGTCCACTTTCTTTAGCTAATTCAACTCATTCTCAGCAGTTTCACTTTTTCTAACGCCAAGTACTTTCCCGTATCCCAAGCTCATTGCCTATACTTATTAAAACAGCCATTAATCTCAAGATCGAATTCAAGACGTAGTAATGATTAAAAAAATATTAGTGACTCAGCTAAAGCCCAAAATGTTCGTCAGTGACTTGAACTGTGAAGGTATCCCTCATGGCCCCAAAAACAAGCGTGGAAAAATACCCAACGAAAAGCTGATTAAACAAATTTCTCAAATGGGGATAAAAGAAGTCTACATCGATACTGAACTCGGCCTAGACGTAAAAGATGGCGAACCATTAGCTGAAGTAGAAAAGGAAAGACAACGTCGATTGGAGGAAGCCAGTGAACTAACGCCATCCACTAAAGACAGCATCTCCGTTGAAGATGAATTAAATCGAGCCCGGAAAGTACATGGCGAAGCCAAGAAACTGATCGATAATGTTCTCAACAATGTCAAAATGGGCAAGAACATTCAACTCGAAGCGATTGATAATATTACCGACAAAATGGTTGATTCCGTATTTAGAAATAAAGACGCGCTTTCATTTCTAGGTCGAATTCGCAATAAAAACTCATATCTCCTGGAACACTCCGTTAATCTCAGCGTGCTCATGTCGGCGTTTGGTCGTGACACGCAATTGGACAAAACAATCCTGAAAGAGATTAGTATCGGCGCACTGTTACACGATATCGGAAAAATTCTGACGCCAGATGACATACTCAATAAACCAGACAAACTCACTAAGAAAGAATTTATACAAATACAAGACCATGTTATCAACGGCAAAGAATTATTGGAAAGCACACCCGGCATCTCAAAAGTTTCCATTTTAGTCGCCGGACAACATCACGAGAAAATAGATGGCAGCGGCTATCCCGGCGGTTTAGTGGGCAACCAAATTTCGATTTATGGACGCATGTGTGCGGTGGTTGATGTCTATGACGCCATCACCTCCGACCGCTGTTATCACAACGGCATCACCCCATCAGCAGCGCTGCGACGAATGTTAGAGTGGACCGATCATCATCTTGATAAAGAACTGGTTAATCAATTTATACAATGTATTGGTATTTATCCTGTGGGCAGCCTGGTGAATCTCAATAGCCACAAACTCGCAATAGTACTGCAACAAGGTGAAAAGAGTCAGAAAGAACCTCGTGTTAGAATCATCTATAACACGAAACAAAAAAGCTATACAGATGTGAAAGACATAGACCTTGCGAAGCCTTCGGAACAAGATTTCGTTGTTGGCGCTGCGGACCCACGCCAGTATGGTATCGATATAGGGCACTTCATTAACGGCTTTCAATAGCCCTTTTAGGGATGTGAATCCTGACGATGATCCATGGGTTAGTTTTTTGCATGCATCGCTATTGGGAGGAATTCAGCGTAACGAAGAAAGTCTTTATCATTTGAGTATAAAGAAAAAAGAAGGTGACTCGAAAAAAAGTTGGGCTTGTTGAAATTGTAGATATGATGCTAAATTACATCATATCTACATCACTATTTTTCGGAGCATGAACATGACAAGAGCCAGCATTTCATTAACACCACCTAATGACGCTTGGATACAATCACTAATTGAAAGCGAAGAATATTCAAGCCGTAGCGAGGTGGTAAACGACTTAATACGCAAAGCCCGAAAGGAACAAGACGAAATTTTGGCTATCCGCACCGCACTCATTGAGGGAGAGGACAGCGGAACAAGCAGCAGAACTCCGGATGAAATTATCAATTCCGTGATTGAGAAGCGGCGTAAAAATGGCACGTTATGAATTGGCCAACACCGCCGATAAATATTTTTGAATATGGAATTGATACCTTGGTTTATTAAATAAGGTTTATTGGATAGAGCTTATCGTACACCTACCAAGTTGAACTGTTCATTGCCTTCATTTCGTCAAAAGAGCTTGTTCGATAAAGTTTACCCCATAGAGTGGTAGATTCATGATCCAATCATCAATTCGGTAATCTCTCATCGATGTTCGTACAGCAATATTAGGATAATATTTATCTTTAAAGGTTCTTAAACTTTTAGCTTGTAGATTGACTTCCGCTTTGACTTCGATGGGCACAACAGCGTCATTGATTTGTGCTAAAAAATCAACTTCAGCGTTTCCTCTTTCCGCAGACCAATAATAGGTAGAAATATTTTTGTTGGTTTTCAATTGCTGGCAAACGTATTGCTCGGTTAAAGCGCCCTTAAACTCGGTGAATATTTTATTTCCGTCTAAGAGTGTTTTAGGTGGCAGTTCAGACAAGGCTCCCAACATACCCACATCAAGAATAAATAACTTAAAGGCTTTCAAGTCTTCATAGGCTTTAAGAGGTATAGCGGGCTTACTCGCTCTACTCACTTTTGAAACCAGTCCACAATCCACCAACCAAGTTATTGCCAACTCATAATCTTTAGCTCTAGCGCCTTCTTTCACTAAACCATAGATAAACTTTTTATTTTCTTTTCCGAGTTGAGAAGGAACAGAGTTCCATAACATCCTTATTCTCGGAACTTGCGAATGAGGTGCGTGCTTGGAAAAATCTTGTTCATAGGCTCCAAGAATTTGATTTTGTATTTCTCTAACCTCACTGTAATCTCTATTTTCTATAAACGTCGAAACCACATAGGGCATACCGCCAACGACGTAGTATTGCTTTAAAAGATCGATATATTTATCTTTAAAAGTCGAAATCATCTCCCAGTCGCCATCTCTTAGGAGCTTGACGTAATCTAACCTATCGAGTGCCTGCAAAAACTCCACAAAATCGAGCGGATACAAATCTAAAAACTTTACCTTGCCCACGGGAAAAGAAACCCCGTTGTGCAACGCTACCCCCAATAGGGAACCCGCAGCAACCAAATGATAGCCAGGTGCATTTTCGTTAAAATATTTTAAAGAGGTAAGCGCCTTGGGATTTTCTTGGATCTCATCAAAAATAATTAAAGTGTCGCTCTCCTCTATAGAAACACCTGTTTCTAAATTCAAGCCTGCGATAATTCGAGAAATGTCGATATCATCTGAAAAAAGCCGTTCCATTCTTTTATTATTATCAAAATTGACGTACGCGATTTTTTTGTAGTACTGCTTTCCAAACTCTTTCATTAGCCATGTTTTCCCTACTTGGCGCGCACCTCTGATCACTAATGGCTGACGTTTTTTGGACAATTTCCATTCAACAAGATCATTAATCGCAAATCTAAGCATGGGAAAACCTTAACTAACTGATATTATTATAGATAATTACATTTTAAACCAATTTACCATCTGAGATAATGGTTCTAAATTGCCTTTTACAAATGACTTTATGTAATATAATACAATAATACAAGGGAGTTTACCCAAAAACCGATTAACGCTTTAACCTACAACCCTAAGCATCAACACACCCCAGTTCATCAACATACCCCGCCACACGATCCGGTAATCTCTCAGTACTCAACAGCACTAACTTCTGTCCAGCTCTTGTCATTGCGACATAAAGCTTCCGAGTCGACTCTTGTTTTATCACCTCCCTTTCATCCTCGCTCAATTCAATATTATTGGCGGCATTGAGTAAGTCGCCCACTCCCAAGACAAAAGTGACTCCAGATTCCATTCCTGTACAACTATTAATACTCATCACTCTGATTCGGCTACCCAAATTATTGTCTAAGTCATTTCTATCATTGCAGTTAACAACGGATTTATAGCCTAGCGCAGCCGCGATAGTGCGCTTCAAACCCCAAGAACTCATTTTATCGCTACACAACACCATCATCTGATCTAACGGCACATCACCGCTTTCTACACACGATTTGAGTTCATTGATAAAGCGTTTTTGTTCATCTTGTGGCGTCAGGGAATAAATGACTTGCGGTTTACTGCCTCTAACCATATTGCTTAAGTTCGGCTTAACAAAATCTTCAGCGCTATCATTGACACTCTCAAGCAACGCATTGGCGAGAGCCATGATTTCATAGGTTGTTCGATAGGAGTAATTTAGCTTTTTCGTTCTACCCACCACATTCAGGCCAACACTTTTCCAACTCATACGACTTTTAAGAAACCCCTGATTAGGGTCAGCACACATAAACAACTGGCCATTCTCACGCAACGATTTTTTCACTAACTGTAACCAAGAGGGAAAGAAGAACTGCGCTTCATCCACTAAGATGTGATGGTACTTATCCAATTTATCGTCCACTTGATTCGATAAACACAGCTCTTTGATATACAAGCTGGGAAGATATCCTCGGTTGTCACAAGGTAAGCAACCCATCAAAACGATATACAGCTGCCATATTGATTCCCGTTGCGCTCGCTTCAAAGTAAAACCTCTTCCTTGTCGATCAAACGCAAAATACGCCTCTTTATCTTCGATTAAATACTCATTGATATATTCCAACTCAGACCAAATTTGATCATCAGAGAGACGCAAATCCTTGTGGTGATCATCGGCATTTCGGGAAACGGTTTCTTTCAACGGTTTTAGCGCCTTCTCACCAAACAAAGGTCTAGTGGCATTCGCTACTTTCTTTTGCTGCCCAAGCGAAAAACTGTGGAAAGTTTTGATCGTCAGATTTTCCGGTTTACCTCCCAGATACTCCTCGAACTTATACTCAACATCCGCAGTAACGGGTTTATTATGGATCAGTAATAGTGTTTTCCGATCAGGATACTTTTTGCAATACAGAATCGCGCGATTGATTAATATCAGCGTCTTGCCACATCCAGCGACACCATTGATTAACCTCACACTGAAGTCGTCACTCGCCACCTCCTCGGTAGCTCGTTCCTCGTCAAACATATCCAGCTTTGTTGCCATCTCTTGATCATAATCTAGAAAGAACAACTGAAGCTTCGCGCTGCTATCGCGCTTTATCGGTTGCCGCCGAGTCGTACACTCCACCTTAATATTGGTTTCAGAAAATAATTCTGCCTTTATCCAATCATATTGCGGTGCTTCGGTTTCCGTTAACATTTCAAATATTTTATCGTGACCGGTTTCGAAAAAGGCATCCCGCTCAACACTGTCGACATCAACCAAGGCTGCATCCTTAACATCAAAGAGTGACTCACCCACCTCAGTGATTGCCAGATACTTTATGTTTGAATAGCCTAAAGACTTTAACGCTTTGTTAAATGCCAAATATTGAACTAGCTCTGACGATGCAGGGCTACTTTCATGACAGCCAATCAGCAACCAACTTTTACACGGACCTTCCACCACAATATCGGCAACCTTAGACTCATTCAACATAGCGGTACGAACTAGATAATTGTCATCTAATTGGGTAAATACCTTTTTAAACTTGCGTCGGATGGAATGATCTAAGTTAGCCAAAGAGTCTATCAACACAGCCATAAACCTTTCTCCCTAGTCGACATGATAGGCTGAGTGGATTAACGAGCGATAGGCTTCAACGTTTTTAATTAAATTCTTATTTTGGCTTTTATTCATAGGATCGGCATTTAAAAAATCAGGGGGCAGCTCCGGGCCAATCAAAATCAATTTGGTCATCGGCCGAGTAATCGCGACATTGAGACGTTCCGGTTGAAAAAAGAAAGCAGCAACCGCTTGCAAGAATTGCAAATCCGTCGAGCATAAAGAGAGTATAACCATCTCTCTTTCTTGCCCCTGCATTCTTTCAACCGTATCGGCGACAATTTTTTTAGCGGTATGCATACCTAGTTTAGCGGTCAATCCATTTCTAATCCGCTTTGCCTTATTGCGATATGGCGTTACGATACCGATCTCCTCCGGCGGCAACCCTGCATCCAATGCCGTACAAACAATATCAACTACTAGATTGGCTTCCTCTTCGCTGTCACCTTTCGAGTTGATACCGGGACTTTTTAGATAAACAAAAGAATGCTCCTTTGACAAAACATCGGCGTGTTTATCAGGCTTTGAAAGTGTAAACATTCTTTTTGAATTAGCACCAACTGACTCCAATCTATTCTCATAATATTGCTGACTAGGCCAACGCGATAAATCATGATTCAGACGATAGGTTTGCGTTAGCCTCACGGAGGTTTTCTCATTACCCGCAATCAATTGGGAGAAAACCGAATAACAATTATCATCCAATACCGACTTAGACAACACCACCGGCGGCAATTGTTTATGATCACCGACAAACACATAGCGTCGCGCCTTTCGCATAGCCATCACCGCCAACGGAACCGTCACTTGACTCGCCTCATCAAATATAACCGTATCAAATTCAAAATTTTCCAAACGCGAAGTACAAGTGGCAAAAGGGGTAGCCCCAATAACATAACCCCGATCCGGGCGGTCCTCCCAATCACTACCCTGATCAAACCGACGAACCCCTTCGTTCAAACCCTTAGTACATCCCGCCGCGCCCACTTTGATAACCGGCACCCCCTGCTTTTTGATTTGATTCAAGGCATTATTGATGGCCATATGCGTGTGGGAAGTCAATAAAACACAGCGTCCGTCATCAACCAATAACTTCGCGATGAGACTAATCACTTTGGTCTTTCCCGTACCTGGCGGCCCTTGAATACAAGTCAAATACTGCGCAGCCACTCCTTTGCCCGTCGCATCGATTTGGTCCTCATTCAGGCCTTGTTCCTCAGCATAATCGGCGGCGTCATCATAATTATCAGCATAAATGTGCCCGGCATCCAGCTGCCCTCCGAGTAACGGTAAAATCACTTCCATCCCAATTTTAGAACTAGCGATATCGCTAAGCGCGGTATCGAAGAAGGGTTTCAAATCCATACCATCAGGGTCGGCATAACAATCGCCAACCACTTCCCTCACTTTGTCAGCATTAAAATCAAATGCCCGCACCAACCACTCACCGTCATATTCCGCCTCAATGGTGGCTTGACGAACAAAGGGTGCGTCTAATGCATCACCTTGGTGTAGGCAAATCATATCACCCTCGCGAAAACGGGAGTTTCTGTCGCCCAGAGTGAGTATGAGATTGTGCTTGTCTTCTATTTTGATTTTTTTGATTAACTGGGTCACACCGGATTGGAGTTTTGTCGGAAGGGGTTTTTGCCAGGTTTCCACTAGTTTCTGTTGGCCGGCTTCGTGTTCGGCTTGGACGAATGATTTTAGGTTTTCTAAGGTTTGTTCTGGGGTCATAGGTGGCTGTCTGCTTAGGTTACTATCTTTTATATATTGGTCTCGTATCAACGTTATCCTATCGTCCATACCTTGATGCATTCCCCACACTGAAAAGGCTTATCAATATATTCCTCTGTTGCGTTAACTATCAGCGCGCTCCTAGTGAGCCTATGTTTTTTTGCATAGGAATCCAGACGAGCAACAGCATAGCGCGGTATTGAAACGTTGAGCCTTACAGGGCTACTATCCAATTTCGTCAAAGAATACAGGATCTGTATTTAAATTAATTTATTGCCTGTATAAAGTGTGCTTCCATTGCATTTATTGGCTGTAATAAGTGCGTTTTAATGTTCTAAATTCTTTCCAATGATTCTATGGCAAGCACTATTGAGTAATGGCTGGTGCTTCCCAATCTATAAGAGAATGATTTTTTATTCGATATTTGTCCCCGTACTTTGTTCAGGCTGTTCGTTGAGCCGATTAACGCCTATAACTGGCTCAAAGGATGAGCCGAATAAAACTATTAATCGGCTCATCCCTAAAAAATCACGTAAAAACAAGAGACTAAAGGTGCTCTCATGCCGACCCAAAACAACCAGAAAAGGTGGATATGGCAGCAAAAAAACTGGCCAGATTTCTATTGGGATGGTGATTCCCTCGCGGCAAATTTGCGTGAAGTGACTCAATTACAAGGGGCTTTATTAGGTAAAGCCGGCACGATCACTGATGAAAGCAATAGCGAATCAAACCTTAATGCACTGTTGCAAAATATTGTGCAGTCTTCCCTGATTGAAGGGGAAGCGCTCAATACCGAGTCTGTCCGATCATCTCTGGCTAAACGTCTTGGCGTGAAACGGGCTGGACTTACACTGGAGACAGCTAAAACTGAAGGCTTGGTGGCACTTTTGCTGGATGCCACGCAAAACTATGATCAGCCTCTGACGATAGAGCGCCTTTATCAGTGGCACCGTTACCTGTTTCCTGAGCAAGACGAGAGTCGGTTTTCTCTGGAGGAAGTGAATGTGGGTAAGCTGCGAGGAGAGGCGCAGACGCAGGTGGTTTCTGGCCCCCATCAAAAACGCACTATTCACTATGTAGCGCCTCCATTGCAGGAGCCAAAAGGCAAGGGATTACAGGAACAGCTCGATATCTTTTTAAAGTGGCTTAGAGAGAGTAAAACAGACGAAACCCTCGATCCTATTTTACGAGCGGCACAGGCACATCTATGGTTCGTCACTTTACATCCCTTTGATGACGGTAATGGACGTTTAGCACGAGCGATTGCCGACTACACTTTGGCGCAGGCCGAGCACCAAACCATTCGTTTTTACGCGATGGCTGCTTCCATAATGGAAAGACGTGATACTTATTATCATGTTTTGGAAACGACTCAAAAAGGGGGGCTAGATATTACGCTCTGGATGCAGTGGTTTTTAGGGACTTTGAAACACACTCTAGAAGTTGCACTTGAAAATATTGATGTCGTTCTCGCAAAGGCGCGCTTTTGGCAAACGCATGCGCAGGATGGATTAAGCCCACCGCAAATTAATGTGCTGAACCGCTTATTGGATGCAGAGCCGAAGGGGTTTGAAGGCGGATTGAATGCCAAAAAATACATGGGAATAGCAGGGGTGGCCAAAGCCACTGCGACTCGGCATTTGACGGACCTTCTCAGCAAGAAGTGTCTGGTCAGATTGGAAGGTGGTGGCCGCAGTACCCGTTATGATATTAACTGGTCGGGCTGACGAAGAAGGCTAGCCAAATGGGAATTTGCCGTATTTGAAATCCTCATTACGATCATGCTTACGTATGCTAGGAGCCAAACCACAAAGCTTAGTCTCTGGTAAAACAGCTCCTGACAGGTAAATGTTAGATATTAACTTTGTAAACAAAAATTAGATTGCGATAGTAATTTAGCGGTTAAGAATTCGGGCCCTTAACCTTGGCTTGTTTGGTTACCCTTACATTTTCTGACCCAAGGTGACGCTTTAAAATACCAAGAGTAGTGGCTGCCCACTCGTTACCTATTGGGGTGAAATGCCCACCATTGCCAAACTCAAAAATAATACACTTAATCTTATTTTTACTGAAAACCTTTATTGCAATGCCAGTCTGCACAGACTCATCTTTATTATGGAGTACAAGTAAGGAGTATTTACCAGCATCAACCCAACCATTCTTCAGCGAAGGATAGCCGGTATTATCAGAAGCTATCGAATAATCTTCACTATTAAACATACGGAGAAACACTTGATCTATTGCTTCTTCATCGCCGATATTTTCAGGATAAATATCAATATGCATCTCTGCAACACGAGTACACCCACTCAACAAGAACAATACCAAAGCAAAAATAATAAATCGTGGCTGAGTCATATTGATCTCTAACGTCTAAAATGAGGAGAGCTTGTATACGGATGATTGTTCATATAGGGTACTTGCTCCATGAAAGCATAATCAGGACCAAAGAACTGACCTCCAATCCATTGACTAGGAATGTGTGCTGGGAAATATGCAAGCCCTAGAGCACTCTGATCACCCACATGATCTAACTCATGATCGTACTGCCACTTTAGATAATTCTGTCCCGCACCACAATTAGTTAGCAAAGGTTGATTATAAGATACAACATTACCCAATGTAATCGCTGCCGCTCCAGGGAGAAATTTCACATTATAGTGCCAAGCACCATCGTTGAACTTAGGCGCATTAAACCCAGATGAAATAAACCCAAAAGCATGGCCGAATCCATTATGAACCAACCCTGCCCCAATATTTAACTTAGCTCCTTCCTTTCCATTAATCATAGCTCCACGAATACCATCTCTTGCTACATTAATACCTGCGTTGGCCAATGCATTATTGTTAAAAGCATTGGTAAAACCTAAATCTGATGGCACTACACCTGATAGCATTCCACGAAAGAAACTTTCAGAATCGCGGCCATGCATAGCCCCATTAAACCCACCACTCATCATCCGACCAGTTAGGCCATTGCCAAAATATCCGCCCATGGCATATAACCCCTCTATATCCCGGAAACTTTCCATAAGTCCGAATTTACTATTGTTGGATGGCGATACTATAGAAACACATCCCGTCATCAATATTGTCAAAATAAGCAAAGTAATAAATTTCACTAAAACTCCAATCTATATGCCATTCGAATGTTTCATAATGGCTATCTAATGATGAATTTGAAATTGGGTTGGGAAAGCACTGTTAAACTACCGTGGATTCAACCTCTAATTGAGAGATGCTCTATTTATCCGGCGGCTGTCTCAGCATTCTTTTGCTTTCCTATATTAGAACCTCCAGCTAGAAGAGCATTAGATCCCCTCTTATTACTTAAGAGTTGAATTCGCGGAACGCTCTAGAGAGGGCGACTTAAAAGCCCATTTATCGCGTTACGAGTATTTGAGAATTGATCTGAACTGTATTCATTCTCATGATTTTTTAAAACGTCTATTATCTCATTTTCACACTCATCAATCGGATGAGAAATGAAGCCTCCAAGCTCTTTTAAATATTGAAGTTTATAGTCATGATTAAACGCAATAATTGTTTTGATAAAAAGACAAATATCTGAATCTATTCTATAAAGCATTTGAGAATTTTCAACTAAGTGATTTGTAAATGCTCTAGTTTTGTCGCCTTTACTGCTATCAAAATGGCTAAGATCAATAGCAGTTTGTAATAAAGTGTTCCATGAAGCAGCTTTTCTTTTGTTTAGTTCCTTTATACTTAAACCAAAAAGATACTGTTTATAGATGGATTCAACTAATACATTTGAAGAACCGTAAAATTCGCCGACTATCTCCTCAGTTGCCATCTTTTCCATCGAAGCGTAAAAGAAAAGTAGGTACACCGCGGGCGCTAGAAACAACAAAATTATAATTTTTTTCACTAGTATCCCTTTACGGCAGATCCATATTTTGTCCAAATACCGGCTCTAGTCGCTAAACCGGGTTGCATTCGAGTCAACACCTCACTGTATGTTTCAGCAGGATTAAGAATTAACGATATCTTAAACAATGAAGCTGATGAAAATAATCCACCTTGCCCTCTTGATACATTCGATGTAAATACCCCTTTACCCATCACCGATTGTAAGTCCTTAAAACCAAAGTTTAGATTCCAAGCATCAAAATACATATTCTGTGCCATCATGAACTGTCTTTCGCTAAGACCGGCTACATTCTTCCAGACTTCGGGGAAAAAATAGTTAACCGTTCCTCTTGCATCAGCTTCATCCATAAATAATGCGCTAAGCTCTGCTAGATATCTTTGGCCATCGAATCTACCACCTGGGGAAAATATATTACCAACATCCGAAAACACATCCCCTGCCATAGATTTAAGGGCCCCCATCGCACTTCCGCCTCGCATAAATCCGCTATAGCCATCATAAGCAATTCCGCCAGTGTAACTCACACCAGAACCGACCAACGCCGAAGCTAAAAAATCATTAACTCCATTATCATGAATGCCAATAAATTCATAAAATAACTCATTTGATACTGATCTAGTCGCGGATCTAGCTGTGGGTGTTTGCATAGTATAAGTCATGCCTGCTGCTTTTAATGCTCCGGCTGGACCACCGAAGTACAAGCCAATCCCCATCGCTGCTCCAGTTGTTGCGCCAGATATTGCACCCATTTTTTGTGATTGGCTCACACTAAACCCCAAATCACGAGCTTTTCTATAATTATATCCAGCAAACGCACCAGGAATACCTGCGACTACAAAACCCTTAAAGGAATCCCGAAGACGCGTAGCCCGTTTTTTGGTTCGCTTCCACTCACGACTCAACCACGAGTACCCACTAGGATCAGTATACCGAAGCGGATTATTCACCACATAAGAATACCGATTCAAACTTTGCAGATTTGTCGGGGCTTGAATTATCGGATCAGCGCTAAGAAATCTCGCAATTGTTGGATCATAAACCCGCCCATTCATATGAATCAGACCAACGCCATCCACATGTTCGTGGCCTGTGTAACCTCGATTCGTCAGTGGGTTTAAGCTAAAGAAGTCTATCTCCGGTATATTCGCCCCACTATCGGTTCGACGTCTTCCGTAGGCATCAAAGCTAAGTCGCTCTTGGACTACCCCATTTTCATCCAATATAGCGGTCACTGATCCCAGATGATCCTTCAACATATAACGTGCGGATTGACTCATCCCTTCTCTCGTTACTACGACATTGCTGCCCACGAAATATTTATGAGTGATGTCGCTCCCTGTTTGGATCTTTTCGTACATCTTTCCTATGTAGTGCGTTGTGGTCTGGTCAGTCCCATTGCTATCGATACGCTGGTAGCGTGCATGACTCGGGCCGTATTTGAATTGTGTACTACGGGTACCTCTGGTGATGGAGGTTGGTTTGTTGAACGGGCTATAAACCAAGGAGAGGTTATCGCCTGATGCATTGGTATTGAGGGTCATGTTTCCATTGGCATCGTAGGTGAAGCTTTTGGTAATACTGCCCCCGACATTGTCTTTGATACACGAGACCGCATGAGGTCGATTGTTGTTGCCTCCGCACTCGGCTGTGCCGTAGTAGTACTCTCCGACATTACGATTGTAGGTTATGTTGCCCAGCGCATTGATATCAACATCAAAAAAAAGGGGTCAATCAAAAAAAAGGGGTCATGTCACTTTTCTAATAATATATAAAATCACTGAATCAATTTCTGATTTGAACGAATCGTCTTCCCGTTTTCTTTTTCTAATTTGGTGCGTAATAAAACTAACTGGGCCTATATTGCCGAGTCCAAAATACGCAGCAATATCAACAAGTTTTGCTGCGGATATTTCTTGACACAAATACATAGCGATCTTTCTGGCTTCGTTTCCTTTTGTAGGCCCTCTAACCACCTTCCTGAGATTTTCAACGTTAGTTTTATAATAATGAGACACCCCCTCCACTACCGATTCGATTGGCATTATCGGTTGAATCACCGCAGCTTTACCTTCGGACTCCAAT
>JAHRWA010000022.1 GCA_019090455.1 Pseudomonadales bacterium | reverse complement strand
TACATGAACTGAATAAAGCCTTAGAAAGTGGCAAGTTCATGCAAATCCGACAAATGCTCAATAGCATGCCGCCCGCCGACATTGCCCATCTAATAGAATCCTCCCGTCGTCATGATCGTTCCCTGCTGTGGAAGCTGATTGACAGAAAGGAAGAGGGAGAGGTTTTACAAAATTTAAGCGAAGAAATTCGTAGTCATTTCTTCCGTAAAATGGGTACCGACGAAATCGTCGCCATGATGGCCGACTATGAAACTGACGATATCGCTGATGTGTTGCAAGAGTTACCCGACAAGGTCACTCGCAAAGTTCTAGAGTCCATGAGTGAGCAAAACCGGCAACGCCTAGAAGCCGTTTTGAGTTACCCTGAAGATACCGCTGGCGGCTTGATGAATACGGACACCGTCACCGTTCGCCCCAACATCACTTTAGATGTGGTGCTCCGCTACTTACGGCGCTATGACGAGATGCCCGCCACCACGGACAACCTACTCGTGGTTAGTCGTGGCGGTCACTTTGTCGGCATACTACCGCTCACTAAACTACTGGTATCCGACCCATCAATAACCGTCCGTGAGTCCATGATCACCGATGTGGTTGCCATCCACGCCAACACCTCCGATATGGATGTGGCTAACCTATTCGAGCGACATGACCTGGTCTCAGCTCCGGTGATTGACGATAAAGAAATACTGGTAGGACGAATCACCATAGATGATGTGGTAGATGTCATACGCGAAGATGCGGACCACTCCTTGTTGAGCATGGCGGGACTAGACGATGACGAAGATACCTTTGCTCCCGTCATCAAAACCAGCCAACGCAGAGCATTGTGGCTCGGCATTAATCTCATCACCGCTATATCCGCGTCATTCGTGATTGGTCAATTCCAAGAGATCATGCAAAAAGTCATTGCCTTAGCTGTTTTAATGCCGATTGTCGCAAGCATGGGAGGCGTGGCAGGCAGCCAGACTTTGACCATCGTTGTACGCGGTATGGCATTGGGACACATTGGTTATGGTAATGCCAAATGGTTATTGGCGAGAGAAGTCGGCGTCTCACTTATCAACGGTTTGGTTTGGGCTTTGGTCATGGGAACAATAGCGGTACTTTGGTTTGACGATTTTTCGCTAGGCATCATTTTGGGATCAGCAATGATCATTAACTTAACCGTTGCCGCCGTGGGTGGCGCTTGTATACCGCTGTTGCTACAGAAAAATGGCATTGACCCCGCGTTGGCCGGCAGTGTTTTAATCACGACGGTAACCGATGTGATCGGCTTCTTTTCCTTTCTCGGTTTGGCCTCTGTCTTCTATCTCTCTTAAAACCTTCTATCTGTCTTAAACGCGTTTCATTCTGAAGTACTGATCATTCAAACTACTGACCGCCCACCATCATCGATTCGAATAACAGTGAACCCGTCTGAGTATTACCTCGACGATCCACATCGGAGCCCACGGCAACTAAATTGGCGTAAAGATCTTTTAAATTTCCCGCGATAGTAATTTCATGCACGGGATACTGTATCTCTCCATTTTCTACCCAAAACCCTTCCGCGCCACGAGAGTAATCCCCCGTCACCATATTGACTCCCTGCCCCATTAATTCCGTCACCAGTAATCCCTTATCCATCGTCTTTAACATCGCCTCGAAATCGCCTCCCGTCGAATCAACAAAAAGATTACGAACACCACCGGCATTCGCAGAGGATTTCATTCCCAGTTTACGTGCTGAATACGTCCCCATTACATAGTGAGAAACCACGCCATTTTGAATAAACGATTTATCATAGGTAGCGAGGCCATCGCCATCAAAGGTGCCACTGCCAATACCGCGAATAATGCGCGGCCGTTCGTAAATATTAATATAGGAAGGAAAGATAGCTTCTCCCAAGGAATCGAGCAGATAAGAGGTCTTACGATATAAATTGCCTCCTTGAATAGCCCCCATGAAATGACCGATCATGGAACTCGCAATCTCCGCGGCAAAAAGCACCGGCACCTTCCGTGTTGTCAATGTCTGTGGATTCAGCCGCGCCACCGCTCTTTCTGATGACTTCCGCCCCAGACTCTCCGCATCCTGCAAACAAGAGAACTCTCGCTCAGAAGAGAACCACGAATCGCGTTGCATCCGCTCCCCTTCACCCGCAATAACGGAACACCCTGCGCTATGCCGCGCACTAGGATAGGCCTCAACAAACCCATGTGAATTGCCATAGGCATGCAATCCACCACCGCTACTGACACTGGCACCCTCGGAGTTGGTAATTAAATCACTGTATGCGAAGGCCGCTTTCTCAATTTCTAAACAACGTTCAATAGCATCCGTTGGATTGAGATCATGTGGATGATAAAGATCGAGGTCGGGATTATCAGAGGACATCAACTCTGCATCGGCGAGCCCTGCATAACGATCGGGAGAAGTGTACCTTGCAATACTGCATGCAGCTTCTACCGCATCTTTGATAGCCGTTTTCGATGTATCCGCCGTACTCGCTGAACCTTTCGAAAACCCTTCCCCCTCCTGACTTTTACCCCCATTACGATTGCGACAATAAACCGTAATACCAAACCCCTGGCTTTGAGTAAATTCAACCTTATCCACCTCGCCTTTTCGTACGGATGCAGACAATCCCACACTTAAGTTAGCACCCACTTCCGCAGCATCTGCCCCTTGCTGCTTTGCCTCTGCCAAAATCTGATTAACTAAATCTTGCAGAAAAGGCTGTTTGCTATGTAGCGTTAACAATGTGTTTTCTGAATTCATTCCGCTTCCCTAAGTGTATATTTAACAATCAACTGATCAGTGATATAATTATGCAGACTTTTTTCTACGAGTTTCGTACCTCTGATGGGTAATGATCTCAATTCAAACCTGATCTCAGCGCCATACCGATCAAAGCACTACCGTTATACAAGGTACACTATTTCATACCTTGTATAACGGTAGTGAATGTACGAAAGTCATAAAAGATAATAGCGACAATTTTGCAAAAGAGACATTCCTCAATGGCTGATACCAAAAACAACAAATCCGACAAAACTAATCTAGACGACGAGGACTGGGTAAGCAAAACCCAAAAAAAGAAGCAGGTGGATGAACTTCAAGATATCGGTGAAGCCCTCTTAGCCCTTAGCAAAGGGCAACTTAAAAAGTTCGAAATGAGTGAAAAACTAGAAGCCGCTATTGCCGAAGGAAAAAGACTCAAGAAAAGAGAAGCCTTGCGTCGCCACCGGCAATATATTGGCAAGGTGATGCGCGAAGAAGGCCCGGACAGTATCGATGCTATTCGCGTACGCTTAGATGAAATAAAAAACTCTCACCAATCTCATACTCGCGTATTCAAAGAACTAGAAGAAGTTCGCGAACGTTTAATCACCGGCGACAATTCAGAAATAGGTCATGTGATATCGTTGTACCCCGGTATCGATACTCAGAAACTACGTCAATTAGTGAAGCAATCAAAAGTAGAAATCGCGAAAAATATCCCACCAGCTGCGAGTCGCAAACTGTTCCGTTTTCTCAGAGAACAGCACGAAGGGCAATTTCAAACAGATG
>JAHRWA010000003.1 GCA_019090455.1 Pseudomonadales bacterium | reverse complement strand
GCATCCACATAAAAACGAGAGATGGGATACTCTACCGTATAGCCGTAACCGCCGAATAGCTGTAAGCATTCGTTAACGGCTTTTAATTGCATCTCTGTGGTGGCCAGTTTTAATATCGCCGCATCTTCTACCGTCATGGTACCTTCAGCGAATTTTTGCATGTTTTTCTCGAGCAATGCTTTGCTGAGTTCAATGTTGGCTTTGACCTCTGCTAACTTAAAACGCGTATTTTGGAATTGGCTAATGGATTGGCCGAAGGCTTTTCGTTCTTGGACATATTCACAAGTGATTTCCAGTGCGCCTTGTGCTTGAGCGACAGCTTGTGTGGCGCAGCCTAAACGTTCACGAGGTAATTCTTGCATCAGATACATGAAGCCTTTGTTTTCTTCGCCAAGCATACAGTCGGCAGAGACGCGAACATTATCGAAAAATAATTCAGCGGTGTCACTGGCGTGTTGCCCGATTTTGTCGATACCTTTGCCTTTTGAAAAACCCGGTAAAGTACAGTCAACGAGGAATAGTGAAATCCCTTTAGCGCCAGCTTTGGTGTCGGTCTTCGCGCAGACGATGGCTAAATCTGCATGTATTCCGTTAGTGATAAATACCTTCGATCCATTGATGACATAGTCATCACCGTCTCTGACGGCGGTGGTACGCATTCCCGCCAAATCGCTGCCCGCGCTAGGTTCCGTCATTGCGATACAAGAAATCACTTCACCCGAAATCATTCGGGGTAGCCAGGTCTCCTTTTGATGGTCTGTGCCGATATTCGCAAGGTAAGGTGCCACGATATTAGAATGAATGTTATAGCCACAGCATAAACCACCGAATCCCAGACGGCCCATTTCCCATTCAATCATCTGATTAACTTCGTAACTTGCACCAGCGGCACCGTACTCTTCGGGCATATCCACACAGAGCAGTCCAGCTTGCCCCATCTTATTCCAGAACTCCCTGGGCACTAGTCGTTGATCTTCCCAGGTCTGGTAAAATGGAGTGGTTTCTTTTTCAAAAAAACGCAAAACCATGTCACGGAAAAGTGTCATTTCTTCATCATTGGTATTCATCGAGGGCTCTCATTAGTAGTTTGAAACGGGGCGATTTTTGCTTATTAGAAGGCAGTACACAATAACAAATAGAGTCATATAGTAAACATATTCGGACATAGGTGTTAAAATAGATGATTTAAGGCCATTAATGTGACTCTATGATTGATAAAACCGGACAAGATGACTTAATTCGGCTGGGTAGAGAGCATACAATAGCGTCACATTTCGCTTGGGTACGCCTACAAAATGCATTGCAGTTGGGATTATCTGTGGAAAATCTGGTATTGGAAGCGCATCTACCACTTTCCATTCTCCAGGAGCCTGGCGTTCGAATATCGCCGCAGCAATTGGCTCTGTTATATCGAGGTTTGTGGAAAGCGTGTGGTGATGAGTATTTTGGTCTGACTCAGACGTCCATACGAGTGGGTGTCTTTGAGTTAGTGGCGGAACAAATGATTGCTTGTGAAAACTTACAAACGGCAATGTTAAAAGCCATACGTATTTATTCACTGGTGACCGACAATGTGATTTTCTCAATGGAAAGAGAAGGGGAAAACGTGCGCTTCGTTGTGACTCTTAAAAACCCTGAATTAGATAAAGAAAACTCATTAATTGAATTTTTATTGTTGGTCTGGCATCGATTCCCCAGTTGGCTTGTCGGAGAAACAGTTCCTTTAAAAGAAGTTCAATTTGCCTACGCGCCACCCCCACACCGGGAGGAATATCAGTTGCTCTTTCCTGGCCCTTGTGTTTTTAATCAACCGGTCAACGCACTGGTTTGGCCAGTTAACGCGTTGGAATGGCCAATCCGACGTAGCCCCGATCATCTTCAGCGTTATCTAGAGCAAGTTCCTTTACCTTGGTTTTTAAAACAACGTTACGCAGAGAGCTTAACCGATAAAGTCATACAGCTATTAGATGAGAATTTATCTGAACGATTGCTGACGCTAGAAGAAATCGCGCAAAAACTTCATGTTACGACTCGAACTTTGCGGCGCAAATTAACGGCAGAGAAAAGTAGTTTTAGAAAACTAAAAGATGATGTACGTCGAGACAAAGCCATTTATTGGTTAAGCCAAGAGAGTGTGCCTATCGCGAAAGTGGGAAGAGCTTGTGGGTATACTGAAGCGACTGCGTTTATTCGTGCATTTCGGCAGTGGACTGGGATAACCCCAGGTGATTATCGTAAACGTCTTTTTAAGATTTGAGTGATAATTAGCGCTTGGGTATAGGAAAGGGTTTATTGCGATTTCCTCAAAACGTTGGGTAAATTCTTTTTGGTAGAGATCGGCTTTTGCTAACCCCCAATGCTTAAGCCCGTATAACCAAATACGATATAAATCCTCCTCTGCATCTGGGGAAAGTCTATAGTTTACGATCAAGACGAGCCTTTTCTTTGAAACCTTGGAGCATCTCGGCTGGTGTTGTATCTACCCAACCGTGTTTTTCAGCTGATTTTTCAGATGCAATTAACTTAGTTCTAATGTGTTCAATTTCAGGGCGGGGTTCGATACGTCGCTCTTTGTCTTTACGAATGAGGTTTCGAACATATTCGCTATTACTGACAAATTATCCACTAGCAATTACACCGTCCATAAACTTACGGTCTTGGTCAGTAAGGCTGAGTGTGGTTTTTACGACTGGCAATGGTTTTTCTCCCAAGAAAAAGTATGAATATCTACTGCTATAATACAACCAAATGCATACTATTCGAGTTTTTTGGTTTTTTTAGTAAATCATATACCACAGGAAAATGACTAGGTTTCTCTGCAGGCTATGCGCACCAACACCT
>JAHRWA010000021.1 GCA_019090455.1 Pseudomonadales bacterium | reverse complement strand
GGTTGGATGGTAAAATGGGCATGACCTCTTTTTTACATACCTGGGGTCAACAGATCAACCATCACATTCACCTGCATTGCATTGTGCCGGGCGGTGCGATATCGACTGATAAAAAACAGTGGAATCGGGCTAAGTCGACTTACTTGTTTCCGGTCAGAGCTATGTCACGAGTGTTTAGAGGCAGCTTCGTTAGTCAATTACGCTCAGCCTACAAAGAACAGAAATTAGGCTTTCATGGCCAGAGCAAAGCTTATGAAGAGAAAGCCGCATTCGATCAGTTGCTCAATGTATTGATGAAAAAAGAATGGGTCGTGTACTGCAAACCACCATTACCCACGGGCAAACCGGTACTCAACTACCTATCTCAATACACCTTCAAAATCGCCATCAGCAATCACCGCATCGTGTCGATGACTCAGCGCCAAGTCACCTTCAGATGGAAGGATTACCGGCAAAATAATAAAGTTAAAACAACAACGCTAGACAGATGCAAGCTACTGCGTCGTTATCTGTTGCACGTACTGCCATCGGGGTTTATGCGTATCCGTCACTACGGGTTTTTAGGTAGCCGCTACAAACAGAAAAACCTTGATCTGATTCGTCGATTACTAAGAGCCGCGCCGGTTATCCGAAAGGTTAAACCAGCGGAGAATTATATTGAACAGATGCGCAGAGTGACGGGAAAAGAGTTGGATCAGTGTAAAGCCTGCAAGCAAGGGCGAATGAAGTTCTTTACCGACATTTCCCGATTTAGGGAGCTTGCCCCGGATTAGAATCAAAGGGTGGGATGGCGCTTGTGCTAAGCTCTAGAAACACACCAATATCACTCTATTTAGGACGCAAGGAAAATAGACTGAGCGATCGTTTAAGGTGATAGACAGGAAAAGAGAGATCAATTGTATTCAAATTCTGCTAATTGAATTTGACGATTTTGATTCAATCCCCTTTAGCAATTTGTAGGCCGTTCTTAGCTCAACAACATATTTATTCATCATGCCCTGGGTCTATCCGGTAGCGTCCAAAATGTCTATCATGTTGATACCGTGCTTGCACGATGAATAAATACTAAACGTTATAGGGTAAGGGTAGTCCGCTAATGACTGAGAGCTCAACTGGTCGTTCCATCTAAGCCCATTTGCTTACACTAACAAGGTCCACTGTTTCTCCAAAAAACCCACAAAAGCCTTAATCTTTGTTGATTGCCGTTGATGCTTGGAATATACGGCATAGATACCGTTATCAAACCTGGTTGAAGTTACCTCGTATTCCGTTAATACCTGTACCAGTGCACCGCGTGCCAGCGCCTCCCGCACTCCCCAGTGTGGTTGAACAATAATGCCGCCACCATCAATCGCACTTTGATAAAGTAACTCAGCATGATTGCTACGAAGCCAGCTGTGCTCTGTGCTGATACGAAAACTTTCCTGATTCTTACGTAGCACCCAAGTTTTAAATGGTGTGGATAAAACAAATGATATTAGTTGGTGCGCGGCAAGATCTTTAGGGTGTGTGATTGCAGGGTGTTGATTCAGGTACCGAGGGCTGGCTGTTAGAGTATAAGAGTGTGCCCCTAAGGGTTTGGCTATCAGTTCTGAATCTTTCAGATAGCTTACCCTAATGGCTACATCAAACCCATCGGCTAGTACATCTACCAGAGCATCGTTGGCAATAAGTTCGATCTTGATATCAGGGTAGGCGTTATGAAACGCAGTTAATAACGGGCCGATATGGCACTTGCTAAACCACCAGGGTACGCTGACACGCAACTTCCCTGCGGGCTGTCCCTCTGTTGTTGGCAAGCTGCTGCATGCTGCTTCGAGTTGGGGCAGCAGTAGATGTGCGCGTTCGAAGAGCTCGGCGCCGGCGTCGGTTGTAGCCACTGAGCGTGTACTGCGGATCAGCAAGGTCTGGCCGAGTTGCTGTTCAAGCTGGCCCACCTGTCGAGATATTGAGGAGTTCGCACAGTTTAGTAAGCGCGCAGCCTGACTAAAGCTGCCGCTTTCAACCACGGCCAAAAAGGCCCGTAGAGCATTAAGGTCGTGCATTTACCCTCCAGCGATTATTGCAATATTCGAATAATATAATCCATATTATCCTATTATAGAAAATAGATCGAATCCGTAGAATAGCATTCTCTTATTTTATTGGCTTTTTAAGGAGTCTTTTGATGGTGAAACAAAACATGTTATTGATTAACGGAGCGGAAACCCGTGGAGTGGCGCAAGGACAGCTGAATCAGACCTTATTCGAGCTTGCCAAAACTGAATTACAGGATCACTACCGGGTATTACATACCAGCGTTGCCGATGGTTACCGGGTCAGTGAGGAGCAGGACAAATTTCAGCAAGCGGATATTGTGCTATTTCAGTATCCGGTATTTTGGTTTAGTGTACCTGCCGCCTTGAAGGCCTATATTGATGATGTTTATGAGTACGGGCATTTTTTTGAAGGCAGTGAAAGCTATGGTGAGGGCGGTTTATTACGAGGTAAGCGTTATTTACTATCGACAACCTGGAATGCACCTGAAGAAGTATTTGTAAATGAGGATCATTTTTTTGAAGGACTCTCAATGGAGGAGGTACTGATTGGTATGCACAAGACGCAGCAGTATGTAGGTATGACGCCTCTGGCAAGTTTTGGTGCTTTTGACGTTGTTGACAATCCCCAGCTCAAGCTTCAGTGTGCATCCTGGTGTAAGCACTTACAGGCCGAATTGACCAGCCTAGTAGTGTCTGAACCAGTGAATGCTTAGTGATTTTATAACACTATGGCTCTTTTAGATCTGTTTCTGACACATGACTGCCATCCTGAAATATCCATCTGTTACCCTATAACAAGTCAAAGCATGCGGAATTGGTAAAGCTGTCACCTTTTTCGCTGGTGCAAAAAAGCCGCCAACTTCAACAATCCGGTGTTTGAGGCGTTATAGGTTATCCATGATTCAATATTTGAGTATATTCTTAGCATCATTGTTTTTGGTTGCCGGAGTCTCTGCTCAAGAAATTCCCTCTACACGGGAAAAGGGAATCTCTGTACATGCTCTACCAAAGAGGGTAGCCAAAATCAGCGGTAAGCCGTGGGGTTTTGAGGTTTCGTATGCTCCTTATCTTAAGGTGGAGCTGCCGTACTTGCAAAGCATCGAAGATGTACTTGCCTATATTGGTAAGCAGGACAAGTCAGTTATCGACAGCGGTTTTTGGGTGGTTACTTCTAATCCATCTGCTTACGATCAGCAAGAATTAGATCTTCATAAACAGGTGAAAGAGGTTCTGCCAAAGAAGGGTATTCCTTTATATTGGGCAAGAGGCTCGGAGTTGCCAAATGGGTTTAAGCGGTATTAACAAAAACTATAATCGGGTAAGCACCGGTGTCTCTCCGGCGCTCCCCACAACACCCTGCATGCGGGTCCGCACAGGGCGTTTCACTCAGAATAGTGAAG
>JAHRWA010000020.1 GCA_019090455.1 Pseudomonadales bacterium | reverse complement strand
TATCATTTAGACATAAAGCAAAGTTGCTCTGAAACACCCGGACAACCTGAGAAAAAACCGTATCTTATTCCGCTAAAAATGGGCTTGCTCGATAAATCAGGGAATGACATGGTTTTGCAGATTGAAGACTCTGATCATTTACCTGAAAAAGAAACTGTCCTCGCGATTAACCAACCCGAGCAGCGGATTACATTTAAAAAAGTGACGGACAAACCAGTGCCGTCACTATTGCGTGGTTTCTCTGCTCCCGTTAAATTGAATTACGATTACAGTGCAGAGGACTTGGCGCTGTTGATGGGGCATGATTCCGATGATTTTAATCGGTGGGATGCAGGATATCGATTTGGCACCAATGTACTCTTGTCCTTAGTGGAAAAAAATAAAGGGATCAAAAGCAACGACACTGGTGGTTTAAGTGTCGATCCGGCTTTGATTGCCGCCTATGATCGAGTGCTTGGGGATGCCGAGCTTGATAAAGCGATGATAGCGATGATGTTTTCATTGCCGAGTGAAGCCTATCTTAGTGAAGCATGTTCGAATAAAGCGGATTGCGATGTCGATGTTGATGGGATTCATAAAGTAAGGGAATTTGCTCGGCATGAAATTGCGAAAGCGCTGCAGCCGTTATTGATGACGACTTATCGTGAAAATAAAGTGACAGGAGAATATAGACCTGTTGCAAGTGATATTGCTAAGCGTAGTCTGAGTAATAGTTGTCTCTCCTATTTGGCCACTTTGGAAACCGAGGAGACTATTGCAATGTGTCTTGAGCAGTATGATTCGGCCAATAATATGACGGATCAAAGTGCTGCTTTGAGAGCAGTCGCGCATTCTGACTTGCCCCAGCGGGATGCCTTGTTAGAACGTTTTTATCAACAATGGAAGAATGAGCCCTTAGTGGTAGACCTTTGGCTGGGTATTCAGGCAAGTAGCCCATCCCCGAAGGCGCTAGATTATGTCAAAGAGCTAATGGGACATGAGTCTTTTGAAATGACTAATCCTAATAAGGTAAGAGCACTAATCGGTGCTTTCTGTAATGGAAATGCCGTTAACTTTCATAAGTTAGATGGTTCCGGGTATCGCTTTTTGGCCGATCGGGTGATTGATTTAAATAAATTGAATCCGCAGATCGCTGCACGATTACTGGGTGGTTTAACCCGCTGGAGAAAATACAATAAAACCCGTCAAGATTTAATGAGGGGAGAGTTGAAGCGGATATTGGCTGAGTCAAACTTATCGCCTGATGTGTATGAAGTGGCGAGTCGATCTTGTTAGTCTGGGTAGGGGCTTGTTGAAATGGTTTGAATAATCTTTGATGAACTCGCTCCCTAACAAAACCCTTTTTCAGAATTGGGATTTTGTTAGGGAGATAATTTTCTTAATTTATAAACCCCAGTGTATAAACCCCAGTGTATAAACCCCAGTGTATAAACCTCAGTCTATAAACTTAGCCAAAATATCATGTCCTTTTAATTCCGCACTAATGACCGACATCAAGGTAAATGATCCAATGAGCTTACGGCTCAAAAACATAAACTCTCTCGGTGGAATCGCAAAATGAACAGAGAAGGCAGATTGTGATGCTTTGAGCAGTGTTCTCGCTGCCAAATCGCTTTCCGCCCATTTGTACTCGCCATTTTTAGTTAGCAGGTTTGCCGGGGGAGGATGCTTTTCAATATCGGCAAAGGGTTCAATTGCGGTACAAATCATATCGGTAAAAGCGAGAATGATTCTGTCAGGTGTGTCTTCCTTCATGAATTTTAAATCAATGAGTGCTTGGCGAATGATTTGTTTATCATGCTTAAATGCGCCTTCAATCATTAATTTACCGGGTCCAATAGTTTCGGCTGAAAACTCGCGTACTGCTCCAAAGTCAATTAATACCAGCCTGTCTGGCGTCGTGTCGTCTCCAAGGCGAATAAAGAAATTACCGAAATTTGGGTCGGTCTGCATTTCCCCCCATTCAAAGACTTCGCGCCAGCATAGTTCCATACAGGACTGTGCAATGTGATTACGGCGATTCTGAGATAGCCCAAGAAACTCGGGGGAATTAAAGTTGACTCCAGGTTCATAAGACGTTGCTAAAATCTGATCTGTAGAATATTCAGGATAGATACTTGGGACTATGTAGCGACTGTCGTCTTTTAATAATCCTTTGAAGCGTACAGTGGATTCTTTTTCTAAAACATAATCGACTTCCCGCTTCATCATCATTCGAATTTCATCTAACCACTGCTCAAATTCTTCAGTGATGGGGACCAAGCGAGTTAAGCGGAGTAGGTTGGCTACCGTATTGAGATCGCTATCGATGGCATCGGATACGCCAGGGTATTGGATTTTTAAGCAGATGAGCTTGCCATCAGATTTGCGTTTTGCAAGATGGACTTGGCCAAGGCTGGCGGCTCCGATAGGGATTTCATCAATTTCGAGGTCTGCTAATTTTTCAGGGCCAAGTTGATCTTCCAGCGCTTTGTACATAAAGGACCAGGCTACCGTGGTGGTATCATCTTCCAGGGTATGCAAGGCTAGAGTGACTTCTTCTGGCAAAAAGTGTTCGCCCCACAATGCCATTATCTGACCAATTTTTACGATGCTGCCTTTCAGTTTACCTATCTCATCCACTAGGTATTGGGCCTGCATAGAGAGGATTTCTTTTTGTTTGATTTGCCGAGATTCTTTATCTCTAAATAAATTGCCTGCGGATTGTGTAGCGAACATCGTGCTGGCTACGACTCCGGCTTTCGCCATAGCAAAGCGTCGCTCAAATGCCCCCGATTTTATCCGTTTAAGTGGTTTCCTAATTTTACGCTCGTTCATTACCACTCCTTGTTGAAATCTCTCTATAATGTCGCGATGTTAACCCATGGTGTCTGTGAAAAACAGAGCTGTGGGGGACTATACAACTCCATGATTGTAATGGGAGAGTTTGTTGGCATGAATGATAAGCAAGGTGGTGACGAAGACAATGTCCTTAAGGGCGCTGCGCATAAGGGCAACCTAGTTAAGAGCAATTTAGATAAGGAAAATCTAAATAAGGACAATCTAAATAAGGACAAGACCGTTGAGCATAAGACTGCACCGATAGTGAATCTGACTGGTGAGCGAGATCGTCTACTCAACGAGAAGAAAATCCGACAAGAGGCAGACCTACAGCAGCGATTTCAAAAGGCGATGGGTTGGGATAAAAAGATTAAAAAAACCAAGAGCAAAAAGAAGCGAAAAAAGAAGAAAAAGCGGTGAATGTGGTGTGAATGCTGGCGATAGCGTTGTTGTCCGCTGGTTTAATAAAAGGCCTATTATTTCAGTTGGTTATATCTGTTTTTTCTTTCTGGAATTGAGGCTGGAATCGTTATATTCGTGCCTGCAGATGTTACATTTCTTAGCCAAACACTACGCAACTCTATTGGTAGCACTAGATCTTAGCCGATAGTATCATGTGGCTAGGTATGAATCGGTGTGCTGATCAAGTGTCGCCTCCCCTAAAAAAACAAAAATAAGAAGTTATCGGCTGTTAACAGGTCCTTTTATGAATTCGAAGAATTATTCCTTAAACCTAGCGATTATCTTGGCTGGCAGTTTACTGCTGGGTTCTTGTGGAGGCGGTGATGGCGGCGACAGTGAGCCTCCCTGTACGTCTACTGAAGAAAGTGAAGGTCTAACAGGTATCTGGGAAATTGAGCCCATCACTAAGGTTTTTTTGGAAGGGGTAGCGGCCACATTGGGAGATGACGCTGAACTTGACCCTAGTGAATTGATCAATATCGGAATTATGCTGTTTGATGGTGGTGACAATTTGCAAATGACTTTTTGTGAAACCAAGGGAGTCACAAATCTTGTCAGGGACGGCGATAGTATTACTAGTGAAGAGGATGTTGAGGATCTGACCGGAGGGGAATTGTTTGGTGATATGACAGTTTTAAGCGATACCCGTCTTGAGATCGATGCAAATATTCCTGGATTCGGGGAATACGCTTTGGTATTTGTACGGTCGGATGGGGGACAGAATGATGTTTGTTTGCGGACTGAGAACTTTGAGAGACTCCCGAGGTCAACGATAAGTTGTATTGATAAGCCGTTATATAGTTTGAGTGAAACGGCTGGTGACGCCAGGAATACTCAGTTGACCATGGCAGTGGTTAGCGGTGGGGAAATTTACCGAATTATAATGAATTTTGAAAATACCGTTGCCGTAGGCGCTTATGACGTGGCTTTGGGAGAAGTTTCTGTATTGGTAAGTTCTCCGGCTTTTGATGACTTGATTGAATCCGATTCCCTGACCTTTGATAGTGGGACGGTGACGCTTACAGAAAAAACCGGATCTCGGGTTAAGGGAACTTTGGATTTGATCTCTACTGACGGTCAAAAAGTGCTTGTAGATTTTAACTCGAGTATTTACTGATTTCGATTTGTTGGACACTGTTTAAAAATAACAATTAATTAAATTCAATTAAATCCGTAGTTGATTTGGGATAAAAGGTAGTTTTATGAAAACTAATAAATTTTTATTACCTCTAACATCTGTACTAGTGGCCTGCATGAGCCTGATTGCGTGCGGTGGAGGCGGCGGCGGTGGCGGTGGAGAAGCTCCGCCGGCTGATTTGACTGATCCTCCTGTGATTACTGATCCGGTTACCACCGAAGGTCGAATAACGGGACTTTGGGGAGGAACTGTCGCTATTTCCGGTTTATTTAGTATGCGTTTTTTGTATCTGGTGACAGATCAGGGCAGTACTGCAACGGTTTACGATTGTTTTAACCATAGTTCTGAGGTTTTCGATGTAACCGGTAATCAATATCGCTCTAGAAACTTGGATGAAGAGGATAACTCGGTTTTGCGATTTACCTATAAAGACGAGAGCAAAATAGGTGTTCGGGTCGGGCCGAATGAACCCTACGCTAGTTATATTAATCTTCTTAATGGTTCCCTAAGGAAAACTGAAGATAACCGGTTTAGTTTAAATAGTGATGGTGACGCGCCTAGTTTGGAAGAGGTGACAGCCGTTTGTGGAGACGCTATTGAAGAGGGTGGAGCGGCGAATTTAGGTATTGCTGCTGCTTATGGAGACGATGTTCTTGAATTAGAAATGTCTTTTAGAGGAGGAGCTGACAGAGACAATGCGAATGTGTTGGGTTCAAATGTAAAGGCCACTATGAAAAGCTCTGCTTTTCAGGTGCCACTCGTGACGAATGAGGTTGTGTTCACTTCAGGTTTCATCACTTTTGACACCTGCTCAGAGGATGAGGCTGCCGGTAGTTATTCTTTAGAGTCCGATACACATGGCGTTTTTTCGGGTAATTTTCTGGTATCAGAGCCGGGTTTAGATGTTTGTGCGGAGATTGATTTAAATTTCACAGGGATAGTAGATGAAGATCCTGCGACTGAATTGGATGATTGTTCTGATGTAGATGGTGTGTCTGGTTTGACGGGTGTGTGGACTATGGATGGGTTTCAAAAGACCTTGTTAAGAGGGGCTTTGTTAACTATTGATGAAGTGAGTGAGAATAATCTTGATCCTACAGGTCTTATTGACGCAGGATTGCTAATCATGGATGAAGCTGCTTCCTTAGGAATGGCTATATGTGAAATGGAGGGTGGGGCCTTAGAGGTAGAAAAAGACGAAGAGAATGGCACCTTATCACAACAGTTAAATGAGCTGTTCGTCGATGATAGTTTGATTGGATCGGTAGATATCCAAAGTACTAGCACGATTAAGGTAGACATCAATGTTTTAGGGGATAATTTCCCCTCGATAACTTTTAGAAAACGGTCGAGAGAAAGTAATAATGTCTGCATGAACTTTGTCGGTACGGATAAATTAGCAAGAGCATCAGTTGCCTGTATTGATAAGCCTATTATTGCTCTTGATGGCGATGAGGTTAATACCAAGCTGAATATGGCGATGATCATTGACGGTAGTATCTATCGAGTTGAAATGGATCTTAATCGTAGTATTCAAGCCGGGACTTATACCTTAGGGGAGCCTGATGGCGGATCTGTAGTTATCATCTCCGAGGCCCTGAAAGAGACATATACGAATGGCGTGGTATTTTTTCAAAGTGGTACTATCACTATTATGGAAAAGGGTCGGAATCATGTGAAAGGGAAATTGGAGCTGACTTCTACTGGAGGCCAAGACGTTAATATGGATTTCTACTCAAAAATATATTAATGCAATAATGACTGTGAAATAAAAAAAGCCGCGTTAGCGGCTTTTTTTATTTCCGGTGTTCTTCGTTGTTTAGTGAAAATTGCTGTAAGGAGCAAATATACAGATAGGGTTAAACCCAATCCCTATGCACTAAAAACTCATCAGTGAGTCGAGCTTCTTCGCTACCGGGTTCCGGCTGCCAATTGTATTTCCAAGAGACCAAGGGTGGTAGTGACATCAGGATTGATTCGGTTCGACCACCGGACTGTAAGCCAAACAAAGTGCCACGATCAAAGACCAAATTAAACTCTACGTACCGACCTCTGCGATACAACTGAAATTGTTTTTGTTCCTCTGTAAAACGTTCATCTTTGCGTTTTTGTACGATGGGTAGATAAGCTTTTATATAGCTATCTCCGACGGATTTCATCATGGCAAAACTTTCGTCAAAACCTAGCTCATTAAAATCATCAAAAAACAGTCCGCCTATGCCACGGCTTTCATCTCGGTGTTTGAGGTAGAAGTATTCGTCACACCACTTTTTAAATCGTGGATAGAGGTCTTTATCAAACGGGTCGCAGGCATCTTTTGCCGTTTGATGCCAGTGTACGCAATCCTCTTCAAAGGGGTAGTACGGCGTAAGGTCATAACCCCCACCAAACCACCATACGGGTTCTTCATTGGCTTTTTCTGCAATAAACAATCGCACATTCATATGGGAGGTAGGAATCATCGGGTTGTTGGGGTGTATGACTAAAGATACGCCTAATGCTTGAAATGATCGCCCCGCTAATTCTGGGCGATGAGCGCTGGCGCTGGCGGGTAAGTTTTCCCCGAAAACATGTGAAAAGTTGACGCCGCCTTTTTCGAAAATAGCTCCGTTTTCAATGACGCTGCTACGCCCGCCACCGCCTTCTTCACGCACCCAAGACTCGTATGCGAAGTCTTTTCCGCCATCTTCATCACCCAAGGTTTTGCAGATGTTCTCTTGTAAACCTAACAAGTACTCTTTTACTTTTTCAATTGAATAGGACACGGTGTACCTTCTTATTTAATTGTCATACCCAACGGGTTTTGTTCCCAAGAAAAGGGCTGATCGGGATCATTTTTATCCTCTATCTTTTCAGGCCTTTCGTAGGGAATGACTTTTACGACAATACCGAATAGTGGGTGATCTAGGTAATGAAGTTCTTTACTACGCATACGTCTTGATTGTTTTAACTGAACCGTTCTGACGGGTTCGAATTTTGAAGTGATAGCGCGTAAAGAGGACGCTAAGTTTAATTTATTTGATGAGCCAGTTAAATCGGGATTGTCGGTAATATTGTCTTGGCTCATGTTTTCAGTAGGTTCTGTAATTGATTCCGGTTTTAATCTGGGTTTTGCATCCTCTTTGGATTCGAGTTCTCCGCTTTCTTTATCTGCAGTCGAGACGTCTATTGTAGATCCATCTGTTGCAGATCCATTTGTTGTAGAAGAGCTGTCATAGTCTTCATCCAAATTAAGTGTTTGCGTAAATTGGCTCAACCAAAGGTCGGTGTGAATGTGTAAATACCGAGATACACTCAGGGTTACGGTGCCTTCCAGTTCAAAATAATCATCGAATTGAGTGCCGCCCTGAATGAGAATTGGGGTGCTTGCTTCCTTTGATTCCAAGGGTTGTCTCCAAGCCGCTTCATAGAGTAGGCGGTAATGGCGATTACGCGATAACTTGCGCCTTACTGAGAGTAGGGTGAGTTGCTTGCTCGGGAGCTTTAAAAGAGCCTCTGTCGCATAATCGTGGTGATCCAAAGTGGTTGGATCTAAAAGCGTGAATAGAGGTGATGGGTAGCTGATGTCTAGATCGTTTCGGTCTTTCCATACCTCAGATCGCGATGCCTCCTCTGTATCGGTAGCAAAAATATAAAGTTCAATTTGATACCACTGAGCAGGTTTGTCTTCCGATGGCATTAGGTCTGATGAGTTAGAAGAAAAGGCTGGAGAAATAAACGTGCTGAACAGGGTGATAGTAGCTACGGTTTTTAATAACACCGTGCAAGACCCGGCAAACCACAAAAAATGGCGATTTTTACTAGCCATGCTGATTGATTATCCTTTTAATTGTGTCATGAGTGATTCGACAGTTTGAAATCGAACTTCGGGATCGGCCATATCAAGGGTGAACTTCAATTTATCGGCACCTTCCAATTTATATTGTTGCGGCTGATTCTGCACCATTTTGACAATGGCCAATGGGTCCACCTTGGCGTCTGGTCCGAATTCAAAGCGACCGTTTTCCATTGCAACATCAATCTTGGCAAGTCCTAATTCAATCGCTTTTAATTTTAGTTCAGTAATTCGAAATAGGTTCTTAACTTGATCAGGTAATAGACCAAATCTGTCAATCATTTCGATTTTTAAGTCGTAAAGCTGACGATCATTTTTAGCGCTAGCAATACGCTTGTACATGATTAATCGATTATGGACATCGGGTAAGTAGTCATCAGGGATCAAAGCCGCTGTGTGGAGATTGATTTCGGGGCCTTGGTGTAATGGTTTATCCAGGTCAGGCGTTTTACCTTCTTTTATCGCCTTCACTGCACTATCGAGCATTTCCATGTAAAGAGAGAATCCGAGGCTGTGCATGTTGCCGCTCTGCTCGTCTCCTAGAAATTCCCCTGCACCCCGTATCTCCAAGTCATGACTGGCAAGGGTAAATCCAGCGCCTAAGTCATTGGCATCCTGTATGGCATCGAGTCGTTTGATGGCATCCTTGCTCATGGATTTTTTATTGGGTGTTAAGAGATAAGCATAGGCTTGATGATGCGAGCGTCCCACTCTGCCTCGTAGCTGGTGTAACTGGGCTAGGCCTAAGCGATCGGCTTTGTCCATGATGATGGTGTTGGCAGTGGGAACATCTATACCGGTTTCAATGATAGTAGTGCAGACTAGTACGTTATAGCGTTTATGATAAAAATCTGACATGACTTGTTCTAACTCACGTTCGCGCATCTGTCCGTGGGCGATGCCAAGTCGGATTTCTGGGATGAGTTTTTCTAAATCGTGTGCGGCTTTTTCAATGGTTTTAACTTCGTTGTGTAAGTAGTAAATCTGACCGCCACGCATCAACTCTCTGAGTACGGCCTCTTTGATAATAGTGTCATTGGACTGTCTGACAAAAGTTTTGATGGAGAGTCGTTTTGCGGGAGGGGTGGCGATGATGGACATGTCACGAATGCCTGACATGGCCATGTTTAACGTTCTGGGTATGGGAGTCGCTGTGAGCGTTAGAATATCAACGTCGGTTCTTAATGATTTTAATTTCTCTTTATGGCGTACACCAAAGCGGTGTTCTTCATCCACGATAATCAATCCGAGATCATTAAATTTTATGGTACTGCTGAGCAGTTTATGGGTGCCGATGATGATGTCAATTGTGCCTTCATTGAGTTTTCGGATAGCTTCTTGTTGCTCTTTGGCAGTTTTGAATCTTGAGAGCACTTCAATGTTAATTGGCCACTCTGCAAAACGGTCTTTAAAGGATTCGTAATGTTGTTGTGCTAGTAGTGTGGTGGGTACGAGTATGCCGACTTGTTTACCGTCTTGTACGGCGATAAAGGTTGCTCTCATTGCCACCTCGGTCTTACCAAATCCCACATCACCACAAACTAATCGATCCATTGGTTTGTTCGATTTCATATCGAGGATGACTTGTTCAATCGCTGCCTCTTGATCTGGCGTTTCTTCAAAGGGAAAGTCAGACGAAAATTGCGCGTACTCCTCTTTGGAAATCTTGTAAATATACCCTTCTTTCGCAGCACGTCGGGCGTAGATGTTGAGAAGTTCAGCGGCAACATCTCGGATCTGTTCAGCGGCTTTGCGTTTCTCTTTTTGCCACTGCTCGGTCCCTAAATTATGAGTCGGTGCGCTTTCGTCATTGGCGCCAGAGTATCGGGCTATGAGGTGTAAGCTGGAAACTGGGACGTAGAGTTTGGCGCCTTTTGCATATTCCAGAGTTAGAAACTCTTGTTCTTGGTCATCGATCGCCAGTGTTTGCAACCCTCGATAACGACCCACTCCGTGATCGATATGAACAACCGGAGAGCCAATGCTGAGTTCGGCTAGGTTTTTGACAATGTTTTCTGCGTGCTCATCAACGCTTTTTCGACGCCGACGTTCTTGCAATACGCGGCTGCCAAATAGTTGTGGCTCTGATATTAAGCTGTATTGGCTATCGGATAGTTCAAGGCCAGATTCCATCGCTGCAACTGTAATACCGATAGCCGTGTTGCTATTGATAAAGGTCTGCCAATTTTCAACGGTTTGGGGGCGAATGTTGATACGTTGTAACAAATCTAACAGGCTTTCTCTGCGCCCGGCAGTCTCGGCGCAAAATAGAACTCGATGCTGACTCGTTTCCTTTTCCAGGATGTAGGCTTGCAGGGCTAAGAGTGGATTGTCGGCCTTGTGGTTAACGGGTAATTGAGGAGGAGGGAGGGCGGATAAATTGTGGTGTCCGGCTTGATCAGGAACGGTTTCTTCACTGACAGTCACTCTGGGAAACTGTTTTAAAAACCGGTGTACTTCATCGACTTCGAGAAAAATCTCTTTGGGTGCGAGTATTGGATGCGTTATATCGTGACGGCGGTCTTCGTATCGTTTGTTGATGTCTTGCCAAAAACGGTCTGTGGCCGGTGTCAGACCCGAGGTATTCACAAGTAGAGAATTTTTAGGAAGATAATCAAACAATGTGACTGTCTGCTCAAAAAACAGTGGCATAAAATACTCTATGCCTGCCGAGGATATACCCTCCGCCACATCTTGATAAATGGGGCATCCTCTAGGATTGACGTCGAACTTACGTAACCATTGTTCCTTAAAGAGTCCGATGGCTGCGGGTGTAAGTGGAAACTCTTTTGCTGGTAGCACCTTAATACTATCTACTTGTTTATTTGATCTTTGAGTCTCGGGGTCAAAGGTGCGAAGTGTTTCAATTTCGTCGTCAAATAGCTCAATGCGATAGGGCTTTTGACTTCCCATGGGATAAATATCGACAATGGAGCCGCGTATTGCAAATTCCCCATGTTCAAGAACTGTGTCTACGCAACGGTAACCGCAGCTCTGTAATCGCTTGCGGGTATCTTCGATATCAAATTTCTCATTAACATCTAGTACCAAGCTATAGCCTTCAAGGAATGATTTTGGCGGAAGTCTATGCATCAGTGTCGTTAGGGCGACGACCAGTACGCCTTGCTTCAATGTGGGTAACCGATACAAGCTGGCGAGACGTTCGGAGACTATATCCTGGTGCGGTGAAAATGTATCGTAGGGCAAAGTTTCCCAGTCGGGTAGACTCAGTAAGAGTTCAGCTCGATCGTTAGTATTGTCGTTACACCCTAAAAAAAAACTAATTTCTTTTTCTAAGCGAACAGCCTCATTGGAGTTGGCAGCGATGACAACAGTGACTCCGGAAAATTGTTCTACCGCTTCAGTGATAGCAAGCGCAAGAGCGGAGCCTTTCAGGTCTCCCCAATGTCGATGGTCGTTAGCGTTGGTGGGAATGGTATTGGAAGGAAGTATGGAGAGTGTAGCAACCGACATGACTAGAACATCCCTAAGATTGAAGATGGCGGGATTGTACTGGTTTTTAGTGGTGTTTTCCCCTGATATTAAATGGCGGCAATTGGTTTAGGCATGGCGTTCCGAATCACTTTGGGGTGGATTTCGCTGATCTTGATTGTGTAGTTCGTCCTTCCCTCGGCGCCCTTGTTGTCGTATTGGTGATTGGTGAGAGCGTCGATCAGACTCAATGCGACGATCAGAGCTACTAAAGACATCCAGTTTGATATTGGATTTTATATTCGAGGTATCTTCAATTGCCATTTCTTTCACGGAAGTAGATTTGATACAATTGTTAACATCATCAGCGTCTCCTGGTTTGCAGTAGTAGGCAGAGAGGCACAGAGCGGACATGGTCATTATCCCGATACCCAGTACGATATAGGGCGAATAAAAAAGGGCCGTTACTAGTTGTACTAATAGGCTTATCGCAACAATGGCTAAAAGAGCACTTCCTGATTTCATTACAGCTAAATTTTGTATTTTTGCAAATCGATGAGAATGCGATGGTATCTGTGGAGAGTGTTGTTTTTCCTGTGGGGATGGTGAGTAATTCATATAGTAGATCTCCGAATTGCTAAACTATGCTGAATAGATAGCGCAGTTACTTAATAAGTTTATTCTATAGTGGTTGTTCAACAAGCAAATAAAGAGGTACCTAATGGCTATTAGTGGCTTGCCAGACGGTTATCGTTTGTTGTGACATTGTCAGAATTTTCTAGGGTTATCACTTAACCTATTGAATTTAAGTGTGTTCTAAGTGTGGCTATGGATGGAGGCCCCACGCTTTGAAATTAATAATTAGGCCATTTACTTCTATGAAAGGTTGTTTTATGAGCAAATCAGTACAAGGCTTGATTGAAGCATTCGATTTGGAAAAAATCGAAGAGAATCTGTATCGCGGCGGAATTTTCGACATTGGAACCCGTAACGTATTTGGTGGGCAGGTACTGGCACAAGCGTTGATGTCGGCCTACCGTACCTTGCTTGACGAGCGGCATTGTCATTCTCTACATGCTTACTTTCTGCGACCGGGAAATGTCAATCTTCCTATCGTTTTTGATGTGGACCGTATTCGAGATGGTAAAAGCTTTACCACCCGTCGTGTGGTTGCGATTCAGCAAGGAAAAGCCATTTTTAATATGTCAGCTTCTTTTCAGAAGGCGGAGGTGGGGTTTGAGCACCAGGTAGATATGCCGAATGTGCCTGGACCGGAAGGATTAGCCAATGAGCAAGAGCTTAAGGGTCAAATCATTGACAGGATACCTGAGGAATTCCGAGGGATGTTTACCAAGCCGCGCCCCATCGAAATTAGGCCGGTAGACCCTGCGAATCCATTTGCTGCGGAGAAAAGAAAACCGGTCAAATATACTTGGTTTAAAGCCTCTACACCGTTGCCGAATGACCCTGCATTGCATCAAGTCGCGGTTGCCTACGCATCTGATTTTGATTTGATGGGGACTTCGATGTTGCCGCACGGCGTTACTTACATGCAACCTGGTTTTCAGGGGGCTAGTTTGGATCATGCAATGTGGTTTCATCAGCCTATGAATATTAATGATTGGTTGTTATACGCGATGGACAGTCCAGCTTCATCTGAGGCGCGAGGTCTGAGTCGAGGTAGTATTTATAGCCGGGATGGCGTTCTCGTTGCATCGACTACGCAAGAAGGATTGATACGTTTGCATCCGCCCGAAAACCCTTAGAACAAGAAACAGAATTTTTTCTGTTGTCGCGCAACGATAGGCTCCATGATGAAAAAAGGACAGGATCTTTCATCATGACCTCCATCGCAGCTCAGAATTAAATTAAATGCTATTGCCATGGCGAGTTCTATCTTATATGGTACGAATTCGGCTTTCGAACGGTTGTTTGAAACTGACATCAGGCGAATATAAAGCTTCTGATTCTAGTGTATCAATAGGGTCAAAGCAGCATTGAAAAAGTTGGCAAGTAAACGCTGGGCGGTAATTGTTAACTTGGTTCGTTGGGATTAGTTTGAAGAGCGGGTTCGATAACTGAGATTGAAAAATTTACTGCCTAAAAAGGATTTTCTGATTAGGTGAACTCTATATATATAAGGTTAAGGAGAGACACATGAGTCTTGAATTTATGTCTGACGAATGGTTCACAAAAATAGTTGAGCTGACTACAGCTGCCGGTGATTTAGAAGCACCAGCTGCATTACAAGATTTAATATTGAACATCACTGTTACCGGCGTTAATGACGGTGATCGAGATATGTGCATGAATGCGGGTAATATTGAGAAGGGGCATAAAGATGGAGCTCCTACGACTCTAACTCTTCCTGCTGACCTCGCTAGACGTCTTTTCATTGAAAATGATCAATCAGCTGGTATGCAAGGCTTTATGAGTGGTCAAATTAAAGTTGAAGGTGACATGAGTAAGTTGATGGCGATGCAAACTGTTCAAGCGTCGGAAAAGCAGCAAGCTCTTCAGCAGCAAATAGTTGAAATAACCGCTTAATTTATTGTTCGGTGGTTATGATAAAAGAAGCCCGCTTGCGCGGGCTTCTTTTATTAGGACTTTTTAAACTGCATATTTAATGAACATAAAAGTAGAGTGATAATACTATGGCAGAGAAAATTTCAAGCAATTTGATCGGATTAGAATCCGACCCTATAGAAGTGGAATGGTGTGAAAAAGATGCCCAGCTTTATGCTTTAGCTGTAGGTGCAATGCCGGAAGACGATCTTGATTTTATATATGAAAATAGAGGACCTAAAGTACTTCCCACTTTTGGTGTCGTTCCTGGTTTAAATATCATGGGCGGAGTTTTGGGGAAAGTAGAAATTAACCTTGCGATGTTATTGCATGGTGAGCAGGCTATTACTTTGCATCGGCCCTTGCCAGCGACGGTAAAAGCCACTGCAGTGGGCAAAATTACTGAAATTTGGGATAAAGGTAAAGCGGCTGTTATTGGTTTGACGGGAGAGGTATCTGACAAAGACGGTTTACTTTATACCACTCATGCCACTTTATTTATAAGAGGGGCTGGTGGGTTTGGTGGTGAGCGTGGGCCAAGCTCAGAGGAAACCAAGGTGGTTATACCTGAAGGGGAGCCTGACTTCACAGTTGAAGAGACGACTTTAGAGCAACAAGCTGCTTTATATCGGTTGACCGGTGATCGAAATCCTATACATATTGATCCTCAATTCGCTAAATTTGGTGGATATGATAAACCGTTTTTACACGGACTTTGTTCGTATGGGTTTGCGGGTCGAGCATTGTTAAAAACACTTTGCGGTGGTGATCCTGCCAAATTTGGTTCGATGACAGGCCGTTTTTCAGACCAGGTTTATCCAGGTGATCAATTGATTACAAAAATATGGAAAACGGGTAAAGGCGAAGCTGTTTATACGATGGAAACGCAGAAAGGAAATATTGTACTTAATCAAGCGAAAGCGACTTTCACTGAAGAGTAATCGATATACGTAGGGCATTAAGTTTATTCGTTTTGTTTAATAAAAAACCCCATAGTCGTTATTCGACTATGGGGTTTTTTATTAAATCTGTTTTCCCACCACCGGTTACCAATATTAGGTTTATAGCAGTAGGCTTATGACATTTGGTATGAATTTGGGGTTAATATCCGCCTTTCTTACCTGTGCCAACAAAGGCAAAGTCCCATTCAAGATCCATGGGAGACCACCATTTAGCAACACCTGTTTCTTTATCGGTATGTCGGTAAAAGCCTTGATAGGCGGGTGGCTCAATGTGATAGCTTAAATGGTATTTCCCTGCGCCATCTAATTTAATGTTCTTACCATAATGAGCACCATCAGATGCAATCATGGGCGTGAATGCACCTGTGGTTGACCAGGTCGATCCTGTTTTGGTTATGTTGTATGTGACTGCTAGATAAGGTATCCAATCTCCAGGTGCGAAGCCGTTTTGATTTCCTTCCAATGCATGAATATCGGCTTCTAAATGAATGTCGGTTTCTTTATTCATTCCTGGAAGCATGGGGGTCATTAATACCGGTTGTAAGTAAACAGCAGCGATTTCCATTCCATTTTTATTGTAGGCATCACCAATGCGTACTTCTCCAGCTTCACTGAGAGGGCTTACGATTGCTAGGTAAGTAGCGATGAGTGTAGGGACGGTTTTATTCATAAAATTAGGTCCAAATAATATTAAGTGGAGTTGATTGGTAGAGCTCAGGTTTAGAACATTCCAAAAAGTGCTGGCCACCATGCCAAAGCGACGATTATGTTTCCGGCTAAGCCCGGGACTAATGGTACCCAGCGGCGCGAGGGTTTCACGCCTTGTCTGCGTAATATATGTGCGCCTAAATGTAAGCTCCATAATAAGCTAATAGCGAAAATAGAAGCCTTAATGAGTCCTATGCCTTGATCGCCAAATCCGAGGTATCTAAGCGATTCAAATAACTCGCCCCCGAGGCCAATAATAAGTGAGACCATTGCAATGGGGGCGTACTGGTAACCGAGTTCAGTGAAGCGAGCTTTTTGAGTTTTGTCGCCTCCAACATATCCAGATAACCAAGCGCTGGCATGAGTCGCAACAAAGAGGGCTGCACCCAGTAGTAATGTACATGTCAGCATAAAGCCAACTATCGTGAAGAAATCTAACCACATGAATACTTCGCGTCTATCGGGGTGTACGCTCATTAGCCACCAGGGGCCAGGTTCGCCAATCCAATACTGCTCTTGATTGATAAACCAGGTCCCAATAGTTTGTCGCCAAACTTGATATTGTGGTAGCACTAGCCATAAAAATCCGCCTAACGCTGCACCGGTGCCAAGAAAAAAGAACCAAACTTCGGCTAAATTGGGGTTATGTTGCCGAATGTTTTCGATTTCAGTACCCGGTTTGCGAATATCTAACCGTAATCCGCCTTTTGCTGTTGGGTGGACGCACCGAAAACATTCTATGCAATGGCGTGATTCTTCTTTTCGGTTTATATCAATCATCGTAGGGCAAATTCCTTGTTCGGTATAGGAATCGCCGCCTGATTTTTTAAACTTAGGTGTAAATTGTATTGCTCCCAATCGAGAGAAAACTCCCAGCAATAGCCCTATGGGGCACATGTGTCGGCACCATGCTCTTTTATTTCTACCGACAAAAAAACCAAGTAGTAGCGCAGCCAAAAGGGTGGCCCCAAATACTAAAGCAATGGCTTCAGGGTGATCGCGCACTCCAAGGGTTTGACCCAGAATCGTAATGACAAGGAAGCTAACAATGGGAGTGCCTTCCCAGCGGACCCAGGCTGGAATGGCCCATTGAGGACCAATTTTGTTGGCCCATTCGGATGCAGCTCCCATCGGGCACAATATGCCACACCAGCTACGGCCACTGAAAATGACAGATAGAAAAACCAACGGAAACCATAAACCCCAAATAAGATAATTTGCAAGAACAGTGAAATCATTTAGCGGAGTAGCGTTTTCTGCTGATTCAGGTAAAAAAAGAGGCGCGAATAGCATCCCTAAGAAAGCGAAAAACATAAAAATATGGACCCATAATAATTTGTCTCGGTGTTTGACAAATTGATTCTCTATCCATATTACTGATGCATGTCTTGTGGGTAGGGGGGACACATCTTTTACGAAAATCTTAACAGGGCTATTGTTGTCGACTATGGTATTCAATTTAGCATTACCCCTAAGTATGACTTGATTTGAATTCGATAAATCCGAAATAAAGAAGCACGAAGGTTTAGGTGAAAAAATATGATTATCGTTCGCCGATTACAGCGGCTGGAATAGAAACGCTTAATGTTAACGAAAGAATTGGAGACCTTTAGTAGCGGATAGGACATAACACTTTGTTTTTATATCAAAAAGACATCAAAAGGTATTTGTCCTACTACGCCTTTCCACTATAACTGCTAATGAGAATAATTACCATTACGTTTTGCTTGTCAGGGATTTAAAATACGATCTGGTATTCAGGTTAGAAGAACACTTCTCGTGCGATTGAATTCTTAATCAAATCGGCTCCGTAGAAGTAATACCTCCTTTAGTTAAGCGTGATAAGATTCGGCCTTCATTTCAACAGCAAAAGAACGATGAATAATGGCGAAGAATAAATATACACTTATTGATGGTTTTGGAATAGTTGAAAGAGAAATCATGAGGGGCATGCCGGCTAAGGTTAAGGGTTTTCGTCGCCTGTCTAAAAATATTAAATCAATTCTACATCTTCTTCCTCGTGTAGATATCTCAGAGGCGGAACTTAGCGATATTGCCGATCAAGTGGGAGCGATAGCGTCAAGAATTGAGAAATACCCGCAACGAGATATGTCGAGCATTCGCAGAAGATGCAGCGTGGGGCAAGCTTCTCTTGAAGATATTTATGATCTGTTTGATTCTGATCCTCTGGTTGGGCGCTCTAATCCTATGTGTCCCGAGCTGGAGTATCGAGTCGTTGGCGAAACAGTTTATGCTACCGGAAATCTTGGTGTTGGGTATCAAGGGCCACCTGATCATATTCATGGTGGTGTTATTGCGTCGATGTTCGATGCTGTTTTGTCTCGAGCAGAGCAGGTAACGGGGAGTTTAGGGTTTACGGGTAAATTATCTGTGCGATATCTTAAGCCGACACCTTTGCTGACTGACATCCATTTTGAGGCAAAGGCAGAGCGTAAATCGGGTCGTAGGACAGTAGTGAAGGGAACACTATCTGTCGATGGTGAGGTTACTGCGGAAGCTTCTTCTTTGATGATAACTTTGAAATGATAAAATACATCGGCTTGTTGTTGGTGTAGCAATTGAGTTGGTCGAGGATACCGTTGGGTTTTTCCTGCTAGTCGGGGGGATAAATTTGGCGCAACATCTCGTAACACTTTAGTTATCTTAGTAGTTATAAAGCAGCATTTCTATAGATAAAACCTACGAAAAAGGTGGGACATTCGATTGTGTTTTATCGTACTCTTAGAGGTATTCGCTAACGAGAAATGATTCTCGTTTTTCCCATTGATTTAAATGCAGGTGGGGTGGTTTTGAATCCAACAAATATTTCTGACCCGAACTATTATCATAAGGTCGTTGATTGTCAGTGGGCTTGTCCTGCCCATACCCCGGTCCCAGAATATATTCGTCTTATAGCTCAATATAAATTTGATGAAGCGTATAAAATAAATTGGGAATCTAATTTGCTGCCGGGCATTCTTGGGCGTGTTTGTGATCGTCCGTGTGAGCCTGCTTGCCGTCGTGGAAGAGTTGATGAAGAACCCGTGGCGATTTGTCGTTTAAAACGAGTTGCGGCAGATAATAAAAATGAGAATGAAGTGTCCAAATGGATGCCTACAGTTCCCTCCGTTAAGAGTGGAAAGCGGGTTGTTCTAATTGGTGCTGGGCCTGCCTCACTGGCAGTTGCTCGCGATTTATTACCTCTTGGATATGATGTCACTCTTATAGATAGGGAGCATGCTGGAGGTGGTCTCATTCGAACACAAATACCTTCCTTCCGTTTACCTGAGTCAGTTTTAAATGAAGAGGTAGATCGAGTTATAGACATGGGAATAAAAACCCAATTCAATACTGAAGTGAAGGGCATAAAAAGTTTATTCGAATACGATGCCATATTTGTAGGAAGTGGAGCACCCAAAGCTCGTTCAATTTCTTTGCCCGGGTTGGAAGAAGGTGCTGCCAATATTCATTTAGGCATTGATTGGCTGACCGGGGTTACTTTTGAACACATCCAATCAATAGGAAAACGAGTGATTGTTTTGGGTGGGGGTAACACTGCAATGGATTGCTGCCGCACAGCGTTAAGGCTCGGTAGTGAAAATGTTAAGGTAGTGGTTCGTAGTGGTTACGAAGAAATGAAGGCGTCGCCTTGGGAGAAAGACGATGCAATTCAGGAAGGAATTCCTATCATTAATAATCATGTGCCAAAGTCATTTGTCGTTAAAAACGGAAAATTGATAGGCCTAGAGTTCGACAAAGTTTCGGCGGTATTTGATGATCAAGGTAACCGAACTTTGGTTTCACTGGGAGAGCCTTTAGAGTTTATTGCTTGCGACGATGTTATTGTTGCTGTTGGTCAGGAAAATGCATTCCCATGGATAGAAGAGGATAGTGGCATTGAGTTCAACCAATATGGAATTCCTGTTGTTGACGAAATTACTATGAACTCGACTCATGAAAAGGTTTTTTTTGGCGGGGATTCCGCATTCGGCCCTAAGAATATTATCTGGGCTGTAGCTCATGGTAGACAAGCAGCTATCTCAATTGATCTTTTCTGCCAAGGAAAAGATATGAAGGCCGATCGCCCCGTGGATAGTTTTTCCATGCAAAGTGAAAAAATGGGATTGCATGAATGGGGATATGATAATCACATTGACGAGCGCGATAGAAACTTGGTGCCTCACGCAGATTTGAGTATTGCAGTGAAAGATATTTCTATGGAAGTGGAACTTGGTTACGATGAATCGTTAGCACTTAAAGAAGCTAACCGATGTTTAAATTGTGATATTCAAACTGTATTTACCGAGTCTTTGTGCAAAGAATGCGATGCATGTGTTGATATCTGCCCGACAGATTGCATTACCTTCACGGATAACGGGGAAGAGCTTGAGTTAAGAAATCGTCTGCTTGCAAAGGCTGATAATACTGAGCAAAGTTTGTTGGTTTCTGAGCCGCTAAAGACACAGCGAGTAATGGTGAAGAACGAAGATTTTTGTCTTCACTGTGGTCTCTGTGCTGAGCGTTGTCCGACAATTGCGTGGGATATGCAAAAGTCCACATTAAATTTTAAGACGACAGGTGCGTCATGCATAGTGAAAGTGTAGTTAATGATTTTGTTGTTAAGTTTGCCAACGTAAATGGTAGTGGGTCGGCAAGTGCTAACCATCTATTTGCCAAGGCTGTTTTTCGAAGTGGTGTTCCGGTAAGCCCGCGGAATATATTTCCGTCTAATATTCAGGGCTTGCCTACTTGGTACGAAGTGAGAGTCAGTGAAAAGGGATATACCGGCCGTCGAGGTGGAGCTGATATCGTTGTTGCAATGAATGCCCAAACTTTTTTTGATGATGTGAATGAAGTCGAATCGGGTGGTTATTTGATTTATGATTCCACGAAACCTACCGATGTAGGTGTTCTACGCGATGATGTGACATTTTTGGGGATACCCCTAATGGATATCTGTCTTCATGAATTCGGGAATATTACCCAGCGACATTTATTTAAGAATATCGTATATGTTGGGGCACTTTGCGCTCTTCTTAATATGGAGCTAGGTATATTTAAAAACCTTATAAAGGAACAGTTTAAAGGTAAAGAAAAGCTAGTGAAGCCCAATGAAAAAGCCTTGGATATTGGTTTTCAATATGCTCATGATCAATTGGGAGGTCCGATTGACTTTAGAGTTGAAAGAAGAGATTTACTGTCAAATAAAATATTAATGGAAGGGAACGATGCTCTTGGATTAGGGGCTGTGTATGGCGGTGCTACTGTCGTAGGATGGTACCCAATTACACCATCAACATCAGTAGTGGAAGCATTTTCGAAATATGCAGATCAATTTCGAGTTGATGAGGGTACCGGGGAGCAGCTTTTTTCTATTGTTCAGGCGGAAGATGAATTGTCAGCGATAGGTATGGCTATCGGTGCGAACTGGAGTGGTGCGAGGGCGTTCACTGCTACCAGTGGCCCAGGTATATCGCTTATGTCTGAGTTTTTGGGGTTAGCGTATTTTGCAGAGATACCGTTAGTTCTATTTAACATTCAGCGAGGAGGGCCTTCCACTGGGTTACCTACTCGTACGCAGCAATCGGATGTGGTTTCATGTGCATTTGCGTCTCACGGAGACACTAAACAGATTTTATTATTTCCTAGTTCACCTACAGAGTGTTTTGAATTTTCAGCCCAGTCTTTTGATTTGGCTGATCGACTTCAAACACCTGTGATTGTGCTAAGTGATCTTGATTTAGGAATGAATGATTGGTGTTGTGACGAATTGCAGTGGGATGATAGCAGGGAGTTTGATCGCGGAAAGGTGCTTGATGCCGCAGGCTTAGATGCGGTGGAAAATTGGGGTAGATATCGTGATGTAGACAGTGATGGTATTTGTTATCGAACTTATCCCGGTGCACACTCGTCAAAAGGAGCTTATTTTACCAGGGGTACCTCGCACGATAGTGATGCAAGGTATACGGAATCAGGTGCGGCATATGTAGAGAATGTAGAGCGCTTATTGCGTAAATATGAAACTTCGAAAAAGTATATTCCCAAGCCGATTATTGATTACACTGAGGGTAAGAAAACGAGTTACGGCATTATATATTATGGCAGTACTGAGCCGGCGCTTAGGGAGTCCTTGGATGAGCTGCTAGAAGGCGATTTGCCGCTGAATGCCCTGCGGATTAGATCCTTCCCGCTTCATGCTGAGGTTTATGAGTTTATTGAGCAGCATAAAACTATCTTTGTCGTAGAACAAAATCGTGATGCCCAAATGCGGCAGTTAATTATCTCCCAACAAAATGTAGATATGTCAAAACTTGTACCTATTTTGCATTTTGACGGTACACCTATTACAGAGAGATTTATTAGCAATGCGATAAAAGATTACCTTGATCCAAAGGTGATGCCCTTTAGTCTAGGTCAGGGGAAGAGGGCAATATAATGTCTTACATGAAAAAGCCGCAATTTCGGCATCCACACATAGTAGAAAATGATATCGGTTTCACTCGTCGAGATTACGAGGGTGGTATGTCTACACTATGTGCTGGCTGTGGTCACGATTCTATTAGTAGTGCAATCATGCAAGCTGTATTTGAATTGTCTATCGAGCCGCATCGTATTGTAAAGCTTTCCGGTATTGGTTGTTCATCAAAAACGCCCACATATTTTTTAGGGAAGTCTCACGGATTTAATTCTGTACATGGACGAATGCCTTCTATTGCGACCGGAGCGAATTTAGCAAACAAAGACCTTTTTTATCTTGGTGTCTCGGGTGATGGAGATAGCGCTTCGATTGGACTAGGACAGTTTGCCCATGTAATTCGACGCCGGCTGAACATGCTTTATATTATTGAAAATAATGGAGCGTATGGTCTGACGAAAGGGCAATCCTCTGCTACGGCTGATGTTGGTTCTAGAAGCAAGAAGGGCGAAACCAATATATACAACCCAATAGATGTTGTAAGTTTAGCGATTGATATGGGTGCAACATTTGTCGCAAGAAGTTTTTCTGGTGATAAAGAACAATTGGTTCCTTTGATTAAAGCAGGCTTAATGCATCCTGGATTTGCATTCATTGATTGTTTGTCCCCCTGCGTCACCTTTAATGACCATGTTGGCTCGACCAAAAGCTATGATTTTATTAGAGAGCATAATCGTGCGGTAAATAAAACGGATTTTATTCCCATGAAGAATGAAATTACGGCCAATTACCCTGAAGGTGCTACCGAGGTTATTCGTTCTCATGATGGATCTGAATTGAGGCTTCAAAAGCTAGAAAGTGAATATAATCCAGTGAATCGCGCTGCAGCATTAGACCAAGTGGTGAGGGCTCGACAGAGTGGCACTGTTTTAACGGGGTTATTTTACGTGGATACGGAAGCAAATGATCTTCACTCTGTTTTAAACACATCATCGAAGCCACTAAATCAGTTGAATAAAAATCAATTGTGTCCTGAATCTGACAAGTTGAAATCCATTAATGAGTCTTTGAGATAGTTCTGATTTTAAAATGGCTCCTCTATTTTAGTTGCCACCAGGGATCGGATGACACGTGAATTTTAATTCATGACTGTGGTAGTATTTGATTCCATCCCAAAATACAGTTTGATTCAATTTGTAAGAGAGTGAATATAGCTATGAACGCTAGTGCGGGCGATATTGTGAAAGATCACTTAAATCAACTACATTCTCAAGATGAATTGAGTGAAATTGATAAAGAGGCATACTTCGAGGAAATAAAAATACTTTTAAATCAAGAAGATGCTGTTCTAGTTGCTCATTACTATACATCGCCTGAAATACAGATGTTGGCTGAGGAGTCTGGTGGATGTGTATCAGATTCCTTGGAAATGGCACGTTTTGGGCGGGAGCATACTGCGAGTACAGTGGTTGTTGCCGGTGTAAAATTCATGGGTGAAACAGCAAAAATATTAACTCCAGGAAAAAGAGTTTTGATGCCGACACTTGAAGCCACTTGCTCCCTAGATATAGGTTGCCCTGCTGATGAGTTCTCCGCCTTTTGCGATGAGCACCCTGATCGTACTGTGGTTGTATATGCAAATACCTCTGCTGCGGTAAAAGCGCGTTCGGACTGGGTTGTTACCTCTAGTATCGCTTTGGATGTAGTGGAATATATAGGAAGTAAAGATCAAAAAATCATTTGGGGGCCTGATAAACATTTAGGTAGGTACATACAAAAAGAAACCGGGGCAGATATGCTTCTATGGGATGCTTCTTGTATTGTTCATGAGGAGTTTAAAGCGCAAGCTCTCTTAGATATGAAGAAGGTCTATCCTGATGCAGGTATTTTGGTCCATCCTGAATCACCTCTGTCTGTCATTGATATCGCAGATGTCGTTGGCTCCACCTCTCAGATAATTCAAGCTGCTCAGTCAATGTCAAATGACACATTTATAGTGGCAACGGATCGCGGGATTTTTTATAAAATGCAACAGGCATGCCCCGATAAGTCTTTTGTCGAAGCACCAACAGCGGGGAATGGAGCGAGCTGTAGAAGTTGTGCGCAGTGTCCTTGGATGGGTATGAATGAGTTGAAAAGTCTGGCTGATGTGTTGCGAGCAAAGGATAATGAAGTATTAGTTGATTTTGAAGTGGGTCGACAAGCTGTGATTCCTTTACAGCGTATGCTTGATTTCAATAAACTGAGCGTGTCGTAAGGATAAGTACTATATCGCTATTTATATTTGAAGGTCTTTGCTGTGGGCATTGATATAGTCGATGCGACTTTGAATCTTTTCTGATAATTGAAAGTTTTCTTTTGTTAATAAGAGTGCGTATTCCAGTTGCTCAATTGCTTGTTGATTGCGATTGTGAAGATATTGCACCTCAGCTCGAGCTCGATGAACATTAATAATATTGTGAACTCCGCCATAAGCCTCGATTAGAAGTTGCCAAATATAGGGGTTATCCTGTGTTTTGATCGTCTGCATTTCTAGAGGGGGAATTGCTAATTGGTGCTGTCCATTCTCAATGAGCGCCCGAGCGTAGTATATTGTTAGAGGGTAATTTTCCGGATTTATCTCCAAGCTATTTTCAAGTAATTCGATGGCTTTTTCATGTTTATCATCTTCCAGATATATTTCCGCTTCAGTGACAATGAAAGTGATTAGGGTTGGGTCGTTATTTCTTAACAGACTCAAGGTATTAAGAGCTTCTTCATATTTGTTAGCTTTCAAATAGGAACGCACCAATCCATAGCGAGCGGCTTTGTTATAAATGCTTTTGTTCTTGCTGCTGTCATTGTTATTCATTTGCGCTTTAAATGTTTTTATCGATGCGTGAGGGTTCATGCTGAACGCTGATAATGTGCGCGCTCGCATTAGCTGGTATTCCAGCGATTCTCTATATCTTGTCTGAGGCAAACGGCTGGCTCTTGCTTCTGAGTCAGCAATACGACTTTCGGTTACTGGATGCGTTAGCAAAAATTCAGGAGGTTGATCTCCTAAGTATTGGGTTGCTTTGTTGAGTTTCTCGAAGAAACGAGGCATTGCGAGAGGGTCAATATTGGCTCTGACCAATGTTTGCATTCCGATCCGGTCCGCTTCCCTCTCGTTGCTGCGGCTAAAGTGCAGTTGGGATTGTATGGCCAGAGCCTGCGTTGTGGCTAAAGCCGCCAATCCAGGGTCACTGCCACCTGTGGTCGCTATTATGGCGACACTGGCGAGCATGGCTGCCATAGTTGCCCACTGAGTTCGTTTTGCGCGTTCTACTGATCTGGCAAAATGTCGCTGGCTTAAGTGGGCTAACTCATGAGCAAGAACGGCTCCTATTTCACCTTCGGTATCCGCATTCAAAAATAACCCTGCATTTACGCCGATAATTCCCCCAGGTACAGCGAAAGCATTAATGGACGAGCTATTGATGATAACGATTTCCAAATTTGGCTTTCTTAATTCGCTTTGTGCTGCAAGTCGGTAAATTAGAGATTTCAGGTAATTATTTAACAGTGGATCATTGATAATTGGGGCCTTGGATCGCAGGTCTCGCAACCACGCTCGGCCAACGACAAATTCCTGCTCAGGACTGACTACCGCAGAGGCAGTATCCCCCAATAGAGGTAATTCATTTGAGGTTTCTGCCATTGTAATTGTGCTGAAAATACCTATAAATATTATTACGACAGTGATTACTTTTAGTCTGCTGAGCCAGCAGAAAAACTCACTGGTATTGGTGTTTAACATTGATGAAATTTGCACTTTGATTGAGGCCTTTTTATACATCAGTTAACCGTTAGCTAGAGGTATCCATTTGTAAACCTGTATTATAGCCCCATTGTTGTTGGTTTATTGGACGAGATTTTCTTCTATAGGGAGCAAGTTTAATTATCTTTATGAAACCGTATTGATAGATACGCATCTATTATTTTTGTTCCCTGTGTTTAGCCTCTTTTTTAGTTCATACCTTTCACATTAGCAGTGAAAATAGGGCTGGAAAAGGTCACATCTGTTCTGCTTATCTGGTTTAGTTATGACGAGAAGCTTGATGGCATTGTTTATCTTGCGTGTGTATTATTGCTAACTCAATGAAGTCTATATGAAATTGGTGAAGGTTGGTTAATAGTGATTGATCTATTTCCAGTGTTTCATTTTATATATCTACTTCCTTACAATGTTGAGATATTAGCATGAGCAGTGAACTTGTTTATGATCAGTTTTTAGATGTTAGAGGTCTAAATTGCCCGTTGCCACTTCTTAAAATGAAGCAGGTTCTGAATGCTATGCTTGTTGGAGAAGTGATTCATGTAATTACAACTGATAGTGGTTCAGAGAGAGATTTTTATTCTTTTAGTGAGCAAGCTGGCCATAAGATATTGTATCTGGAGCAAGTGAGCGAAATGGGTACCGATTGTGAATATCGGTTTTGGTTGGAAAAGGGTTGTTGAGAGCATGCGTCATGCTGACATTTGTTAAAAATTGGTACCAACGTTACTTTTCAGATAATGAGGCAATCGTTCTCTTTATCTTATTGGTTTCTTCTTTCGTTATTATTATGACGATGGGCCAGGTTTTAACGCCGGTTTTCGCTGCCATTATATTGGCGTACCTTATGCAAGGGATGGTGAATGGTTTAAGAAAAAAGAATATTGGTGAATTGCCCGCTATATTGTTTGTTTATACGATTTTTATCGGTTTTCTGGGTTCGTTTCTGTTTATTCTGATGCCGCTGACTTGGATCCAGTTGACCAGTATGCTGGATGAGCAATTACCTCGAATTATCGCAGAAGGCCAGCGTTTAATTGAGGTGTTGCCTGCGCGCTACCCGGAGTTGGTTACAGAATTGCAGGCCCGTGAATGGATCGAATTGATTCGCTCAGGTTTAGGTCAAATGGGTCAGACCATACTATCGTTCTCATTTTCAAATTTACCAAATTTGATGGCTTTCCTGATCTTTCTTGTTCTCGTACCGGTTCTAGTTTTCTTTTTTTTAAAAGATAAGCAGCTGTTAGTGGATAGCTTTGTGAGTTTATTGCCAGAAAGTCGACCCGTTATGAATAAAGTTTGGGAAGAAATGAATGAGCAAATTTCAAACTATGTCCGTGGGAAGGTGATAGAGATAATTATTGTGGGAGGGACTACCTACATCGCATTGGTTATTCTTGGAGTGAAATACCCGGCGCTGTTGGGGTTGTTAGTGGGGTTGTCCGTTGTCATTCCTTATATTGGTGCTGCAATGGTTACCATTCCAGTGGCGTTAATGGGATATTTCCAATTTGGTATGGAGTCACAGTTTTTAACGCTAATGGTGGTGTATGGCATCATTCAAGCGCTGGATGGCAATGTGCTTGTGCCGTTGTTGTTTTCTGAGGCGGTAAAAATACATCCGGTAGCAATCATTGTTTCTGTATTGATATTTGGGGGGCTTTGGGGGATGTGGGGTGTGTTTTTTGCCATTCCGCTTGCGACTTTGGTGAAGGCGGTATTTACTGCGTGGCCTAGCAAAACACACGCTATAGTGGAAATGGCAGGAGAGTAAATCAAATTGTTGAATAGTATTATAGGTTTTTAACCGTGTTTAGAACTTCTTCCGCATGTCCCTCAACTTTCACCTTTCTCCATTCTTGTTTCAATATTCCTTCGCTATTAATGAGAAATGTGCTTCGTTCTATTCCTAATACTTCACGGCCGTACATGTTCTTTAATTTGATTACATCAAAGAGGTCGCAAAGGGATTCGTCACTGTCGGAAATTAGCTCAAAAGAAAAACCTTTTTCTGTTTTAAAGTCTTCATGTGATTCTAATGAATCTCTAGATACCCCCAGTATGCAGGTCTTTGTTTCTTTGAATTCATTATATAGCTGCTGAAATTCCTCGCCTTCTCGCGTGCAGCCAAGAGTATTATCTTTTGGATAGAAATAGAGAACGATGTTATAGCCGATCATGGCAGAGAGGTGTATATCCTTGTTGCTTGTTGCCTGTGTTTTAAATTCAGGCACTGCTTTATCCAATGCTACCTTATTCATATAATGTCTCCGTTTTACTGACCCTCTTAGCCAGATTTTTACTAGATTTTATTCAAAATGTCTAATGCAAATTATGATTCTATTTCAAGGGTTCAATGCTTGAATCCAAATTTCGATCATCGCAAAAAGTGATGAACTCCTCTCGCAAAAGAGATATCTGAATATTTTCCGAAAGATTAACAGTCATTGAAAGTGAGAACATAGGAGACCCTGTGTGAGGAGCTGCGTATGTTTCGGTATCCATATTCTCAATGTTGATGCCTTGCTTGCTAAAGAAGCTGGCAATCTCATGAATGATACCCTGGTTATCAAGAGCGACGACCTGGACGGTATAAGGTCGTTCGGTATATTCTGCGGTTCTAGTATTTGTGCGCTTTGTGAGAGTAGTGAGCTCAAGTGCATTTGCAGTTGCCAGGAGATTGTGGTCGAGCGCATCAATGTTTTCTTTGGCGCCAGACACGAGCATTAGTACCGCGAATTCACCGCCCAGCACTGTCATTCTGCTATCATCAATGTTGCAGTGCGATTCGGTCACCAGTTGAGATATGGCGTTGGCGATCCCCGGTCGGTCACTGCCAAGAGTCGAGATGACTAAAAATTCCTTCATCAATGCGAACCTTTTTGTACTAGAGGTGTTTGAAAATAGTTTATAATTCAGTTGCTTAAATCTAGTTTTCTATAGATGTATCTTAATCTTGTTTATTAATCAAATATCTAATTAAAACGAAGTAACTATTTGTTAACTAGAGTTATTATTAGTCTAGCGCATCGCATGGGTATTAAAAAGTAAATAAAGTAGCGGAGTGCATACTCTTTTATCAGTATGAAAAGGTTCGTTTACTTAATTCGTTTTGATTTTCTGAGGGGGTATGGTTTTGTCCCTAATTTGTATTTCGAGGAACCCTGAGAGGAGATGGTCGGTCCTATTTTTGGGTTATTGATCCTATCAACTTGTTATTAGTCTATGTGCTCAGTAACATATCGCTTTTTTTGAATGTACGGAGAATTGGCATGATTTCAGGCAGTCTAGTAGCGCTAGTGACCCCCATGAAACGTGACGGCTCATTGGACTGGATTAAACTTGATCGGCTGGTCGATATGCACGTTGAGCAAGGCACCGATGCAATTGTGGCTGTTGGTACTACGGGAGAATCTGCTACGCTGGATGTGGTCGAACATTCCCAAGTGATTGCTCGAATCGTCAAAACTGTTGCGGGTCGAGTACCGGTTATTGCCGGCACGGGGGCGAATAGTACCAGTGAAGCGATAGAGTTGACGGTTGCGGCGAAAGGTCATGGAGCCGACGCCTGTCTTTTGGTGACGCCCTACTATAATAAGCCGACACAGGAAGGTCTATTTTTACATCATAAAGCGATTGCCGAGGCGGTTGATATTCCACAAATTTTGTATAACGTTCCAGGGCGTACGGCTTGTGATATGTTGGCCGAAACGGTAATACGGCTATCTAAGTTAGATAATATTGTTGGTGTTAAAGAGGCGACAGGGGACCTGAGTCGGGGGCAAGCAATACTGCAGGGGGTAGCTGCCGATTTTGCTTTGTATTCTGGAGACGATGCTACTGCAACTGAATTAATGTTAATTGGTGCGAAAGGCAATATTTCAGTGACAGCCAATATTGCACCGAAGGCTATGGCTGAGATGTGTAAAGCGGCTATTGCAGGGAAAGCCAGTAAGGCTAGAGAGATTAATCAAGCATTGAGTTGCCTGCATGATAATCTTTTTTTGGAGGCGAACCCTATTCCCGTGAAGTGGGCGCTGTCAGAAATGGGTTATATAGAAGAAGGTATTCGATTACCTTTGACCTGGTTGGCCGAGGAATATAGAGAGGTACTGCGGCAAGCAATGAATAGTGCAGGGATACAATAAACTGCAGAATTAGAATTTGTAATATAAGTGGCTACTATTGAGAAGTTAACATTTATTAGAGTTGTGATGGGACGGGATATGTTGAGGGATTTTCATTTGATAAAAAAAGCGCTAGTTCTTGTAGTCTCGGTAGCCATTTCAGGATGTGGCTTTCTTTTTGGTGATACGGGTTATTTTCGAGATCGTTCGATGGATTATCAAAATGCGAAAACGACGCCTGATATGAAGTTATCTGAGACAATAGCCACTTATAAAATACAGCCGCTTTATCCTATTCCTGAGCTGAGAGTAGGTTCTGCCGCAGATGCATCGTATCTGCCCGCAGAATTTAAAGATGTGCCACGTCCTGAATCGGTACTGTCTTTTTATGAGGACGGTAGGCTCCAGTTAAGAAGAGATGAAGAAAATGATTGGATTTGGGTAAGGCAATCCAAGGAGTACTTGTTGGATGTGGTGGAAGCTTTCTGGCGTGAAAACCGAATTGCGTTGGATGTAAAAAATATTGAAGAGGGGTTTATAGAAACGGTTTGGGTGCATCAGGTGGACGGGGAAGCGGGCGATAATTTGTGGGAAAAATCAAAGAGTGGCTGGAAAAAGCTGACTCGGTTTCGGCAGCCATTACAGAAGTTTCGGGTCAATATTGTCAATTTGCCGGGCGAAAATAATGTGAGAATATTATTAAGTCACGCTACCATAAGTGGCAAGAAAGGTAAAAATTATCCGTCTTCTTCTAAAGATTTGGAATGGGTGACTCGTTCTAAAAAGGGTGAATTTCATCGTTTGGTTTTACAGCAGTTAGTTGATTATATTGGGAGCGATAAAAGCCGCCATTCGGGATTGGCGTTGAGTGGGGATCAACAGACACGAGTAGTTATGAATAAAGATGGGAATGGGTTCCCTGTGTTAGTTGTTGAGTTGGATTTTAATAGGGCTTGGGAGACTGTTGGCCAGTCTCTAAAAAAAGGAAAAATAGTTGTTGACGATTTGAATCGGTCTCTCGCTATTTACTACGTAGGTCACCCGGCTAAGGGAAATGAAAGCGAATCACCTATTTATGAAGTGAAATTAAGCCAAGGGGAAAATGGTATACATATAGCGATTCAGTTGGATGATGAAACGATGGCGCCAATTGATGTTGCGGAATTACTTCTCAGTATTATTGAATCAAACGTTTAAAGCAGTTTAATTGTATGGGGTGTTAAAGATTAGTATGGAAAAACAAAAAGAGCTTTATTCTGGTAAAGCTAAATCCGTTTATACCACGGACGACGCACAAAAATATATTTTGTTGTTTAGGAATGATACGTCGGCATTCGATGGCAAGAAGGTGGAGCAATTGGATCGTAAAGGCATGGTTAATAATAAATTTAATGCCTTTATTATGGAAAAGCTAGAGCAGGCTGGTATTGAAACCCATTTTGAAAAGTTGCTCTCAGACAATGAAACTTTGGTTAAGAAGTTGGATATGATGCCTATAGAGTGTGTCGTGCGAAATATAACTGCTGGTAGTATTTGCCGACGACTGGGTGTTGAGGAAGGCTTGGATATGGAGCCGCCGACCTTTGAGTTCTTCTTAAAAAATGATGAACTTGGTGATCCAATGATTAACGAATATCACATTAAATCTTTTGGTTGGGCGGAAGCAGAGCATGTAGAGAGAATGAAAGTGCTCACCTTTCAAGTCAACACTGTGCTGAAAGATTTGTTCTTAGAGAGCGGTATGCTCTTGGTTGATCATAAGCTTGAGTTTGGTTTATATGAAGGGCGTGTTATTTTGGGTGATGAATTCACCCCTGATGGATGCCGTTTGTGGGACAAAGAAACGAGAAAGAAATTGGATAAAGATAGGTTTCGTCAGGGTTTGGGCGATGTGGTGGAATCTTACGAGGAAGTAGGGAGACGATTAGGCATTCATTTTGATGCCTAATCGTATTCTATTAATTTTGATAGTTAAATGTGGCTTGATAGTTAAATGTGGCCTGATGGTTAACTATGAATAATTAGATATGAAGAGTTGCCGCGATATATATTCCGGAGATGTCGAGGTCGGTATCCAGGTTAGCGGCATCCTCTAACGTAACATTGATAACTCGATAGCCCAGCTCCGCACCAATTCTTAAGCTGGATTCGTAGCCTAGCGTGGCGGTAATATCGGTCACATTATTGTCGCCAATTCCAATCGCATTTGCTTCAAATCCAGCGTAAAAACCGCTAAACGGTAATTCGAATTTCCCCATAACGTAACCGAGGGGTATTGTCTCATCGATAGTAATACTGTCAGTGCCGGTTAGCATCAAGCTTCCATCGAACTGGCGAAGTGTGAATCCCACATCAATAGATATCCAGTTGTCTAATATTTCATAATAGAATGTTGCGTCGGTATGTGTGAGATCCAGTTCAGTGGTGACGGAGTCTCCGCTATTAAGCGGTACGTTGTTAAAGTTGATGCTGCTAGATAGAGTCTTCTCGCCACTAATTTCTATATCTGTCGATTTCAACTTTATGTTGGGTATGAGTGGTAGTGGATGTTCCAGTGCTACCCATAGGACATTGTTTGAGCCGTCGTCAATTCCAAGGTCATTTTCTACATTAATGTTAGCGGCGGTGAATGTATTGAAAGTACCGCTAAATTCACTTTGCCAGCTGCCAACTCCAGCATATATTCCAAATATGGTATCTGCCGACGCAATTCCAGGAATGGTGGCGAGTGTGATGGCGCAGAGGGTCGACTTTTTCATTAAGTAGTCCTTAAAGGTGAGCAGTAAATGAAACTGATGCACTGTAGTTGTCATTATAGTGCTTGAATACTTGTGCATAACACTCCAAGTATTGCACCGGTTGTGGAGGAGCGCAAAAAAAGCTATCAATTGTTTTTGAATGTTGAAGGGCGATGAAAAAAATGAAACGGAAAGTTCATCTTTCATGTTTTTAGAGTCAGTGTGTTTTTTTGAGTGGTAGTGGCTGTTTGTGTGCAGCTTTCATCTTCGCTAAATTTGGCTTAGGTTGAGTGTCGATTAAGTCGCTGTTATGGTTTTTCTATTATTACTGACTGTTCGGTTATTGATATCTGTTTGATCACTACTGCGTGCATTGAATATCCATCTCGCCATTTGTGTTTGTAGCTTAGGAATATCGATAATGTCGTCGATCGCTCTAGAATGGGGGGTAGATGAGAGTGCGGCTTGATGGGGTTTTCGTAAAGGTTCGAGGTAGTTTTCTAGCTCACTTATGAGCAATGATATTTTGAAGGTCTGGAAGTTATTTGACCAGCTTTCAATTATTCGATACCAAGCCGTTAATTCATTTCGTGAACGTTTGATAAAGAATATGAGTTTTGGTTCTTTCGCTACCAGCTTGAGTTGAGTGAGGTATCGCGAGAGACCTTCTACCTGGTTCTTTGCTTTATTCAGTGCGGCTTCGCTCGGGTCAGTAGCCACTTGCGTTATTATTAGGGTGCGCTCTTTTTTGTAGAGTTTTTCTAGTTCCATTGCCGTTGGGCAAAAGTGTGTTTCTGACCTTGAACCTTTCATTGTTGCTCCATCAGGGTGGCTGCTGTGTTTGTTGTCTGTTCGGCTTCTTGGGTAGTATTCTGATCAAGCGCGAGTGATTAAACCAATGGCATCTTTCGATACTTATTATTCGAAATATCAATAGTTGATAAAGGCTGAAGGAGGGGCTCGTCTTGGGAATTGAAACACTCGGCATCGTTGGTGTTAATTTCATTATTGGGGTTAGGTTCATTTTTTCCTTATGTGTCGGATTTGTTGTCGTTTTGACTAGATATAGGTTGTCGTTTTTGTTGGTAGGGTAGACGCTACTTCTGATTTAACTAGAGTTCATATATGAAATGCAAGGTATACCATTTTATATAATGAGTCTTTTATGATCTGTTAATGATTGACAAATAACATGTCATATATGATTATATATAATTGAATTTATGTATTAATGGGTTATATATGGATTATTGTAGTGAAAATTGATTTCAGTATACTCAGTAATAGCGACGTTAGTCAGGAAATTGGGCGACGGCTACGGATAGTTCGCTTAAATGCCGATTTATCCCAATCTGAATTAGCTAAATTAGCGGGGATTAGCGAAAGCACCGTTAAGCGAGCAGAGACAGCAAATGGGAATATTACAGTCATGGCACTCATCGCAATGTTGCGGGCATTGAGACAGATAGATCAATTAGATCTATTTCTTCCTGAACCTCCCCCAAACCCTGCACAGCTGGTGGTTTCAAAGGGGAAAACAAAGCAACGAGCCAGTAAAACAAATCGCATTCCATCCAGCGCAGGTATCACCAGTAGAGATATTACCAATAGATCTAGAGTCAGCGCAGACACACGAAGAAAAAACATAAATGAAATACACGAAGATGAGAGTGAATTGCAAGCTAAGGGAGAAAGCAGCGCTAAGCCTTTTTCTTGGGGAGATGAATAATGGCGACATCGTTTACCCACCAAGTAAATCAAGCTGACGTACAATTATGGGGGACAAAAATAGGGTCGGTTTCCTGGGATATCCAGAGAGAAATTGGTTTTTTTTCTTACGATAAGCCATTCTTAAAATCAGGCATACAACTCTCACCCATTCAGATGCCACTGAGCGAGGAGGTTTATAGTTTCCCTGCACTCAATCGAAATACCTATAAAGGAATCCCCGGCTTATTGGCTGATGCATTGCCCGATAAATTTGGGAATCTACTAATCAATCAATGGCTACAGCAACAAGGACGTGATCCAAAAACCTTTAGTCCCGTAGAGAGACTTTGTTACATGGGCAAGAGAGGTATGGGAGGCTTAGAGTTCACGCCCAGCATCAGTGGTCACTATGAAGATGTTACCCATATTCAAGTGGATAAATTGGTGAGTCTAGCGAATAGGGTACTGTCGTTACAGGATAAGTTGGATGTTGGTCTGTTTGCCGATAAAGGTGGGCTCAGCGAAAAGAACCTCCGAAGTATTATTTCCGTAGGAACTTCCGCAGGCGGTGCTAGGGCTAAAGCGGTTATAGCTTGGGATAAAAAAACCAATCAGGTGATGTCGGGGCAGTTACCCCATACTGAAGGGTTTGAATATTACTTGTTAAAATTTGACGGTGTTGCGCACAATAAGGATAAAGAATTATGTGACCCGTTAGGATTCGGTCGGACTGAATACGCTTATTACTTAATGGCACGAGAGGCAGCAATCGATATGAATGAGTGTCGATTGCTGGAAGAAAATGGACGTGCACACTTTATGACAAAGCGTTTTGATCGTTTGGATTCAGGGGGGAAACTCCACATGCAAAGTCTTTGTGCCATTGCACATTATGATTTTAATATGGCGGGTGCATACTCTTATGAACAAGCTATGCAGGTCATGAAAAAAATGGATATAGTCGACCTACAAGCCTCGTTAGAGCAGCAATATCGCAGAATGATCTTCAATATCGCCGCGCGTAATCAAGATGATCACACTAAAAATATTGCCTTCTTAATGGATCGGTCTGGCCAGTGGTCTTTATCCCCGGCTTTTGATGTGACGTATAGTTACAACCCCGAGGGGGAGTGGACATCGCAACATCAGATGAGCATTAATGGTAAGCGAGATGACTTTGTAAAGTCAGATTTGATACAGGTGGCGAAGGTTGCTAACTTGAGTGATAGAAAGGCAAATTTAATTATCAATGAAGTGTTAAATGTGGTCGGCGAATGGTCCCGTTTTGCGAACAAGGCTGGTGTCGATAAAGAGCAAGCAAACGAGATTGCAAAGTATCACCGTCTTAAGTTGGGGAAATAACAATACCGTTCATTAATATCGTTAGATCTTGAAAGTAGGATTCAGCTATGGCTTCACATTCCACGACGACTTCAAATTCCATCAAAACATCAAGTTTAACTCAAGTAGACGTGGAATTGTTTGCTCAGTGGCTACAAGAGTCTGATCAAACTTGCATGTTCACCGGAGCGGGAATGAGTACTGAATCGGGAATTCCCGATTTTCGTTCTCCTGGAGGGTATTGGAGCAAAAATACGCCGATTGATTTTAATGATTATATTCAATCGGAAGAGTTGCGCAAAGTGGCTTGGAGCAGAGTATTTGAATCCTCTTTAAATCTAGGGGAGGCTGAACCAAACAAAGGTCATGATATCATTTCAGTATGGTTTGAAATGGGGTTAGTGCAATCTGTCATTACCCAAAATATCGACAACCTTCATCAAAAATCAGGTATAAGCCCAGCGAATGTCATTGAGCTGCATGGTAATGGGTGTCATGCAAAGTGTCTCAATTGTGGCCATATCTATCCCTTTTCAGAATTAGAACCCAGTTATCGCGAAACGGGTACTGTTCCACCTTGTGCTCAAAAACGAGGGCAGAATATCTGTTCTGGAATTATCAAAACCGCGACAATATCATTCGGCCAGCCTATGCCTGAGGATGAGATGGATAGCGCGACGAGGGAAACCTCTCAGTGTGATTTGTTTGTCGTATTAGGATCTTCTTTGGTCGTGTATCCCGCGGCGAGTTTTCCAGAAATGGCCAAGAAGCGGGGCGCTAAGCTGATAATCTTAAATCGCGAACCAACGGGTTTAGATGGTTATGCAGATTTGGTGTTCAATGGCGAAATTGGAGAAACCTTGAGTAGAGTCAATGAGGCTGTGAAGAATCGTCACCAAAAATGATTCCATCTTAATCTCAGTTGTTGGTGAATCACTGATAGAGACCTGTGTCGTAATGAGCTAATTTGGCGAAAAATAGGCTTTGATTCGATAGATTTAAAAAAAATAGAGATTTGACTGTCATGTAGGCATGTTTTTGTTCTTGTTTTGAAGACTTACGCTATCCTTTTCATAAGCAGATCATAACGATAGGTTTTCCTACTCAGAGTTATGGCATGTATTCAAATAAAGGAGCTGGCGTGGGGAAAAATACACCACTTTCATTGGTAAAATATACTACCGCAGCGGTAGGGATTAGTGTTCTTAAAAATAAGAAGATGCGTTGGAGTGCGCCACATGGATTTGCAGATCCATTTGAAAATTCAGCCTACACACCAATGGGTTTTGATAAACTAGATTTAACGAAAACGGCGGTTCGTAGTATTGCTGCCATGATTTTTTCGAGAAATGATCCTCTTGGAGAGGCAAACGCCATTAAAAAAGCGGTACGTCGTTGGCGAGCAGAGGATCGGTTCCATAGTGAGGATGAGGCTGTTGAGGCTTTGTCTGAATTGTTACCTACGATGATTGCTCAGCGGTTTGTGGAAATAGAAGATTATTTTAAGTCCTGGGTGCGCTATGCCTACAATGTTCGCGTTCTGTGTTTGTGTGATAGTTTTGATGACATGAGCAGTTGGGAAACATATGGGGATCAACACCGAGGTCTTGCCATACGGTTTAAGGTTGGAGACGGTAACAGCGTGGATCGTCCCCGCCGGATTGCTTATCGATCCCAGAGAAATGTAGTGACCACTTTAAGAGAGCAGGTAGCCATTTTTGTCGGTGAGCAGATTCCAGATGAAGATGAAAAGCTGGAAGATAAATTGTTAGTAAAGTCAAAACAGCTGGCGTCTCAAAGAGAGTGGCGATCTATTTGGCTGCCCAAAAACCTATTAGATCCAGGAAATGCAGATATGTCGGTTTCCTATGAAGATCGTCCGTTTACTGCCGGTGAAGTGACGGCGGTTTACCTTGGTGTATCCATAAGTGAAGCTGATCGCGAAAAGGTTTTATCCTTATTAGCTAAAGACTACCCGAAAGCGAAAGTGTATCAAGCAGAAGTGAAAGAGGCCGAGTATGTATTGGGTTTTTCCAAAGCTGGTGGTAGTGTGGTCAAAGAATTAACGCTTTAGCTTACCTGTCTCCATTAGTGCGGAAAACATAGAATGGCACTGTTTAAAAGAATATTCTCGAAAGTCTTTTCCGAAGCCCCTGTCGCTATTAAGACTGATATTTTAGGTGTACCCGAATCGACCATAGAGCAATTTGCAGAAAACCTCATTCGAGAAATTAGCACGATATACCCTTCAGCGGATACTCGCTATCTCATCGATAAAAAGGCCCTTCAAATCAATTATAATGCGCATGATAGTCGCATGCCCATCTCGGCGATTTTTTCTGATTTGAAATTACTCGATGGTCACAAACGTGAAGCATGTATTCGCGATTGGATTAAGTCTAGTTTTGAAGAGTTTGATGTTGATCTTGAAAATGAATTTAACACCGTAGCGAGTCATTTATTGCTAGGGATTAGAACCCGAGCAGGATTGGAATCCCGTCAATTGCAACAAAAGCTTGAAGGGAAGTCTGAAGATGAAGAAACGTTAGGTGAGATAAGTGTGCTTGGCGGTAACTTGGTACTCGAGTTTCTGGTTGATGATAACGGTTTTTCTCGCATTTCGAATGCCAGTGATTTTAAGTTATGGGGTGTTGAATTAGAGGAAGTGCGAAGTTTCGCCATTGCTAATTTGTGGAAAAAAAGTGATGCACCTTATTTGCAAATTGCAGAGGGTGTATGGCAATCACCGTGGCAGGATGGTTACGATTCCTCTCGAATATTGCTGGTGGATAAACTACGAGAGTTAGAGGTAATTGGTGAAACCGTTGTCTTTATTCCATCGAGGGACCATTTGTTGGTGGTGGGCTCTGAGGATGTTGAGGCCTTAGAAAGAGTCGTGGTTACTAGCGAGATGGTATTGAGTCAAACAGCGCATCCACTGACGGGCCAGCCCTACGTTATTCGCGATGCAGGCGTCGAGGTTTTTTGCCCTCCACCTGAGCATCCCGCCTATGGGTTGGCAAAACGTGCCGAGTATTACTCCATTGCGTTAGAGTACAAATTCCAGAAACAACTATTAGAAAAAATATTCAATTCCGAAAATATCGATATTTTTGTGGCTTCCTACACCGTGAAAGAACGGGGAGAAGACGATGTCAGTGAATTAGCTGATTCGGATAAAGATGATAATTCGAATAAAGGTGCCACGGCAAATTTGTCGGATGTCAGGTATAGCTCTTACTGTGTTTGGTCAGAAGGGATTACGAGTTGGCTGCCCGAGTCAGAAGAAATCGTATTTTGCCAAGCAGGACAGGACGGCCAGTTTAACGCGATCGCCACAGCGACCTGGAAAGATTGTAAGGCCCACTTAGAAAAATACTTTCACAAAATAGAGAGTTATCCCGCACGTTGGGAGGTCAAAGAGTTCCCCTCAAGTGAGGAGTTAAGTAGTGTCTCGTTGTTGAATACTTAAAAAAGAGCCTGGATACCTAATAGCGGGGTTAGATACTCCATAATTTTAAGCTATCGTCTTGCCAAAATCTCTTTTCCGTTTCCGCTATATCTCATGTACTATCCACCGATTGTCAGCGGGTGAGAAGAGATTTTAAGGGATGAGTAACGAGACACTGCCAGAACATTTGCTCGCCGCATGCGATGAGCTAGATAGGCTTAAAAACCCAAAGTGGGCCTACACTATTATTACTCATGATCAGCAACAAGAAACGGAAGTGCATTTTGATCCCTCTAAACTTATAGAGGAGCAATACACGCTATTTTCCGTCAACGGCAGATCCCCCCGCAGAGCTGAGTTAAAGACGTTTAAGACAAAAAAAGCAAAATCCAGGAAGGGAGGTGAAACGGGCCTCACCATTAAGAGTATGCCGAATCCAAAAACTATGATTCGACCAGGAAGTCTCAAGTTGTTGGGTGAGAATGAAGAGACTATTCGTTATTCCTTTAAACCGGTATTAGATATGCCGGTTGCCAGAAATGTAATGCCTAAACTAGAAGGTGAGATTCAATATTGTAAAAATCACCAAATCCTAGAGCAAATCAAAATTATCAATGTGCAGGTATTTACCCCCTTGCCAACATTTAAAGTCGAAGCGCTCTTGGGTGTAGCCGTTTTTGCCAGGCTGCCAGAGGGTAATCTACAATTGGTTGAAACGGAAATGGAACTCAAAGGAAAAAAATTCTTTGTTGGTTCACTCGACCAGACAGTGAGAACGAGTTACCTCAATCACGTTCAAGTTATATTTGATGACTAAACGGCTCACGTATTTAGGTGATTGATAGTTCTAGTTCATGATTTATAGATCTAGCCACCATTAGTCGCAAATGGCGGCGGTTTTCGTTAATGCCTTATTCTTTTTTAGTTCCCCATTTTTTGAGTGCTTCATACAAGCTCTTTGGCTTTGGCTTTCTTTGTAGTCGTCTTTTCTGTCTTTGATTTTCCCGCTCTTCCCGCAGTTCGTTTTCCATGGCTTCTGAGGCAGGTAGGTTGGGGTTTAAGCTTGAGGCACTGACGCTGCCGTCTTCATTGATTTCTATTACCTCTAGCCAGGTATTCAGTACATCGAGGTCCTGTTCAGATAACATGCCCGATATACGCTTCAACCGCAGCGTATCTAAAATGTAATCGTAGCGCGCACTGGCATAATCTTTCTTCGCGCGGAAAACATCCCTTTGCGCCTGCAGTAATTCGGCTACTGTTCTGATTCCTCGTTTGTAACCGCGTTCGGTGGCCTTGAGAGTTTGGTTGCTGGAAATAATAGCGACATTATTCGCTTTGACCCGTAGAACAGCAGACTTCACTTGGCGGAATAACTTGCGGGTATTGCCCGTGACCTCTTGTTGAGTTTGTTCCAGCCGTCGCTCGGCTTCTCGCTGACGATGTTTTGCTTGGCTCTCAACTGCTGAGGTCAAGCCGCCAGTATAAATGGGGACATTTAGAGTCAGCCCTATGGACGTGGTGGTGGTCTTTCCATCTGCGGTGACAAAAGAGGGTTGGTTATTATCCAGCTGTGAATAACTGAGTCCAAGGTCCAAAGTGGGGGCACGTGCCGCTTTTTTCTTTCTGTAATCTTGTTTGGCAATAAGGGCGGCAAACTCTGCCGCTCGTAAATCACTACTATTATTTTTGCTTATGGTGACCCACGTTTCGACTCTATTGGGTACTGGAGGCTCAATGGGAATGTCAGCGGGAAGCGGGTCAGCCTGAATGTGATAATTTCTCGTTAATTGCTTTAAATCATCGTGTGCATTTTCACTAATGGATTCCACCAGCAGTTTGCTGGCTTGGTTGATATCGAATACAGACTGAGCTTCGTAAACTTCTAAGCTCGAACCGATGCCTCGCTTAAATCTTTTCTGACTGACACTCAATTGGTACTCAATAGCTTGTTCTTCTAATTGAGCGAATTTAATTTCTTCCTTAGCTTTAAGGTCATTAAAATAGATTTCTGCCACTTTCAGAACCAGATCTTGCCGTGCGGACTCGAATTCGCTTAAAGATTTTGCGACTTGATTGAGTGATTTACGGTAATCAAACCACTTTCCGACATTCATTATTGATTGCGTTAAGCTGATTGAAGTTGTCGTTGTTGTTGCGGCGCTTTGATTTTCTGTTGTTGTAAAAAAACACTGAGTCATATCCCCTTGATTATCTTGAGTACACTGGTAGAAGTTGAGCGACGCTTCAATATTTTGAAGGTCTACAAGACAATCAGTAAGATCACTTTCTATATCCTGACCGAGCTCCCCAGTAATACAAGCGGCAGACCCTAAGAATTGGCCAAAGTCTTCATTGATTCCTGAGGGTATGCCTGATGAATTGCTATCAATACGTCGGTAGCTAACACTACCCATGATACGAGGCAGCAATCCAGATAGCCCTATTTGCTTAAACTTTTTATTCGCAGCAAGTGAGTCTTGGCTGGCCAACCATGCGGGATCGTTTCTTGATGCTTGTTCATAGGTTTCTAGGAGATTTTCTGCTAAGGCAAGATTGGCGCTACTTAAGCTCAGTGCTATCAAAAAGTAGCAAATTAGAGAGCGAAGAAGGAAGGAGTTAGGGCTTTTATTATGCATTGGGTATCCCATTTGTTGGCCTTACTGTATTAGACATAGAATAAACTATGGACAGAACTATAAGTGGCTTGTGTCATTTATGAAAGATCTTTTGTGTTAAGTTCATCTATTCGAAAAGAACATCGATTGAGAACCGCATTGAGGGGTCAAGTTCTTGAGGTTTATGAAGAACTTTTAATGGGCTTAATAATATCTCTCTCAATATTAGGATAAAAGTTTGTCTGAATTTGAAAATTAGTCACTATAAAAACAGGCGAAATAGGCGTTTATTGGTAAAGCAAATATCATACTCCCCTCTTTTTTCGCACTGCTGTTTTTTTGAATAAATTGATCGCGTATCTAGCTGGTTATACATCCAAAGATCGGTTAAGTTGTGCCAGATAAGGCTATCTATTTACTATATTGGTCCGTTAAAGAAGATGTCACACTGGCTAATTTGTCAACCTAGGCCATTTAAACAGCACTGAATTGTAATCGAACTTTAGCTTAATTATTGTTGGTAGATTGTGGTGTCGATGACAAAAAAGCTAAAAGGTATGATTGGCTGCCCATGCACTATTATTAATTCATATTCTTTAATTAGTTCATATTCTTTGAGTTTATTCGGGACCTCTATAGTGTCGTGTTGATACCGTGGTGTGTTAATAAAGCTGATGAATAAATAAGAAAAATAAAAAGGAAAACTTCTTGTAATGTATGTCAGCGCGAAATCAGATCTAAATGTACAGACCCTAGTTGATCTGTTGCAAGCGCGGGCAAAAATAAGTCCTGACAGGGTTGTTTATACCTTTTTATTGGATGACCACCATCAGCCTCGGTCTATTACCTACGCCGAATTGGATCAAATGGCAAAGGCCGTTGCAGTTCGGCTTACCGATATGGATGCTTACGGCCAAAGAGCGCTCATGCTCTATCCTTCCGGTTCCGACTTTCTTGTCGCATTTTTGGGTTGTCTCTATGCCGGTGTTGTCTGCGTTCCCGCTTATCCTCCAAGGAAAAACCAAAATTTAGAACGTTTGCAAGCGATTATTGATGATTGCCAACCACGAATCATATTAGGAACCTCTGCTTTATTGAGCGCGGTAGAACCACTGTTAAATCGAGAGGGTTCTAGCTCAGCTCAGAGTATCAAATGGTTGTCTAGTGACACCGTTGTAGCGGAAGAGGCGGCGGGATATCCCTATCTTGGGTTGAATGCTGACAAGGCTAGCATTAATGGTGAAACCTTAGCATTCCTACAATACACCTCGGGCTCTACTGATACACCGAAAGGTGTCATGGTTAGCCATCGAAATATTCTGCAAAACCAAGCGATGATGACTGAGGCTTTTCATTTTGATAGTGATACGGTTATCGTCAGTTGGTTGCCCCTGTTTCATGATCTGGGTTTAATCGGAGCGGCCTTGCTTCCAATTCTTCTTGGCGGATCCGCAGTGCTGATGTCACCCGCTACATTTTTGCAAAAACCCGTGCGCTGGTTACAAGCCATTTCTAAGAACAAAAAAGTTTGCGGAGTTGCACCCAATTTCGCTTTCGAATTATGTATTAAACAAATTACGGATGAGCAAAAAGCGGGGCTCGATTTGTCTGGCTGGAAGTGGGCGCTGTCAGGGGCTGAAACCGTACGCAAGAGCACGCTAGATGCATTTAGCGAACGGTTTGCTGATGTTGGGTTTCGGCGCGAGGCGTTCTGTTTTGGTTATGGTTTAGCAGAGGCGACACTTTTTGTAACCGGGGCCGGTCTCTGCGAAGAAAACGCTGATAGACAATTGGTCACTAAGCAAATATCGATGAAGCATCTACAGAGCGATCACGTGGTTGCTGCGACTAAAACTGAAATTGCCGAAGCGGCAGTCACTGATCTTGTGGGGAATGGTCAACCCCAATTGGATGGCCAAGTGATGATCGTGGATGTGCACAGTGAGCAGCGTTTGCCCGATGGTGCAGTGGGGGAGGTTTGGGTTCGCGGTTCACATGTGGCGAAGGGTTACTGGGAAAAACCGAAGGAAACCAAAGAAATATTTCAAGCCTACCTTCGTGATCCGGATGGTCAGTTGAGTAAAAATGGACCTTATTTGCGTACTGGCGACTTAGGTAGTTTGTTAGAGGGTAGCCTCTTTATCACTGGCCGCGAAAAAGACCTGATGATTATTCGTGGTCGAAATCATTATCCTCAAGATGTGGAGCACACGGTACAAAAAGCTCATAAAGCACTCAAGTTGGATGCCGGAGCCGCATTCACCATCGACGTGGAGGGTGAGGAAAAGTTGGTTGTTGTGCAAGAGTTGGAGAGACGCTATTGGCGAGATTTGGAAAAGCTGCTGACTAAAGACGACATCGTTTATCAGGTACGAAAAGGCATTGCGGAAAAACATGAAATACAATTGCACTCATTGTGTTTTCTACAGCCGGGACGAGTACTAAAAACAACGAGTGGAAAAATACAACGACGAGCCAATAAGAAAGCGTATCAGGATGGGACATTAAAGTTACTACAGGAAATCAAACGCGAAAGCTTTAATGAAAACAAGCTGCGCAATGTCAATAAGGGTCATCAAAACACGAAAGAGAACAATGAACAACGTGTCCTACTGTCTCCACTGCCTTTCGATAGAAATGCCTTTGAAAGCTTGGCAGTTGCTGATCGAGTATCACAACTGATGGGTTATTTGTCGCAACATATAGCCTCAGTGATTTCTATTTCGCAAAGTGCCGTGACAGAAGAGAGTGCATTAGTTGGGTTGGGGTTTGATTCGATCCTAGTGGCACAATTGGCGAGCCGATTACGTGAACGGTATGGTGTGGAACTTCAGGTTCATGATCTGATTGATGTTGCTAGTGTTCGAGATTTGACGATTCAAGTTATGGATCAAATAATGACAGGTGCACAAGCTTGCGAAGACATTCCTACCAGTATTCAGAGGCCTCATATTCCCTTGTCATATGCGCAGCAACGCATCTGGTTTTTGGAACAAGTCGCTCCGCATAACAGTGTTTATAACTTGATGTTCGCAATGGAAATTGAAGGGACATTGCGTAAAGAGTGTCTCGTCCAATCTTTTGAGGAGATTATTGCCCGTCACGAAATATTAAGAAGTGTGTTTCTTTCCGTCGGTGGCGTACCCCACCAAGTCGTTAATGACTCGGTACCCTTTAATATTCCTTTTGAAGATCTGAGCACGCTAGGAGAGCAAGCTAAAGTAGCAGCGATACAGGGGTTAGCGACTGTGGAGCTAGCTCGCCCATTTGATTTAGAAGCAGGTCCTTTATTACGGGCTCGATTAATACGGCTTTCCCAATTAGGAGGCGACTGCCACGTGCTGTTAATCACAGCCCATCATATCGTATCTGATGGTTGGTCCATGGGAATATTTGTTAACGAGTTGGATGTGATTTATCGAAGCTTGTTGACTCATGAAAACGTCAAACTGAAGAAGCCGGAAATACAATATAAAGATTACGCGCATTGGCAGCGAACTATCTTAGATGAATCTGTATTAGAGAAAGAGGTGGAATATTGGCGTCAGCAGTTGACGGGTGTCTCAGATCTAGAACTTCCGACACAAAAAATACGGCCTCCGGAAAGATCAGGGTTAGGGGGGGATGTTCATTTTACTATTGGCGCAGCATTGACACAAAAAATAAAAAAGCTAGGGCAGGAGCAGGGCGCTACTCTGTTTATGGTTCTGCTTGCCAGCTTTAAAGTGTTGTTACACCGGTATAGTGGTAGCAATGATATTTGTGTGGGAAGTCCTATCGCCGGTCGTACGCGGGCAGAATTAGAAAACTTGATCGGTTTTTTTGTCAATACGCTAGCATTGCGGACTCACTGTGAAGGAGATGCCAGCTACATTGAATTGTTACAGCAGGTACGTGACACCAGCCTAGCAGCCTACGCGCACCAAAACGTCCCTTTCGAAAGGCTAGTCGATGAGTTGGTGGGGCGGCGAGATATGAGTTATACGCCGTTATTTCAAGTGATGTTCGCTATGCAAAATACGCCAGTTATTCGTAGTAACGAAAGCGCTGGTACTTCTGGTCTGTTAGGCAATGGCCCGTTAAATAATGCCCCGTTAGATAAACGTGTTCCTGTTAAAGATGAATTGAGTTTTCGGCCTGTGGATATTCATACTCATACAGCCAAATTTGATTTGTCATTGAGCGTGGAAGAACGCGGTGATGAGTTAAAAGCCATTTTCGAGTATAGCGCCGATTTGTTTGATGAGGAGTATGTGACAAGGTTGGCGTCACATTGGGAAAACATATTGGAATCCCTGCTGAGTGATCCGCAGCAATCGATATCACAATTAAACATGTTGGGAGACGATGAACGCCATCATCTGATTAGTGAATTAAATGATAATGTCGGTAATTATCCCCGCAATGTTTGCTTACATCAATTGTTTGAGCAGCAAGTGGCGAAGTCGCCGGAAGCGATTGCGGTTATCTATGAAGATGAACAATGGACTTACAGTGCGATTAACGCCAAGGCTAATCAAATTGCAAGACATCTGCGAGAGCTCGGGGTAAACAACGAATCTCTTGTGGCGATATCGGTGGATCGCAATATCGATATGATAGTCGGACTGTTATCTATCTTGAAAGTGGGTGCAGCTTATGTGCCTTTGGATCCGGAGTATCCGAAAGAGAGAGTCGCTTATATGCTGGAGGACTCCCTTGCCCCGGTTGTTATATGTCATCACCATTTGAAAAACTCATTACCTAAAACAAAAATTCTGTGCCTCGATAGAAATACCTCACTCTGGGAAGGTAACGATATTTCTAACTTAGGATTACAGATCGATTCGACGCAACTCTGCTATGTGATGTATACCTCCGGTTCTACGGGGAAACCGAAAGGTGTGGCAGTGGAACATCGCAATGTGGCTTCCCTCGTGCAATGGGCTCACACCGCCTATCACCCACAAGATCTATCGGGCGTCTTGTTTTCAACGTCTATCTGTTTTGATCTCTCGGTATGGGAGTTATTTGTTACCTTGACCGGTGGCGGTACGGTGATTATGGCCGACAGTGCGTTGAGTCTGCCGACCATCCCATCACGGGATCAAGTGACTCTAATGAATACAGTGCCTTCAGCCATGGTCAGTTTAATGGATGATGAGGCCATTCCTCACAGTGTCAAAATAATGAATTCGGGTGGCGAAGCCATTAGTCCGGCGATAGTGGATCGGCTCTATAGCTTAGGTCATATTGAAAAAGTTTACGATCTCTATGGACCTACAGAAGCAGCAGTTTATTCCATGCGTGAATTACGCAAGGCCAATGCCCCGGCATCCATAGGCCGCCCCATAATGAATACCGCAACATACATTGTTGATCAAGCGGGACAGTTGGTGCCTAAAGGTATTCCAGGCGAATTATATTTGGGTGGCTGGGGCGTTGCTAGAGGCTACCGCAACCGAGATGATTTGACTGCTGAAAAATTTATCACTAATCCCTTTGTTTTGAAGGACCAAAAACATCCAGAAGGTTATGACCGTATTTATAGGACAGGTGACAATGCCCGATACTTAGAGGATGGTCGTCTCGAATATCTGGGGCGTATGGATCATCAAGTTAAAATTCGAGGTTTTCGAATCGAATTGGGGGAAGTGGAGCACGCGCTGAATCGGTGTTCAGAGGTCAGTACCAGTTTGGTTGTGGTGAGTGAGGATGAGAGCGGTGAAAAGAATCTTATCGCTTACTGGATTCCGAATAAGCAGGCTAATCACGTTCTTTCAACAACGACAGATACAGTAAGCGATTCAGATTTGCGAGCCTCTATCAGGGAAATGCTACCTGAATATATGATGCCAGTGGCGTTTATCGCATTAGAAAAATTTCCGTTGACACCAAATGGAAAAATTGACCGGAAACAATTACCCAAACCGGAAGTCATTGCTCAAGATCAAATGAAATATGTGGCGCCGGAGACCCCGCTTGAGATAGGCCTGGCATCTATATGGCGGAACGTCTTGAAGTGCGATGTGATTGGCAGACACAATGATTTTTTCAAATTGGGAGGGCATTCTTTACTGGCGACACAGGTGGTATCTCGTATTCGTGATCGATTCCAGGTTGAGCTGCTAGTTCGCGATATCTTTCGAGCTCCAACGATCGCAGCGTTAGCAGAGTTAATTGATACGATGGATACAGATGGGAGGTCGGTATTTCCCTCTATCGAAAAAGCCGACAGGAATTTACCCATACCTTTGTCTTCAGCTCAGCAACGACTGTGGTTTTTGGATAAGCTTGAATCGGGAAGTTCGAGTTTCAAGATTGGTACGGCCTACAATATTGCTGGGGCAATAAAGTTAACTGGTGAACTCAACGTTACGGTATTGAGGTCTGCGTTTACGGAATTGGTGAAACGCCACGAGGCACTAAGGACCAACGTTAAGTTACAAGAGGGTCAGGTGGTGCAAGTTATCGGGCTGGCCGAGCCGAGTTATTTAGATATTATTGATCTCACCCACATTAACGATCCTGAACAATCGTGGCGAGTGAAGGCGCTGATGATAGACGAGGCGACTCGTGCTTTTGATATTGAAATTAGTCAAAATGCAAAACGTACACGGCTATTACGAACCCGTTTATTGAAATTGAGTGATCATCAATACGTTGTGTTAGTGACCATGCATCATATCGTTTCAGATGGCTGGTCTATGGGGTTATTGCTAGATGAGGTGGTGGAGCTTTACGATGCCAAGCTAATGGGTCGTTTACCTCAACTGCCGGATTTACCGATTCAGTATGCAGACTATGCCGTGTGGCAGCAGAGTTTACTCAGCAGTGGTGCGCTGGATCAACAAACCGCTTACTGGCGAGAGCAACTGCAAAATGTGCCGGTGTTAATGTTGCCAACGGACCGGTCCAGACCGCCAGTACAATCCTCGCACGGTTCTCGAGTTGAATTCAAAATTGATAAAACAGTAACGTCAGCGTTGACCACATTGAGTCAGCAGCATGGCGTGACTTTGTTCATGACCTTGCTGGCAGGGTTTAAATTGTTATTGCAGCGGTATTCACAGCAAGATGATTTCTGCGTGGGGACCCCGATTGCGAATCGCACGCGAGCCGAATTAGAGCCGTTGATGGGTTGCTTCGTGAATACCTTGGCTTTACGAACTCAGTTCCACAGAACGATGACAGTGCAAGATTTATTGCTGCAAGTGCGTAATGTGACGCTAGCGGCTTATGCTCATCAAGACCTCCCTTTTGAGGTGTTGGTGGATGAGCTTGATGTGGCTCGAGATCTGAGCCGCAGTCCTTTAATCCAAGTTATGTTCACCTTGCAGAATACGCCACAAGATTATCAAGTCCAACTGAAGGGATTGGGCGCTGAATTATTGCCGAATGCGGCTCAGTCAGCCAAATTTGATCTCAGCTTGAATCTCACTGAGGTGGATGATGGGTTTGTCGGTGAGTGGGAATACAGTTCTGATTTGTTTGAACGTAGCACCATTGAATCCATGATTAGTCATTTCCAGCAGCTGCTAAGCAATATGACACAGGATGTGACACAGCGAATTGATGATGTAAGGATGTTGTCGGAGATAGAAGAGACGAGTTATACGCGAATCTTTGAAGATGACGTGGACAGTGATAGAAAGGCAGAGACAAAAGCAGGCACAATGGATAAGACGCTGCATCAATTATTTGAGCAGCAGGTGGACCACAACCCAACGTCCATTGCATTAACATGGCAGAAACAACAGCTCACATACCAAGACCTCAATAATCGATCAAATCAATTAGCGCATTATTTAGTGGAGCAGGGAATAGGGTCAGATTGTTTGGTGGGTATTTGCGTCGATCGATCGGTGGAGATGATTGTGGCACTGCTCGCCGTACTCAAAGCGGGAGCGGCCTATTTGCCCATTGATACCAGTAACCCCACAGCCCGAATTTCCACAATTCTCGAAGACGGTCTTAAGGGACAAAAGACGGCGCTGGTGATTAGCCATGATGCGGCCATTGATCGTTGTTTGGCTAAAGATGAACATAGTGATACGGGTACCGATTTTGATATTTTAAATCTCGATATACAAAAGGGTTTGATAGAGGAGCAACCCACCACAAACTTGTCTCAGGTGATGGCCAATACCCAGGCCAATTCTCACATCACTGACCAGAACAAGCGAGCCTATGTCATCTATACCTCCGGTACCACGGGTACACCAAAAGGAGTTGTCATTTCTCATGGGAATGCCACTCGATTGTTCAGTGCAACAGAAGGACTTTATTCCTTCGCCGACACGGATGTGTGGACTTTATTCCATAGTCTGGCTTTTGATTTTAGTGTCTGGGAAATATGGGGGGCATTACTCCACGGCGGACGTTTAGTGATAGTCCCCTATGCCACTAGTCGTTCACCGGACGCGTTCTACGATCTATTGGTCGCAGAAGAAGTGACGGTGCTCAATCAAACACCCTCATCTTTTAGTCAGTTAATAAAAGTGGATGCTGACCTTAATGGCCAAGCTGGGTTACAGGAAAGTGGTACACAGGAGACTCAGACACTTCCGAATTTACGACACGTTATCTTCGGCGGTGAAGCATTGGATTTTGCTGCTCTACAAGAATGGCAGCGTCGTCACTCATTGACCCAGCCGCAGCTCACTAATATGTACGGCATTACTGAAACCACTGTACACGTGACTTCTCATCGTATTCAGGACCGTGATTTATTATCGAAAGCCTCTTTCATCGGGCAGGCCATCGATGATTTACAGGTGATCCTGTTGGATTCCTGCATGAGACCGGTGCCTGTGGGTGTGCCTGGCGAGATCTATGTGGGAGGAGCCGGTGTGGCATCGGGCTATCTGCATCGGCCTGAGCTCAGCGCCAAGCGTTTTATTGATAATCCCTATCAGCCAGGCACTCAATTATATAAGACCGGTGATTTAGCGCGCTGGACTAAAGGCCACCAGGGGAGCCCCTCGGTGGTAGCGATTCAGGCGTCTCAAGCCATTCAGGAAACACCGATTTTAGAATATCTGGGAAGAACCGATGACCAGGTGAAAATCAGAGGTTATCGAATTGAACTGGGTGAGATTGAATCCACCATTAGTCAGCAACCCACTGTGCGAGAAAACGTCGTTATTGTAAGAGAAGATAAACCAGGGGATAAGCGGTTGGTCGCTTATATTACTCAGGCTGAAGAGATCGATCTACCCTCATTACGTATTGCATTAGGAGCGAGTTTACCGCAATACATGATACCTTCAGCCTTCGTGCTACTGGATAGTTTACCGGTGACATCAAACGGAAAAATTGATAAAGGAGCGCTGCTTAAGCCCACTGACAATCGGGATTCCTCCATAGAGTATGTCGAGCCTCGAAATCAAACCGAGCAGGAGATTGTGGCTCTTTGGTGTCATGTATTGGATTTACAAAAAGTGGGCGTTCGAGATAACTTTTTCGATGTGGGTGGCAATTCTTTATTGGCGACCCAGTTGGTTTCTCGTATTCGGGATGAGTTTGATGTTGAATTGGCATTGAGTATTTTGTTCGAGCAACCTACTATTGAGTACATTGCACTACAGATAGTAGAAGCGGAAGTCGATGAGTTGGATGATGCAGAATTGGCAGCATTGTTAACTCAAATTGAAGGGCTAGAAGACGAAGAGCCCATCTAGAAACATCGGAAGTACTTTTTGCCGTTAAGGCCCTCATTAATGAGTCACAAGACATTATCAGATCGAATTGCCAATCTTTCTCCTGAAAAAAGAGAAGCCCTCCTAAAACAACTCAAGAAACAAAAAACCGAATCGGGTCGAGCCAGTAGAAACCAGAGCATTGGTGTCATTCCTCGAAATAGCGATTACTACGCACTGTCTTTTGCTCAGCAGCGGCTCTGGTTTTTGGATCAGTTCGAATCCGATAGTGCATCGTATAACATCTCTGCGGCTTTAAGATTAGATGGCCATCTTGACGTGGAGGCATTGAGGTGTGTTTTTGCGAGCATCGTTGAGCGTCACGAGGCGCTGCGCACTTCCTTCGTTACCCTCGACGGTAAGGCGCAACAAATTATCCATTCTCCAGAGGATTGGCAATTACCCATAACCGAATTGTCAGATCTTTCCGAGAAAGCGCAACAGCAAGAATTAGACAATGCCATTGCTCTGGAGGCGCAATTACCCTTTGATTTAGCACAATGCCCTTTAATGAGAACGCAACTCTTAAAGTTGAATGATACTCAGCATGTGTTGTTAGTGACGATGCATCACATTGTCTCAGACGGCTGGTCTCTCGGCGTACTGGTGAAGGAGGTGGGGCATCTTTATCAATCCCTGGTGTTGCAACAGCCCGATGCCTTACCTGAGCTGCCGATTCAATATCTCGACTTTGCGCATTGGCAACGCAGTTGGTTGCAAGGCGATATCCTAGAAAAGCAATTAGCCTATTGGCGGCATCAACTCGCTGATGTGCCGGTATTGGAAATCCCCACTGATTTTATTCGCCCTCCTAAGCTGGGGACACGGGGCGCGCATTTGCCTGCGCACTATGATTCATCGATTGCGGCGGGATTGCATGATTTGAGTCGACGCAAAGGCGTGACTCTCTATACCACATTGCTGGCTGCATTCGGGGTGCTAATGCACCGGTACTCTCGCCAGGATGATTTTTGTGTGGGAACACCGATTGCCAATCGGACGCGAGCTGAGTTAGAACCCTTGATCGGGTGCTTTGTGAATTCCCTCGCGATGCGCTTGGATATGTCAGATGACCCAAGCTTTGAAACCTTATTGCAGCAAGTCAAAAATACTACTCTACAAGCGTATAGCCATCAAGAATTGCCTTTTGAACGTCTGGTGGATGAGCTGAATGTGTCGCGAGTCATGAGCCATTCGCCTTTATTTCAAACACTGTTTAGCTTGACCAACACCCATCCTGGTCAGTCTTTGGAGTTACCTGGGATTACCATCGAAACTCTACCCGCCGAGACCGCGTCGTCTAAATTCGATTTATCCTTGAATCTAAAAGAAGATCAAGGTCAGCTAAAGGGCGAGTGGGAATACAATACGGATTTATTTTCCGAAGCGACCATCGCTAGAATCGCCAATCACTTTAGATCTCTATTGAAGGCTATTTTACAAAACCCGGCGGAGAAAATTTCGACTCTTAATTTAATGCAGGAGAATGAACGTCAACAGATATTAGTCGAGTGGAATCAAACCCAAACCCAGACTCAACTAAAAACAGATTATGATCGTGACGCCAGTATCGTTCACTACTTTGAATTACAAGTAGAGAGCCGTCTAGACAATATCGCTGTTGTGCATCAGTCCCAAAGTGGCGAACGGCAAGCGTTAACCTATGGAGAATTGAATCAGCGTGCGAACAAGGTAGCTCAGATACTCCTTGCTCGTGGTGTGTTGCCGGGTGATCGTGTGGGGCTCTGCGTAGAGCGCTCACTCCATATGATGACATCCTTGCTGGGTATTTTGAAAGTGGGGGCGGCTTATGTACCCCTCGATTGGAATTACCCTGAAGCGCGATTGCAGACCCTTATCGATAGTGCAAATTTAAAATTAGTAGTGGTGGACTCTTCACTAGTGCATCACCTGCCTGTTAAGCCGATGGATATTGTTACCAGCAGCCAAATCAAAGAGTGGGTTAATAAGGCGGAAACCGATTCGGCAATAGATTCAAAAAGAATGTGGAGTGATATTGATGGCGCTCAATCGGCCTATGTCATGTTCACCTCTGGTTCCACGGGAAAACCGAAAGGTATTGAAGTCAGCCATCGCAATGTGACCCGGCTGGTAAAAAATAACAACTTTATGACGATGGATGAGACGACTGTTTTTATGCAGTACGCTCCCATTGTCTTTGATGCCTCAACCTTGGAAATTTGGGCACCCCTGTTAAACGGTGGCACCTTAGTGGTGGCTCCAGCGGGTGAGATGACGGTAGATGCATTAAATGATTTGATAAAAACAGAATCCATCAATTCACTATGGCTAACGGCAGCCTTGTTTCACGTTATTGCCGAATACAAAATAGAGTGTTTTCATCCGCTGAAAACCTTATTGGTTGGGGGCGATGTCTTATCGCCGAAATGGGTGCGCAAGGTGCTGGATGAAGTCCAGGGCCTTTGTTTGGTGAACGGATACGGGCCGACAGAGAACACCACTTTTACTTCCTGCTATCCCATGACACAGAGCCAGCAGGTGCAAGGGCGAGTTCCCATTGGGCGTCCTATTGCTAATACCACGATTTATATTCTTGATCAGAATTTGCAGCCCGTACCGGTGGGAATGGTGGGCGAGCTATGTAGCTCTGGTGACGGTTTGTCTAAAGGTTACCTTGACTCGAATCTTAACGAGGGTGTTTTTATTCCCAATCCTTTTGCGCTAGCGGGGGATGAGTCTAGCGAACGCCTCTATAAAACAGGTGATTTAGCGCGTTATCGGGCTGATGGTGTCATTGAGTATTTAGGCCGCAAGGATCAGCAGGTGAAGGTTCGGGGGTATCGAATTGAGCTGGCTGAAATAGAGGAGGCCATTGTTCAGATCGAGGGCGTGCGAGAAGTTGCGGTTGTTGTACGCGAAGATGAACCGGGCATTAAACGTTTGGCGGCTTATTTCGTCGCGGACGATCTTGAGGGAAAAACATTACGATCGAATTTGAAAAAGCGATTGCCCCATTACATGATACCGTCTGTCATCATGTTGATGGACTCCTTGCCTCTGACCCGCAATGGAAAAATTGATCGTGTGGCGTTGCTTAAACTACCCATCGAAATTGACTCTGAAACAAAATCAGCCTTACCGAGCACAGAGAGAGAACGGGTCTTAACTAATATCTGGAAAGATGTACTACATATTAAGAACGTAGGTCTACACGATAACTTTTTTGAAATGGGTGGCGATTCCATTCTGAGTATTCAAATTATCAGTCGGGCAAAGAAGGCGGGGATACGCCTTACAGTAAAGCAGTTATTTGAAAACCAAACCATTGCAGAGTTGGCGGGGGCTGCCTCGGAAGTTGATCATCCGGTGTTAGCAGAGCAAGGCAGGTTAGAAGGTGAGGCGTTAATAAGTCCTATTCAACAGTGGTTTTTCAGTCAACAGCAAGAGCAACCCCACTACTATAACCAAGCCGTGTTATTGAAGTTAGGCCGAGAGCTTAGCAATAAAACAATAGAATATGCTCTGAGCCGTATTGTCGATCAGCACGACGGTCTGCGAATGCAGTTTGAACACCGAAACTCGTCTTGGCACCAACGCTATGGCGCTAAGCCTGAAGCGTTATTCTCTACCGTGATCCTAACGGAAGAAAGTGCCTTAGCAGATGTTCTTCGTCAGAACCAAGCCAGTTTATGTTTGGAAACAGGACCATTATTAAAGGCGGTGTCAATCCAAATGCCCAATGGAGAACGCTTACTCCATTGGGTGATACATCATTTGGTTGTGGATGGCGTTTCTTGGCGCATATTATTGGAGGACTTTAATCAAGCTTGTCATTCATCGCAAACGCCTGCGACGATGTTGGGTGAGAAGACCACTTCCTTTCGACAATGGACAGCGACGAATAAAGCGCATTTTGATTCCGGGGGATTTGACGTTGACCTGAGTTATTGGCTGGAGTTGTCGGATACGCTTTCTTTAAATGACTCAACCTTTGCACTGCCAGCGAATTTTTCTAGGGGTCACATTACTGAAATAAAAGGTACTGAAATAAAGGGTACTGCAATAAACCATATATCAATAAAAAATTGCGTAGCGCAGGAGAAAAAAGTCGTTGTTGCATTAGATCCCCAGTTGACCCAATCATTATTGCGTGAGGTGAACTCGGCTTACAATACGGATATTAACGATATCTTGCTCACGGCACTGATGCAGACTTTGAGCCGGTGGACTGGGTTTTCACAGGCACTGATTAATCTCGAAGGGCATGGGCGCGAGACGGATACACGCGACTTGGACTCCAAGGGGATTGATCTCTCTCGCACAGTAGGGTGGTTTACTTCCCTCTATCCTGTGGGCATATCTCTACCTGTTTCAGATAAAGGAGAACAAGCCTCACTAGAAGCACAAATCAAGTCGATTAAAGAGCAACTCCGTCGAGTCCCCAATCACGGTTTTGGGTTCGGGATGCATCGATTATGGAATCAAGATGCCGCAGTGCAGAATAAGCTGGCCGTGCTGTCAAAGGTGGAAGTGGCTTTTAATTATCTAGGGCAATTCGATTCGATAAAGGAAAATAGTTCTCTATTTTCTCTAACGACAGCAGATCGCGGCGGTGATCAAGCGAGCACAACAAAGAGAATGCATGGGCTTGATATCAATGGGCATATTCTAGAGGGGCAGTTACAACTGGAATGGACCTTTAGCAATGAGCGTTTCAATGTGCAGAGCATCGAGACGGTTGCTAGTCGCTATATCACGTTGTTAACTGAGATTATTGAGCATTGTATTGATACACGATATTTTGGTTATACACCTTCAGACTTTCCATTGGCTGAATTAACACAAGAAACAATTGATCAGCAATTTGGCCAGACAGCCGCAATTGAGAACGTATATCCACTGAGCCCTATGCAGCAAGGTATGCTTTTTCATGGGCTTTACGAGGAGGCGTTAGACGACGTAGATGCCGGGGTATACGTGGAGCAATTGACCGTTGCACTGCATGGGGAGGTTGATCATTTACGTTTTGAACAAGCTTGGAATAGTATCATTCGTCGTCATGCAGTGCTGCGTAGTGCGTTTATTTGGGAAGGGCTTTCTCGGCCCTTGCAAGTGGTCTACTCCGATTTGGCAGTAAAGATTGAAGTTGTGGATCTTTGTCATTTGAGTGAAGCAGAAAAAGCCATTCAGTTGGCTCGGTTTCTGGAAGGCGACACGAAGAAAGGGTTTGAGTTTTCTAAGCCAGGCTTGAACCGATTAACGCTGATTAAATTCAGTCACAATCAGACTCGATTAGTTTGGAGTTTTCATCATATTATTCTGGATGGCTGGTCCCTGCCTATTGTGATGCGAGAGCTGTTTGTTAGCTATTCTGAATTAGTGAAAGGCAATATACCGCGATTGCCATCGCCGCCAAAATATCATCAATTCATAGCCTGGTTGAGTCGAAACGATGCGTCTGAAGCCGCTCAGTTTTGGCAGTCCTATCTAGCGGGTTTTAATGCACCCACTCTCATTACGGTAAAAAAGAACGCAGAGAGGGTAGGGAAGACAGAACAACAATCGAAGATGTCGGTATATCAAGAGCAAGAACTATCGGTTTACCAAGAGCGGGAACTGTCACTCAGCACCACCACGACAGCGAGTTTACAAGCACTCGCTAAAAATCAACATCTCACCTTTAATACGCTGTTGCAGGGAGCGTGGGGCTTATTGCTGTCTCGCTATAGTGGCGAACAAGATGTGGTGTTTGGTACCACCGTATCGGGACGGCCAGCTGAGTTAAATGATGTGGAAAATATTGTGGGCTTGTTTATTAACACGCTGCCCCTACGATTACGGATTGAAAAAAATCAACCGTTGATCACGTTGTTGCAAACCATGCAAAACATGCAAATCGAAAGTCGACGATTTGAATCCACTCCTCTGGTTGATATTCATCATGTATCTGAAGTACCCGGCGACCAACCTTTGTTTGAGAGTATTCTAGTTTTTGAAAACTATCCTGTTGAGCAGGTTCTTCAGGATAAAACGTTGCTGTTGGCCGTGGAGGATGTGCAGAGCGTTGAGCATACCAATTATCCCTTGACTGTTATCGTTGAGCCCGGAGCCGAATTAAAACTAAAATTGTCCTACGACACGAGTCTATTCGACAGCAGCACCATTGCCGGGATGTTGGGACACCTTGAAGTCTTGCTGCAAAGTATGAGTCAGGGGCTAGCGGTTGGTGTGGATGAATTAGAGTGGCTGACGTCGTCTGAGAAAAAACAAATCCTCATTAACTGGAATAACACCCAGACAGAGTATCCCGCCCATCGTTGTATTCATGAGTTATTCGAAGACCAAGTCGCGCAAAACCCGGATAGACAAGCGGTTGTTTTTGATGAAGTGGTACTTAGCTATGGCGAGTTAAATGCGCGAGCCAATCAGTTAGCACATTATCTTGTCACCTTTGGGATAGGCGAAGATTCTGTTGTGGCTATCATGCTAGAGCGATCTTGGCAGACGATAGTGGCGGAGTTGGCCATGTTGAAAGTCGGTGGGGGATACCTGGCATTAGACCCCAGTTATCCCGACGATCGAATTACCTACATGCTGAAAGATGCAAAGGCATCACTGTTAATCACCCGCTCGGATATGAAGTCGCGTATTGAAAGCTATCAACCGGAACAGCAACAGATGGTGTTGATTGATGCTGATGTGGATGAGAAGGCAATTCAGCTCATGCCTACTTTCGGTCTAGCCAGCAATATAGCCAGCTCCGTTCAAAAGAAATCATCAGAACGACTGGCCTATATCGTTTATACCTCTGGTTCCACGGGGAAGCCTAAAGGCATCTGCGTTCCTCATCGGGGCGTCGTGAGATTGGTGCGAAACACTAATTATATCGATATCGATTTTGAGGATCGAATAGGACATTGCTCTAATACTTCATTTGATGCATCCACATTTGAGGTCTGGGGAGCCTTGTGTAACGGCGCTTGTGTGGTGGGGTTTTCAAAAGATGAAATGTTATCGCCAGATGATTTTATAGCGAAGGTCGATAGAACCCAGGTGAATACCTTGTTTTTCACCACGGCATTATTAAACGCATTTTCATTGCATCATGTTGCCTTGTTTGGGCGCTTAAAAACCATGTTGTTTGGTGGTGAGGCGGTAGACCCGCAGCGGGTCAGACGTATTTTAAAAGAGAGCCCCCCCGAGAACTTAATTCATGTGTACGGCCCAACTGAGAACACGGTTTATTCCACTTGGTTTAAGGTAGAGGAAGTGCCTGAAGGTGCGGTGACTATCCCTATCGGCTATCCCATTTCCAATTCCACGGCTTATATTCTGGATACTGCAGGGCACCCTGTGCCCCCTGGAGTCGCGGGGGAAATCGTGTGTGGCGGGGACGGTTTGGCTTTGGGTTATCTGAATCAGTTAGAAAAAACGACGGCGCAGTTTATTCCCGATCCCTTTGCTACGAGGAAAAGAGCTAACAAGACACAGAGTGGAGAAACGGGTCGTCTCTATTTGACCGGTGATTTGGGGCGCTATCGTGATGATGGTGCCATTGAAATCCTTGGGCGTATTGATGATCAAGTGAAGTTAAGAGGATTCCGAATCGAGTTGGCTGAAATCGCTGTTGCGCTGCGTGAATTTGACGGCGTTCATGATGCGGTTGTGTTGGTGCGTGAAGATGAGCCGGGACAAAAACGATTAGTGGCCTATTTGTCGGTGGGGGCTTTATCTGAGAGCTTATCTGAAGAACAGTCGCCCAATAAAACGCTAAATATTGAGATGATCAACGCGGGTCTCAAAAAGAGTTTACCCAGTTATATGGTGCCATCGGCAATGGTCCTATTAGATGTTTTACCGTTGACGGCGAATGGTAAGTTAGATGTGCCGGCGCTGCCGTTACCGAATAAAGAGATCGCAGCGGAAACCTTTGTGGTTGCGCGTAATGACAAAGAGCAGTCTCTTACAGACATCTGGACGCAAGTGTTGAATAACGATGCGATTAGCGTCACGGATAATTTTTTCGAACTGGGAGGCGACTCCATTCTCAGTATTCAAATAATGAGTCGGGCTAAGACGGCGGGGTTACAACTGACAGCAAAACAGATTTTCGAGTATCAAACCATCGCTGAGTTGGCGGCTGTGGCCACCGAACTGAGTGCAGCAAATTGCGCTGATCAAGGGTCGGTGATTGGTAAAGCAAAATTGAGTCCAGTACAGCGTTTTTATCTCGATCAATACAATGATTCACAGGATGAGGTGAAACACTACAATCAGTCGGTGTTACTTTCCACTGCTGAGACTATTTCATCAACGACAATTCAGATAGCGGTATACGCCATTTTAAGCCAGCATGATAGTTTACGGGCTACGTTTAAACGACCTTCGGTACAGCGTGACTCAAAATCGGATGATGCAGGCGAAACACAACAACGGGAGATGTGTTTTGACGAGTGGACTGATGAGCAAAGGGATGCGGTATTTTCAATACGAGATCTGAGTACGGTAGCCGAAGCCGGTTTTGAGGAGGCGTTGACCTCCGCTTGCAATACAGCACAATCGAGTTTGGTGTTGGCTACGGGGCCGTTGGTCAGGTTTGTTTTTATTAATACGCCCAGTGGAGAGAGAAACCGACTTCTTGCCGTCGCCCATCATTTGGTTGTGGATGTGTTCTCGTGGCGAATATTACTAGAAGATTTACAGACAGCTTTGGAACAGCTGTTAACACCGTCTCACGGAGATACTCCAGATTTGGTTGATTCAGATCATGTGGATTTGAGGTATGTGGGTTCGGATCATGTGAATCTAATTCATGTAGATTTAGGTGATAAGACGAGTTCTTGGTTGCAATGGATGATGGCATTGGAAGATTACAGTCATGGTTCTGATGTTATCAATGATGAAGCCTATTGGTTGACTGAGCAAAGTGACAATACATTATTGCCCGTTGATCGTGACGGTGAGAATACCGTTGCGCAGGTGGAGTCCATCGATATTCGTTTGAACGAGGAGGATACCACTCAGCTATTGACTCAGGCAGGTGGAGCGTATCGCACTGAGATCAATGACCTTTTGTTGACGGCTCTGGGGATGACGTTAGGACCGTGGGCGGATGCCGATACTGTGTTGGTTGATCTAGAGGGTCATGGTCGAGAAGAAATCTCAGACACTGTGGATGTGTCTAGAACCGTAGGGTGGTTTACCAGTATTTTTCCTGTTTCTTTATCTGTCGATCCATTAACTCTCGATTCATTAACTCTCGATCCATCAACTGAAAAGCAGTCGGGTTTAGCCAAACAGATAAAACAGACAAAGGAATATTTACATATTGTCCCCAAAAAAGGTTTGTCGTACGGATTGTTGAAATACCGAAGCACCGATGATCAAACTCGATTGAAGCTAAGACAACAGCCGCAAGCACAAATTAGTTTTAATTACTTGGGGCAACTCGATAGTGTGTTAGAAAATAATTCCAATACGATTGCTACTGAACCGTTAATTCAACTTGCGATGGAGTCATCAGGCGCTGAAATCTCGCCACAGGGTCCGCGACATTATCTATTAGAAGTCAGTGGTCGGGTATTGGACGGCTGTTTACAAATGAACTGGCGGTATTGCAATGCCATTCACGATGCCGGCACCATCGATACTCTAGCGAATCAGTTTGTTGATAATCTCAAGACTATTATTGATCACTGTTGTGAGGTTAGCGATGGTAGTAATAGTAGTGATGGCCAACTCAAACACGGCGGTTACACTCCGTCGGATTTCCCTTTGGCCCAGCTGGATCAGGTCACCCTAGATGCGGTGGTGGGCGAGATTAGGGATGTAGAAAATATATATCCTCTGTCGCCGGTACAAGAAGGGATGTTGTTTCATAGTCTTATGGAACCGGATTCGTGGGTTTACTTCGATCAGGTGAGTGTCGATCTTGGATCTCATTTGGACGCCAAGTCCTTTGTGAAAGCATGGGAAATTATTTATCAGCGCCATCCTATATTACGTTCCAGTTGTCTTTGGCAAGAAGTCGCCCGTCCGTTACAAATGGTAAGGCAAAGTATCTCGCTGCCGTTTGTAGCATTAGATTGGTCCTCCTCAGGCGAAGGTCTTGCAGAGGCGAAAGTGGATCAACGACTGCAACAATTTTTAGAAGACGATAGAAATACCGGTTTTGATTTTTCCATATCCAGCATCAGTCGTTTGGTGTTAATTAAATTACCCAGTGGGCGATATCAGTTTATATGGAGTTTTCATCATATCCTCCTGGATGGCTGGTCAATGCCGCTGGTTTTTGGTGAGCTTTTTGCAGTCTACGAAAAACTCTGTGATGTCAAAATCGAGGACCAGAGAAATCCGGACCAGAAAACCCATCAGCCCCCCGACGTTTTTCCTGGATTAGCGATTGCACCCAAATACGAAAAGTATATCGAATGGCTAGAATCCAATGATGGAGATGAGGCCGAATTGTTTTGGAAAGATTACCTACTAGGCTTCACTGCTCCGACGCCATTAATTATCAATAATTCAATAGCCGAAGTGGCTCAATATCAAAAAGACAGTTCAGGGGGGCAGGCGGCCTATCAAGAGAGACAGTGTATTCTTGATCCCGCTTTGCTTCGTTCTTTAGAAAAAATGGCAAAGCAAAATCATTTAACACTCAATCAAATATTACAAGGGTTTTGGGGCATCCTATTAAGTCGTTATAGCGGTGAATCGGATGTGTGTTTTGGCACCACCGTTTCTGGGCGTCCCGCAGAGGTACCAGGAATCGAGAGCATGGTGGGTCTGTTTATCAACACACTACCCATGAGATTGCAGGTTGTTGAAGAGCAGAGCTTTGTGTCCTGGTGTCAGGCGACACAACAAACACAATTACCGTTGAAGAACTATGAATCATCTTCATTGGTGGATATTCAGCGGTGGAGTGATGTACCCAGTAAATCACCTTTATTTAACAGTATTTTGGTTTTCGAAAACTACCCCGTGGATTCCGCATTAAAAGCGTATCAAGAGTCACTGGGAGTGGGAGATATAGCGAGCTTCCAACAAACGAATTTCCCGCTCACGTTAATCGCGTTACCGGGAGAGGATTTCGTACTTCGTTTTTCATTTGATAGTTTTGTTTTTCAACCCGCTGCAATAGAACGTGCCCTGGGTCATTTAGTGCAGATGATGACAGCGATTGCCGATAACCCTCAGTTACCTATCGAGAGGCTTCCCTTGTTAAGTCCAGAGGAAACACAGCAATGCGTTTTCGACTGGAATGAGAATAAATGGGAATTTGATCAGAGTGCGTTAATACAAGATGTGTTTGCTGAGCAAGTGTCACGTGCGCCAAACAGTGTGGCGACGGTGTTTGGCGGCTCTCAATTAACCTCTACGGAATTAACCCGTACGCAATTAACCTCTTCACAATTAACCTATCTTCAGCTAAATCAAAAAGCCAATCAGCTGAGCCACTATTTGGTCGCTAGTGGTGTTAAACAGGGGGATTTGATTGCCTTATGTTTAGACCGCTGCGAAGAAATGATCGTTGCTATGTTAGCGGTATTGAAAGTGGGTGCAGCTTATGTGCCCATAGACCCCGGTTATCCCCGTGACCGAATCGAGTTTATGTTACAAGACATCGCTCGCGCTACGCCTTCTTCGGCGTCTGGCCCTGTCGCTATTAGTAACGAGCGTTGTCTAAAGGAATCGGATCTTTCAGAGGTTAGTGATACTCATCAACTTTTATGCCTAGACAGAAAAGCGGATCTTATCGCTGCGCAATCTAATGTGGATTTAATCGTGCAGCGGGTGCCGGGAGGGGAATCACTCGCGAATGTGATTTACACCTCAGGTTCAACCGGAACCCCCAAAGGCGTTTGCATCCCTCATCGAGGCGTCATTCGGCTCGCGTTGCACTCCGATTATGTTGATTTCTCGCCAAAACAACGCGTGGCACTCGCCGCTAATGTTTCCTTTGATGCGGCAACAATGGAAATTTGGGGAGCTTTGTTAAATGGTTGCACCTTGATTGGGATTAGCAAAGAGGAGTTGTTATCCACTCGTTTGTTTTACGAAACCATAATACACCATGAGATATCAGTACTGTTTCTCACTACGGCATTATTCAATTTGTATGCGCAGGAGATGCCCGCTGTGTTTGAAGATTTGGATTATCTTCTGTTCGGTGGTGAGGCTTGTGATCCGCAATCGATACGTAAGGTCATTGAATGTGATTTTTCCTGTCATCTGATCCACTTGTACGGCCCTGCTGAAAACAGCACTATCTCCACTTGGCACGAGGTGAATGCGGTGGCTGAGGGTGTATCAACGGTCCCAATTGGAAAGCCGAATACTAATTCTACTGTTTACGTACTGGATAAACGGCACCGGCCAGTGCCTATTGACGTTCCTGGTGAAATCTATACGGGTGGACCGGGTCTGGCACTGGGTTATTTAAATGATGAGGATTTGACGCGACAACGTTTTATACCCCACCCCTTTTTGAAAGGTGAACTACTGTATCGCACGGGAGATTGGGGGCGATACTTGCCAGATGGCAGTATTGAAATGTTGGGCCGTATAGATGACCAGGTGAAGATACGCGGCTTTCGAATTGAATTGGCCGAAATTGAACAAGCTATTTCAAATGTACCGGGTGTGCAAAATTCAGTGGTACTGGTGGATTCGGGTAATCAACACTTGGTGGCTTATGTCTTAACTGATATAAAAGCTGATGTACCTCTTGATGTAAGAGGGGATTCCTCAACAGTGACAATCGCCGAGATTAAAGCGACTCTTAAAAACAAACTGCCACGTTACATGATCCCAAACTATTTTATTTTGTTGGAAGAGTTTCCCCTCACTGCTAACGGTAAGGTTGATCGTCGGGCATTACCTCCTTGGGATGGCGGGGAGGAGAGCGCTCATGAAATTGTCGCGCCGCGAAATCAAGTAGAGACAACCTTAGTGGCAATTTGGCGTGAATTATTATCGTTACCTCAAGTGGGTATTGAGGATGATTTTTTTGAGTTGGGTGGTCACTCATTATTGGTGACCAAGGCTCATTCACGGATACTTCAACAATTGCATGTGGACTTACCCTTAAGAACGTTATTTGAAGTGGCCACTATCGCGGGTATTGCAGAAATTATTATTGCGGTAGGTGGCGAGTCTTTTAAGGAAGAGACAGAAGAGGATGATGATGAGTTTGAGGAAGGATCAATATAATGGGCGGCGATAGTAATACTCCTGCTAGTGTCTTGGCGCTGATACAAAAACTGGGTTCTCAAGGGATTCAGTTATGGTTGGAAAATAGCGAGAAGACAGGAGAACCCGAACTCAAATTTAAAGCGCCGAAAGGGGCGCTGACCCCATCATTACGAGGGGAGTTGGTGGCCAATAAGGCGGAGGTTATCGCCTTTCTTAGGGATGTCAGAGTTGGGGGGCAAGCCAGCGAACAAACGATCCCTGTGTTGGATAGACAAGGTCGAACTGAATTCCCGCTTTCCTTTTCTCAGCAACGACTCTGGTTTATCGACCAGTTTGAGCCGAACAGTAGTACGTACAATATTCCCATCGCTTTGTATCTCAAGGGAGAGCTAGACGTTGAGGCTCTACGGCTGTCTATTCAGGCGATTGTTCAGCGACATGAAGTGTTGAGAACGGTTTTTAAGAGTGTTGATGGTGAGGCGGTTCAGGTGGTCTTGGCTGATTCAGGGTTTGATAATCAAAAGCCAGGTGAATGGCAATTACCTATGCACGATCTTTCTCTCTTGGATGAGGGTGAGCGAGAGGCAAAAGCACTCAAACATGCTCAGCTTGAGATCGAGAGCCCTTTTGATTTGGTTACGGGTCCCTTACTTCGAACTCGACTTATCAAACTGTCTGAACACCGATATGCCCTACTGGCGACACTGCATCATATCGTCGCGGATGGCGGGTCTCTTGAGGTGTTGGTGCAGGAGTTAGCTCAGTTCTATCGCCATTTTAAATTAATACCATCTAACTCAACAGCAAGCCCAGTCAGTCCAGCAGTGGCAGAAATACCCGCACTACCTATTCAATATGTGGATTATGCAGTATGGCAGCGGGATTGGTTGCAGGGTGAGGAGTTGGGAAAACAACTCGCCTATTGGCAACAGCATTTGCTTGGGGCTCCCCCGTTATTGACTTTACCCACTGATCGCCCTCGACCCAGAATACAGACTCAAGTGGGGGCACATCTACCCATCGTGTTGGACGAAAATTTGGTGGAGCAGTTGAGACAATTGAGTCGTCAGCAAGGTGCCACTCTTTATATGACCTTGATGGCGGGTTTTAAGCTGTTGTTGAGCCGCTACAGTCAACAGCAAGATATTACGGTGGGTATGCCTATCGCAGGGCGTAATCGTCAGGAGTTAGAACCGTTAATCGGCTTTTTTGTTAACTCCTTGGTCACGCGAACCCGTTTTGATGATAACCCTACGGTGGCGGATCTGATACAGCGAGAGCGCACCAGTATATTAGGGGCTCACGCTCATCAAGATGTGCCATTTGAAGCGGTAGTGGAAGTGTTGGATGTGGAACGGGATATGAGTTATGCACCGGTTCGACAAGTTGCATTTTCTCTCACTGAATCCGTGGACTCTTCACAGCAACCTATTCTTGCCGGTATTGAGCTAGAGCCCATGGATGTGGAACTGACAACGGCGAAGGTGGATTTGTCGCTGTTATTACAGGATTCAGGGCGTAGCGAAGTGGAGGGCTCATTTGAATATAATACGGATTTATTTGATGAGAACTCTATCGAGGAGATGGCTCTACATTACAAACGAATTCTGACTTGTTTTGTGAGTGACTCAGCGCAATCGATCGATGCTATTTGTCTTCACGATGACACTGAATTGCGAGTGCTTTTAAAATTAGATGATGAGTGCGGCGCTCTTCAGCCATTGACGGCAATGCAGCGCGATTTCTATTTTTTAAGTGAGACTCAGCAATCGACCTTAGCCTGCTCCTTGGGTTATGCGATTCACTTACATCACCGAATTGATGAGAGTCTATGGCGACAGGCTTTGAAAATTGTCTCTGATCGCAATGATGTGTTACGAATAAAGTTTGTTAAGAGCCGTCACCCGACTTTGGAACCGGTTTATCAGGTGGTACAAAAATCAATAGAAGTGAATTTTACTACTATTAATCTTACTCATTTGCATACTGAAGACGAAGATAATCCTGATCTTCAAAAAGAGATTGAGGGTTTTATTTGTCACCCTTACTGTTTGGATCAAGACCCTTTGGTGAGTTATGCATTGATCAAACTGTCTGATACACATTACGTGCCTTTATTAGCCTGTCATCATGGTGTCTTAGATGGCATGAGTGAGAGTCAACATTTACGACAGCTGTTGTCTGTTTATGAAAGCTTAGTGGCAACAGGATCTAAACCGATAGAGGGAAGTCCATCTTTTCCTCAAAATCCATTTTTCAATTTTGTTCCGCAGATCCGTGCCAAGACGGATACTGCTGAGGTTAATGCCTTTTGGGCTGAGAAGCTGAAAGGGGTAGAGCCTTTAGCGGTGAGTTTGGGTTCTGGTTCTGACTCTGGTTCTGGTTCTGGAAAACCGAAACAGAAAAGGCTGTGTCTTGAAAGTCGGCATGCCGAAAAAATTGAACAATATTGCCAGCAGCAATCTATTTCGAAAGCCAATTATTTTAAGTGTTTATTTAGTTTGCTGGTGAGTGAATATCATCGTGCTAGCGGTGATTTTATTATTGGTGAAGTGGTGGCAGGCCGACGTGTACATTTACAGGGCAGTAAATTACAAGACAGAAATCTACAAGACAGTAACCTAAACGAAAGCGATAAATTTGATGTCGCTCTAGGTTGTTTTATCCAAGTCATTCCCTTTGTTGTCAATTATCAGATGCAAAGTGCGGGCGCTAGCATAGCAGACTATTTTAAAGCTTCACGACAAACTCGCCAGACTTTGGGTAACAATCAATATCTTTCGTTACACCGCCAGTCGCAATTAACGCCGACACCGGTTTTGCAATTTCAAGTGAACTATCGTCTAGCCAGTGCCACGTCTTCGTTTTCCTTTATGGGTAAAGAGGCGGAGATACAGTTCGTGACACCGGAAGGCCCGAATGTCGTGAAGCTAGTGACAACGGAATCCTCAGAGGGAATAGCGCTGGGGCTGCACTATCATGATGGCCAATTTGATGAATTATCCTTGTTGCAACGGTTAGAGTCTATTAGTGAACAAGTGCTCAATGGCGTTAGCGAGATGAGGGACTTGAATTTTCTTTTGCCGCAAGAGGAAAATGAACTGGTTCAACTGGGGGTAGGGCCATCAAAACCGTTTTCGCAAGAGAGCGTGGCACAACTGTTATCGAAAGTGGCGAGTCAATTTCCTGAGCAAGTGGCAGTGGTGTTTTCAGAGCAGAGTCTCACCTATGATCAATTAGAAAAACGCTCCAACCAAATGGCTCGTTTTTTGGTGTCTCAAGGTGCTGGCCCAGAAGTGATGATAGGGCTGTGTGTGGAACGTTCTATCGATATGATTGTGGCAATGCTGGCAATTGTGAAGTCAGGTTCGGCATTTTTACCTTTGGATGTGGCTTATCCCAAGGAACGTTTGGCGTATATGCTGGAGGAATCGAAAGCCTCCTTGCTCCTGACGGAGTCGCCATTACTAGCGCAACTTCCTCAACATTCGGCGAAACTTTTTCTTCTAGATCAGTTCGTGGAACAGGCTCATGATCAGCTTGATACGGCATTAGGTTTTTTGAGTGCAGCAACGGATGCAGCCTATGTGATTTATACCTCCGGTTCCACTGGACAACCTAAAGGGGTTGTTGCGGAACATGGTAACTTGCAGCATTACATTCATTCTGCACTTGATCTCTATGAGATAACCTCGAAAGACGTGGTCTTGCAATTTTCCTCCATTAGTTTCGATGCCAGTATCGAAGAAATATTTCCCGCGCTGTGCGTGGGAGCGCGGTTGGTGTTGCGAGATGAGACTTTATTAGGGGATGCGGATTCCTTTTTTACTGCGACTCAAATATATGGCATCACCGTACTGAGTTTGCCTACGGCTTATTGGCAAGAGTTGGTGGGTCAGTTATCGAAAGCAATTTGTCCTCTGTTGGAATCCTTGCGATTGATGATTATCGGTGGTGAGAGAGTGCATCACTCCTCTGTTGCACTCTGGCAAAAGTGGATAGGCAATCATGTTAAATTGATGAATACCTACGGTCCCACGGAAACCACGGTGGTGGCTACGGCGGCCGATTTGACTGATTTTAAGTTGACTGACTTTAACTCGCCTAGCTCGCCTATTCCCATTGGCAAGGCCATTGCTAATGTGACCTGCGCTATCGTTAACCCACAAGGGAAACCGGTTCCGGCGGGTATTGCAGGAGAGCTTGTTGTTGGAGGTGCGGGTGTCACGCGAGGGTACTTAGGCAAAGAGGAACTGACACATGGGGTTTTCTCTTTCGCTCAACATCAGACAGGCGATCAAAACGCTAAAGTGTACCGAACCGGAGATCTAGTGCGTTACGTTGCCAAGGGATTAATTGAGTATGTAGGACGTATTGATAAACAGGTTAAAATCCGGGGTTACCGCGTAGAGCTAGGAGAAATTGAATCAGTCTTGTCTAAGGTGGATGGCGTACATGATTGCATTGTCTTAGCGGTGGATGGCCTGAATCAGAGTCAAGCAAAACGATTGGTGGGCTTTGTTGTTTTAAAGTCACATATCGGTCTTAAGTCACATGCAGGTATAAGTTCAAAGCCCCACAGAAGCCGAGATGAAGAGTCAATGAGGCTCATCAAGGCATCATTGAAAGCAGGGCTTCCCGATTATATGGTGCCCAGTGGATTCGTAATTCTTGAAGCGATTCCAAAAACGCTCAATGGTAAAACTGATAGAGCGAGTTTGACTAAAAAGAGTCATCTGATGGATGTGGGAACCGAGTACGTGGCTCCTCACACTCATACCGAAATCACATTAGAAAATATTTGGAAGGAGGTATTAGGTCTTAAGCAAGTAAGTATAGAGGATAGCTTTTTCGATCTAGGCGGCCACTCACTTCTTGCCACTCAAATTATTTCACGGGTGAGAACTCGGTTTCAGATTGAACTTCCACTGCGAAAAATATTTGAAGCGCCAACAATAGTAGGGATGTCCAAAGCCATTGGCATTGCTATTGAAATGGGTTTGGCGGACGTGGCGCCCAAGATAACAGCTCTGGGATCTGATACAAAGATTACCGTTTCCTTTGCTCAACATCGACTTTGGTTTATTGATCAGCTGCATCCCGATCAGACTGCTTATAATATTCCAACGGCATTGCGGATTAAGGGTGAGTTACGGGTCGATATCGTCACTCGGGTATTTGAAGAAATTGTTAATCGTCATGAGGTGCTGAGAACTCGTTTTATTGATTACGATGACGATTGTGCTAAAGAAAACGAGCAAGAAAACGCAGATAAGGGTGATTTGGAATTAGTGAAGCTGGTGGTACAGGCACCTAGGAAGTGGGATCTTCCTGTGGTGGATTTAAGCGAACTTTCGCTGCCAGAACAAAGTCATGAGATTCAACGTTATGTGGAGGAGGACGCGGATACCCCTTTTGACCTTCGTCGCGATCTATTGTTACGAACACGTTTGTTGAAATTATCTGGTTCTGAATTCGTCCTATTGTTTTGCATGCATCATATTGCCTCTGATGGTTGGTCGTTGGGCCTTGTGATAAAAGAGATAAGGCTACTGTACCAAGCCTTTAAAGAGAGTCGTCCCTCCCCATTAGATCCGCTCCCTATCCAGTACCGTGATTTCGCACACTGGCAACGGCAGTGGTTGTCGGGTGATGTGTTACAGAATCAATTGAATTATTGGTTAGCGCAATTAAGGGGAGCGCCGGAGGTACTACGATTACCTACCGATCGGCCCAGACCTGCGCAGCAGAGTTTTAATGGGGCCCATCATGCCATCAGGTTTGATCCAAATTTTTCTGCTGAGATTGTTCAATTTTGTCAACGCAATGCGATGACTCCCTTTATTTTGTTGCTGACGGCATTTCAATTGTTATTGTCGCGCTATTGCAGTCAGGACGATGTCTGCGTAGGGGTTCCCATTGCGGGGCGCAATCGTGATGAAATTGAAAACCTTATTGGTTTTTTTATAAATGGCTTGGTTATCCGCACAGATGTATCGGGCAATCCCACTGTGACCCAATTGTTAGAGCAAGTTCGAGAGACAACGATTGGTGCTTTCTCGCATCAGGATATACCCGCTGACCTCTTGATCGATGCTTTGCAGGTGGAGCGTAGCCAAACGTTTTCTCCCGGTGCGCAAGTGGGCTTTGCTTGGCAAAATACGCCGCAGGAAAAGTTGGGTGGTCAAATCGACGACTTGATAGTTGAGGTCGTGGGGCGAGAACACAAAACGTCGAAGTATGAAATATCTTTGATTCTGGCAGAAGACGCGAAGGGTATAGGTGGTGTATTGGAATACAATACCGATTTGTTTCTGCCATCCACCATTGAACGTTTTGCTACTCAGTACCAGCGTGTCCTGTACTCAATGATCAGTGCGCCAGACGCATTGATTGACAATATCCCAGTGGCCAATGAGGAAGAGCTGAGAGGAATATTAGATGTAACGCAAGACTGTGAGATACGGCGTCTGACCACTAAACAGAGAGATATTTATTTGGATTCTCTGGTGAGCAAGTCCTATGGCCAGAATTGCATGGGGTATTGTGTCGAACTGAAGACAGATAATATGAGAATGGATTTGTGGCAGCAGGCAGAAGCCCATGTTGCGGCGAGTCAATCGTTGATGCGCACTCGGCTGGTGGAGTCTGATGTGCCGTATACGGATGTGGCTTACCAGGTGGTTGATGCCAGCGTAAAGGCCGAGATGGATTATTTGGACTGCAGTCATCTGCAATTAAATGATGAGCAGATTCATCAGCTGGTGTTGCAGCGAATACAGAGACCTTGGAAGATCGATGGCGCTTTAGTGAGTTACCAATTTTTAAAAACCGCGGAGAACGTTTATTGGGGAGTGTTTAGTGCGCATCATATTTTGATGGATGGTGTTAGTTTTTCCACTCATGGTAAATCGATGATCGAGGCCTATACGCGATTATGTCAAAATGAAGAATGCCCTACTTATTCCGATGTGTTTGCCGATTATATAACGGAGAATCGAGAGAAGTTCGATACCTTCGAGGTGCTTGAATATTGGCGAGAACGGTTTAACAATATTGTTGCGCTTGATTTTCCGTTGCCGTCGCGACAGCTGAAAGAAGATGATCAAGGAGAAATAAACCATGAGGTTGAGCATGTTTTAGAAATTCAGCTGTGGCAAGAGATTAAACAATATTGTAAACAAAATCGGTCCAGCCCTGCGTTGTTTCTAAAATCAATCTACGGGTTATTGATTAATAATTATTGCGGGGCAGAATCTGATTTTGTGGTGACGGAGTTTTCTGCGGGAAGATCAAGGCAGAACTTACGTGCATTGGGATGTTATTTTCAATCGATTCCCTTCGTATTTGAGCAGCATCTGTTTGATGGCGATAAATCCTTTATCGAGATTTGCCAATATGCTCGTCAATTTTCAAAACAGTTGAGGACCAATCAGTTTATTTCGGACCTTGCACAGAAACGTCTGCATCCTTCGAGTCGGTTGCACTTTACTTATAATTATTACCATTTTTTGCCGACCATTGAGTTTGAAGGGGAGTATGCGAGGTCAAGGAATTATGACCCTGACTTGCGCGGTCCTGTCCAACTTGTTGCGGCCTTGAAAGATGAGGGGCTTTATTTAAAGCTTATTTATCTTCCGAGTCTGTTTTCTGATTTAGACTTTCTGCCGCGATTTGAATCGCTAGTGAAACAGATTTTGTCTGGTGTGGAACGAGTGGGGGATTTAGAATTTATTCTGCCGCAAGAAAAAGTCATTCTAAAGCAGCACCTTTTAGAGGCAGAAGAGCCTAGGGCAATTGAGACTATCGTTGATTTGTTTGAACAACAGGTTGCTGAAACACCCACAGCCATTGCACTGATCAATGGTGACAATAGTTTGACGTATATAGCGCTCAACGAAAAGGTAAACCAGTTATCCCATTATCTTTTAAATGCGGGTATGAAGACCGGTAATAGGGTGGGAGTATGTTTAGATTATCTAGCGGAAGGTAAGGGCGCTGATTTACTGATTTCTATTTTAGCGATTGTAAAAACAGGCGCGGCATATATACCTATCGACAGCACTCTGCCGAAAGAGCGAATTCAGTATATTGTGAACGACGCTCAAATTACCTTGCTGGTCTCGCATCAAGCGATAGTCGAGAGATTCAGCAGGGATAATACAGAAGCGGCTAAAACTCCGATATTGTGTCTTGATGCGCGATGCCCTGAAATTAATAAATGTTCTATCGACAACCCATCGTTGACGATATCGAACTTGGACTCGATCTATGTGATTTATACCTCTGGCTCAACAGGTGAACCGAAAGGCGTAGCTATCACTCATGGTGGAGTCAGTAATCTGCAGCGTTGGTACGGGCGAGAGTTGAAACTTGATTCCTCAGCTCGCGGCTTGTTAGTCAGTGCAATCGGATTTGACCTGACTCAGAAAAACCTATTTGCCTTTATTCTCAATGGTGGTGCATTAGTGATTCCGAAAACGGATGGATATGATCCTGAGAGTATCGTTGAGGATATCAAAAAGTTTCAGATCACTGTGATCAACTGCGCTCCGAGTCTGTTTTATCCACTTGTGGAAATGCAGGAAGAGGTGATAGAGCAGGAATGTTTTGAAAATCTGTCGACGTTACGCAGCGTTATTCTAGGCGGTGAACCCATACAGAAATCGAGATTGACAACTTGGTTATCCTCGGGGGATTGTCATAGCCGAGTGATGAACAGTTACGGTCCCACGGAGTGTAGCGATGTGGTTGCATTTCATTGGTTGGAAAATGAAGAGTGTGTTGAAGGTGAAGAAAGCAGTGGTGTCATTCCCATTGGAAGAGCCATAGAAAATACTCACCTCAGAGTACTTGATCACAACCTGCAACCTGTACCTGTGGGTGTGGTGGGCGAGCTTTATGTTTCTGGCGATGGTGTTGGGTTAGGTTATATCAATAAGAAGACGCTGACGAATAACGTTTTTATCGATAACCCTTTTGACAGTGGTCATCTATATAAAACAGGGGATCGGGTTCGTTGCCTGCCAACAGGCGATTTGGAATATATAGGGCGTCGTGATTTTCAAGTTAAGCTACGTGGATTGCGCATTGAATTAGGAGAAGTCGAATTTGCATTGCGCCAGTTACCAAAGATTACCGATGCATTGGTGGTTTTAAAAGAGGAAAAGCTTGCGGGATATGTGCTGTGCAATGAGTTTTCTCGTAGAGAAGCTTTTGACTCCAGCGATTGGCGCACAGCCCTGCAGAGTTTCTTACCGGAATATATGATTCCTTTTAGTGTGATGGCTTTAGAGACTTGGCCATTAACAATAAACGGGAAAATAGATCGAACCGCACTGCCAGATCCTCAGCACTCTTCTATGTCAGAATTCGTTTCACCAAGGAACGAAATTGAAGAAACATTAGCAGCGATTTGGTGCGAGGTGTTGGGGCTGGATAAAGTCAGTATTCATGATGGTTTTTTTGCTTTGGGCGGGCACTCTTTGTTAGCCGTTAAGGCTGCGTCTCAATTTCGGAAAAGTTTTCAAGTGGAAATTCCGCTTCGTACTTTATTTGACTTACATACCATTGCAGAAATCTCTGAGTATATTAGTGCATCACAGTGGGCAGTTGAGTCCGTTGAAAAATCTCGGGATGATGAGGGTCTAGCAGAGGGTCGTGTTGAGGGGTTGTTGTAAAATTGTAAACACTGATACCAAATTTGTTTCTAATGTTTGGTTTCACTCATAGATTTAAGCACAAATATTTTTCATATCAACACTGTGTTATGATCACAAACTGAGCCTAGCATTAGCTAATGTTTCACTGCGTCATTAGAATTAGGTAGCCCTGTAGTCATGAAATTCCCCGCTGTATTCTGTGTTTTATTTTCACGTTCTGTTGTCTTAGTATTTCTCTTCGCCTCTACCTCTTGTGCAACCTATGGCCCGTCTATCTCCGATATTGTTGAAGAAAAAAGAGGTGAATTAAATGTAGAAAGTAACTCATTGGATGTGAATCTTTTGAGTTATGGGAAATATGTTCGCATGACTCTGTATGTGGATAAAGATGATCGGCCTCAATACCTCTGTAATGCAGTCTCATGCGATAATTCGGTAGGTAAAGAGGATGTTTTGGCTATACCTACCAGTCGAAATGGTTTTGTCAAGCCTGTTCTTCGTTCCACTGAAAAAGTATGTGGTATAGGAACTTGGCTAGGTGGGTGGTGGCCAATATTTAAAATTCTTGAGCCATTTTCAAAGAGAGATATCCCCGAAGAGCAGTTAGCTATAAATTTTTCTAACAGAAATTCAGAGATATGTAACGCACGCGAGCGATATATAGTTACAAATGGGAGATGGCTGAACTCAGTTGAGCATTGGCTAGCGGCTTCTGGTTTCGTTGTGTTATCTGGTGGTACAAGTTTAATAACGACAATTGGATTAAGTCGAAAACAATTTTCCGTAGAAAAATATAATTCCATTATTCGTAACGGTGATTTGGATGCTGTTCGGCGTCACTATTATTCTGAATTCAAAACGGATGGTACGGATAACGGTATTGTGCCGATTGTATATGTCGATATTAATGATTTTGGTAATTCGTTTGAGGATGCCTACAAATTAATAGACGGGGGAACACCTATTATCGGTTTAATGTTTTTAAACAAGGATACCAATGAATTTCTCAGTGCAGTCAATTTTCGGAATTACCGGAAAGAAGGCAGTGTCGGTTAAGCCGTTGCAAAACAAATTAAAAAAATACGTAATACCATTCTCCATCGAGAAGCTGGGTTAAGCTAATCCGATATTGAAAAGAGGGTCCCTCGATGGGTGAGAAGGCCGGGTCTCCCCCCTGTGCCAAGGTTTACGAAAAATGAATATGAAACGACTAAGGCCTATAAAACGCGATTTATGAAAGCGATGGCAATTCGTGACGATGTTATTAACGCGTCCTATAAAAACTATAAGAATGAAGTCGATGATCGAAACCGCACTATTGCCAGCCTGGAAAAACAGTTTCAAAAATATTTAAAAAAGAGAAAGAAGAAAGAAGAAAAATTGGTTAAGAAGTTTGATAACGCCGTAGTTGAGTTAGGTTTGTTGCTTTATAAAGCGAATAATCAATTTTATGCCGATTCTTTTCAATACGATGCCGATAAGAAAAAATTGTATTTTACCTTGAATTCTATGCATTGGGCGTTTCGTCAGCGTGTGGTGGCCCATAGGGTTCCTGCAGAGTTTGCAAAAACTATCAAAAGGGATGGCTATAAAATCGTAGAGAAGCTTGGCTCTAAACGTACAAAAATAAAAGTTAAAGGATATAAGCTCATTGAGCTTAAGTCGAAAAGGGAGTTTAAAGTTAGTTTTACAGACGTAGAATATATGCCAGAGAGTATTGAACTCTATGCTGAAACGAAAGCTAGATTAACGGGTGAAGAAGAACAGCAAGAATTAAGGCAGACATTTAAAAGGTTGACTCAAATCCCTGATGATTTCACTAACGTCACTATTGTGAATGAGCTAAATAAAAAAAGAGTGGCTGCGCCTGATTGGTATTTGAAAGCCTGTGTAGGTTATGTGGGCTGTGGACAAGGATACAGCCAAGAAGATGCCATGAACGTCGCGCTAGCGGATCTCGCCAAAGTCATCGGTGTCGAGGTGTCCTCCAGCTCAGGCATATATATTGAAATGGCAGACGCCAGTTCAATATCAACTTATCGAGAAGATGCGACAGTCAACGCTCGACAACGACACTTAACCTATCAGGATTATGAGAAATCCAAGGTTAAGCAGAAGAATGGGGTTTGGTATGTGGTATTGAAATGTAAGAGCTGTCGTTGATTTGTTACGTATTAGGGCAGTGGAGTTAGTCGTATTGCATGTTTTAAATTATAAATATAGAGGGAAATCATGATAAATAAAGTTGTGTCAAAACTGGCAATCCGGCTGATCGCTACAATCTTTTTGTTAGGATCGATGCTAGGTTCAGCAGTCGCAGTAGAGCAATTTGCATCGTTGTCTGGACGGGCACCCATTGGACCCTTTTCAAAAAATATTTCATTTACGCATAAATTTTTAGTGCAAAGTGGAAGTTGGTGTCAAAAGGATCTGCCAGTCAAAGTGGAGCTGCATTCAAATGACTCTAAAAATTTAAGTTATCGTGCCATTAGTCATGTCACTTATTTTAGGTTGAAGGATCAACATTTTAGAAAAATTGCCGGAAAGCTCGGAAAGAAATGTAAAGCAAACGGAGTCAAGGTAAAACGAATTCATTTCTCATTCTATATAATGGGGAAGAAACAAGAGTTTGGTGGCATGAAAAGCTATCGGGGCAGTGTGGTTGGATGGTCGGAAATAAAAAATAAAAAGTTTATGCAGTTTTCTTTTGTCGATGCACCGGCGGGGGAAAAAGGTCCATCAACAATAAGCTTGGATAAAGAGCTGAAAAAGACTTTCAAGCGATTCGATATTCAAACGATTTGTCCTGTAATAAGGTCCTGGGCTGACAGCCTTCGCGCTAAAGGCTTAAATCCGTCAGCTCCGACTTCCAGTAAAGATAAGTCATTGGTTTACCGCCTCTATGCTGATGATATCTTCACAAAGTATTTCACGACTAGTCTTGTGGAGGCGTCTAAATCTCAAAAATCTAATTTTAATGGTTTTGTGCGGTTTTGTGTAAATTCAGGCTCTTCTAAGCAAGGTTGGATAAATGGGCGTCCCATATTGCCGTCAAGCTATAGCTTCCTTAGTTTGCAAAGGGATGAGACTGAAAAACTGGCAGTGGCAAGTGCAAGAAATTTTGGTTTTGCTATGCAGCAACGGTTGTCTAAAGGCGAGTTATTTAAAGGGAGCTTTAGTGAATTTATTCTTGATCTTAGAAAGCTGAATTCTGAGGCTTTTTGGCAAGATGAGTTTAATGCAATTAATCAAACCGTTAGTAATAAGTCAGGTCGTATAGTGAAGCGATTAATGGCAGAGAAACTTAAAAATATTGGAAGTGGTGAACTCTCTTTTGCGCAGTTGATTTCTTATCGTGAGTTTGAAGACACGATCCGCTTAGCGCGAGATACGCCGAATGTTGAAGTTGACCAAGAGATGTATAATAAGGTTCACATTCAGCATCAAGCTATTGCTACGGGGTTATTTGAAAAAAGTTCGAAGGATTTATTAGCTTTAGAGCGTAACTTTAGCGGGTTAGAGAAAAGCAAGAGCTCCCTGCAAGAGATAGGGACTCATCTGCATTTTTACCAAGATCTTGGGGTATATTCAAATGTGAAGGGTCGGCTCTGGCAGGAGAGAAAACAGCTTCTGACTGACATGAAGAAAAAAATATTTGAGAGAATTAAGGGAGTTAAATCAAAACGGAATTTGGCTCTTTTTCAGAGCCGTTATTTCTTTGATAAAGAAATAACGGCTAACGAGAACTCGGATCTATATGCCGCTTTTGTTGCTGCAGAAAAGCATTTAGTGGCGGTTAAACGTGAAGAAGATATCAAATATTTTATGGAGACTTATTACACGCCTTTCGAAATATCTAATCTTACGGAATCAGGTAAATTTAACACCACTAACACTATTCCTGCACCCAATGAGAATACTATCTTCAAGGTGTTCTTTCGAGTCGTTGACAACCACTGGAAGGCTCGTGGCTATGGGCACTTTATTCGAAATAAAACGACGTTGTCCATGCCTGTTAAAGCCTTGGGGTTTAGTATGCGTTCCGATACCTCGGTAACGAAACTCAAAGTAAAAAGCTGTGTTCGGGTAGATCATAAATCATTTCGCTGTGATTATGACTTCGAATATAGAGTGAGACCTGTACATGAAAATGTGGCTTTGAATGAGTTTAGCAATAAGATCTCTTTTCTTACAGAAGGGGTCATGGCGAAGTATGAAGTAGGGCGACAGACTCAAATGTCTCATACTTTTACTTTTACAGAAAACGGATGGCAATCTCAGGATTTCGGTGATTTCTACCGTAAGGATAATGCAAGAATGGATCGTATTTCAGATGCATGGCAAGCAGCGAGACCTAAATATAAAACCTGCTTGTCTTATAAAGGGTTATCTTTTTCGTGTTGGTAAGTATCAATATTTGAAATAGTGATATCGAATCTCAACGTACCTTCAAAATTGAGGACATGTTTATGAAAAATGCAGTCAGTAAATATAGCTTATTATTATCCCTTGTAATTGCCGTTACCGCGTGCGGCGGTGGCAATGGCGATGGATCGACAGAGTCAGAAGATGGCGATCAATCGGCAGGTCTAGAGGACGGTGATAATTCTACTGACACTGACACTGGTACTGACACTGGTACTGACACTGAAGGAACGATTTCAGCTTGTTTTAACAGCGATCTAATTACAGCTGGTACCCGAGTAATTCGGACCACGCTCATGCCTAGCGATGAGCATCGTAGTGAAGACTGGATTAAGCGTGAAGTGACTGAGGCCGTTGGTCAAACTACATATGAAGGAGTAGCCGTTCTAGAAAGCATATATTTAATCGACACTAAAACTGATTCTGGAGATTTGGTTTCGGAATCAAATATGACGAGATACGATATATACAATGTGTCAGAAAGTACTATTGCTACCTTTGCTTCGGAGTATGAGAGCGTGACCTACAATGACGGTAATATACATAGAGCTAGTGGAGTTACTCGGTATAGTCCTGCTGGATTTACGTATTCATTTGGTTTGTCTGAAGGTCAAAGTTTCTCTGAGGAGTGGGTTGGGACAGACGAAGGTAGCTTAGGTACCACAACAATCAGTTATAGTCGTACAGGTACTTACGTTGGGGTGGAAACCTTAACCGTTTTAGCTGGAACGTTTCAAACCTGTCGCTTCGATTCGACCTTGGTGCAAGTGTTATCGATCGAAGGCAGTGATGATCTGACCTATACGACTGAGATGACCAATTGGCTGTTGGTGGGTGCGGGGATACTTATACAGAGCGAATTTAACGGTGAAATATCGGGGCAGCTGCAAAGTGCAACAATTAATGACGTTGACGTATTGTCTAACAACTAGAAATCTAAATATAAGGGTTAGCCTAACGTGATGGCTAACCCTTCGGGTATAGTGCTCTATGCACAGAATTAACCCCTATAACGAGTGGTATCCTACAATGACATCCCCAGTCCCCCATTTTGATCTCGATTTCGGTATTACCTGTATCGATGTTGAATACATTCGTCCACGAATGGCTTGCTGTTATCTAATCGTCCACAATGGAAAGGCAGCGATTATTGAAACGGGGACAAATTTTTCTGTGCCTTTAATTTTGCAATGTTTAAGAGATAAAGGCCTATCTGTTAACGATGTGGAATTAATTATTCCAACCCATGTGCATCTTGATCATGCGGGAGGTGTGGGGTCGCTCATGCAAGAATGCCCGCAAGCCACTTTGTTGATTCACCCCCGTGGTGCTCGTCATATGATTGCTCCTCAAAAACTCACTGAAGCCTGCAAGATGGTTTATGGTGAGGCGGAGTTTGTCGAGATGTACGGGGAGCTTGTCCCCGTGGAGGAGAGCCGCGTTCAAATAATGGAGGATAAAGAGACGGTGAGTCTGAGTGGTCGTGATTTAAATTTCTTGGATAGCCCCGGGCATGCGAAACACCATTTTGTAATTTATGATGAGATGAGTAAAGGTGTCTTCACGGGTGATATTTTTGGTGCCTGCTATCCCGAGTTAACATCCTCGAAAGGGCCTTTTATTATTCCTCCCACTTCACCCTCTCAGTTTGATCCTGACGCTTGGTATAGCTCACTGGATCGACTGATGGAATTAAACTGCGAACGAGCCTATTTAACCCACTTTGGTGCAGTTAATGATTTGCCTGAATTAGCCGTTGATATACGCCGCCGGATCGAGAGTTCTAGCGCTTTAGCACTGGGCTGTAAGAGCGCCGAGAATCTCTTCGAGTCCATAGTGGAGGCGTTGACGAGAGAAACGAAAAAGGACCTTCAAGAACATGGAATTCAGCTTGGCGAAGCTGAATTCCATAAGCTTTTAGCGGGTGATATTGAGGTGAGTGCACAGGGTTTAGAGTTGTGGGTTAACCAAATCTGAAGGCTAACCCTTTACGCTATATCGCTTCAGCTTCTCGCTCAATCTGAACTTCAGCTTTAACACCTTCTGTTTTAACTTCGCTAGTATTCTGGACGCTCTCTTTGTTTTTGCTCAAGCGCTTATCGATGATAAGTAGGAGTGGCACAAAGAAGAGGAAATCAACGATCAATGCCATGAATATCGTAAGGGAGGTTAGCATTCCCATATTGGCATTGGGTTGAAAATGGGAAAAAGCTAAGATTCCAAAATTGGCAGAAAGTAAAACAGAAGTGAAAACTAATGCCACCCCTACAGTATTGAATGCATACCTAACGGCTTCTGTCGTGTCGTAGTTTAATTCCCGCTTGGCTCTGACGTACTTACTTAGAAAGTGTACGGTGTCATCGACGACGATACCGATGGTTAAGCTTGCTACCACTGCGGCAGGTAATCCGACATTACCCACAAGAATGGCCCAAACACCGAAGGTGGTTAATGCAGGTAACAGGTTGGGAAGGAGGCTGAGGATGCCGTATTTTAGTGATCGTAGAGCGAAGATTAATAATCCCGAGACCAATAGCATGGCAATGAGAGTACCCTTAATCATGCTGTTCACGTTGTTCAAAGCCAGGTTACTAAACATAAGGTCTAGCCCACTTCCGCTAGCTTTCATATAGTCAGGGAAGTTCTCATCGATCCAGTTCCAACAAGTGCGCTCCAGTGCCTTCACTTCAGCTGAGGATAAGCCGTCAGCGACCACAGTGACCATGGAATGCATCTTATCCATCGTCATTTGGTTATCAATGCCTAGCCCCATGGGTAGGGATAATTCAAACAGTAGTGTGTATTGAGAAATGAGTTCTCGCTTATCGGGGATATTGTAAAAATCCTCATTAGCCTGGTTCATATCACGATTGAGTCGTTTAACAATATCTGAAAACGTACTGACGGATACCACATTAGGCTGAGTTTTTACCCATTGGGTAAAGTCATCCAATTTTTGTTGGTAGACGACATCCAGCGCACCTTGTTCTTGATTTGGATTTGCTGGAAATGAAAAGTCTAAGCGGTTCATACCCGTCAATTCGCGAGTCATAAAATCATTGGCTCGTCGGACCTCAAAGGTCTCGTCAAAATAATCATGCCAATTATCTTCGAGCTTGGTGGTAGGAACGTAGGCGACAAGGACGACGATCACTGCGCCCATTATAAAAAATAAAGGTTTCGCGTATTCAATTACCCAGTCGCCAAATTTCACCATGATTCGGTGTGAGGCAACGGACTCAGCTTTATATTCTTTGTCGGGAGTGACCATCACGAGAGCTGGCATCATCACCATCGATAATATATAACTCACCATGACTCCCATCGCGACGATATTGCCTAGGTCATGAAACGGAGGAGAGTCAGAAAAATTAAGACATAAAAAACCTACCGCTGTCGTCGTACTGGTAAGGAATACCGGCTGCATGTTAATGCGTAAACTCTCAGCCATTCCGTCATATCGATTCAAACCCGTTCGCCGGCTTTGTAAGTATGCTACTAAAATGTGCACCGAATTAGCCACGGCCAAGGTGAGTATCATGGCTGGACCCGCTCCGACCATGGGTGTAAAGACAATGCCGACCCAGGATCCCATGCCTGCACCTGCCATGATGGAAAAGATAACCAAGACAAGAGAGATCATGGTTAAATTAACACTTCTGAGCATGGCATATAACAATATAATGACGAGGCCCAATCCAATGGGCATGGTCATTTTCATTTCACTGTGCGTGGACTCAATGGCAGCTTGAGAAAAAGGGACGGTTCCCGTTAGCATGAGTTCAACATTGGGATAACGGGTGCGATATTTTTCGCGTAATTCTCGAGCGAAATCCATGATCTCAACGGCATCTACATTCTGATCGTTCATAACAACTCGAATAAAAACGGCAGTCACATGTCCTTTTTCTGAAATGAGTGCATTTTTCATGGTGGGTTCAGCCATGATGATGTCTTCTCTTTGCGCTAATTTTTCGTCGCTGTAATTGAGAGCGTCTTCTATCATATATTCCACTTCAAGATCGTCACCATCTACACGAGAATGTTGAAAGTTTGAAATAGAATCGACTCGAGTGGAGTGGGGCATTAGCCACGCTTCTTCAGTGAGTGTTTCCACTAAATTGAGTATTTCACGGGTAAAGATTTTGTCATCTTTGGGATGAATGACATAGGCGAGCATTTCAGTGCCCGCGTATTTTTCTTCAATAGCAGTGAACTGCATAAAGACGGGGTCGTCTTCAGCAAAGTAGGCACGAGGATCTCCCGTCTCTGTGAAATTTTTAAGGCCTGAAGTGGCAAGGACAGTGATAAATATACAAAAAAAGATGGCTTGCCATGGCTTATCTAGGACCCAACGCTGTAAAGCTAAATTCATTTTATTGACCATCCTGCTGATTCTATGGATTGATAATGATTGAAGTATTAGATGTCGCGACAACTACCTTGAATAACAGCGGTCGCGAGTTGGCTAAATTATCGAGTGAAATTGCTGGATGGAGACTACCCGCTAGGTTGAAGCGTTGCAATACCCCTTGGTTAGCAGTTTGTTTACCCTATTGTGTTAAGAAAAGCGAGATGGTGTAACGCTCTTTGCTGCATCGTATACCTTGGGGATACTTAATGTTGATTAATGTATTTGTTGTGTAACCCGTAGTGGTGTTTTCGTTAGGATGCTTTGGGCAGCAGTACAAATGTGTTGTAGTATCTTTTGCCTGCAAGCAGTGCCAAGGCTTGCTCGAAAGCTCTTGCGTACAGTAGACGGTAGACAACAGATAGTAGAGTAGAAGTTAAAATGAAAATTGAAGAACGGCATTTTTATGATATTCCCTCAATAGATCTCTTTAATTTATTTACGAGTAAAGAATATATTGTTGCACGTTGTAATGCGCCCGATGTGATGGATTACTCCATTGATTATTTTGGCGAAAAAGAGGGGCGGTTTGTGGTGAGTGTTACCGCGGAGATCTTGGTGGTGATGCCCGATAAAATACCAAAAATTTTACAAAACATGATGAGTGATCGACACACGATGAAGTCGGTAACCGAGTGGGAGTTGGGCGAGGGCGACGCACGGTTAGCTCACTACCGAGTTGCTATGTCAGGAGTGCCTGCGAAAATCTCAGGTACGATTGGTATCAAGCCGCACGAAACAGGTTGTCTTAATGAGTTGGATCTTACGATTAAGAGTTCAGTACCATTAGTGGGTAAAAAATTATGTCAATTTATTGGAACCGAAATGAAAACAGGAATGGCTGATGAACATCAGCTAGCGTTGGAATACATTGAAAATGTTTATCTAGCGGGGCAGAAGCAAGCGTAGCGGTATAGAATTACTTTATTCATATACCGCTAGTTTTAAATCACAAAATGAATTTAACTCGCAGCAGAATTAGGGACCAACTTAAGTTCAGAGGTATCTGTCGATCTGTTTACCGCCAGCCAATCACATAATGCGTAAAATGCTTTGGTCGTGTCTCCAGAGCGATTGAATTCTCGCTTCCATGCATGTATCACTTCTCGGTTATCATCATCCCAAGGATGAAAGTCACGACGGTAGTAGGGGAAAAACATAGAACCTACTTTTCGCAATACACCGGGATCAACAAACTGAGTACGGAAAAAATTCTTGGCAGATGCGAAGTTAGTTAACTGCCTATCTTTATATAAAAGATAAGTAAAAGGGGCGGCGAAAACGGCGGCACCGGCTGCGGCGGCTGATGTCATCGCCGTAACTCGCAATAAGTACGCTCTGAATCCACCACCGGCAGCATCTGTGCACACGTCAAAGCTCACAGATTTATGCTCCGTCTCTTCCACAAAATGCCAAAACAACATGCCTAGTAATTCAGGGTTGGTGTCTTTGAATGTTTCCGGATGTTCAATTAACACCGAGGCGATAGTGGCAGTGAAATGCTCGAACGCAGCGCCTAAAGCCCCTTGCATATTAATACTGAGGTGTTTCTGGAGAAATACGCGGACCTTTTTAAATGGTTTTTCTATATCGTCCATGGGAATGCCATGTTCGATGCTGGCTTTGTTCATAACATCATGTTCACGTGCATGGATACGCTCTTGATGAATAAATTCAATACCGGCTTTTCGAATGGCAGGATCTGAGAGCATATCCAACTGCTTTCTGACCGACTGCATGACCCAGCGTTCGCCATCGGGAACGGCGGCTAAAACACCGCTCATGAAAAGCGTATTCCAGGGATCATTGTTGAACCAATATTTACAGACTTTGGAGCGATCCATATTGAATACAAGATCCCGAGTTTCCACTTCATCGTAACCGATTTTTCTATTTATCAATGCCATAACTGTTCTCCTGATTGGGTAGGATTCATTTGCTAAGAAACATTTGTTAAATAAAGGGTAGCCAAAAATTGGCTACGAAAATGGATAGTCGTATAACTCGACTATACCTTTGATTATATAAGTCATTGTCGATACGTCAAAGGTAGGGCCGATACAGGGGGTAGCAGATTAAATGAGATATAAGGCGGGCGAGTTTATATTCTGAAAGCGAATAGTGAATGTGTGATAGTGAATGTGTGATTTTTAGTGCGGCGATGCTGAATTGCTAGTCATGATAAGAGAAGGAACTTGAGTTTATGTTTTAACAAAAACATAGTTCTTCATCAGTAGGTCGCAGGCAAATAAAGTGTCTGATATTTGCTGGCAGTGTTTTATGGTTAACTTGTCGGTTAAAGGAATATTCTTCGGTGTTCCCAATGTGGTCTTGTCTTTTTTGAGTGTCGAGAACATAGTTTCGAAGCGGTCAGAAAAACGTTTACTTGATTTTCCTGTTATATAAAATATATCGACGAATTTATTGTAGGTCAAGGTGGTGCTGCCTAATCCGATGCTTAGCATTTTCGATAAGTATTGATTGTATTGGGTCGTCATGAATAGCGAAAGTTGTTGCTTATTTTCTTTGTCGCCAAGGTAGTTTTTGAGGCCCATTTTGTTGGCGTCGCTCAATGCGCCCTGTTCGAGTACTGAATTCTCTTTATTGCTGGCGAGCCTAAATTGAGTCTGATCGCTGCAGCCAATTCCCGTTTTCATTAGTTTGCAGCTGACCGGTGTTTTCTCTGTAATAATAACTTGCTGCTTGTAGGGTGGTAGTTTGGTAGATTTTTTTTTGGTAAGCTTTTTTGTAGAGTTAACATTATTAGATAACTTGTTTTGAGATGACCTGTATTGAGGCCGAGCTTTTGATTTTCTTGCTTTAAATAAAGCGGAATCCAGTTTTACGTTGTACCTTTTAGCGATCGGCTTCAGCATCAGTTTTTGTATTGCTGGCGTATTATTTCGAAAATCACGAGCGGTAGGTAGTCGTGCCGTAGGTGCGGTCTTAAATATTTCACAGTAAACTTTCTCATAGTAATTTCGAGTTCTATCGGGGCAAAAGAAATGCCGTCCTTTATCTATTGCTGCGTGGGAGGAGGAAATGAAAAGGGGTGTAAGCGCTAGGAGCGCTAGTATTGTGGACAGATAAACCAAAGATGGAAATCCGCTAGTCCCCCTTGCTCTGTCTTTAAAAGTTTTCCTGATAAGGGGGCTTTCTTTAATGGACGATAGTTTAATGGTCGCTAATATTCTCATGGTTGAAGTATAAGAGAGTATTGCGACCATCGCCCGTTTAACTAGCGGCTCATTTTAAAATAGAGTCTGTCCATTGGACACGTTTTACTTTAAGAAAGAGCGGGTGTCTCTTCAGCTTTGTCCACTAGGTTATCGTAAATACGTTTTGCTGATTTATAGGTTCTACGCTTTTCTCTAAAGCTAGTCTTGGCGCTACGCACAGCTCTGGATGCATCTCGCTTCTCGTCTTTTAAGTCTCTCTTGTCCGCTTTTTGGTCATCAATTTGGTCTTTGATTGTGGCACGTTGGCCTTTGATGTTGTTGTAGAGTTCTTCAGCCGCTTCGAAGTTGGCTTCTTCATCACTGATGTCAATGGAGCTGTCTGATCGTTGCGCGAGCTCGGCGGTGGCCAAAGCTTGTTTTGTATCATAGTAATCCGTTCTTGACTCTTTATAAGGGTCGGTGAGATCGCTGCGTTCGGTTTTAAGTTGAGTGATGGTGGTGGATAGATTGTCTATTTGCGTGGCGAGGTCTTCCTTTGTTTGTTTTGCAGTGCTGAGAGTCGTCGTCGCTATCTCGAGTTCGGCTAGTGCGGCTTCCATATTCTCTCGGGCAATTCGAATCTCTTCATCTTCATCATCGGTTCCGCCTGAGCCGTCGTCCGTGCCTCCATCTCCATCAGTTCCACCGCCACCATCAGTACCTCCGTCACTACCGTCATCGCCACCGTCATCATCTGTCACTTTAGTTGCGTAATAGTTGGCAATCTGAGGCGTGGAAACCACTAATGTGGCGACGGCATCGGCACCGGCTGAGGTGTCGTTTTTGTCAACGCCACAAGGTAGACCACCGCAGTCTAGGTCAGGGCTTGAGAGTTTGTATTGTACGCCGCTATTCCAAGGAACATTAAAGGCGCTAGGGTAAGCCATGATGGTCACGAACTCATTATCAACGCCGTGGCCAAGAGAGTAGTGGAATGTGCCGCCTTGATCATCTTGTTTCCGAGAATGATAGAGTCCCATGTTATGCCCTAATTCGTGGGCGGTAACGTAGGCGGGGCAGACAGTCGCGGAAACATGACTAACAGCGTAATTCTTCCAGAAACCGCTAAAATCGCCACCGGTTTTATTTCCCCCTACCCAGGCGATGCCGCAATTGCCGTGGGAATATTCATAAGGTCGGTAGATCACAACCATGTCTGCACCATATTGTTCGCGTATGGCTGGAACATTGGAGAAGACGCCAGTGCCACTGGTGGCAGATTTCAGTGCGTCGACGGAGGCACCGCCGTCGGGGTAATTGATTTCGGTAGAGTGTACGACTCGCAATCTTAGGTCGAGACCGCTATCGGCATAGATGTTGTTACTGACTGCGATGAGATGATTGATTCGAGTGTTGGCGTCTCCCTCGTATTGGCTAGCTAAGCCGGGGGTGTAGAGAACTAGGATATCTACAACGGTTTCTTCCGCTTTTACATGAGTGGATATTGAGGAAAATGTGGTGAAGGTGATAAATAGGCTGACTATTAAAGTCGATAGGGTTGAGGGTCTGTTGATGCCTGCTGTCATGGGTCAATACCACCTTTCTTCAAATTGGGCGATTCCTGAAGGCCCGGCTATTTCATCCATCCTTAGTGTGGGTGCAAGCAGAGTGCCAGTAATTGTGGCAGGATCGGTTTTGGTGTTGATGTCAGAAAAAGGTTTATCTTTTTGCGGAAAAGAGACAAGAAAAAAATTTAAGTATTTGAAAACACGAAATGGTTTTATTTTTTGGCGAAATTGACGGAATACTGATTATTTATGGTTGTCGTATTGTTTTAGTTAAACCAGTTGAAACAGCTAAAAGCAGACTGCCGCTTTTGGTCAGATTGAAATTCTTGGTGTGACCATTTGTGGCGGTTTATGTTGAAATTTGTGAGCGACGTCTAAATTGCTTTGTGACTGTGTTCTTCTTATTGAGCACTGCTAGTGATTTCATGTTGTAAATTATCAAATAGGGTCAGTGATTAAATGCGGTTAGTAGTATACGAAAGTTCTTAGCTCTACTAACGGGTTTACCTGTTAAGGATTGATATAGTGCTCGTCAGGAATTAAAAAGTCAGGACTATCATCTGAAGATAACTCATCAACTCGGGGAGTTTTATAAACGGTACCCGTGGTGCCCTTAACTTCTATTGTGTATTCACCATTGGGAGTCGTGATGGTGCCAAAGCTAATGGTTTTGCCGATGGTCATCACTGTTGGGTATTGGTCTTCGTAACCGGAGAGGTGGCCACTCCAGCTTATGTCTCCATTGGGGAAAACAGATCGGTTTTCGATAATGACGATAGCGTCTTCGTTCGGTAGGTGTAATGTGACTTCATCATATTCTTGAAGCTGTGTCGACCAGTCGGAATCTAGCGTAATAGCATAGGGATTGTGTATTGCTGGATGGGTGGGCAGGGTCGAGTCTAAATGATCGCTGGTGGCTAGGATCCATAAGCTGATGGGATCGATTTCATCGGATTCGGCTTCTAACTTTTCTTCATTCTCTAACTCTTCATCATCTTCTAGCTCCGAATCCTTCTCCATTTTCTTTTTCGTTTCGGGCGTAGTTGTAAATGCACTCGAGTTAAAGGCAGTGGAGGAATGTTGTTGAGTAGGATTTTGGCTGTTAGCTATTTTAGGTACGTTGGCTGAGGAATCGAATAAAAACAAGAATGCGAGCACAACGCCTATCGCGGCACAGCCGCCAATTAGGCAATAAGTGATTAAGGTTGATTTTGATCGCATAACTTCGAGTATAGAAGTGATAGAAATAGCGAGCAAACCTAGCTTGGATTAGTGACTTCCTCGCTAGGGTTCGGTCAAGGTATTGGTATCGCTAAGTGAGTGGTTTAAACCGAATACGGGTGTCTTTTAATTCTCCCCATAAATCATGCTCATCTGCCTCAGTAACTTTTACCGATACAATATCGCCGGGATTTAGATCGGATTCTCCGTCTATCATGACTCTGCCATCAATTTCCGGTGCATCGGCCTTACTGCGTCCAATCGCACCTTCTGAATCCACTTCATCGATGAGGACGTCAATGGTTTTGCCGACTTTTTCTTGTAATCGCGCTTCACTGATTTGCCCTTGAACGCGCATGAAAATATTAAATCGTTCATCCATAATGTCATCATCGATATGCTCGCCTTGGTCATTGGCGATGGCGCCTTTAACCGGTGAGTATTTGAAGCAGCCGGCATGATCTAATTTGGCTTCTTCAATAAAATCGATGAGTTCCTGGAATTCGTCTTCCGTTTCTCCTGGGAATCCCACGATAAAAGTGCTGCGTAATGTTATCTCAGGGCAGATTTCTCGCCAGCGTTGAATGCGTTGTAAATTATGTTCTACCGCTCCGGGCCTTTTCATGGCTTTTAGTACTCGAGTACTACCGTGTTGGAAAGGAATGTCGAGATAGGGGAGTATTTTCCCTTCGGCCATTAAGGGGATGATTTTATCGACATGAGGGTAGGGGTAGACGTAATGTAATCTTGTCCATAGATCCAGTTCGCCTAGTGCGTTACAAAGATCTAACAGGCGTGTTTGTCTAGATTGTCCACGCCATATTTCTTTTTGATACTTTAGGTCCAAACCGTAGGCGCTTGTATCCTGAGAGATGATGAGAAGCTCTTGTACGCCGGCCTGTTTTAGTCGTTCTGCCTCTTCCATTACCTCATTTATTGGGCGGCTCACTAGGTCGCCTCGAAGGGAGGGGATAATGCAAAAAGTGCAGCGATGATTACAGCCTTCTGATATTTTTAAATAGGCATAGTGTTTGGGTGTCAGCTTGATACCTTGAGCGGGAGTGAGGTCGATAAGCGGGTTGTGTACGGGCGGGTTTGAAAATTGACTGGGTGGTAAGTGTTCTTGTACCGCACTCATGACTTCGGCGTACTCGTGAGGGCCTGTTACGCTGAGTACTCTAGGATGAATGTCGGTAATAGATTGAGTGTCTTTGCCCATGCAGCCGGTCACTATGACGCGACCGTTTTCGCTAATGGCTTCACCGATGGCCTCTAAGGATTCTGCTTTGGCCTCGTCTATAAAGCCACAGGTATTCACGACGACTAGATCTGCCTCGTTGTAGCTGGCCACAAGATCGTAACCTTCAATTTTAAGCTGGGTCATAATGCGTTCCGAGTCCACGAGGGCCTTCGGGCAGCCTAGGGATACGAAGCCGACTTTGTTTTTTTCATTGCTCATAGTATTAATTAGAGTTCGTTAATTAGGGTTTGTGAATCAGATTTTATCAATTGGGTTTCGTAAAAAATGTTTCGTTAATTAGGGTTTGTAAGTAGTGGTTTGTAAATAAGAACTCGTTAGTGAGTTGTTAACCATTATTGATAGCTATTGTATCCTGAGCATCCTGCTTTTGGCGTACCGTTGGCTTTTTCATATTCCATAGTCCAGCGCCGATAATAAACACGCAACCGATCGCTGTAGTCAATAAGGGTGTTTCACCCCAAAAATACCACCCGAATGCGCTGGCATAAATCAGAGAGGAATAGACGTAAGGGCCAATTTGACCGGGATTCGCGACTTGGTATCCTCGGGTCATGAGTATCTGTCCGCAGCTGCCGATGATGCCCATTCCTATTAGCCAGAGCCAGGTTTCTGTAGAAGGTGTTTGCCAACTCCAAATGAGTGGAATGGCAGTGACAGAACTGCATATTAGACCGAAGTAAAAAACGATACGAATACTCGGTTCGGTGGTGGCCATGCGGCGAATGCAAACTTTGGCAAAGCTAGCAAAGACAGCGGCAAACACACCGATAATAGCTAAAGGCTCAAAATTATCTGCTCCTGGGCGAAGAATGAAGATAACGCCGATAAAGCCAATAACAATGGCCCATTTGGTGTTGCTCCGGATGGCTTCTCCCAGCCACAAAAAAGTAATGATAGGGAGAAAAAACGGAGTGGTGAGTTTGACTAGAACGGCTTCGGTCAGAGGGATATTGCCTATGACAAAAAAGAATCCATACATGGCTGTGACACCGGTGAGACCGCGTAAAAGGTGCATTCCAATACGGTTAGTTCTGAGTTGAGATAGACCGCCGTGAGCTAAGAGTGGAAGTAATGCCAGTAATCCAAAAAAATTGCGAAAAAACACAATCATTTCAATGGGCAGCTCTTGTGAAAGGTGCTTGATGATAGCCGCCATGGCTGACAATAGAAATTCAGCGGCGAGAATGTAGAGCGCACCTTTGAGTAAGGAATCTTTTTGCATATTCGAGTAAAGGGTGAAATCCGGTAGGCCCAGGGCCCTTATTAGCTCAGGGAATGGGGCCTAATGAAATGGCCTGGATGATCGAAGGACAGCGGATTATAACCTCTTTCCCTAGGGGTTACCCTAATAAACAGTCTTTAGCTTGGTTTAATTTTGTTGCTAAATAGGTCGAACCACCTCGATCAGGATGTAGTTTTTGCATCAACTTTCGATGAGCCGTCACAATTTCTTCTTTACTGGCTTGTGCAGAAAGCCCTAATACTTCAAAGGCTTCCGCTGTGCTCATGTTGCCGCTAGAGATGGATTGGTTGTTGGCTTGCTGCTGTTGGTGTTGATGTTGATGATGATTTTGCCATTCTTCTCCGAACCGTCTTTCTAAATAAGCTTCTAATAACTCAGTGGACTGGTGGTCAGTGCTACTGCAAAACTGATGTAGCTGCACACATTGTTCGATATTTATTTGGTCTAGCATCATGTTTGCAAAGGAGCCGGAAAGGACTCTACCACTCATTTCGCCAGTATCGTGATTGAGTTCCATTTCTAATATAGAGGTGGCAACCGTTGATATGTTTTCTTGTGTTTGTCCGTTATCACGGGATTGGCCTGCTTTGTGGAATTGTTGTTTTTGCTTATTTTGCATTATTTGTTGCTGAATAAAGGGAAGGTACCTCAACAGCAGAGGGAGCGCGCTACGTGCTGTGGCAACCAGTCCCGCGATGACTGCGCTCAGCCAAGGGACGCGACCACTGGCTGCGAGTATGGCAAGAATGACTGTGGCGATGATCGCAATCCACTTAATATTGTCTTTTGATTGGCGGGACTTACGGGATCTAAAAATCCATACACCCAGTAGAGATAATAAAAAAATCAGTAGTATTAATATCGGATGCACTGAAGGCCCTGTAGGTCGTTTGAAGCGAATTTTTAAAAATTATTTTTAATAAGCAATTTGTTAGAAACTAATTATTTTTGAATTCAACTAGTAAATGCTATTCGAGTTGTTGTAAAAGTTGTTTGATCGACGATGATTTTAATTGACTAAATTCACTGAGTGCGGTCGAACCACCTGTGGCATAGACAGCGACTGCACCTAGTAAGTCTGCCAATATTGATGCGCTGCCGGGATCAAAAAGAGAATAAGCACCGCCACTAAGTTTGGCTATCTGCTTGAAAGTCTCCGCTGCATCTCGATCGTTACCTTCTTGAAATACAAAAACGGGTACCTTTAACATACCCAGTTGTCCTGCTATCTGACGAAGCTTAGCAGGATCTTCCTCGATCGCATCACCGATAAAAATGACGGCAGATACTTTCTTGCATTTGTTCTCCTCAAGGGCATGTTGTAGTACTTTATTAATCTGAGTAAATCCACCGAGACAGAATACTGCTGCCATGGTGTGTTGCAACGATTTACTGTTGCTCAGCCATGTGCTGGCTTCAAACTCGCCATAACCACGGTAGTAACATATCTGAACGGAAAGTCCGCCACAATTCTGAGTGGCATTAAACATTTCAACTTGATAATGACAGGCACGATCCCAAGAGGGTTGTCGACTCGCGGTTGCATCCATGGCAAAAATCACACGGCCATTTTCTCTATCAATTAGAGCGGGTGTTTTAGGCGTCTGCTTGACCTTTTTTAAAAAAGAATCGATGTCTTTTTTTTTGGATTTTAAGTTGTTGGGTTTTAACTTGTTAGGTGTTGAATTACTGGACCCAGAATTAAGAATGTTACCCATAGGAAAGACCGCTGCTGATGCACAATGTCAATACTATATATCAAGTGTCATTTAAAAGGGCAATGTTTAGAGGGTAAATGTGGAGTTGAGCTTACCAGTGATTACTCTTAAGAATGCTATCGGCGTAGTGTGTAAAAGAAAGGCGAGTATTGTTTTGTAGATCGATGGCTCTGGATTTTAGTAGATGTTGTGGATCTAATTGAAACTGCTCACGAAAAGCGAGTACGATTATATTGGAGCAATTATCTAAACTAAAACAAATCACTCTCCCGGAAAATGATTTCCATACTTTGCTTAACAAATCTGTCATACGGTCGATATCATTTACAATGAGGTTTAGCACCATGACACCATTGGGAGATAGGCATTGGACACAATCATCGTAGAAGGTGTTGTTATTGATGCAGTCGGCCATTCCCTCTGCTTGAAAGAGATCCACTAGGATGGTGTCATACTGGGATTTGCAGTTTGAATTTATAGTATCGCGTGGGCTATTGCCGCGCGCTAAGTTGTTTAAATAGCGTTGCCCATCATCAATTATCAGGTTTGAAGAGTGGGTGTTAGTCCCAAAATATTGACTGCACACTTCGGCCACATCAGGGTTGATTTCTATTGTAGTAATGTTGGATTGGGGGAGAAACTGGGAACAAAATCGAATTACCGATCCACCGCCAAGACCTAGGTTTAGGATGTTTTTAGGTTGTTGCTGAAATAGTAGAAATGACATCATCGCCTGAGCATAAGCCAAGATAGGATTCGACGGGTCCTCCAATGACATGACTGATTCTACAGATCCATTGTTGTAATGCATCCATCTCAAGCCGGCATCTTCGCGTACCTCAAGCTGACCTAACTCCGTCATCTTTGAGTATAACTTTGTGCCACTACACGGTCCCAAGCGCCATAGCGAATGGGCAGATTGTTCATACTGCATACAAAAAGTATAGGAGGGTATTTCGTGGGCGGCAAATTATTGCCGCTTTATCCCGAGCTTAAGGTGGTCGGTAAGAGGTCGCAAACAGTTAGGGTTGGTTAAACAAAGGGAATGAAGCAGTACTTTTTAGAATTTTTTTTAAGAATTGCTTTTTAAGATTTTCAGCTAGGGCTAAGATGCAGTTTGTGATTGGGTGTTTTCCCGCGCAGTTAGGTATTTTTCAAGCATCTGCCGAATGATCGTTTTATCTATGGGTTTTTTAATGTAGTCGTTCATGCCTACTTGCAGGCATTTTTCTCTGTCGGCAGCCAATGCATTAGCTGTGACCGCAATGATGGGGACATTTGCGTTACCGTTGTCGCATTTTCTAATGCGTTGAGTAGCTTCAAATCCATCCATTATGGGCATTTGACAGTCCATTAATATGACGTCCACTGTATTTCCATCAAGAAAATCCACAGCCTCTTGTCCATTATTAGCTGTAGCGGCTTCGAACCCTATTTTTTTCAATATTGCACACAATACCTTTTGATTTACGGGGTTATCCTCCACAACAAGTACTTTTATATCGTTGGCGAGTGGGTCAGGAAAAGTGGTATCCAGCTTGACCGGAATAGGTGTTGGTGCTTGCGAAGGGGGAGTTTTCTTTGCGTTTAATTCCTCTACTGTTGCAAGCCTAGGGGCAGACCCTTTTTTAGGTACTTCTGATAACGCATTCTGGTTCACTTGAGCTGAGTTGACGGGCTTTGGGCTGGTTGTATTTCTAATAGGAATGATTAAAGTAAAGCTCGACCCTTCGTTGAATTGTGATTCGAATTCTATATTGCCGCCCATGCTTTTTGCTAGCAACATCGAGGTCGCCAAACCTATTCCTAATCCACCATGTCGACGATTAAACGCCCCGTCTACCTGACGGAAAGATTTGAATAACTTATCATGATTTTCTTTTGCAATCCCTATTCCTGTATCTGAAATGATAAATTGAATGATGGGGCGTTCTTTGGACGCGCTATCTATTTTGAAATCAAGATTGACCCTACCTTCATGAGTAAATTTGACGGCATTATCTAAAAGAATATTAAGGATATGAAATAGCCGCGCAGCGTCACATATAAAATTCTTGTCGGGTACACAGCCTAAATCAAAATTGAATTCCAAACCTTTCGCTTGACATTTAAATTCGTAACGTTGAATTATCGTAGCCATTTTTAGTTTTATATTGAAAGGCTCTTCGAGTGGCTTCAGTTCATTTGATTTTGCTTCGCTGTATTTGAGTAAGCCATTGACCATGTCCATCATGTCTTGTGCGGATTGAGAGGCTATATCCAGATATTCTGCATTTTCCTCGTCGAGATTGTTGGAGCGCATCAGTTGTAATGATGCATTGACACCGTTCATTGGTGTGCGTAATTCATGACTTACTGTGGCGAGAAATTCATCTTTGAGCTGATCGCTTTTCTTTATGGCTCTGATAACTTGGTTGGCGATGGTCCAGGCTAATGCGACGAGAATGAAGATCGTGCTTGCGCCGACTGCTAAACCGATGGCGATAGTTTTTTGAATTGATTGATCTACAGATTTCAGAGCGCTGGTGTAAGTACGATAACTTGTATCTCTAGTGGCGGCCAAACGCTTTTGAAGCGCTTTGAATTTTTGTTGGTTAAGAATGACAGTCTGTCCTAACGTGTCAAAAAGTCGAGGGTTCGATATAAGGGTATCTGATATGTGTTGGGCGCTAACGTAGTAGGTAGAAAATAACTCTTCCAGTACTGCGACTTCTTCAGCAAGTGGCGGTTTCGACAGTCGAACATGAGCAAATGCAGCATTTATTTCTTCGGAGAGTACTTGTGCCTCTTCTAGCAGGGTAGGATCTTCGAGACCAATGGCGTTGGCAAGTAGGTCTCTCGTGGTATTTAATTTACTTTGTGCAAGGGTGATTTTTTCAAGTACTGGGAGTTCGATTTCTATTATTTGTTGAATTTGGTTTTCGTTGTCTTTTGACGCGGTATAATTAAGAATCAAATAGAATAGAAAGCCTAGGCCACCCAAGACTGCGATCAGCATAATCCTAAATTTGACGTATTTTGTCGATAAGTCGTTCACAGGATACCGTTTTTGATTTCTTTGTGTTTTCCATTGGCTAGGTTTGTAGCTTAGCTATTTACACATCTTCACTACAAAAAAACAATGCACAAAATCATTATAGTTGTAATATTCAATAATGAAGGGCATATAGCTGAATTGGCTTAGGTTTTTATTGCTTTATGATGTGCCGGTCAGAACATGGTAATAAGGCGCTGTTAGAGTCGGTTGTGAAAGGCTGGAATGAAGCAGTGTTTCTTTTTTACGGGTAGTTTCTCGTAGGTGATAAGTTGTAGTTATTAAATTGTCGGTGATAAGCGACGGGTAGCAAATGATTGAATATGAAACACCTTACGGGGAATTTGTTTTAAAACGGTTTTTCTCTGAGGAAAATGAATCTCTTCAAGCATGGGATAGTGCTGATTTATATGTATTGCGGTATCTGAACGAACACTATCGCGTGGAAGGCAAGAGAGTGCTGGTGGTGAATGACTTGTTTGGTGCGATTACTATTCCAATGCTCAACGCTGGTGCGTCCTGCTTTAGTGTTAGCGATTCCTATATTAGCCGTAATTCCTATATTGCGAATTGTAGGAATAATGCGATAAGTAGGGATAAACACTTTTTCATCGAAGAAACTCAGCCTTTCCCGCAAAATGTAGATGTCGTTCTGATGAAAATACCCAAATCTTTGGCTCATTTGAAGGAACAGTTAGAAAGAATAAAGCTTGTCGTTAATTCTAACGCGCTAATCATAGCTGCAGACAAAACGAAGAATATTCATACGTCAACGATTGCGTTATTTGAAAAAATAGTTGGCGCTACTCAGACGAGCTTAGCATGGAAGAAATCTCGGCTTATTTTGTCTGAAAACCAGATTCTCGGTGCTGAGACTTCAAGCGGTGACGTTGAAAAACTCTATTTAGAGCAACTGAATTTGGATGGAGATTGTTTGAGTAGCGATGGTTTTACTAAAGATAGTTATGAGTTAGATCGATGGTCCCTAATATTGAGATCAAGGAGTAGCGTTTTCTCGCGAAAAAAGTTAGATCAAGGAACAGCTTTATTATTGCAGCATATGGCGGTGGGTAATGGCAGTGAATGTATAATTGATTTGGCGTGTGGTAATGGGGTAGTAGGCTTAGTAGCTAAAAAACTAAATAAAAATGCACATCTCATGTTTGTTGATGAGTCCTATATGGCTGTAGAGAGTGCGAAAGAGAATTACTTGTCGAATTTTAATGATGATAAGGCTGAATTCATTGTTGATGATTGCTTATCTTCAATGAAGTTCCAGTTTGGTGCTCGGAATAGGATAGATCGTATTTTTTGCAATCCGCCGTTTCATCAACAGAAATCAATGGGTAAATACACAGCTCATCGTATGTTTCATCATGCTTTTGAGGTGTTAGGAACGAAGGGTGAGCTGTGGGTGGTGGCTAATAGGCATCTCGGCTATCACGCTATTTTAAAGCAGCGCTTCGGCCATTGTGAAACAGTTGCTAGTAATTCGAAATTCGTTGTACTTCGGTCTACAAAGCGCTGAGATACAGGAATGCATTGATCGTTTCCAGTAATGAGTTCATAAAGTGGGAGGGGGAATAGCGAAATTGGCTAAATGGGTTCTTATTTAGCGAATATTTCAGGTACCAAAGGTGACTGTTTTAGCTAGTTAAAATTCTTGAATACACTGTTTGACAATGCTGAGTATCGCTAGCAATATCTACCTTCGAATTGCATACATTAATGTCGGTCAAAAAGTATGAGTACGCCAGGTTATATTTAACTTAAATGTATACTTTTCAATGTATGGGTGATTAAAATGTAGGCATGCTTGTTGGTGGTGCAGCTTTATTTTGTTGAATGTAAAATCGCGAGAAATCAGGTAATGTGTTGATTTACGGGGTATATTTGGTTTTTTTTGAGTGTTTTTGTATTAAAAACTAACTCATTTGTAAGGAGCCTCTATACCGTTTGTATCACAACTAATATACTGCCAGCCGATTTTACCGAGTAATACCTACTGAGTAACACCTACAGAAGAGTAATAACACGGATCACGGCGGTTGATGATATGACGAGTCAAGTTACAAGCGTAGCGGCTTCTTTGAAACAGGCAAGGCCAGAGGCTTATTTTTTGCCGGATAATTCAAAAAAATCAGCGAGCGCTACTCTAGAGTCCCTATATCAGATTTTTACTGTTCCTGAAGCACCGAATTCCACCCTTGGGAGAATCGAACAAGATATTTCTCGAAATTTGGTGGGTTTCTTGCAGGAGCATATCGTTGCGGTTGAAAAGGATTTGTCTGAGTTAGAAAAAGATTTTTCTGAATCATCTATTCCTAACAAACCGATGTTCGTTTCTGAGCAAGCTGAGTTCCTTTTACAGAAAGTAGTGGCTCAGTCAGTTCATACATCTTCTCCTAGTTTTGTTGGTCACATGACCTCTGCGCTTCCGCATTTTATGCTGCCATTGTCAAAAATCATGATGGCACTGAATCAAAACTTGGTAAAAATTGAAACGTCTAAGGCATTTACTCCACTGGAACGACAAGTCTTGGGAATGCTGCATCGCCTGGTGTATGAAGGAAATGAGGGGTTTTACGATGCGTATATGCATGACCGCCATAATTCATTAGGCGCGTTCTGTTCAGGCGGTACAATCGCTAATATCACTGCATTGTGGGTGGCGAGAAACAAACTACTGCGACCTGAAGGCGAATTTAAGGGCGTTTCTCATGAAGGTATGTATCGAGCGTTAAAGCACTACGGTTACGACGGTATTGCTGTATTGGTTTCAGAGCGAGGGCATTATTCGCTGGGTAAATCCACAGATATATTGGGGATTGGTCGCGCAGATCTTGTGTCTATCCCCACCGATAGTGAAAACCGAATTGATGTCGCTAAATTGGAAGAAAAATGCCGTGAGTTGGAAAAGCAAAATATCAAGCTGATGGCAATTATCGGTATTGCCGGTACGACGGAAACGGGAACAGTTGATTCTTTAGATTTATTGGCTGATGTTGCGGAGCGGGAAAACTGCCATTTTCATGTGGATGCGGCATGGGGTGGCCCGACTCTTTTTTCACGGAAATATAAAGATATCCTAAAGGGCATTGATCGAGCTGATTCAGTCACCATTGACGCTCATAAACAGCTTTATGTTCCAATGGGAGCTGGTGTAGTTGTTTTTAAAGATCCGACGACTTTAACGAATATAGAACATCATGCGGAGTATATTATCCGTCGGGGATCTAAGGATTTAGGTAGCCATACTATAGAGGGTTCAAGGCCAGGTATGGCAATGTTGGTACATTCAGGGTTAAAAGTCATTGGTCGTCAGGGTTACGAGCTGTTGGTTGATCAAGGTTTGGAAAAGGCAAGAAAATTTGCTGAAATGATCAGAAATGATGAAGATTTCGAATTGATATCTAAGCCTGAATTAAATATTTTGACATACCGCTACGTGCCAAAAACTATTCAAGCATTATTGGCCGATGCCAGTCCAGAACAGTCTCGAGCTATCAATGAAGTACTTAATCGTGTAACCAAACGGATACAAAAAGCGCAGCGGGCCAGGGGTAAGGCTTTTGTTTCCCGTACTCAATTAACGCCTGTGAAATATGATCGCCAAGCCACCGTTGTCTTTAGAGTTGTGCTCGCGAATCCACTGACTACCATGGAAATTTTACAAGCGGTCTTAGACGAGCAAAAAGAACTCACCACCACAGTCGAAGCACAAGACATAATAGAAGAACTAAATATGTTGGTAATACAATACTCCTAGGAAGTTAAAGCATGCACCCCGGTATTCATGCGCGGAAGTTTCCTGAGAAACCCGCCTACATCATGGCTTCATCAGGTGAAGTTGTGACTTATCAACAGTTAGATCAATTATCTAATCAAACAGCCCACCTATTTAGACAATATAGTTTGAAATCAAAAGATGGAGTCGTCGTCTTTCTGGAAAACCATCCGAGATTTTTTGTCGTCTGTTGGGCAGCGCAACGATCAGGATTGTATTTCACTCCTATTAGTACGCAATTCCAGGCCGAAGAAGTAAGATATATTGCCAATGATTGTGACGCCTCTGTTTTGGTGACCTCGGAAAAATGTTGGCCCTTGATCGAAAGTATTCGGCAGCAATTACCAAAAATTAAGACAATCATTTTATTACCGAATGGCACGGATAGTGATAGCACTCAGTCTTTGCCGGATGATGTGGTGCTTTGGTCTCAAGCGATTGCGGGATTGCCCTCTACTCCATTGGAGGATGAATGTGAAGGTGCTGAAATGTTCTATTCATCGGGTACGACGGGTAGACCTAAGGGTGTTAAGTTACCTCATAACGGTGGTCCGTTGGGGACTATGCCTGAGATGTATAAGAAAAGAGTAAAGCTGCACAACGTAACCGATCAGGCTCGCTATTTGTCCACGGCTCCTCTGTACCATTCAGCACCTGTTCGTTACAACATGATGATGATGCGAGAAGGAGCGACGAGTATTATTCTGGAAAAATTTGATGCCGAAGAATCACTGCGAATAATTGAAAAGTATCAAATTACCCATAGCCAATGGGTACCTACTATGTTTGTGCGGTTGTTGAAAATGCCGGAACAGATTCGTCAAAAATATGATTTGTCTAGTTTGGTGATGGCTATACACGCTGCAGCACCTTGCGCAATTCCCATCAAGGAAAAAATGATTGCTTGGTGGGGCTCCATAATTTGTGAATATTACTCAGGCTCTGAAGCGAATGGTGCAACAGCGATTAATACCGAGGAATGGCTCTCTCATCGTGGATCAGTGGGGCGACCAATTATGGGCGAAGTACATATATTGGATGATGAGGGGAACGAATTAGAACCGGGAAGTACGGGTAGCGTTTACTTTTCTGGGGGCACGGAATTTCAATATCATAAAGACCCGGAAAAAACAGCGGCAACTCGAAACTCTAAGGGCTGGTCAACGATTGGAGATATAGGATATTTGGACGCTGATGGATACTTATATCTGACTGATAGGAAAGCATTTACCATAATTTCCGGTGGTGTGAATATCTATCCACAAGAGGTGGAAAACCTGCTAATTGACCATCCGAAAGTCGCTGATGTTGCGGTATTTGGTATTCCTAATGATGAGTTTGGTGAAGAGGTGAAAGCAGTAGTTCAACCTATCTCAATGGGGTCGGCAGGTATTCAGTTAGAGCAAGAGTTGATTGACTACTGCCGTGCACATTTGGCGCACTTGAAGTGTCCGCGATCTATCGACTTTGAGAAACAACTGCCTAGGCATCCGACGGGAAAATTGTATAAGCGATTGCTAAAGGATCGATACTGGACTGCAGGATAGAAAGAATGGTAACGAAATTTATTTTTTGGCTACAAAAAGTGCATTTGCATCTCATGTTGTGGGAAGTCGGTAGGAAATTAACTAATAAATGCACCAATGACGCTGAGTTTAAAAAACTTCTAGATGGTAAAAATGTCGTACTTCAGTTTGAAACACAAGATAGAGCGATATCGCGTCATTATATTATTAAGAATAATACAGTGGCATCTATTTTAGGTTCACATGTGAAACCCACGACGACCCTTAGTTTTGTTGATGCAGCGTATGCGATTACGACGCTGAAGAATAAAGACCCTATGGATTTGATGAAAGGCGTACAAGAGCAAAAAATTAAGCCGGCAGGTGATATTGCAAACTTAGTTTGGTTCGTCAACGCAGCACGCAGTTCTAACTAACACTTACCGATTCGCGGTATCCCGAGGGGCTTATGCCTTTCCATTTTTTAAATGCCCTACCAAAATTTGAAGGATCGTTATAACCGAGTAATCCCGCTATCTCATCCACTGTTTTACTTGTGTTGGCTAGATGATCTACTGCAATTCGTTTTCTGGCGTTATCCAGAATCTCTTGATAAGAAGTGTTGATCATTTTTAGTCGCCTTTTCAAGGTTCTAGGCGATGTATTGCATTCTTCGGCTACTTTCTCAAGATTGGGGAAGTGTCCTGGGTTTTGTGTGAGTAAACGGCGAACTTTGGCTAAAATACTCTCGTAGTCTTCCGTTAATTCCAGCTGCTTTTCGCATTCGCTTTCTGCTAATTTGGAATTTGTTGGGTCAGAAAAAACTAAGGATTGTTGAAGTAATGAAACTGGAAAACGTATTTCATTGCAGCTGCGGTCATAAGAGAGTTTTATGGGTAAATTTGATTGATACTTTTCAGCATATTCAGGTTTTGGGTAGCTGAGCCTGACTTCAACTTGCGATTCGTCTATGTCCCCAAGCACACTATTGGTGGTGGAATATAAGCTAGAGAACATAGTTTCAATGATGAAAGGCAGGAGATCTTCTAATAGAACGGCCTCTTCAATTTTTATTACTGCTTGGTCTTGTTCGATATAAAAGTAGACTTCTAGAGCATGTGTACGAGTCTTAAAATACTTCAGCATAAGCTGAATAGCATCTTGTAAGTTCGGGGCACTCATTGCCGCAAAACCCAGAAACCCATGACTTGAAATTTTCATGCGTTGTCCAAACTGAAAACCAAGATCCGGTTCGCCAGATAAACGTAACGCATTGGTGATGATAATATTACTTTGAAGAGGAGTTACAAAACCTTCAGGGTCGGTTAAAACGCTGGATTCGAGTTTCGTTCCTTGCAGAACTTCCTCAATATTTAACCCTTTTTCTTTTTCTAAAAAGTGAAGAAATGCGGCTGTATAAGATGCAGGTTCACAGGGTTTATGTATGTCAACGATGCCTCTGATAACGTTACCCTCCAGATTGGGTTGTAGGTATTTCATCGATAGCCCGATTGAGCCTGAACATAACCTGGAACCGTGCAGGTTGCAATAATAAAAAGTTCGGCCTTATATCAAATGCCTTTAATAGCTCGATTTTTTAAGTGCTTAGGTTTATTACATTTTGTAAGTAGAGAAGAAAGGTGGAAATGGGCCCATTTTTATTGGTCAAGATTATGGGCAACGTGTGTAGATCACTGGCTTAGATAGCGACTAATTATGTGACTACAGAGATTCTTATAGTTCTGGGCTGGTTTGAAGTTGAATCTGTTTTGAGGGAAATAAATCCCCTTGGTATTGTTCTCTTGAACGTAACTTATTTTCGATAAATTCTAGTGGCGGCATTTTTTGACGTGTCCACTGTGGTGCTATCAATTCGTCCCAGCGGCTAGACAGTGCGGCTAAGCGTTGTACCGCAATATGTGGTGACAAATGGCGTAAAAATAAGGAGACTTTCTCAGCATATTCTTCAAGCTCAACTGGAACAAATTTCCCTGCTCTATACAGTTCTTCTAACGGTGTATTTTTTAGGACATGAAGATTGTGCAGCTTAACATTCGATACGTTGAAATCATTCACCTGTTGTGCTGTTTCAATTATGTGGGCGTCTGTTTCGTTGGGTAAGCCGAACATCAAATGCAAACAGACATCGCTATCGGTGTGCTCATGCAGTTTTGCCACGGCCTCTCGAGTACATTCAGCCGTATGACCACGCCGCAAAAACTCGAGCTGATCATCGAAAAGGCTTTGCGCGCCGAGCTCGACCATCGCGTAATGCTCCTTACTGACTTGATCCAATAAAGGTAGCAAACGCTGAGGTAAACAATCCGGTCTTGTGCCGATGACGATACCCGCAATATGCTCTTCTGCTAATGCAATATCAAAGCGATCTTTGAGTAGAGCGACTTTATCCAATGTGTTGGTATAGGATTGGAAATAAACTAAGAATTTATCCGTTTTAAGTCGACGGCGTACATGCTTGATATTATGCTGGATTTGCTCCGACAGTGACTTTTCTCTTTCGAGCGGGTATGCCGCAGATCCCCATTCATCGCAAAATACACAAACACGATCATCATTCGTTTCACTACGGTTTGGGCAGGTTTCTGCGATGCTCACGGAGACCTTTCCCACTCGAGTACCGAAACGTTCGACAAAATATTGGCTGATAGGGTAGTAGCGTCTCCCTTTCCATTTAAGATCAGCATCCTGTATATCGAGTGTATTTATATTCGTCATTAGGTGGGGTCATCGTTGAGATTTGGATGCGAATAATAGACCTTTTTTGCTGTGATGTGTTGGTTATAAGGTCATGTTTTGTTGGTTTGGGTTGATTCACTGATGAAGTGGGAGGGGTCCGATGGTATCTTATCGGGCTTTACGTGCCTCATTTTACCCAGAAATAAATAGGTAAGATGCTGGGTAGACAATTCTATTGAAAGATTGAAAACGGGAGCAAATAGTGATGACAAGCGATATCGGGATGGATAAAGGCGTGATGGTTGAGTGTGATGGGGCGCGAGCTAAAATCACTTTAAATAGGCCTTCTAAGCACAATGCATTGCATAACGAAGATATTGCGAAAATGATCGATTTCCTAAAGGTTGTTGAAGAGTCCCCCGAAGTGCGAACCCTGGTTATCACTGGAGTGGGTGACAAGACATTTTGTGCCGGAGCGGCGTTGAATCAAGTGGGGGCGGGTGAGCTTGATGGGCGTAATTTTGAAGAACTTATGGATCGACTTGAGCATTTAAGTGTGCCCACTCTCTGTTCTCTTAATGGCAACGTATACGGTGGTGGTGTCGAATTCACTTTATGCTGTGATTTTGTTCTCGGACTAACAGGTTCTCGCGCTTTTGTGCCTCCAGCCCGCTTAGGATTATGTTATGGGTTTTCTGGTTTGGCTCGCTATGTTAATCGAATAGGCTTGTCTGTGGCTAAGCGGTTACTTGTGGGGAACGAGACTTTTGATGCGGAGGAGTTATTACGAACTGGCGTATATGATTACCTAGTCGATCCCGATCAACGAAAGGATAGGGAGAGAGAAATAATTGAGCGTCTGGAAGGCTTGGCCCCCTTAGCAGTAAAACATATGAAACGAACTCTAAATGAAATTGCGAATGGCACGGTAGTGGAAGCAGAAGCGAAGAAACGAGAAAAACAATGTGCTCATTCAAAAGATCTAAAAATTGGAGTGACGGCACAAAGAGAAAAGGCAGCCCCTGAATTTTTAGGCGAATAGGTCTTAATCGACAGAGGTCTTAATGGATATGAAGGAATCAGGTTATGCATGACGAGTTCCCACAGATTAATTTAAGTGCCCTATTGGACTGGGGTGTTGCATCTATTGTTGAAACGACTGTGGGCATGCATTTGAATATCGCGGTTGTCATTGATGATACGCATCAACGAAATCATTCCAGTACCCTAGCCGCATTTTATCTCGCATCCCCTGATACCTATCGTCAATTATTGAAGGGTTTGCAAACAGGGGCTCTCAATAAAAGTTGTTGTGTGCAGGGTAATATCTTTACAGCCAAATCAATTTGTTTAGACGATTATAAAGTCGACCCCAAAGGCCAGTTTGACCAAGCTCAAGGTCTTCCTCTGTGTGTTGTCGAAAAAGAGGAAGAAAAGTGGTACGTCATCCCCCCTGATATTTTTGACGCGATGATGAGCATGAATTGAATCATGTAAGGCGAGGCGACTTAGAGCTTCATTAAATGACTAATGCACAGGCGTTAAGAACAGCTGTTGATTGATTTGATCTAACTCAAATTCGAATAGAGAGAGAAAATTCATACCTAATAATCCGTCAAACTCTTCCTCGTCATTAAGTTCCACCTCTAATAGGTGAAAGTCCTCAACAACATATTGTCCTATGGCAAAAAGTTTGACTTGGTAGTAGTCGACAACAGTGGGCCCATTCGCTGTATTGATTCTTGTAGAACCTACTTTATTTTCAATAATATCCGCGTGCTTAAGATCCTCTATGGCCTCTTTACTGAGCGAGGAGGTTGTTGCACCTGTATCGATTAGTAAATCGAAAGTTTGTTCTTGGTTTATCACTATGGTGACAATATAGTGTTGGTTCAGGTGCTTGAGTGGGATAGCAGTGGCTGTCATTTCGGTCGTTGTAATTTGAGAGAGATTGAGTTCATTCAACCATTTCGTTTTTAGAGACACTATCTGATTTTGGAATTGCTCGTGATAGGGGATGAGATTGAGTGTTTCAATAGCCGCTTCAATATCACCTAGATCAGCGTGAAGAGTTGCCATTTCTATGCCAAAAAGGGGATTCTCTGGTTGTTTTTCCATGACGAATTGCAGTAACTCAAGTGCTGATTGTTCACTGACTCCATGGCTTTTTTCTTTATCTCGATCCATGACATTTAGGACTAGCTGTTCTATTTCGGTTTGAACCTTCTGAACTTCATCCGCTGTGATGCTATGGTGTTTTGCTAAGAATAGAGCATTCATTGCGGCAACGGTATTTCCCTGGTTCAGGTTATATTTTGCGTTAATGCTATGTAGAGCGCTATAGTCATACCCATCTGCTAGCAATTCCGTAATCCATTGATTGAGAGAAGTACCGCTCTTTCGTTCCAACAGCTCATACAAATTATTATTAATGGCTTGCAAAATAAATCGATTCTCTACTTTATTTAAATCGATTTCCATCGTACGCAAAATGGTTAGTGTTCCGTGTACTTCTTGCCGGTCAATTAATCGATTCAGGTTGTCTTCAAAATTAATGGAGGGGGGTGCAGTGTCATTGTTGCAGGTTTGATCGACTGAGAGGGGGGGAGTGTTTTCAGAGCGACACGATGGCGCTATCGGCAATGAAGTCTGTGTCGTAAATTCTGATTGTAAGGACATCTGTTCTCTATGTGATGACGTAGTTACTGAGGACAGAGTTACTGAGGACAGAGTTTCTGAAGACAAAGTATCTATATACGGAGAGCTTACCCAACCTAAAGTCAATCCAAGAGCGAAAAATACCAAGGCGGTAAAAAGAGTCTTCATTATCGTTTTTCTGCTTTATCCCAAATTTTATCTTGTGAGCAACGACCGTCGATCGCGGATTATGCGTGTTTCTCGAAAAGAGTGAAAGCTTGATTATGTTGATGCTCGACAACTGTTCGCGGCTCTGAATAAAAGTAGACGAGCCTTAATAAATATAGACAACATCAAATAATCGCTTTATTTTAGCCAGTTTTTCATCTTAGTTAAATTTAACGAGGCTCCTATGACTACAGAAAAATTAGTGTTAGTCGATAAGCATAACGGCGTGGCTACGGTCACTCTGAATAGACCGAAAACCTTAAATGCGCTTGGGTCAGCAATGAGGGTGGCAGTTGCCACTGTTTTTCAAGAGTTATCATCGGATACGGATGTAGGGGCAATCATCTTGACGGGAAAGGGGCGTGCATTCTGTGCAGGTTTGGATCTCAAAGAATTGGGGTCAGGAAAAAAAGACAATGACGAAGCAGTCTTAGATTTGTCCTTAAAGGCCTCAGTGATGGGAGTGGGTAAACCTATCATTGGCGCCATTAATGGCTTTGCTATTACCGGTGGATTTGAGCTTGCATTAATGAGTGATTTCATGATCGCTTCTGATAATGCAAAATTTGCCGACACGCATTCACAAGTGGGCATTGTACCAGGGTGGGGGATATCGCAACGATTACCTCGGCTCATCGGCATTAATCGCGCGAAAGAGTTGAGTTTTACCGGTAGCTTTTTAGGTGCCGAAAAGGCGGAGAGGTGGGGATTGGTGAATCAAGTGGTTTCTGCTGAGTCATTACTGGAAGTTTGCCAAGCCATGGGCGAAGAAATTGCGGGTGCCGACACGCGAACCTTGTCAACGGTAAAGAAAGTCATGGATGCGGGATGGAGTACCAGTTTAGAAGAGGGTCTTAAAATTGAGTCGAAGGCTAATCGAGAACACATGAAAGATACGACTCCCGAGTTTTTAGAACAGAGACGCATAATGGTGATGGAGCGAGGGCGCCGAAAAAGCCAGTCGTGATCACTGGTGTTGGTTGTCATCGCACTCAAAACCTTTGCTCTGCAATTCGCATTATCTCTTTTCTCCGAGAACTTGCTCCAAGAATTTACGCTGAGAATAACCTTTTTCGATGGGTGATTAAAAGTAGAACAATATCTTGGAGCGCATTAGATATAACGCCTGTAAGACCTTTACCGAAGGTTATCCAAGAACTTATCCACAGAATTTGGGGATAAGTTCTAAGTGCTGTTATCCGAAAATGAGATGCAAAAAAACTCCACTTTTTAATTTCGCTTTATTACACTCGGTTAATTCTCATCTCTAATTTTGTCGTAGCGATTCGATTGTTCGAGCAGTGCGAGACAAGAAAAATGGCAGGGTTATACAGGAAGGACTTGACGTAATGAAAATGGAAGATTTTCTAAGGGTGCCCGTCATGGGCATACTGCGAGGTATCAAGCTAGAATCTATAGCAGAGCTCGTTACCGCATTAAATGACACTCCGTTAAAGTATATTGAAGTGACAATGGACACGGATGGTGCGGTGGAATTGATTCGAGAGTTAAAGTCGCAGAGCAAAGGGTGTATGACGGTGGGTGCAGGTACAGTGTTAAATCGTGAAGAGTTGGAGATGGCTATTGCAGCAGGAGCTGAATTTATTGTTTCGCCAGTGTTGGTGAAAGAGGTGGTTGCAACCTGTGTTGAAGAGAGCATTCCCGTTTTTCCAGGCGCTTTTTCACCTCAGGAAATTGTTGATGCGTATCAAGCGGGAGCATCTATGGTCAAGGTTTTTCCTTGTAGTCGGTTCGGTCCGGAATACATTAAAGAACTCAGAGGACCGTTCCCCGATATTCCCTTATTGGCTTGTGGCGGGGTGAACGCCGACAACGTCAGTGATTATTTTGCTAAGGGTGCTACTGGCATCGCTTTTGGTGGCAGTATTTTTAACAATGAACTGATTGCTAACGGTGGGTTTAAGGAAATAACACAACGCATAATTCAAATAATGAAGTCCGTCAACGAGAGTTCATAGTTTGTATTTAATAATAGATTGTCTTCAATATTAGTTTGTCAGCAATTGTCAGTTACTCCTTGTCAGTTACTAATAGACCCAAACGAATAATGTACTTCATCAGTAAAATGACGCACTAGGAATTCACAAATGCAGAACCAATGGGATGATCAAGAGGTTGACGGGCTAGAGCACGATTTACTAGCAATGCGTGTTTACAGCTCACAATTACTCGGTCGTGAAACAGGTTTGGTGTTGCATGGCGGCGGAAATACGTCGGTTAAATCCACCGAAGTTAATTATTTCGGCGAATCGGAAGAGTTGCTGTATGTGAAGGGCAGTGGTTGGGATCTGGATACGATTGAAAGGCCAGGATTTGCCCCCGTCAAGATGGATACGTTGCTCAAACTTGCTGAACTGGAAACACTCACTGATGTGGATATGGTCAGATTGCAGCGAGCGGCTATGACCGATCCCAATGCCCCGAATCCATCGGTCGAAGCAATACTACACGCTATTATTCCCTACACTTTTGTTGATCATACTCATGCTGATGCCGTGGTGGCTTTGTCAAATACGGAGGAGGGAGAGGCCCGTATTAAGGCGCTCTATGGCAATCGCGTTTTAATCATTCCGTATATCATGCCAGGCTTTATTTTGGCGAGGGCTATATTTGAACGTTCCCGGAATGTGAATTGGCAAGAGTTGGATGCGATCATATTGTTAAATCACGGGGTTTTTACTTTTGCGGATACGGCCAAAGATAGCTATGACAGAATGATAGACATTGTTTCTGTGGCAGAAGATTATCTGTATGACACAACAAATCTGCAATTTTGTGATTCGAGCTCTATCAGTCTGTCTAAGATTGTCAGCGGCATTGATAAGGGCGATATAGCTAGCACAGCACTCCCTTTGATGGATATTGCGAAGGCAAGAAAAGCGGTATCTGATCTAAAAGGTTTGCCCATGTTGGTGATGACCTCACGAAGCACTTCAGTTAATCAGTTCGCTCGGCTAGAGAATTGTGCCGAGTTGATATCCCGAGGCCCACTGACACCGGATCATGTCATCCGAACGAAACCCACAGGCGTATTTTTACAAGAACCGGTAACTGCCGTTATTGACAGCTTCGCTAGAAACTATCAGCAATATTTTGATCATAACTCTTCTGATGATGTTCAATGTTTAGATTTAGCGCCTCGCTGGGGCATCATTCCCAAGGTCGGTAGCGTTGCATTTGGTCGCTCTCTTAAAGACGTTAAGATTATTGCGGATATTATTGATCACACGCTTCAGGCGATTTTGATTGCAGAAGAGCTGGGTGGTTGGATGCCTATATCAGAGGCGGATATATTTGATATGGAATATTGGGAGCTGGAACAAGCAAAACTGAAGAAAGGGTCGGCCAGTCTAGAATTCCAAGGTAAAATTGCGTTGGTGACAGGGGCTGCTAGCGGTATCGGTCGTGCCTGTGTAGATGAGCTACTGGCGAAAGGTGCTGTAGTGGCTGCATTGGATAATAGTCCCACTTTGGAGGGGCTATTTACCACCCCTTCGGTTATTTCTATTTGTTGTGATGTGACCGATGCCATTGATTTAGCAGATGCGGTGGAGGAGACCGTTGCTGTATTTGGTGGATTAGATTTGATGGTGAGTAATGCGGGCTACTTCCCCAATGGTGATTCGATTGAAACACTAAAGGAGGAATCTTGGGATAAAAGCCTGTCGCTAAACCTCACTAGTCACAAGAATCTTTTGACGTCAGCCATTCCGTTTTTGAAGCAAGGCATTGATCCTGCCATCGTTATAATCGGTTCAAAGAATGTTCCTGCACCGGGACCAGGAGCTGCTGCTTATTCCGTCGCGAAAGCCGGTTTAACTCAGTTATGTCGCGTGGCTGCAATGGAGTTAGGGGAGTTTGGTATACGGGTTAATGTGGTTCATCCAAATGCTGTTTTTGATACGGCCGTGTGGACTGAACGTGTTTTGAAGAGCCGGGCGGAGCAATACGGGTTGAGTGTTCAAGCTTACAAAACTAACAATTTACTTAAGCAAGAGGTTAGCTCAAAGGATGTGGCGAGTTTAGTTTGTACCGTGTTAGGCGATAGTTTCAAGATGACAACGGGGGCACAAGTACCGATTGATGGGGGGAACGACAGAGTCATATAAAGACAGAGTCATATAAAGTTGGCATCTATTTCGATCATCTTGCACTAGAGAGGACGATAGGTACACAACAGCTAAATGCCAAGCCTTGATACCCCTCGACCTTTTATAGAAGGTTATGATTTATCTATTCGGTTTTCGCTTTTTGATTCTCCTCTATACTGTAGTTATTAGCTCAATTTTATGAAGGGTGATACAAAGATGGTAACTAAAGATATTGCGTATCAAGCTAAATCTCTTTTACTCAGTGAGTATCATGGCGTGCTTTCAACTCACTCAGTTGATGTGAAAGGTTTCCCATTTGGATCAGTCGCCCCCTACTGTTTAGATGCAGAGGGACATGTGGTTATTCTCATTAGTAGCATTGCCCAACATACTAAAAATATTGATAGTGATAATAAAGTTTCGCTAATTGTCACTGAGGGTGAAGTTGATGATATTCACACGGCGGCCCGTTTAACGTTATTGGCTGAGGCGGAAAAAGTGGCGGATAATGATGATGTTAAAGAGCGTTATTATCGTTTTTTTCCACCAGCTAAAGACTATCACTTACAACATGATTTTGAATTTTATCGGCTACATACGGTAAAAGCGCGCTTTATCGGCGGGTTTGGGCGGATACACTGGGTGCCTGCTGACGAGTTATTGCTGAGCCATTCTTTTGACGGTAAGGAAGAGCATGGAATGGTAGATCACATGAATAATGATCATTTGGATGCGATTCAGAAGTATTGTGGTGATTATGATGTTGCTGTAATGGATACAGAAGAGCCGATCATGGTAGGGATCGATTGTTACGGTTGTCACTTAAGAGTGGGTGAACGTGTGACCCGTATTCCTTTCGCTACCTTAGCTGAAAATGCGGTATCGATTCGTGAACGATTAGTCGCGATGGCGCGAGCCTAAGAGGTCTTTGTGTTGGATTCATCGATTTCAGCAATCATTTTATGCGCTAAGCACATCCAGTCTTCAATAAGCGTTTTAGCTAATAAAACTAAGCCTGGATTATCATTTCCCATCACGTTTTGTTGAGTTTGTTCCATTAAGCTTTCTACAATGCTGCGCACCTCAAACGAGTCCAATTCAACCCTAAAGTGATCATTGTGGTTGTTTTTTGGATCTGCTGAATTTGGTGTTATTGGTTTCCCAGCTGTTATATTTCGCACGTTGAGAGCAAGTCGTGGATTGTTTTTTCGAATGAGATCGTACGTAAGTTTGAGACTGCCGCGACTAAAAATAGCGGGATCGTTATTACTCTCAGTTGGAGACAAGTTTGTCATTTATCGTACCTTGCTCTGAAAAAAAATCACATCAGATTTTATGCTTTTATGGAGTTTTAAGCTTCAAATAAAGACCCGCACCATTGGCTTAATGTCGACAGTGGTTTCCATCCGTGCCCTGCATGACAAAGCTTGGATATATCCATGTCGAATGAGCCGACAGGTAATGTACGACGAATTGACACCGGGTTTTCATCTTTATAAATTTCATCGCATAGATTGAGCACTCTTTTGCGTCTGATAATGGATTTTTTTTGATTCAACAGCATCATGATTTTAGGGTGTAGTTTCTTTTCTTCATTTTGCTCCATAACGATACCCACTTCATTATTAGTGAGTTCGACTATCGTTCCTACGGGGTAAACACCAATCGCCTTGATGAACTCTTCACCCAAATCCTGTTGAAAGAGCCGATTACGATATTTGTAAATTTGCGCCATCGCTTCTGATGGGCTTAACGCTGATCCACTTTCTGGGTTGATTCTTTCTTCATAGAAATTAACCAGGCTAGCGATGCGCCCTAGTATAGGAATATCTTCTCCACTAATTCCCCTAGGGAAACCAGATCCATTAAGTCGTTCTTGATGATAGGCGACCACCAGTAATATTGATTTACTGATGCCTGGGGTTCTTTTCAATATATCGATGCTTTCTTCCACATAGCTGCGTTCGCCGGAAAGGCCTTCAATAGAATTGATTTTTCCTATTTTAGCCAGCAGGAGTCCAGTCGCCAGAGCCTCCAAAGATTTCTTTTTAAGCCCTAGATGACGACCAAAAACGATAGCCCAAATTGAAGCGTTTACAGATTGACTATAGCTATGTGATTTGTTCATTTTTAATCGGGATAACCAAACGAAGGCATCAGGATTACGAACTATGCTATCAACCATTTTTTTAGCAGTTTGACGGGTTTTAGTCATATCTACACAGCCGGAACTGCCAACCGATTTCATTAGCGTTTCGATTGAACCGTACACTTCATTTTGAATTTTCTGAGCATGCCGTATTTCTTGATCCGCAGCTGATACCACAGGGTAGGTGTTTCGTGTGAAGTGATAGGATGGAATGAAGAGTTCTCTATGCGTATTTCTTTTCTCGTCCCCATTCCACCGTTTTTTTGGTTTAGTATTGATATCGATTACTGTTTTTTCATCAACAATGCGAGCGCGAAGTATGTCAACATAAACGTGATTACAAAGGCCAGAGAGTTTGGTGACATCACTGGCGTTTTCAATATAGAAGCCTTGGATTGAAAAAGGAGTTTCACACCAGGGCCTGTCCAGATTGCACACGAACATACCAACTTCTAGATCTTGCGTAAAAACTTTTTGCTGTGAGATAGCCATATAGTAATGTTAGTTCGTTTGTTGTACAAAATCTGTGCTCTAGTTGACGTTGAATATTCAGATTAATTATAACTATTGTCGGATTCATGGCATGCAGTTCTATACGGTTTTGGCTTTGTTAAAAAAGATCTAAGGCCTTAATGTTTAATGCTATATTTTTATATTAGAAGCTTTTCCTAATATTCGAGCTAGTGAATCTCCTAAGGTTTGCTCTAAAGTACGTTCGATGGTGTCCACTAGAACTTGTGTCTGGCGATCGATTTCTAAATTGATTTCATCCCCTGCGGATTTTTCCCCAAATTGTGTGAGTCGAATCGTCTCGGGGATGAGGTTGATGTCAAATCGACCGCTTTTTAGCTCGTAGTTACAGATAGTTAAGCTGCAACCGTGTAGTGCAACGAACCCCTTGTTAAACAGGTATTTTCGGAATGGCTGGGGGATTTCAATGGTAATAATGGTTTCGAAGTTCGATTTAGCTATTTTAATTATTTTGGCCTTCCCATCAATATGCCCAGATAGTATATGTCCACCGTTTTCATCAGATAGCTTAGCGGAGCGCTCCACATGCACATAGTCGCCCAATTTGATATCACCTAATGTGGTGATACGTAGAGTCTCCGTTGAGGCATCAAAATAAAGTGCATCGTTTTCAATTTTTATGACTGTTTGACAGACTCCGTCGATATTGACGCTCGCACCTAATGAAATCTCGTCCATTAGTTCAGGGGGTAATTGAACACCGTAGGTGAGTAAACCGGGTTTATTGTTAAAGAAAGTGACCGGAAATGCACCTCTGACAATACCTGTGTACATGGATGAGTAGCCTTTATAGAAGGAAAATCGACGAGTGGAGTTTGTTTAGTTGGAAATGAGTCGGTGGTAGATCGACGTTAGGCTTATTTCTAAATCATGAAGCATAATGGGTTTTTTATAGACTGCCCTGACATCGAGACCGGATCTAGCGGCCAGCTGTATCGTGTCCTCTAAATATTCTTCATCACAACCGCTAGTAAAAATAACCGGTGTCTTCAACTTTCTGTCCGCCAACCACTGTATCAGTTCGAGCCCATCTATGTCTGGCATGACGATATCTATAATTAATATGGCGGGGTTAGTCTCTTGATTGAGTGCATGCTGCAAACCCGTGAGTTGAGAAAAACATTTCACATCAAAGCCAGTGTTGACGGCGGTGTCTTCGATCAAATCTAACGAAGTCTTGTCATCTTCGAAAAGTATCAGAAGGGGAGTGATCATATGCGATTGTCCAAAAAACAGGATAAATATAGACTAATTATTAAGCTTCATGTGACGCAAATTCAATGGTGAATAAATGATTTGAGCCAAAGTTTAGTCGCGCTTATTCTGCTTGGCCACTCCTATCCATCATGTGATGCCAAGGTGGAATTAATATAATCAATCCATTGTTTGGCTATTTTATTGCTGCGTTTGTCTTCACTCGCTTCTGCAAAGGAGTCTCTTGCCGCTTCATAGGCGCCTTGATAAAACAGCGCTGTGCCCAATGCCATGAAAGCATTGTCTGGGCGTCTCAGCCCACCTTGTCGGAGCCCATTGATAAATGCCGTGCTAGCGTCCTCCCATTGTTCCAGTGACATGTATATCTGGCCGAGCTGCACATAATATTTACCGGTTGTATCAAGCGATGCGGCTTGTTTAAGAGGTGGAATAGATTTTTCAAATTCTTGGGCCAGTAACCAGCTTTGAGACATTAAGTAGAGATTTTTGGCCGTTTTGTCCACTCGCCCCGTCTGAATCTCTGAGTCGAGTAGTTTTGCAGCTTTGTAGGGAATGTCTGCTTGTAGATAAAGATGGGCAAGATAGACATATTCTTTGCTGAGGGAAAAAATGTTTTGTTGTCTCGCGATTTCGAGAGTGGTGAGTTGTTTTTGAGTTTCTCCCAAATTACCGTATACACTGGCCAATTGTAGCCAGTGCTTTTTACGGGGGGAACGTTTAACCATTTTTTCTAAGACTTTGGCCAATCCCGTCATTTCATCGAGTTCCAAATAAACGGTTTGCAAAAGTGACAACCATTGTTCTTTTGGTTCAATACCTTGAGATTTGGCCAAAGCAATTGCATGCTTCGCGTGCCTTAGAGCTTTGGGATAATCGTCTACTCTAAGGTAGCTTTGAGCAAGGGTTAGGTGCAGTTTGTAATTCGCTTTAGCGGGGAGGCTGATCGCTTCTTCTAAAGAGAGAATGGACTGTGAGTAGGATTCAATGGAAAAGTAAAGCTGACCTTCCGCAACCAGTAATTCGTACTGGAGTCCTTTACTGATAGTTTTTTGTTTCAGCGCTTTTTGGTAAAACTCGATTGCTTTACTGAAATTATTTTGGATAAATTGACAGTATCCGAGTGCATTGAGGACTAATGCTTTTTCTTGTGAGTTCGTGGTGGTTTGTAAGGTACTCTGTAATGTTTGTTGCGCTTTCTCAAAACGCTGCTCCACGATATGAGTTTGTGCAGCCCCTATGGATTTGAAAATCGTATCTCTGACCGCAAGGGATGCGGTGTCAGCAAAACAAAGATTGGAAGAGAATAGAGACAGCACACACAGGAGCAGGGATAATAGAACGGATCTCCGTGCTATCGACAAATTTCCAACCCAACTGTTATCAATAAATAACGTTATATTGGAAAGTGGAGTTCTCCAATATAATACGTTAGTGAAATTATTTATCCTGTTGCTATTCATGAATGTGGTGTTATTGCAGCCTCTCATAGTAAGTCTAAATTAAATCGTGTGTTATCAATAAATACTGCGTCTTAATTGAAATCGAAATTTATCTTATACGTTACGCCAGAGACTTCAGTGGGTTCATCATTAATGAGCCTTGGCTTGAATCGATATTTTCTTACCGCCTGAAGTACAGCGCGATCAAAAACGCCTCTAGGAACAGAAGATCTGATAATGGGATGCTTCACTCTGCCACTTTTACTTACCGTTAACTCAACGACTACGTATCCTTTTATTCCTTTTCTGAGAGCAGTAGGAGGATAGATAGGTTGCACCTGTATTTGCGGTAAATATTGACTGTAACCGCCGCCGTAATTGATTGCCATTTTAATCGCAAATTCAGTAGATGTGGAGGGCTCTCCTACGGCAAACATTTGGGGCGTCACTGCAGAAAAACCCATAGTGGGAATGCTTGTGTCGGGGGCCGATACGGGAGAAGGCGGAGGGTTGCTATATTCTTCTGTTGTGGTTGTCGGCTCGCTGATAATTTGAGTGGGAAAGGGGATTAGCGTACTGGGTTCAAGTACCTGTGAAAGCTTAGCGGGACTTTCCATGGCAATGAGACCCTGCATAATTAGCAATATCAGTATTGTTACACCAACAGCGAGATTAGCGGTGAAAAAATGCCGCACCCATAGATTGTTTAGTTTCATCGCTTCTTGTCTAGTATCACTGTTGCTTAGTCGCCACCGCTATATCAACGATCCCGGCTTGTCGAGACGAATCCATAACGGCAATTAGGGTATCAGTGGTGGCTTTTTTGTCGACTAAAATGATGAGGCCCGCATTTGGGCTTTCTACTTTCATTCTCGTTAGTACCGAGCGGACTTTTCTGATATCGACTCGTTTACCGTTAAACCATATTTCGCCATTTTTTGCGATAGCAATGCGAAGGCTCTTTTTTTCTTGGCTGGTTCCTGTTTTGGCTCCAGGCGGCGATATGTCAACCCCGGGCTCCTTAATAAAACTGGCCGTTACGACAAAAAAGATAAGCATGATAAATACCACGTCTAACATCGGTGTCATGTCGACGATGGCGTCTTCTGATTTTCTGGTTCTAGAAATAAATTTTTTCATGTGTACAGTATGTTTGTCATGCTACAGGGAATGTGAGGCATTAATTTGTTTTCACATTGTCTTTTGTAATTAAGGCACCCTCGAAAATGGCTGACAAAATATCGATTTGCCGTTGTACATACATATTTCCGAAGATGCCGATTATGGCCGCTATCATACCTCCCATAGTTGGGATGATCGCGCGAGAAACAATCGAAGTCATAGATTTAGCATCGATGCCGTCGCTGACTGCCATGACTTCAAACACATCAATCATTCCGGTGACGGTACCGAGTAATCCGAGTAGCGGGCAAAGCAGAATTATGGCACGTATAATTACGGTGGTATGATATAGGTTCTCATTATTTCTAGAAATCATACCTTCGCGAATTTGTCTCGCATTCCAAGAGTTGGTTTCTTCTCTGGCCAGCCACTGATTAACGGACGCCGTGCTTTCGAGTGGATAGTCTTGCCGAAAATACCATATGCGCTCAAAAATATACCACCAGAGAACCGTACCAACGCCAGCAATAAGCACTAATACGGGGCCCCCCTGTCCAAAGATTTGAATGATGGGTGCGAAACTTTGTAAGAACGTGTAGCTTAAGTTATCCCACATTGGATGAGCTCTGCTGACTATTGCTCAATTCAAATGATTCAGAATGTTCAGCAACGATACCTGCCGACTGCTCTTCCAGCACATGAATAATGCCACCGCTCTTGTCACTAATAATGGCATGTAAGAATACAGTGGGTATCGCTACACATAAGCCCAATACTGTTGTAATCAAGGCCGAAGAGATGCCTCCCGCCATGGTTTTCGGATCGTTACCACCGTATAGAGTGATAGCCTGAAAGGTGATAATCATACCGGTTACTGTACCCAGTAAACCCATCAATGGTGCAATCATTGCGATAATTTTAAGAAAATTAATGGACCTTTCAATCGGGGGAAGTTCTTTGAGGATGGCTTCACTCAACTTCAACTCTAAGTCCGATTTGCCCAGTGAATGGTTTTGTTCGTAAATCCTTAGTATTCGGCCTAGCGGGTTGTTTTTGAAGATCGTCTTGCTAGCGACTTGAATATTGATTTTCTGACTAATGAGCTGAAGTACAACAAAGCGCTCCAAAGCAATACCTAAGGCAAAAGCGCCAAGGGCAATTATGATAAAGCCAATGGTTCCACCTTGTTCGATTCTTTCCGACAGGCTAGGTGTACTAATGAGAGCGGATAAAAAGCTCCCTCCCTTTGGTCCAGTGGGATCGATACCAAATGCAAACGCCTCTCTTGGACTGGATGTACCTCCGGTTTGTGTATCCGTATTTAGCAAACTCGCTGCTTCTAAGTATTTGGTATCGGGTTGCCGGTTTAAACGGGCCAGATCGGAGTCAATTCCTTGGTACTTTAGATACTCACCGTTAGCGATTAAATTAAAGGTACCGATTCGCGTCACTGTCTGAATTTCCCGTTTGCCATCAAGGTCAATGACATCTGCCTGGAATTGACGTGTTTTACCGGATTCAATCATCTCTTGTTGTAATAATTGCCAGAGCGCGCTGATATCGGTGATTTTGGGTAATTTTGAATTGTCATCTAGAGTGTTAATTAGTGAATCTAATCCACGTGTCCTGTCACGGTATTGAGCGCTGATGATTGATTGATCTAGATTTAATTGGCTTTGGATAGCAAAAGCTTGTAGATGCGAAAATACACCGTGAAGAGGGCCAAGACGTTCTTTAAGATTGTTTTCTAGTTGTGTAATTGAATCTTTATTGTGTTTGAAAGTGCTTTCAAGATTAGTGCTTTTACTCTTTAAGGCGTGACGCTTCTTCTCTGCTTTGACTAATAGCTGTCTTTGTTTGCTTTTTGAATTTAAAAACTGTTGCTCTCGCTGAGAGTGTTCTCTTTTTTCATTGCGCTGTTCACTCACAATCATGCGTAGTAATTCATTCATGTTTTTGGCTGTTTTAGGGTTAAGGTGTGCCGGTTCCTGTTTTGCCGAAGTTGCGCTGCTGGCGTAGCTACTATAGATGCTGAATGAGAATAACAAGGGCATTAATATAAAATACAGTGGTGTGCGGAAGGGTTTCATCACTTCTCTCCTCTCCCATTTTGAGTCATGGAGTCCAGCATTATGGGGGTTAGAAGAAGTTCCGTGGTTGCTTGATTTCGAGTAAGTCGGATTCCTTGCCGAATTGAGCGTCGGTAACTGCCAGGTAGTAGTTCCCATTGTTTTAAGTCTTCGTTCCAATAGCCCGAAGTGAGTTCATCGGCAGTTTGAAAAACGATAGCAATTCTGCCTACCTTGAGAATATTGACTTCCAGATCTTGCCCTCCAATATTAACGGTGTCGTTATACGTATCGAGCGTATTGCCATATTCCATTTCAATTTCATAAGCATCCATGACCTGACGAAATTTATCTGAGATGGATAGATCGTGACTGTTTAGTGATTTACGTAGATAAGTGATTCGTTGCCGTCGTTCCTCTAATAAAAAAGGCTTATCTATCTCAATGAAATTAGTGAGTCGGTCAACCATCTTTATCAGCAGTGGTCCTAGCTGACGCTCAATGGCTTGGACTTCATTGATTGCATTCCTTAGATCTTTGAGAGAAATTTCTTGTCCAGAAATTTGACCTTCAATTTGTTTGTTGTGTGGGATGAGATAATCAATTTCTGCATTAGCGCTTTGGTACTTTTGAAGAAGAATGGCTGTATCACTGCTAAGTTTATCTATTTTTTTTTGAGATTGGCGCGCTGTGTCGCTACCTTTAGCGCCTTCTATTAAGACTTTGTCTAAGGAGTTAGCGTAGGCCATATTCGTTATAAAGAGGGAGAAGGAGAGAATTATGGATAGAAAAATAGAGGTAGAAAATAATGGTTTTCGCATGAATGGAAGTACCTTCTCGTTTACTCAATTTGCAATCGATAACTAGAAACTGTTTGGATCACAGCGAATAGTGATTTTGTTTTTCATCCGCTGATTTTATTGGCCATTGTCCAGATTTATATCGTGTTCCGTCAAGCACTGATTAGATATTTAGCAACGCCCTTGTTTGACTGTTGATGCTTTCGTTAATCTTGAGCTTTTATTCTATGAGCGGAGTAATCGGTGCATTTCTTAAGAGAGAAGAATGTCAGTGTTGGGCCATATGGCCATGTATTATATAAGGGCAGTTGTATATCTAACATTAGGAACATGATGTAGACTAGGCTCCGTGTGCCATGGCTATTGTCGTACTGCCATCATAGGCAGGACTTCCATTGCAGGGTAGTAAAGTTCGAACCGGCGACTACATGTTCTGTTTCGATCGAAGTATTATTATAACCTGTGCCTAAGGCGCAATTGACTTTAACCTCTTGTTTGGCGATGGAGACTGATTATGCAGGCATTTGTGTTTTTTGGAATATTAACTCTCATCACTGTAGGTGGTGGGGTATTAACAATTAATGCCATTGATGATCCAGAAGAAGTGGCAGTTGATAGAGTACCAGTAGTCGAGGTTGTACCTTGTGAGGGAGAGAGTTGTAATGGGCAAGCTCATGCTTCAGATCCTGAGGTGGCGCCGTTACCGGATGCTCAATAAAATGTGGTAAGTCTGGTATTATTGATATAAACCGTGTTGGTCGTATGTGCCTATTCAAGTAGGATGGCGAACTTTAGGCGATGTCTGTTAAAATTTGTCGAAAAAATACTCGCACGGTTATTTTTCTATCTTTACGCTTTCTGCGTTTCTAATTTTTTTAATCTTCTTTTTTCTGCTGCTACTTCATCAGCTACATTTAGGTTCCTTCGCTCCAGTCATTTTCATCTTTTCGTTAGAAACTCTTGCAGAGTCAAAATGCCATCTAAGGTCATCGTGACAGCAGGTGAGCTGCCCATCAACATCTGTAAATGGATGGATAGTCTGCCGGAAAAGCTCTCAATTATATCTATACTAATTCATAGGCGTTTGATTGTTGTTGCGACGGTGTAAACCGGAATTTGGGTAAAGGACCTATAGAATAGTCAGCTTATGGCGATAATTTATAGAGATAAGTCAGCTCTGATCATCGATGATTTTGGTGAGTTTCGTTCAGGCGTACGGAAGATGCTTGAATACTACGGAATGAAAGATATCCAGACTGCGGGGACTGCTGACGATGGCGTTGCCAAAGCTAAAAAGCGGGCATTTGATATTTATATTTGTGATTATAACCTCGGAGATGGAAAAGACGGGCAACAAATATTAGAAGAGCTACGTCATTTCAAAATAGTAAAGCATACCTCGGTATTTATTATGGTGACGGCTGAAAATACCCAAGGGATGGTTTTGGGCGCATTAGAATATCAGCCAGATTGTTATCTCACGAAGCCACTGACAAAAGCGGTTCTTAAAACTCGATTGGATCGAATGTTTAATCTTAAAGAGGCTATTTGGGATGTTAATAATGCCATCGATGAAGAAGATTATGAGGAAGCAATCAAATATTGTGATGAGAATATTGCTGATAAATCCAAGTACATGGGTTTTTGCATTAAAACAAAAGCACACTTACTTTACCAAACGAACAATTTTACAGCCTCTCGCGATTTATACGATATGTTATTGGAAGGGCGAAAGGTTGATTGGGCAGTATTAGGAAAAGCTAAATCATTGTTTTCGCTTGAAGATTATGATGGAGCGGTAAAGCTATTTAAAGGTCTTGTGAAAGAGAATGAGATGAACCTAGTGGCCTTCGATTGGTTGAGTCGTTGCTATGAAATGAAAGGCGAACCGACTGAGGCACAAAAAACACTAGAGTTAGCAATAAAGAAATCACCAAAAGCGATTAAGCGACAAATCAAGTTAGGCGAATTGGCCAAGAAAAATAATGATCTTGATACTGCAACCAAGGCATTCCGAAAATCAGTTCGATTGGGCGAGCACTCCGTGTATCGAAGTTCAGAAAACGAGCTAAATTTGGCCAAATCGCTTATGGAAAAAGCGGCAACGGATAGCACTTTAGCCGGAAAAAAAGCAGGTAAGGAAGCATTGGAAACTTTGGAAGCTACCGAAAAAAAATACAGACGAGATGAAAAAGTGCAAATGGAAACACGGTTAATTGCGGCAAGGGTATTTGTTTCGTTAGAAAGAGAGAGTGCGGCTGAAAAACAACTTAAGGAAGCGAAAGAGCTAAAAGAGAAGTTTGTTGGTGACCTGGAGCAATCGGTAATAGTGAATATGGCGCAAGCATATCGATCCTTGGACGATTTGGATGAAGCCGCGTCACTATTAAATGAAGTTTCCCACAGCGACGCCGATGATGAGTTGAAGGCTGATATTGAAGCATTGGTAAATGATCCTGAAATTATGGAGAGGCAAGCCGAGCTTAACGAGCATAATCAGAAAGGGGTTGAGTTATACCAAAGTAAAGAAACAGATAAAGCGATCGATTGTTTTCTATTAGCTTCTGAGCAATCACCTACTAGTGCTGCTATTAACCTGAATCTAGCTCAGGCGCTAATTAAGCGAATGCAGCGAGATGGTAAAACGGCTTCCGATTTTGAAAAATGCATGGTTTGTTTAAAGCATTTAGAGTCTCTTGAAGAAGAAAACAAACGCTATAAGCGTTATCAGGAAATCTCCAAAATTGCGAGTTCTTTAGGTTAAACAAAGGGAGAGTGAAGTGTCTCAAGAGAAAGGACATTTGCAAGGAGAGGCTAGTGAGCTCGATTTCTCCAGTGTTTTAGCCTCGTCTGTTCATGATATGAAGAATTCCATTGGTATGTTAATGAGCTCTCTTGATGAACTAATTGAACAGATCCCCGATCCATCAGAGGGTCAAAATCAGTTGATGTCAACAGTGCAGTATGAAGCATCTCGTGTAAATAATGATCTGATACATTTGCTCTCCTTCTATAGGCTGAAAAAAAATACGCTTCCGATTACGTTAGACGAACACATTGTTGCGGAGGTGCTTGAAGAGCAGATTGTTTATAACAAAATACTGGCGGAAAAAAGAGGTCTAGAGGTGACCCTAGAGTGTGACGAGGAGCTTGTTTGGTATTTTGACGCTGAGATGATCTCGGGGATTGTCAATAACGTACTCATCAACGCTATACGTTACTCTCGAAAGAAAATTTGTATTTTAGCCAAAGAGAAAGATGGCTATCTCGAAATAACACTAGCCGACGATGGTGGTGGGTTCCCTGAGTCTATGCTGTCCACTTCGGGGGACTGCATAAAGACTGTGGATTTTTCGACAGGTAGTACAGGCCTTGGTTTATTCTTTGCGGGGCAAATTGCCGCTTTGCACATAAATAAGGATAGAAAAGGCTTTATTAAATTGCGAAATGGTGGAGCTTTGCAGGGTGGTATTTTTTGTCTTTTTTTGCCCTAATCACTTTCGCTTATTTTCGGCAGAGTTATTTTTCTTGGGATTCGCCTCTGTCATAAGAGTTGCTTGCACCTAAGAGTCAAAGATCCCATCATACACATCCTAGTCTGTTGGCCAGTGTATAATAAAAACTATTGGCTAGTACCTTTATCGCCTAATCCGTTTAATGACTCATACCTTGGGAGAGATCATGTCCAGTGGCTCCGATTCAGTGAAATCGATCATGTATGCACTAATTGCAAACTTTACCATTGCAATAGCAAAGCTAGGAGCAGCCTTTGTTACGTCATCTGGAGCGATGATGGCGGAAGCGGTCCATTCATTTGCCGATTGTGGCAATCAGGTTTTATTACTTATTGGCTTAAAGCAAGCTAAACACCCACCGACACCAGACTATCCTTTGGGGTTTGGCAAGAGTATTTATTTTTGGTCATTTATCGTAGCGCTCATATTATTTAGTATGGGCGGGTTGTTCTCTATCTATGAAGGAGTACACAAGCTACATGAGCCGGAAGCACTAAAATATCCACTTGTCGCGATCGCAGTTTTGTTGTTTGGGATATTCGCAGAGGGGGCGTCTTTGTCTGGGTGCCTTAGGGAAATTAATAAGGATCGAGGCGATCAGTCATTGTGGCGCTGGTTCCGAGATAGTCGAAAGAGCGAGTTAGTCGTCATTTTTGGAGAGGATTTAGCTGCCTTAATAGGATTGACCTTTGCTCTTATTGCCATTTCCCTTTCGTGGTTGACTGGTGACCCCACCTTCGACGCAGTTGGCAGTATTGGGATCGGTGTTTTACTGGTGATAGTCGCTTTTTTCGTGGGAGTGGAGGTAAAAGCACTTCTAATAGGGCAAGGTGTCGAACCGCGAGAAAAAGAGAAAATGCTCAATTTTATAAATCAACGCCCAGAAGTAGACCATATTTTTAATTTACTGACTCTGCAAATGGGTAATGATGTGATGGTAGCGGTCAAAGCGAAAATGAGCGAAACGAGTGATGTACAAAAACTGCTGGCTGAGATCAACCAAACAGAAAAAGCGTTTAAAATGGCATTTCCACAGGTGCTATGGCTGTTTTTTGAACCAGACAACGAAGACTGAAATAGCGTAGTGTGAGTGACGTTTTATCCTAGCTTATCGATAAACCGTTCTCGAAATTCAGCCCCCAAGGATTCCGTTATTGTTTTACAGCTTTCGATATCGACACCTTCCAAGCCATTGATTGCTGTGGCGGTCACTTTGAAGTTTTTCGAAGCCAGTTGAATGAATTGCTTTACGTGACTATAGGCATCGTTGAGTGTTGGTTGACAGTGCTTAATGTAAACCTCTTCGTTGTGGGCGCTAAGTGATATTGACCAGGAATCAATTAAGCCAGCCAGCTCAGGTAAAACATTACGTTTATAAACTAGGTTTGCCAGACCGTCAGAATTGATCCGCAATGGTGTGGGGCCGCTAGAGTCACTTACCTGCATTTCTTTTAAGGCTTTTGCGATTTGAATAAGCGCTTTCAGACGAAGAGTGGGTTCTCCATATCCGCAAAATATAATTTCACTGTATTGTTTAGGATCCCCAATGGAATCGAGGATTGAATCTACTGACGGTGATTTAGGTAGTGCTAAATTATACTCGTGAAGTTGCCAGTCATCGTGAGTTTTAGGACAGAATTGGCATACAAGAGTGCAGCGATTACAAAGATTTATATATAATCTGTCATCAATGATGTACGTGAGAGTCGGTTTGTTTTCTTTTTCGCTAGGATTATCGATGTCCTGATTAACCGGGATATTCATTGAATTGTCCATTATCTTTTAGCTACGGGCGTTCTGAGGGCGAATCCTATAGAGACTAACGGAGTTTGTCTAATTGAGATGCTACTAGCAGATAGTGTGGCCTTTCTTCTTTTTTCTTCTAAGGCACTCCTCGGCGAAATTGCCGCAAGATAGCGCTTTGCCTGGAGAGGGGTTGGAATGGCTTTGGCACGACCAATGTTTATCTCTTAGGTCAGAATCTGACATGCCAGATAAGGCGCTATCACAGCCTATTAGCATCATTGTGATACCTATTAAAGTAGTCGTATAAAAAGGGGTGTTATTGAACATTCTCTCACCTTATTGTCATCGCCTAAACAGCGTAATTCTTTTCTGTAACACTATTTAATAGCAAATTCAGGAGATTATGCAAGTTTGATAAAAAGCTATCGACGAGGCTGTAATGACTACATTCTTATATATCGTTGTTTTAGATAGGCGTAAGCGAGGAGGTTTTGGGGGTGAATTCGAAGGTATCAAGAATCTAAATAGTCTAAGGGCTACGATAAGCTTAGCCTTAGACTATTTAGATTCAGCGCTTAAATCAGATGATTTAATAATTTTCAGGAAGTGACTTCAGAAGAGTAATTTGTTTTTTCTCGCTGACGATATATCCACCAACGGATAAGTCTTTAAGAATGCGTGCGACCATTTCTCTAGAGGAACCCACTCGATTCGCAATCTCTTGTTGAGTGAGTTTTTCTTCAATTTTGTCGCTACCAGATTTTTCGGAAAGATCACCCAGTAGTTTGCGAATACGGCCGTAAACGTCCTTTAGTGCTAAGGTTTTTACGTTGTCAGTTAGCTGACGTATTCTACCGACTAAATTGTTGATGAGGATCTCACTCATATCCGCGTAGTCGTTACGTAAACGCTGGAAATCTTCTTTGTGAATTATCAAGAACGAACTTGTATCTGTTGTCATCACGGATGCAGTTCGTTGTTCATCATCGAGTAGTGCATATTCTCCGAAATAGTCTCCCGGGCTCAGTGAATTGAGTACAAATTCGCGACCCTCTTCATCACTTAGGAAAACTTTCACCTTACCGGCAATCAAGAGATAGAGAGAAGTGGAGGTATCGCCTTCATTTATGATGATGGTGTTTTTAGGGTATTGGCGAGTTGATGCTGTTTGTTCCAGTGCGTCAAGCGCCTCAGCGGGCAAGCCCTGAAACAGAGAAATATTCGATAGATCTCCCATTTACCACTCCTTGTTCGGGTCGAGTTAACTTTTTATCGCATGGGTATTCAATAAGATTGATTAAGGTCCAGAAGTGTAACACTGCTTCTTTCAATCTGCCTAATCTAGCCGATTCTTACGCTAGTCCAGTGAGCCAAAAGCAATTGTCACAAAGTCTCATAATTTGCCAGCCTTAGTGCCGGGTATTTGCACCAGCAAAGAGGAGAATAGATACCAACAAGATTTGACGGCAAGTTCTAATGTATATCCGTCTTATCATTGTTTAAATGCGAATAAAACGCTTTCTACTGAGGCCAAATTTATGGACGATACCACGACTAGAAATGTAGCAGCATCCGTACTCTTTGTTTTAGCGCTAGGCACATTATTTCTATTTTGCTAGTAAACGATGGTCTACAGGGAGAGTCTCAACTAAATTTATTCTTTCCTTATTGCTCCCCTTCATACATCGTGGGCTCTTTGAGCGCCTATTTTTTTGTTTGTGCTTTGATTGCATTCAACTCAATCTTCTTCCACCCTTTAATTTTCCACATTCCCTCTATTTCTTTTCCATCCCTTTTATTTCTTCAGCTAGCATCGGTTTCTTCAGCTAGAATAGCTATTGATAATTAATGCACTAAAAGGGTCTGAGCTCTCTTGCCTTCTTTATACCAACTTTTATTTCTGATATTGCTTTTCCCCGCCTCAGCTATATGTCTGGCCCAAGCGGTAGATGCTAACAACCAATCTATTTCCATCGCTATTGGGGCGGAACCACCTGATCTGAATAGTATGACATCAACGGATCAGAGCAGTATTTTTATACTGGATCACGTGATGCAAGGCTTGCTACGTTTCGGGAAGGATGGCCAATTGCTGGGAGGGGTTGCAGAAAGGTGGACACTTAATAACGAAGAAGCCGTTTTTTGGCTGCGCAAAGATGCACTGTGGAGTGACGGTCGGGCAGTGACTGCGCATGATTTTGTTTATGCGTGGCGCACCGTGGTTGATCCGAAAACGGCGTCACAGTATGCCTTTATTCTATATCCCATAAAAAATGCGGAAGCCATTAATCAACGGGGAATGTTGGCGGAAGAACTTGGCATTGTTGCTGACAGTGATTTTGTTTTGCGGGTTAAACTGGAAAGACCGTGCGCTTATTTTTTAAGTTTAATGGCATTTGTCACTTATTATCCCATGCGGGAGGATTTTCACCAGACGCATTCGAATCAGTACGCGGCAGACGCAGGAAAGCTGTTGTTTAACGGGCCTTTCATTCTCGATAAATGGGTACATGGAGCTGAGTTAGCATTAGTGAAAAATCAGTTCTATTGGGATCGAGAACATGTTCGATTAAATCGTATTGAAGTTCCCTTCATAACCACTGACACCAGTACTACGTTTAATTTATTCAAAGATAATAAAATAGCGATGGCGGGATTGGATGTGGCGACGATTTCCAATGCTCTGGAGCATCGACTACCGATTAAAAAATTCAACGACGGGGCAGTATTCTATTTGGAGTTTAATCATCGAGCGAACCGATTGACTCGAAATAAAAACTTACGCAAGGCTATTCAATCTGTTTTTAATGCCAACGAGTTAGTCAATAAGGTGATTGGCGTACCTGGGAATAAACCGGGGGAAAGCTTGTTTCCGCAATGGCTGCAAGGTAAGAGTCACTCTTTTCGACAGGAGTATCCTGCTCAAAAGGTGCATTTTAATATTGCAAAAGGGAAAGAATACCTGGCGTTGGCTAAGAAAGAACTGCAGTTGAAAAAATTTCCTTCTTTGACTTTGCTTTCTGGCGATAGTCCAGGTGCGTCCGTGCAGGCAGAATATTTTCAACAAGTACTGAGTCGATATTTAGGGCTTGAATTAAAGTTGGATAAACAGATATTCAAGCAACGTTTGGCAAAAATGACCTCCGGTGATTTTGATTTGGTGGCCGCAGGGTGGGGGCCGGATTATAACGATCCAATGACATTTGCAGACTTGTTCGCCTCTTGGAATGAAAATAATCGCGGGCGCTATAGCTCTGAGGAATACGATCAGTGGGTAAAGGTCGCGCAAGGATCGAGTGATGTGGATGTGAGGATGTCCGCTTTTGGTAAGTTACAACATATCTTGATTGAGAACGCGGTGCTGATTCCGCAATATGAACGTGGTTATGTGTATGTGCAAAACGCCCATTTGACGGGGGTGGTTAGGCGAATTTTCGGGGGTGACCCTTCTTATTATTACGCTTACGTTGAGTAGTGGAATCCATGTTTAAATATCTATTGAAACGTTTAGCTTCCGGTGCGATTACGGTTTGGTTTATTGCAACGGCAACATTTTGGGCAATGCATAGTGTGCCGGGCGATCCACTATTAAATGATAAAGCCGTAGATCCAGAGATACGTAAAAACCTAGAAGAAAGTTACGGGCTCGATAAACCTTTATGGCATCAATACGGGTTGTTTTTGGGTAATATGCTGCAAGGTGATTTTGGATACTCCTATACACAGCGTAATCGAAAAGTGAATGATATTATTCGAGATCATTTTCCCGTCTCGGCTTTGTTGGGAGTGATTGCTCTTCTAATTGCGGTGAGTGGAGGCGTGGTGTTTGGTGCTATTACAGCGGTCTATAAAGATAGGATGCCCGACCATATTATAATGGTGATTGTGATTCTCACCGTATCGATACCCAATTTTGTCTTTGCCGCTTTGAGTCAACTGGGTGTTCTTAATTTAAATGAATGGCTAGGAAACACTTTTTTACCCGTAGCGGGTTGGGGGAGTTGGCAGCATATTGTGCTACCGGCTTGGGTGCTCGGTTTGGGAACGCTTGCCTATCTTACGCGACTGATGAGGTCGTCGTTATTGGAAGAGGAGGGTCGAGGATATACGTTGACGGCTCATGCAAAAGGATTAAGTCGATTTCGAATTTTATATAAACACCAGCTTAAAAACGCGATATTACCGGTAATAACGGTTATTGGACCTACCATCGCAGCGATTACGACGGGTGGCTTTGTGGTGGAATTGGTTTTTTCTATACCGGGACTAGGGCGGTATTATGTTCAAGCGGTTCAACAATTAGATTATACCGTGATAATGGGGACGACTGTTTTTTACGGGGCATTCTTGGTGATCATGGTTGTGCTTGTTGATATTGTTTATGGCTTTATCGATCCACGGATTAGAGTTGGACAATGATACGTAGAATAATAATTGGTAGGATCAATTTATGACAGAGTCCCTGTCAGTCTCTGAAACACTATCACCTGAACTGTTTGAGCCGATGACAATTGAAATGTCGGTGGATAAGTTTGAGCAGCCTTCGATTACCTATTGGCAGGCTACGTGGCAAAAGTTACTACGCAACCCGAAAGCCGTGAGTTCTCTTTGCATTATTACCTGTTTAGTTTTCATTACACTGGTCGGGCCTTTCATTTGGACGGTTGATCCTGCTATTCAAGATTTAGAACAAATTTCACAGCCACCGTCCTGGGGTCGTTCAGCGTTGGTGGTTGATGATTTCGGAATTTGGCAGGGTGTTCCAATAACTGAGATGGAGCAAGGGGAGGAGGACGGCCCATTGGTATTGAAGGTCATCGGGAAAGGGAATACAGAGTATGTACGTTTGACATGGCGGCCGATCAAAGGGATTTCGGAATATCATATTTATCGTAACGAATTTGTACCGTTGGATATCGCTACACTGGGCATACCTTTGGCCGAGATCATTCTTATTGATGGGGAGGCTGTAGGCTATGAGGATCGCCTAAAATTGTCAGAGCGTGATTACTATTATTCTGTGGTTGCTATTGAGCAAGTCATGAATCGTGAAGACTCAGATACGGATATGCCTATTGCCGTCTATTCCACCATTCGTGTCAGTGTAATTCAAGGGGTTACCAAAGCCGATGCGCTTTTTTTGAATTTGGAAAGCGAAGAAGTCAACGGCGCTCAAACAGTTAAGTTGCCGCTCCATCCTTTTGGTACGGATGGATTGGGCAGGGATATTTTATCGCGACTTATGCATGGAGCGCGTACTTCTTTATTGATAGGCATTCTTGCTCCGCTAATTTACATAGCAATGGGTGTGGTTTACGGGGGAGTGTCGGGCTATAGAGGGGGGCGGACGGATGAGGTGATGATGCGATTTGCCGATTTTGTTATTGCGTTACCCTTTTTGTTATTCATGATTTTACTTAAAGTTGCGTTCGGTATTGGCCCAGGTGAAAGTGGTATTTTACCGATGATTATTGCGTTGATTATGCTGGGTTGGCCAAGTGTAGCCCGCATCGTGCGAGGCCAAACATTTGTCATTAAAGAGGAGGCCTATATTCAAGCGGCGAGGTTAATGGGAGCCAAGCCATTTTATTTAGTTTACCGTCATGTGCTGCCGAATGTGTTACCGCTTATTATCGTGTCCTTAACTTTTGCGATACCCGCTACGATTTTTACGGAAGCATTCTTGTCGTTTATTGGATTTGGAGTTGTTCCGCCGAATCCATCGTGGGGATCTATGTGTAATGATGGCTTACAGCATATGTTGTCAACGCCTCATGAACTTATCTTTCCTGCCTCCGTGATTTGCATAGCGGTATTGTGTTTTAATTTATTAGGTGATGGATTACGCGAAGCCATGGATGTGAAGTCTTAAGTTTTAATGGAATTATATTGAAAAACGAAATACAAGATCGACCTCTTTTGTATCAGTCAATGCTTGAAATCAGCGATTTATACGTGGATTTTTCTGTATTAAACGGAACGATTCATGCCTTGCAAGGTGTTTCTCTGACGGTGGAAGCAGGAAAAACCTTGGCAATTGTTGGAGAGTCCGGTTGTGGAAAATCGGTAACTGCTCAAGCGATAATGGGGCTTATTCCTGTGGTAGGAGGGCGTATAACGAAGGGCTCTATTCGTTTCGGTGGTCAGACGGTTTACGCGAATGACGACACTAAACTTCAGAAAAAGGAGTGGGCCGGTAAGCAAATCGCGATGATTTTTCAAGATCCCATGAATGGCTTAAATCCGACTTTAACAATTGGTGAACAAATAGCGGAACCGCTAGTGGTCCATAAAGGATTGTCGAAGAGTGAAGGGCAAAAAATCGCAATTGAGCTATTAGATAAAGTGAGAATCGCGGATGCCAAACTCAGAATAAAGCAATACCCATTCGAGTTTTCTGGCGGCATGCTACAGCGTGTGATGATCGCAATGAGTCTAGCGAGTGAGCCGAAACTATTAATTGCTGATGAGCCCACTACCGCTTTGGATACCACAGTACAAAATCAAATTTTATCTTTGTTGGCTGAAATTCAGCGCGAACAAAGCATGGCGTTAATGATAATTACTCATGATTTGGGTGTCGTTGCTAAAATGGCGGATCAAGTTGCGGTTATGTATGGTGGTCGAGTGGTGGAGAGAGGTTTAAGTGATAGGATCTTAGCCTCTCCTGGACATCCCTATATGCAGGGGCTTAAAGAGGCGATGCCTAACTTGAAGAAAGCTGAGCCTTTAACCGCGATTGCAGGGACGCCGCCTGACCTGTCCAAGCTCTATTCGTCTTGTTCTTTTGCGCCACGTTGCCGCTATGGAATGAAAGTGTGCGTTGAGCGAATTCCGCCTCTGTTTTCGGTAAGGGACCAGCATACGTCAGCCTGTTGGTTACATCACGATGCGGCTCCAGCCAATCCTCTGGTGTTGGATGTTCCCCATGATTGAAGGATCCAAGACTGAGGCGCCCATATTGCTGGAGGTAAAAAACCTTTCTAAACGATTTGAGTTAAAAAAAGGACAATACCTTGATGCAGTGGATGATGTGTCGTTAATTATTCGGGAAAATGAAACGCTAGGTTTAGTGGGTGAGAGCGGATCGGGGAAATCAACTCTGGGAAATCTAATCATGGGCTTGCTGGAGAGAACGGCAGGGGAGATACGTTATCAGGCAGAAAATTTATCCTCTAAACGTTCGGATCAAGAATTTGTGCTGCAAGCCGAACGGATGCAAATGATATTCCAAAACCCCTTTTCGAGTCTCAATCCTCGTATGACGGTGAATGATATATTGTGTGAACCATTAAGACTGAAAGCGCATGTGGACAAAGGCAATCACAACGGGGGTAACAACGGGGATAACATTGGTGGAAAACAAAGTGTCGAGCAGGATGTTTCCAGTTGGATTCAGAAAGTGGGCCTTTTGCCTGAGCATCTGACGCGTTATCCTCACGAATTTTCTGGCGGTCAGCGTCAACGAATTGCTATCGCAAGGGCGCTAATTAGTAATCCTAAATTAGTGGTTTGCGATGAGCCTGTGTCGGCATTAGATCTTTCCATACAAGCTCAAATAGTTAATATGCTCATTTCTTTAAAACGTAGCTTGGGACTAAGTCTACTCTTTATCGCTCATGACCTAACGATGGTCCGGTATATTTCGGATCGAATTGCCGTAATGTATAGAGGAAGTATTGTAGAGTTAGGCCCTGCAGATCAAATCTATAGTGATCCCAAGCATCCTTATACGCAGCGTCTCATGGAGGCTAGCTTAGGGATTGAATCGAGTGCGAAAGGAGATAGCACTATTAGGTCGGATAAACTTTTCGATACTAAGTCTTCTTCTGTTGATTCGAGCATTGTGAAACAATCTGAGAATGAATCGGGTTGTTTGTTTGCATTCCGTTGCGACAAAGTGTCCAACGATTGCAAAATAAAGCGGCCGTTATTAGCCGAAATAGCGGAAGAGGGTGTACGGTTTATTGCTTGCCATAACTATAGAGACGATTCTGTCAAAGTGGGTAAATCGATATAAAATAAGCGGTTTGTCGGATGTAATATTATCTGCAAATAATCTTTAAAACTTTTAGTTATATAGATTCATTAAAAATCTCCCTTTGAGCCTGTTCGCTTCACTATTCCGCCCTAAGGTTTTCTCATAGTAAGGATGCTGCTGATTTGTTTTTCTTTATGTCTTGTTAATGTCTTGTGAGTATTTTGCGTCGGAGTGTATTGGTTATGATGCAAATAAATCAGATCTAATGAATCATTTACCGTGTCGTTACATTTCTTGTTTTTCGATTACTTACCTCTCCCAATGTCACCGTTAGTTATTTCAATTTTTAGATATAACATTTCGTTACTTCTCGCAGCGCTACATCCCATGATAAAATTATTTCTGTGAAGTGATGCACGCTATGCGTAAATCGTAAATTCTGTATATCTAAATGATTCAACCACATCATGGCGTAGAAAATTTAGAACGGATATGAGTGAGGTTAAATGCAGGTGATCAGTACCAGACAAATCGACGAAGGAAATCAATTGATCGAAGATACGACACACGCTCTAATAGTTGATATCAATCGACAAATATCGGATAAATTCGATTTTTCTGTGGGTGCGGCTATTGACGTGATTGCTGAATTGAAAAATAGCGAAGCAAACTACGTCAATATGAATGCGTATAATCAGACGCTGATGGTTGTCAGGAAACATGAAGTTAACGTTGCAAGTGCTTTTGCAACAATACTGTCTTCTGCAGATAGGCACTCAAATCAGTCGGCAGTAGAGCTGGCGGCCAGAGCTCTTAACTTCTGTACGGATGATCTCAGTCTTGTTACCGATGAAGAGTTAGACTATCAACTTAAGCTAGAGGAGGGGTTTGGTGAGTTGGGGTTGTCTTATGAAAAAATGCTCATCGATGGCGGTTGGTTTGCGGGTTCAGAAGTCTTTAATTCAACCTTAGCAAAGAGTGTCGATAGACTGAGGCCCGGCAGTCTGGCATTGCTAATGCAAGATGTGTTTACAGAGGTAATCGAATCGAAACCAATAGTCAGAATGCTCTACCGATTTGTGGGGGGGTATTTTTTTGAGGGTGTTGTCGATTTATATCGAGGCTTGGTGCCGGAACTAAGTCAGGTTAGCGAAGCGTTGCTAAAACCGGAGGAGGCTAGCTTTGAAAGTGATTTGCTAGAAAACGATTCAGTGAATTCATTAGAGGCGTTTTTTTCGGCGGAAAGCACCGAAGAAGAAACAAAGAGTACCACGGTTGATGTGACTGGCTTGATCAATAACTGGGACGTTCCGACTAGCCTTAATGGAGAGGACCGAGAGAGTATTTCCGAACTGGATCTTGATCAACTGACTCCGGATACAATGATAGAAACATTGGAGCAGGATGATGTTGCAAAGCTACTTGAAAAAATGGCTTTTACCAAAAAACTAGAAGGGACAGAGGACTGTCGCTCCGATTCAGTGAGAGAGGATATAAAGGAGGCTCTGGCCCAGCTGTCTGGAGATGGGATGCTTACCGTTATTGACCGAGTGAGCGAGAATATTGTAAATCTGGTATCACATCTGTTTGAGGATATTGTTAATTCGGATAACTTAATATCAGAAGTGTCGCTACAAATATCCAGAGCTCAACTCCCGGTTATGCGATTGGCGCTATCGGATACGCGGCTATTTCAAACTGCGAATCACCCAGTAAGGCAATATATTAACCGCTTAGGTGAGCTTGGCTTAAAAGTGACAGACTCGGAAGAGAAAGGCTTCGATAAAATAAAGGAATCTGTAGAAGAGCTGTTAGAAGGTTTTGATTCGAACAATGATATCTATGGGGACTTGCTGGGCGGACTAGATAACTTTATAGAGAACTCGAGTTATAGTCCTGTGGTGATAGAGGATGGTTTGTCTGGTGCTGATTTTCAAGTTGAAAACCAGGAGGGGGCAGCGTTACAATTTTTGGTTCGAGAGCATGCCTTAATCGAAAATGAGTTGATTTTTCATAAGTTCTTTAAAGTCGTCTGGGGTGCTGTGTTATCACGAATTTACACTGCTAAAGGGGATGAGTCAGACGCATGGGGTGAGGCGACTGAACTGCATACGACAATTATTCGTAGTACTCAAGTGAATAGCGGTTTGGAAGGCAAGCGTGAAATACTCAGATGCTTACCTGAAATAATGATGGGTGTGCGCACGATATTTGATGAGCATGAGTTGAACGATGATGTTCGTAATTCACTCTTGGATCAATTGATGTATATACATCTGAAGATTATTCGCGGGATAGATGGCAAAAATATTGTTGATGGTGAGGCTCCCATCTCTAATAGTGGTGATGTCAGTGATAACCGTGATTGTGAAAATGAAGTAAAAGGTATGGACGTTACTGATATAGAATTGATTAAACAGACTGTTCAAAATATCAAGGATGAGGGGAAGCTTGCCCCAAATAGTGACTTGAGTAATTCTTATAAACACTGCTTGTTGGCCACCCAAGACATAGATTTCGGCGAGTCTATAAATATCGAGGAATTAGTTGAGGAGTGGGAGCAAGGAGAAAAGCCTGATCAACGTGCTGTTTATCGTTTTGATGATAATAATAAGCCCGTTGATTTTGAAAAAAATGCAAGAAGAAAAGTAGGATTGAGAAAGGATAATAAGGTGATCGTGGCCAGAGAAGAGAAGGCGAACCTTGTTAGAGAAACATTCTTACAAGTGGGGAGTATGTCGTTAGGGGCCTTGATTGAGTGTGAGGAAGATGGCGTGGCGACGCGTTACCAACTCACCCACAAATCAACTATATTTGGTAAGTATACGTTTAATGATTTCAAACGGCGAAAGTCATGGTTATTAACTAAGCCAGAGTTAGTGATGGAGCTGGCGAGAGGGAGTGCTAAGGTTATTTCAGCACCCAAGCTCTTTGACGATACTCTGGAAAATGTTGTGGGTCAGATGCAAAGCCAGGGTCGTCCTGATATTCGTCGAGCCGCTTTCGGTCCAGCTGATTTTGGTTGAGCTGGACCGGTTTAAAGAGGTCTTTTGCTTTTATATTTCTGAACTTGCGAGCCAAGAGTCATGCTTATTACAGACGCTTAATACGTGAATTCGACCGGTATAATCACCCAGTGAGAATTGAGATATGGCGGCTTTATCCTTCATAGGATCGAACATTTTCTCGTTTATGAATTCATATTTATCATTGAGGGCAATGTGCTTCACAATATAGTGCTCATAGCCGGTCATGCCATGGGCAGTTTTAACTTCAATAGTGGTACCTGACTTCCCTTTAGCCACAGAAATTTCGGGTAGGTGCCCACCCACTTTCTTATTCCATCTTCCAGGTGATTCCTTTGTGTAATACAGACCCCCCGCCATGCTTGTGCTGGAGGCTAAAACGGTTTTTGGCACAAGAATGGAAGAGGCTGCGCCCAATGTAGATACCTGAATAAATCCTCTACGTTTCATGATTTTCTCCTGAGTGAATTCTGTTCGCCTCTTTTTGTGGCGGCAGGGGTGGGGTTCAGTATTAAATAGTCGCTATAGTATAGCTACGTTAATTGATCATTGTACTTACGCGAACTATTAATCTTGTTGGATCTAATTTTTTAAACACAGCTGTGGGGCATTAAGACTTAAGTTAGGTAACGGTAGTCGCGATTTAGCAGTAGTAAAATAAAGCCTTCAGATTTCATTATTTGATTTTTCAATTTTTCCTGGTATAAGCTATTGCCGTATTGTGTTGCTCAGCGCTAATGTTGAAATGATGGAAAAGGAAGGTAGATAACAATGATTAATTCCCCATCAAAAGCAATGGGAGTTGTTGTAAATCCTATATTGTGAATCAATGGATTTAGCATCATTTATCGTACTAGTGAAAAATAGACTCTGTGATAGTGCTAAACTCTACAGTCTAACGAGCTTATCTGCAAACCGCTAAATGGAACATATCTGAATGAGAATTTTCGCTATCATTCCTTGCTACAAGGTTACGCAACACATTGAAGGTGTCATTGTATCGATTGGCCCCGAAGTGGAAGGTATTATTGCCGTCGATGATTGTTGCCCTGATGAAAGTGGCAAATACATTGAAGAAACGATAAATGATAAGCGGGTTACCGTAATCTATAACAAGGAAAACCTTGGAGTAGGCGGTGCGGTGATGGCCGGTTATAACGAGGCAATGAAGTTGGGGGGTGAGATATTTGTTAAGGTGGATGGCGATGGGCAGATGGATGGAGGCCTTATTCCAGAGCTAGTAGCACCGATAGCGCTTAAGAAGGCCGACTACGTTAAGGGCAATCGGTTTTACTCGTTTTATAATGTCAGGTCGATGCCTCGAATGAGATTGCTAGGCAATGCAGTATTGAGCTTTATTACTAAGCTGTCATCTGGCTACTGGAGTATTTTTGATCCTACCAATGGCTTTACTGCAATACATGCGAAAGCATTGAGTATGTTGCCACAAGAATACATTAGTAATCGGTATTTTTTTGAAACTGACATGCTGATTCAATTAGGAAATATGAGAGCAAAGGTACAGGATATGCCGATGGAAGCTCTTTATGGGGAAGAGGTCAGTGGTTTGAAGATTTCCTTGATACTTCGAGAGTTTTTGACTAAGCATATTCGTGCAACTTTAAAGCGAATTCTCTATACCTACTATTTGCGTGACTTTTCTATCGCTTCGTTACACTTACCATTTGGCGTTATCGCTTTGACGTTAGGGACTAGTGTGGGTATCGAGGGTTGGATAAAATCTATTTCGAGTGGAGTACCTGCCACATCAGGTACTGTTATTCTCGCTGCAATGCCTGTTATTTTAGGTGTACAGTTTCTGTTGAGTTTTCTGTCTTATGATATTTCATCTGAACCAAAGTCTAGCTTACAGCAGTTTTGGGTGAGGTAGAGAGTTGCAGGCGAAAAAAATTGTTAATCAATTCCTGAAATACGGGTTGGCCGGCATCGTGGTCTATATTATCGATTTGGCCACTTATCTTCTGATTATCTACATTGATGAGACCCAGTTTCTTGCCGGTAATATTGCGGGCCGATGTGTCGGTGCTGTTGCTAGCTTTATTTTGCATCGCAATTGGACCTTTAAATCTTCCTCCCATCAAAATGACGCACTGACACAAGGTGTATTAACATTTTGCTTGTTTGCATTTAATCTTCTTTGTTCGAGTTTGTTGTTGAATTATGCCGTCATCGACTTAGAGTTCGATGGCAAAGTTTCCAGAATTTTGATAGATGTGGCGATGATTTTATTCTCTTTTATTTTTAATAAAATCGTCATTTTTAGAGGGCATTAAATGGCGGTTTCTTCGAGTTATTTCAAATATATCATTGCATGTATCATTGTTGTGGTCTTCTGGAGTTGTTTTTTAACGGCGGAACCGGGATGGGGTGATGATTTTGCAATGTACATTATCCATGCCATTAATTTATCAGAAGGCATGCCATACGCCGATATGGGGTTCATTCACTCTGAAATCCATTACTGGTCGACACCAATCGCGTCGACACCTGGGTTGCCAGTTTTATTTGCGCTTTTATACAGTTTTTTCGGATTGAATATTGTCGTGTTCAAAATTGCACAATTGATATCAATTGTCATTGGTGTAACCCTTATTTTCTTTTATTTGAGCCGATATACGAGTAAACAAGTGGCTTTGTTTGCCTCCGGCTGTTTCCTGTTTAATCCTTTTTTGGTGGATATGACTCAAGCAATAGCGACGGAGCTATTATTCATACCTTTGAGTATTGCAGCGTTACTTTTTGTTGATCTTGCTTTGCCAGTTCGAAATCTAGTTAAAAGCGCTTCGTTGATGTTGGTCGCGGGGTTTTTTGCATATTTCGCTTATTCCGTGCGATCCATTGGGATAGTAATACCGATTTCTGTTCTTGTTTATGGTCTTGCAGTTTTTCCCAAAAGAATTTGGATTGTTGTTCCAATGTGGATCTCTTTTTCAATGGGCTATGTGGGGCAGTCTATTTTATTCCCCGAGATTTACCAAAAAACTGAACTATGTATTCAGTGCATTTTGCCTAATGGGATCCTTTATCTGCGTTCACTAGCAGGGTTGTTTGTTTTCGATGATTTGCCTCGTAGTGTGATGTTACCTGTGTCCAAGGTATTAAGCGTGTCATTTATTCTATTGAGTGTCATAGGAGCGCTGGCGACAAAGATAAAAAAAATCAGTGAAATTACTAAAGTTGAGAATGGTAGGGGTGGTGGATTAGCCAATGAATGTCTGAGTTTTGTCATTCGATGCGTCCAGTCTCTCCACCTTTTTGATTGGTATATTTTGGCAACTGTTTCTGTCGTATTGTTGCTGGATTTTAGCCAAGCACCTCGATATCTGATTCCGGTACTTCCGTTTATGTTTTACTATTGTGGGGGTGGATTGGTTTTTATAGCGAAGCGCTTTAATCTGCCGGTCAAGTTTATTGTTGCCGCTCCCATTCTATTTTTTTTTGGTTTTTTCGTTGTTTCTATTCGAACTCATATGGAACCTCAAATTACAAATGAGTCCACTCAAGAGCTGTTCACTTATATAAAGGAGGAATTGTCGGCGGATTCGGTCATTGCTTTTGTTAAACCGAGGGCTTTAACTCTGTATACCGGAAAGCAAACAACGCTTAGGCCCCATAAAAACGCGACATTCGGCGAGAGCATTGAATATTTTTCTGAGGTGAATGTCAGTCATGTGTTGATAGCGAAACCGAAATCAGGGCTCGAACTTGAAGCCTGGATGGTAGAAATTGATATTTTGAATCGGAACTTGCCAGTAGTTATGGAAAATGATTTTTTTATTGTAGCACTCATTGATCCTCTTTATTCAATGGAGACAGTTAATGGAGCTTCTCTGTGAGTTCGTACCATTAAAATTAGTCTCTCGTGGGGTAGGGAAATTTGATTGGCAGTGCAAGGTTCAGCTTCTATGTTTGCTAGTTCATTACTATGACTAGAGATAAAGTATTACATCCCATGCTCGAGCCCGGTCTTCAGCTGTTGCCCGAAAATCACCATGTTCATTTATTGACTCGTCATTCAATACGGGAGATGGCTCATAGCCATATGGTTAGCTATGACTTACCTCTCACCGCCGAAGGATTGATATTAGCGGAGCAATGGGGGGAGATGTTAACCAGACCTATAGAAACACTCTATAGTAGTGTTGTGGGTCGATGTGTTGATACGGCGCAAGCGATGATGAAAGGGAATGTTCTTCCACAGCAACGAAAATTACAGAATGACGATATCCCGATATTGGAGGAGAAAATCCTGAAGGAACCTGGATGTTTTGTCAGTGATATAGCGCTTGCAGGTCCGAATTTTAAAAAAGTGGGTCCTATTAAATTTGTCAGTCAGCACTTGTCTTACGAGATCAGTGAAGGGTTGGTTCCACCACATGTGGGAGCCAACTGTATTTTTGAGTATTTGCAAGCGAGAGAAGGGTTGGTTAATACGCTGTCAGTGCATGTAACCCATGATACTATTCTCGCGACATTCGTTTATTTTTTGCAAGATATGACAGACATTACAGAAGATCATTGGCCGTGGATGATGGAAGGTCTATTTGTTTGGTTTGAGCAGGAATTTGTTAATTGGATTTGGAGGGGAGAGCGCTATCGCCGGGCGATGCCATAGATCTCGAACTTCGTGCTCTGGAATTTTGGTTTATTACGAGACTAATTTTTGATTTGGAATGTGTATGACCCCTGCAATTGATATTAAGCAACTCAGTAAAGTGTATTCTGGTGGATTTCAGGCATTGAAAGGAATTGATCTCACAGTGCAGCAAGGCGATTTTTTTGCATTGTTAGGACCTAATGGCGCAGGTAAGTCCACCACTATAGGGATAATGTGTTCACTCGTTAATAAGACCAGTGGGAAAGTAAAAATATTTGGTGTCGATATTGATGAGGATTTTCCTGCGGCAAAAAGACATATTGGTGTGGTCCCCCAAGAGTTCAATTTTAATCAATTTGAAAAGGTCTTTGATATCGTTGTGACCCAGGCGGGCTATTACGGAATTGAAACCTCGATCGCAAAGGAGCGAACCGAGAAATACCTTAAAATGCTAGACCTATGGGATAAAAGAAATGAGAGCTCTAGAATGCTCTCTGGTGGAATGAAACGGCGATTGATGATTGCGAGAGCACTGATTCACGAACCTAAATTATTGATTTTAGATGAGCCCACCGCCGGTGTTGATATCGAAATGAGGCGCTCTATGTGGGATATTTTGACTCAGCTAAATGAGAGTGGAACGACTATTATTTTAACTACCCATTATCTGGAGGAAGCGGAAAGTTTATGCCGAAATATAGCGATAATTGATAACGGTAAAATTATTCAACATACGGACATGCGATCATTGTTGGCGGAATTGGATGCGCAGACTTATATTCTCGATCTCAAAAGTCCCATATCAGAAATGCCGAATATGACTAAATTCGGATTAGTTAAGGTCGATGACCATACCTTGGAAGTTAATATTAAAAAAGATCAATCCATCAATGTGCTCTTTGAACAATTAAATAAATCCGAAGTGGTAGTGAAAAGCATTCGTAATAAGGCTAATCGACTAGAAGAAATGTTTGTGCGTCTCACGGAAAAAACAATTTAGAGCGAGCGTTACAAACCCTCTATTTATTTGGAAATTTAACAATGCAATTTCAGCGCAATTTGATCGCATTTAAAACAATCGTGAATAAAGAAATTCGTCGTTTTATGCGTATCTGGGTTCAAACTCTAATTCCTCCCGTTATCACCATGGGGCTTTATTTTGTCATCTTTGGCAATTTGATAGGGTCTCGAATTGGGACTATGGGCGGATTTAATTATATGCAATATATCATTCCAGGTTTGATCATGATGTCCGTCATTACCAATTCCTATTCTAATGTGGTGTCTTCGTTCTATAGCACTAAATTTCAACGTAGCATTGAGGAGTTACTCGTTTCGCCGATATCCAATTATGTCATCTTGGGCGGCTATGTCGTGGGAGGAATGGCGCGGGGCATGGCAGTGGGATTTATAGTGACGCTGGTGTCGTTGTTTTTTAGTGAGTTGCCCATATCCAATATAGGAATTACGTTGCTGGTAGTCATTATGACCTCAATGCTATTTGCGATATGCGGCTTTATTAATGCGGTGTATGCTCGTAGTTTTGATGATATCTCCATTATTCCAACTTTTGTTTTAACACCGCTGACTTATTTGGGGGGAGTGTTCTACTCGATTGATCTATTACCCTCATTTTGGCAGACCGTGTCATTAATTAACCCGATCATGTATATGGTGAATGCGTTTCGTTATGGCATTTTAGGGGTCAGTGATGTGGATATTCTGATTGCGTTGCCGATGATTGGCTTGTTTACAGTTCTGCTGTTTTCTTATGCGTTGTGGCTTTTGAATCGGGGTGTGGGGATTAGGGAATAGGTTTTAGGTAATAGACATATATTAGCCAAATTCTTGCATCAGCGATATCTGATATATACTTTACATTTAGCGGCTAATTTGTATTTAGATAAAGGTTTGGTCATGGGAAATACAGTCTCAAATTCTCCATTAGGCAAAACACCTGTTTATGAAGAGGTTTACAATCCTTCGTTGCTCTTTGCCATCCCGCGAGCAGAAGGGCGAAGGGACTTAAACCTAAATTTCAACTTAGGCGATGATGAATTACCGTTTAGTGGTGTTGATATCTGGAATGCATATGAGATGTCATGGCTGAATTTAAAGGGCAAGCCTGAGGTCGGCGTTTGTGAAATTCATGTACCTTGTCAATCTTTTAATATAATAGAATCAAAATCGTTAAAATTATATCTTGCGTCATTTAACCAAACTTCTTTTAAATCGCGTGAAGACGTGATTAAGACAATAGTCTCGGATCTGTCGATTACCGCCCGGGAACAAGTGATGGTAAAAGTTGTTCCGGCAAATCAATGTGATGCGAAGTTGGCAGCGAGTTTTCCTGGAACCTGTATCGATCTACTCGATGTTAGTTGTAATGATTATGAAGTGAAGTCAGAACTCTTACGGGTTGACGCGGCTCCGGAACAACTAGAAACCCTTTATAGTCATTTACTAAAATCTAACTGTCCTGTTACTGGGCAGCCTGATTGGGCAACGCTTATGGTGAGATATCGCGGTCAACCCATATCTCAAGAGAGTTTACTGCAATATATCGTATCTTATCGGAATCATTCCGGATTTCACGAACAGTGCGTCGAAGGTATTTTTATCGATATATTAAATCAGTGTAAACCGTCTCAATTAACGGTGTATGCACGTTACACGCGTCGAGGAGGGATTGATATTAACCCCTTTCGTTCTAATTTCGAAGCTGCCCCGTCCAATATTCGATTAATGCGTCAATAGTTTCAATTGGGATAAATTAAATTTGCACCGGGTCCCAAAGGTAATCCTAGCTGTATCCAAATGGTTAGTAGTACAGACCAAGCAATCATAAAGGCGATTGAGTAGGGGAGCATTGTTGATATAACGGTTCCTATACCAACTTGTCTATCGAATTTCTGCATGAATGCAACGACCAGTGCGAAATAGGGCATAAGCGGAGTAATGATGTTAGTACTGCTGTCACCAACACGATAGGCTGCTTGAGTCAGTTCCGGACTGATGCCGATTAGCATAAACATCGGGACAAATACTGGCGCCATGATGGCCCATTTTGCGGAAGCACTACCGACGAATATATTAATTGTTCCAGCCATTATGATAAACAGTATGATGAGAGGGGCCGTTCCGAGATCTATGCTCGCTAACATTCCCGAGCCTTTTACCGCAAAAATGAGACCTAAATTGGTCCAGGAAAAATAGCTAACAAATTGGGCTGCAAAAAACATCAGTACCAAATAAGTCGCCATTGCTGCCATGGATTCTTCCATTGCAATGATGACGTCCTTGTCACTATTCACAGTTTTGGCACCGATTCCAAAGGCAACGCCGATTATGGCCGCGAATAGTGAAATGATGGTGACGATGCCACTAATAAATGGAGACGAGATGATTGATCCTGTTTCTGTGTTTCGTAAGGGGGCATTCTCAGGAAGAAGGCAGCTGAGTAAAGCCATAGTGCATAACACAGTGGCTATACCGGCATACTGTAAGCCTTTTTTTTCCAGATCAGTCATTGATTCTGATCGGGGAGTGGCAATAGCAAGGCTATCTTGATTTGTTGATGGGTTTTGGGTTGATAGGTTCTGTGGTGATGGGCTATGGAGTGACGGGGTCTGTGAAGGTTTGTGTAGTCGCGGTATTACGATTTTCTCTGTTACCCAAGTCCCGATAAGAGTAATGATTAGAGTCGAGACAACAATGAAATAGTAGTTGCTCGTCGCGGCCACTTGATAGGTGCTATCCACCAGCTGTGCCGCTTCGGTGGATATACCCGATAATATTGCGTCCAGAGGTCCGATTAAAATGTTCGCACTATAACCTCCGGAGACTCCCGCAAACGCTGCGGCCATGCCAGCCAAGGGGTTTTTTCCTGCGCTTTGAAATACTAGTCCCGCGATGGGTATCAAGACGACATAGCCGGAATCAGCAGCCAAGCTTGATAGTACGCCTGCAAATACAACGACGCTTGTCATCATTTGGGGTGGTGTTTTCAGCACTAGTAATCGTAGGAAAGCGTCAAGTAGGCCCGTTTTCTCCGCAATTCCAATGCCTAGCATTGCTACTAGCACAGAACCTAGCGGTGCAAAATGTGTAAAATTCGTAACTGCATTGGAAAGGATTTTTCTGAGGCCAGCGCCGTTAAGTAAATTAATGGCGTGAATCGATTCGTTAGTCACCGGATGGATAGCAGAGAGTTCGAATAAAGAACAAATCCAGGATAGAAGTAAAACGGATCCGCAGAACAAAATAAATAAACTGGTGGGATGTGGTAATCGATTGCCGATATTTTCAATAGAGTCTAATAGTCGACTGACTAAACTCTGTTTCGTATAACCCATCTTTTTTCTGCTACCTTATCGTCTGCCTCGTCCGTTCTCCTTGCCTATCTATTCTACGATGAGGCCATCATACGATGAGGCGCTTTTTTATTTGTTTTACGGATTCTTCTAGGGCAATTATAATTTGATCTTTTTCGTAATTTCTTATTTTCTCTAAATCTAAATGCATGGAAAAACCGGAAAAGTCATGTTCGAAAAAACTTTGGGAAGAGCCTAGATCTTTTCTGAATCCGACGACTTCATAAATAGAAACGGGTTTATTGAAGCCTTTTACATTCAGTGACCCTTTGTCCCGGCACATAACGACATCTTGTACTTGTGAATAGGTGTCATGGGAAATATAGATTTCACCCGTTGCGGCAGCTGATTCCAGTCGGCTTGCCAAATTGACTTCTTTGCCAATGATGGTGTAATCCATACGGCTCTCCGCACCGAAGTTGCCGACGGTACAATAACCGGTGTTGATACCCATTCTAATTTGTAATGATTTGGTTATGCCGAGTTTACGCCACTGTTGCCGCATGACCTTCATCTGCTTGCGCATTTCAATGGCCATAGAGACGCAGGCGAGTGCATCTTCTTTGCTGCCTTTTGTACTGGGATCACCAAAGAAAATCATAATGGCATCGCCAACAAACTTGTCGATAGTACCACCATATTGCATAGCGATGCGACTCATCTCCGTAAAGTAGCTATTGAGTAACTCCGTCAAGGCTTCAGGTTGAAGTTCTTCCGATATTTCAGCGAACCCTTTTATGTCGGAAAAGAATACCGTGAGTTTTTTACGTTGTGTTTCTAATTTAGCATCTGCTTTTCCTGCAAAAATAGAACCCCAAACTTGGGGGGCAAGATACTTGGCGAGTGTGCGGGATAGAGCGGCGGATGATTCTTGCTGCAGCTTCATTTCCATTTGTACCAATCGTAACTGATGAGATTGATTGAACGAGAAATAACTGGTGACAGAGATATACAATATGATGCCAGTAGAGGCGACAATGGTGACGAGATAGGGGGAATCTAATAATATCTCATTTCCAAAAACAAATAGGCCCACCGCGAGTCCTGCTGTGATGGCAATTACGCTAGTGAGCCACCCTTGAATACCCGCTACATGCATGATGCTTGCATTGGCTAATACTAGAAGAGTGATAGTGGGAATAATATTAAATTTAGCCACAACTATACCGATTCCGCAGAGCATGCAGTCAAAAATAATAAGACCAAAATTAGTGGGTTTCGGGAATTTTATGCGAAGATAAAAGGTTATCCAGTGTGAAACAAGCGGGAAAAAAATGGTAAAAGGTATGACCCAAAAATAACTGTGATCGTATATTTTAGTGTAGATGCCCGTTGAAAAAACAGCGGCAACGATCAAGTAACATATTATGCGAATATAGTGAGCAGGTAGTTCAGTATATTTAGGCATCTTCCTGTTTGTTTCGGTTAGCATTAGCTTTTACGCCTTTTCGCTACATAGCGTAATGTAAAATAAGTAAATGACTGAGCTTCCTTTTTGTAATGATAGTTTCTATTCATTTGATCCGTTATGTGAGACCAGGCTGCGTGTTGGAGTTGTCTGTTCCTAGTCCGTTTTCTTTAATAAGCTCTTCTAATAGGGCTTCTGGGTCGTCAGGTCCCTCTTCAATACTGCTTATCAGTTCGTCGGGATCAAACTCTGTTGCTATTGGGCTTTCTTTCGTAATTTCAATTGAATTTGCAACTTGAGTTTCGGTATTGACGGTGGGAGGTAGTTGGGTTTCATTTGTGGAGAAGGTATCTTGTTCTTTTGAAATACCGACTTTTTCTAAGAAACTGTCCTCCGAATTAGGCGGGATCTCTTGGGAGTCTTGGTCGTCTACGGGAGATTGATTAGTCCGGTGGTTTTCTATATCCAATTCGAGCGCTCGAATAGTACCAATTAATTGACGGCTCTCACTGGAAAATTGATCGACCATTGTTTGGATTTGTTTGGCAACTCTTTCGTCTATATCCGATTCTGGTAATGTTTGTTCAGATTCTATTTGAGATTCCCGTGCAGTGGACAGCATTGTTTCTATTTCAGAAATAAGAGGAGTGCTTTCATATATGGCTTCTTCTATTTCTTTGATCTTAGAAATGGTTTGTGGTGAAAACTTTGGCCCATTTTCGTCTTTTTCGAGATCTTGTATTATGGCTTGTATCTCTCGAATGAGTTGCGTCTGTTTCTCATTGAGGCTATTCAAACGTGTTATTGCTGGTATGTCTGATAAGGCTGTTTCAGTATTGTCAATTTCAGTCTCTAGAGTATCAGTCTCTAGAGTATCAGTATCTGAAAGTTCATCGTCTGCGGATAGAGCATCATTCGTATTGGACTCAAATTGTGCCTCTTCTTGAACGTGCTCCATTCTCAAATTAGAGTCCACGGAATCAATTTCCTCGCCCGTGAGTTGAGAGCCAAAATCGATTAAAAGGTTGTGGTATGAGTCCAGCAAATTGTGTAATTCATTCTGGTTAGGCAAGGGTTTTGAGGATTCGATAAGAGAATGGTAGGTATTGGTAGCATTTTTCATTGTTTCCAAATAGGCATCTTGCAATGTTCCGGATTCTTTTGTCTTAGCTTCTTGCTCTTCTTTGAGTTCTTGGACTTGAGTGGTTAGCAGGTTTAGCTGGTCGTCATTCCCTTTGACTTCGGGCATTTGGAGTTTGTCAAAAATGACTGCTATTGATGGCTCTAAAGAATCCCAATGACTGTTAGGGCCACTTTCCTCTGTGGCATTCTTTTCTGCCATCAGGTAGTGGTAACGTAGCGCAGTGCTTTTTAGTTCAGTGGAAAGCGTTGCGTCAAGGTGCATTTCGTCTCCACCTAAAGAACGGTAGCGCACCATGGTTTCTTCAAGTGCGCTGTCAATGAACTGACTTGGGGAGGTGTCTGTAGAGGGGGGTGAAGAAGAAGGGGTTGCCTCTTTGGTTTTTCGAGCTGCGGCCAGCATTTTATTGGCCTGTTCGTTGGTTTCGATTATTTTAGTTTTTAGTTTTTTGTTTTTGGTGATAATTCGGCGGTTGTAAAGTAATAGGAATACCGTTGTGCCGACAAACAAGAGCACAACTTGTGTTATTCCTAAAATGCCGAGTTCCGATAAGACCATAGGGTTTTAGTGGGTTCCTTCCCTCTAAATAAATCACTTTTTCTCTGGGGGTAACCTCAGTATGGTTCACAATTGGAAAAATATCGAATGAAAAGAGGTGGTTAACGAGTGATATGTCTAGTTGGGATTAGCGGGGATTAATGTCGCAATACAGGTCGCTACTAGGGTTCTTTTTTCGTCAGCTACGGCGTAGATATTTGACTGAACGATTGATAGCTGTCGTCCATGTTTAATGGTTTCGGCAGTGGCGAAAAGCTTATCTCCCGCGCCTGGAGCGATAAAGTTAATTTTGTATTCCACTGTCACTGTGGGCTGCCTAATTGCCAAATTGGCAGCAAAATCTGCGAGTGTACCAATAGCACCTCCGTGCGCATGACCGAGGTCTTGGGTGAATTCGGGTTTTATAGGCATCTCCATTTCTACGTAACCATCCCCATCCGCTTTGAGGATTTCTATGTCCAATAATTTAATAAAGGGCGTGGCATTTTGAATTAAAGTGGTGAGTTTTTTTACTTCCATGGGTTGGCCTCATTAGTCGGATTAAATTAAAGTTTATGGGGGCTTACTTTCGATTGGATTAGATGATCTAAGCTAGTAGCGTTAGTGTAAAAGACGGGTTGTAGAGTAAGTTGATATTGGGATAACGACAGCAATGATACCAATAATTTATAGGGAATAGTCTGTTTTTAGGTATAATGATTCGCCTAGATAATGGACGACATTCAAATTCCATTAAGAATAATAGCGCTTTTAAAAGTAGAAAATAAGGGAGTATAAAATATGATAACAAAATGCCTTTTTCCAGTTGCGGGTTATGGTACTCGTTTTTTGCCGGCGACCAAGTCTATGCCCAAAGAGATGTTGCCCATCGTCAATAAGCCACTTGTTCAATATGGTGTAGAAGAGGCTCTTAAGGCGGGTCTAGCTGAGATTTCATTTGTTACCGGGCGAGGTAAGAGAGCAATTGAAGATCATTTTGATATCAGTTATGAGTTGGAGCATCAAATAGAAGGCACGGGTAAAGAAATGTACTTGGAAGGTATTCGCCGCATTATGGAGGAATGTAGTTTTTCTTACACAAGACAGAGAGAGATGAAAGGTCTGGGCCATGCAATATTGACGGGTGAGAAGACGATAGGAAATGAGGCCTTTGGTGTCGTTCTAGCAGATGATCTATGCATTGAGCAAGAGGGTGATGGTGTTATGGCCCAAATGGTTCGTTTATACAAGCAGTTTCGCTGCAGTATTGTTGCCATTGAAGAAGTCCCTACAGAAGAAATTCATCGATATGGCGTTATTGAAGGGGAGCAAATAAAAGACGGGTTGTTTCAAGTAACGCGCATGGTGGAAAAACCCAAGCCTGAGGATGCACCCAGTAATTATGCCATTATAGGTCGTTATATTTTGACTCCAGATATTTTTGACATTATTAGAGAGACTCCTCCTGGCGCAAATGGAGAGTTGCAAATTACCGACGCTTTAATGAAACAGGCGCAGGATGGTTGCGTTCTAGCGTACCGATTTAAAGGGCGCCGCTTCGATTGCGGTAGTGTAGATGGCTTTGTTGAAGCGACTAATTATTGTTATGACCATTTTTTTAAAAACGATACCTAGAGGCAAGAACTGTCGCAAGAGCTTCCCTAGGAACGAACTAACTCTTGCGCTTCAAGCGATGGTAACGGCTGATGATTTGTGCCGTAGATGGATCTACTCCTTTAGGAGAGGTGTTGCAATCAGATTTCAAATACGGCTCGATTGAATCACAAAGTTGCTTACCATATTCAACTCCCCATTGATCAAAGGGGTTGATATCCCAAATGACGCTTTGTACGTAAACTTTATGTTCGTACAAAGCGATTAAATTACCCAGTACTCTGGGTGTCATTTTTTCGTAGCAGATTAGCGTTGAAGGTTTGTTGCCGGGCACGACTTTGTGTGGTGCAAGGTTGCAAGCCTCGGTTTCATCTAGGCCTTGGCTAATCAATTCCTGTTTGATCTCGTCTTCCGGTTTTCCTTTCAATAGCGCCTGAGCTTGGGCTAAGCAGTTGGAGACAAGGTATTTGTGTTGATTTCCTAAGTTATAGTGGCTGGATAGAGGCAATAAAAAATCAATATTACAGGTGTGCTTTCCTTGGTGGAATAACTGATGAAAAGAATGCTGTGAATTGGTGCCTATGCTTCCCCAGAGTATTTGGCCTGTTTGGTATGTAATAGGCGTGCCGTTTTTATTGACACCTTTACCGTTGCTTTCCATTTCTAGCTGTTGCAGATAGTCAGGAAAAAAGGTGAGATTCTCATCGTAAGGTATGATTGCCTGTGTTGGGACATTGAGCATATTGCTGTAGACGATACCTAATAAGCCCATGATAACGGGGCCATTCTGAGCAAATGGTGTGTTGCTAAAGTGCGCATCCATTTCATGCCCCCCTGCAAGCAGTTCTTTAAAATTATCCATTCCAATTGCCAAAGCAATACTCAGTCCAATGGATGACCATAAGGAATAACGTCCTCCAACCCAATTCCACAAAGGAAAGACGTTGTCTTCTTCTATGCCGAAGGTGACAGCTCTATCAATGTTTGAGGAGACGGCGATGAAGTGGCTGCAAATATCTTTTTGTTCTGCTGATGCGAGGAACCAGGCTCTAGCGCTATTGGCGTTTCGCATGGTCTCTTGGGTTGTAAATGACTTAGACGCCACGATAAACAGGGTTTTTTCTGGATTAATGTGTGCCAACGTGTGGCCCAAATCAGTATCATCAATATTGGAAACGAAGTGAGTTGTGATACCAGGTTGTTGAAAAACTCTAAGCGCATGACAGGCCATTTTTGGGCCAAGATCAGAACCTCCAACGCCTAAATTAACAATATCTGTGATGGTTTTTCCTGTATATCCTCGATGCTGGCCTGAGTGGATGGCATTGCAAAATGAGGTCATTTTTTTTAGTGTTTCTTGAACTTGTGCTTGTTGTTGGTTAGCTCCTTCGGATTTGAAATCAGCATTGTGAGGGCATCGTAGCGTTGTGTGAAGAGCCGCACGTTTTTCAGTATTGTTAACCGGGTCTCCATCAAACATTTGGGTGATTTTTTCTTTTAGATCACAGGCTCCGGCTAGATCAATCAATAACTTAAGAGCTCTGTCATCGACTTGGTTTTTGGAAAAATCGAGAAATAATGTACCCGTATCCACAGACAGTTTTTCGGTGCGTAGAATATCCTTGGATAATAGCGCATTGATATCTAGTTGGGTTGTTTCGTAATAGGCTTGCAGTTCTCGCCAGAGGGTCTTTTTGTCATCTGGCCAATGCGGTAGTTTTGTATTTTGCATTATTTTAGACTTTGTAAAATTCCCGGTACCATTCGACAAAATTAGCGATGCCCTCTTCAATAGAGGTTTTAGGTTGATAATTGACGTCATCAACTAACGCCTGAACATCTGCATAGGTGTCCGGTACATCACCGAGTTGAAGCGGTAGCAAGTTTTGCTCGGCTTTCTTTCCTAGGCACTTCTCTAGTGTCTCGATGTAGTGAGTGAGCTCTACAGGGCTATTGTTACCGATATTGTAAAGGCGGTAAGGGGCCTTGCTTGTGGCAGAGTCTGGATCGTCGCCGTTCCAATTCGGGTTAGGGGGAGCCACATGATCCAGTGTGCGAATGATGCCTTCCACGATGTCATCAATGTAGGTGAAATCCCTACGATGATTGCCGTAATTAAATACGTCTATCGGCTTACCTTCGAGGATGTTTTTTGTAAAAAGGAACAGCGCCATGTCTGGCCGTCCCCAGGGTCCATACACTGTGAAAAACCGAAGACCCGTGGTTGGAATTTGATAAAGATGGCTATAGGTATGCGCCATGAGTTCATTCGCTTTTTTTGTGGCTGCATAAAGGCTGACGGGATGATCGACGTTATGGTGCACGGAAAATGGCATTTTTGTATTAGCGCCATAGACAGAACTACTGGACGCATATACCAGATGCTCTACTTCATGGTGACGGCAGCCTTCTAAAATATTGGTAAATCCGATTATATTAGCCTCAATATAGGCATGGGGATTTTCCAGTGAATAGCGCACGCCGGCTTGTGCTGCAAGGTTGACTACGCGACTGGGCTTGTGTTTCTTAAAGGTACTTTCCATTAGGTCTCGGTTTTCAATATCACCGCGTATTTCTGTGAATCCAGCATATTGTTTGACTCGATTTAGACGCGCTAGCTTTAGGTTGACGTCATAATAGTCATTCAAATTGTCAACTCCAATCACCTCGTCACCTCGCTCTAGAAGTCTAATGGCTAAAGTAGAGCCGATAAAGCCAGCGGTGCCTGTGACAAGTACTTTCATAGAAAAATGCCTTAAAGGGTGGAGGGCGGTAAAATTAGAGTCAATCGTTTATTTTAGTGCGTGCTAGCATGAAGTTGCAACATAGTTAGCGACAACGGTAACGGTTAATGACGGCGGCTAAAGACGACCGTCCACCTCATCTTTATCAAATATATACTTAACATCAAATAAGATTGAGGTGCTCTTGCCGAGTTTTTTGATAGCGTGTACCCCCATCTCTTTGAACTGCTGATGACCAACGGCAATAATGATGGCGTCGTATGTACCGGCGACTAAATGGCTGACAGGGCTAATTCCGTATTCTGCTTTTGCATCTTTTTTACTAACCCACGGATCGTAGACATCGACATTGGCATGGTATTGCTGAAACTCAGTTATTATGTCAATTACGCGCGTATTGCGTAGGTCAGGGCAGTTCTCTTTAAAAGCTAGGCCGAGAACAAGAACTTTTGAGTCGACAACGTGTATTTTTCTACGAGTCATTATTTTTATAACCCGGTCTGTGACATAAGGCCCCATGCTATCATTGATGCGGCGTCCAGCGAGTATGACCTCTGGGTGATGGCCGATTTCTTGTGCTTTATGCGTTAAGTAATAGGGGTCAACACTAATACAGTGGCCGCCTACTAGCCCGGGCCTAAAAGGTAGAAAGTTCCACTTTGTACCCGCAGCTTCCAGAACTTCAAGCGTGTCGATATCGAGTTGATTGAAAATCAGGGCTAGCTCATTGACTAATGCAATGTTGAGGTCGCGTTGAGTATTTTCGATAACTTTGGCAGCTTCTGCTACTCGAATGCTACTGGTCTTATGAGTGCCAGCGGTTATGATTTTCTGGTAAAGGTTGTCGACAAAATCAGCTATTGCAGGTGTAGAGCCAGCTGTTATTTTGAGAATGTTAGTAACTCGATGTTCCTTGTCGCCGGGGTTAATTCTTTCGGGGCTATAGCCGGCGTAGAAATCCTTGTTGAAAGTAAGTCCAGAGGTTTCTTCGATGATGGGGATGCAAACTTCTTCTGTCGCTCCGGGATAGACTGTGGATTCAAATATGGCGACATCACCTTGAGTGATGACTTCTCCCAGTAATCTGCTAGCTGAGCGAAGTGGCGATAAGTCGGGATTGTTATGTTGGTCTATAGGTGTCGGCACAGTAACGATGTAGACATTACACTCATGGAGATGACTTTTATTGCTGGTATAGCTGAGCTGCGTTGCTAGACCTAATTCCTCATCATTAATCTCTAAAGTTTTGTCATGACCTGCCAATAATTCATCGATACGATTTCGATTAGTATCGAAGCCAATAGTGGGAAAGTGCTTTCCAAACTCCACGGCCAATGGCAAGCCCACATAACCTAAACCTATAATACAGAGCTTTGCATGTTTAAGAGCTGGCATACTTTAGTTTCCTGTCTTTCAAAATCCGTTATGGGCGTATCATTTATCTGAAAAAAACCACATCTAAAATATTGGATGGAATGCAGCATAAAATAGACTTGAATTGCTGTTTCGGCTAGCAAAGTTGTGACATGGTGGAGAAGGATAGTTTACAGTAGAGCCGAATGTTTAGCGATATGCTGATCGAAAAACCCTTGAAAACCAAGCCATATTGATAAGATAATGCGGCTGCAGTATCTATTGATTGAAGGTGATTGATAACCAATAAACACTCTTCTCGTTAAAAAAATAAGATGCATCTGATGATGATTTACGACTGAATTTTCAAATTTCAGTCATTTAGTGTTCTTGGGTATAGTGAATGGGCAGTGTTTAGCTACAATCTATAATTCACTATTACGTTTAAAAACGCAGACTATTCTCAGATAGGTAATCTTATGTATTAATTTCGTATAATTTTTCTGATGAAACCGATTTTCCAGGAGTATGTTGAGTGGCTCATGTTCGTATCTTTAAGCATTACGTACATTTACCTTATTTGCTGTTAGGTATTACTGAAGGCATGATTTTTATGCTAGCAATTTACATTGGCGCCTATTTGCGATTTTACAGTGATTTGACAGAGCTGGATTTACTCGGTGCGTTATTTCCCAGAGCGATATTCTTTTCCGCCGTCATACTCGTGAGTATGACGGCGATGGGGGTTTATCAAGCTCGGCTTAGGGAGGGGATTTCAGGTGTTATGTTGAGGACAGCTGCTAGCTTCTTTTTAGGCTCTACAGCGTTATCCATGATTTTTTATCTATTTCCTAGCCTTTTTATAGGGCGTGGCGTCATCGCATTGGCCGCATTGTTATCTTTTTTTATGGTTGGAGCTTTACGCTGGTTGTTTTACATGAAAGTTGATGAAGAGGTGTTGAAACGGCATGTTCTAGTTCTGGGTGCGGGATGGAGAGCGCAGAATATTTTGGATCGATTAACTTCAAAATCTGATACTAGAGGTTTTATTCTCAGCGGTTTTGTTAAAGTGGACGGTGAAGATATTCAGATTGACGCTGAACGAGTGCTTAGTATCCCAGAAAATGGACTTTTTGAATTTTGTGATGAAAAAGGTATTGATGAGATTGTGGTGGCAGTTGATGACCGTCGAGTGCATTTCCCTCTTGATGAATTGCTTGATTGCAAATTGAGCGGTATTGATGTGGTGGAAGTTATTACTTTCTTTGAAAGGGAAACTGGAAAAGTAGAATTAGATCTTCTCCATCCTAGCTGGATGGTGTTTTCAGATGGTTTCTCGCAAAATTCAATGACAGATGGGTTAAAACGCGCATTTGATATAGCGGCTAGCTCTCTTTTGTTCTTTGTCGCTTGGCCGGTTATGTTACTGACTGTTATTGCCATTAAATTGGAAGACGGGCTCAGCGCCAGTGTGTTTTACAAGCAGAGTCGAGTGGGGCTTGAGGGTCATTGTTTTAACGTATATAAATTTCGTAGCATGCGTGAAGATGCGGAAAAAGATGGTGCCCAATGGGCTAAAGAAAATGATACGCGTATCACTCGAGTCGGTCATGTTATCCGAATGGTGCGAATAGACGAATTACCTCAAATCCTCAATGTCTTAAAAGGTGATATGGGTTTCGTTGGACCTAGGCCTGAGCGCCCTGAATTTGTCGGTAGGTTAGCGGAGACAATTCCTTATTTTGACGAGCGTCACAGGGTTAAACCAGGAATAACAGGGTGGGCTCAATTATGTTATCCCTACGGTGCATCTGATGAAGATTCCGCTCAGAAACTTCAATACGACCTGTATTACGTTAAGAACCACAGTTTAATGCTGGATGTATTGATCTTGATACAAACAGTAGAGGTGATTTTATTTGGTAAGGGTGCTCGTTAATGAGTGGTGATTAGAAACCAGTTGCGTTTATTATTTTAGGCTTGTATTGAGGGGGTTGTTAGGGTGTGATTGCCAGTCGGTCACTTTCCCTCTCTTGTCAAACACGACCCTTGAGTCTCCGAATATCCAAATGGTGCCGTGATTTAAAGTGGGTGTTCCTTGAGCCGCAAGTACGGTCGTCATCGTGGATCCGTACGTAAAGGTAACGATTGCCTTGGCGGGTGAGTGATTAGGCTCAGAATGTAGAATTTCTTGTGGTAAACTTGTATCGTTGGTTTTGTCTCGGGATGCTTTAAGCTCAGCTTCTAATCTTATACTTTCAATTCGCTGGAGTTCTTCGCTATTGAGTTCCGCAGGTTCACTTGACTTGTGTAAGGCAAACCAGATAACACCTAAAATTGTCGTCACCAGAAGGGCATTTCCAATTGTTTTATGGGTGGGGGAACGTAATAGTTTTGAGCTAGGTTTAACTTCTGTGTCTGGTGAGTGTTTTTTTTTGGCAATTTTTATGGTTGGCTTTGGTAATTCTTCTTCTGAATTAGACGTAACGACAGGCGATAGCTGTACTTCAATATCCTGTTCGGCTACTTTTTCTTGGAATACCTCCGATAGAGCTTGATAGGCTTCAGCAATAAGCTTGAATCTCATCAATGCCTCTTCCTGCTCCCTTGATCCTTCTTTGTAACGATCCGGGTGGTTCAATTGGGCAAGTTTTTTGTAAGACTGGCGAATATCTTCCCAAGGGCTGCCCGGATTCAAACCCAAGTTTAGATAAAATTCATCGGTATCCTGTTTGCTGTTCATGTCTCGGTAATGCGTGAGTGAAGGTTTAGTTCAGTATTCAGTGTTGATTTCATTTCGAAGTATCTGTAGTAAGATTTTAAGCTTGGTTGCAACCACGGATACTATTCTCGCAAGGAGTTCAAGTCTGCGCCGGTTGGATCGATGCTATTGTAGCATTTTAGTTTAATATAGTGGTGTTTGAGTTGAGGCTGTGAGTCCTTCAGGTCGGATTTGTTAGGGATGTGTGTGGGAGGGGGGGGAATGGTTTTTCTTGCTTGCTGTTTTTGAGATTCGTGTTCCGGTATAGCGGGTAGTATTACTATTACAGCAGTCGTAAATCTTATTGCATTAGCAAGTACAACGTTTGTACTTATTCGAATAAGTACAAAAGTAAAAGTTTTTTTGCGCAGTGATTGCTGGGTTTTTTGCTAATGACGAGGGCGAGGTAGCACTGAAGAGCGAACAGTCAAGTAATTATGTTTCGATTTAGTCGTTAAGAACTACATAGCAACGTTGCATCTTATGTTACAAGCTATAGACTATTGTCTGGGTTGTGAGTACTTCAGCAAATCTTTACAATTGGTAATTTATCTGTACAAATAATTTATGGAGCTTTTCGTGAAACCCATCAAGAAAATTAGTTTGTTGCTAGGCTTAGGCGGCTTTTTCCTTTTTTTGTCTGGAGTTGTTTTGGCTGCTCCACCCAGTAAGTCGTCCGCTGATGGCGAATATGTTTATATTATTGGTGTCGATGACTCAGTTCAGGTGAGTGTTTGGCGAAACCCCGATCTTTCTATCGTTGTCCCTGTGCGCCCAGACGGTAAAATATCAACTCCTTTGGTTGGGGATGTCATTGCGCAAGGAAAAACACCGATGCAGCTTGCAGAGGATATTAGGGGAAAGCTGTCTGTCTATATTCGTGATCCTCAAGTCACAATTGTGATGACGGGTTTAAATAGTAGTGAGTATGTGTCTCGAGTTCGCGTTACTGGCGCTGTGGGTTCACCTATAACCATTCCGCATCGCAAAGGAATGACAGTTTTGGATCTTATTCTCGTTTCAGGTGGGCCGAGTATTTATGCTTCAGGAAATAAAACAAAATTGTATCGTCCGAAAAAAGGGGGTTCTATTAAGACGCTTAAGGTTCGGCTAGATGACATTCTGAAGAAAGGAAAGTTAGATACTAATTATGCCATTCTGCCTGGCGATATACTAACCGTGCCTGAGCGTCTATTCTAAGAGTCGTGAGCCAATCTAATTAAAGGGTACAACAGCGAATGAATATGCCGATTGAACAATTGGTTCTGATTCTTTATAGGGAAATGCTTGCTCGTTTTCGTCTTATCATATTGTGCTTCGTTGTGATCAGCGTTGTGGTGTTGATTAACGGCTATAACTGGCCAAAGAAGTTTTCTTCTAGTACCTCTCTGTTTGCGGATCAGACTAATATCATTGGGCCGCTAATGGAGGGTGTTGCCGACACAACTCAAGTGATGAGCCAAGCGAATGCACGGGAGGTTATTTTTAGTCGGCGGACCATGAAAGAGATATTACAAGTTGGTGGATGGATGGATGATAGTCCTTCGGCTGTAGAACAAGAGCGAATAGCTAATGATATTAAAGCCAGAACGGTAATCGGTGTTGCATCTGGATTGATTCGAATTACTTATACGGATAATGATGCAGAGAGGGCATTTCGAACCGCATCTAAATATGCTGAAATGTTTTTAGATGAAACCATCCGATCCAAAAAACAGGAATCTAGAGAAGCCTATGGCTTCATCGATAAGCAAGTTAACGAATATCACCAAAAGTTAACGGAAGCTGAAGAGCGTCTCAAAACATTTAGAAGTGATAATATTGATGCTACCCCTGGGCGGCAGAACGAAGTTTATGCGAATATAAGTCAGCTCAGACGTAGGATTGATTCAACTGAGCTGTCGTTAAAGGAAGCACATATCCGCCGAAAGTCTTTGGAAGCCCAATTAAGCGGAGAAGTGGCGACCGTAGGTTCAAATAATACAGTCTCTTTTTATCAAGAACGATTGGAGCATTTGAAGAGACAGTATGATTCTCTGCGTTTGAGTTATCATGATTCCTACCCCGACATAGTTCGAACCAAGCAACAAATCGAAGATATCAAAATGACTATAGATGCGGAAAATGGAAAGGCAGCATTGGGAAGAAACAATACACAAGAGAGCGTTGGATCGTATGAAGATGAACCTTTATCTTACACTCCATTTTATCAGCAGTTGAAAATTAATCTTTCGGCCACTCGCACCGAAATTGAAATGTTTAAAATACGATTAATCGAAACTAGAAAGCGATTGGATAATGAGAGAAAGCGAGCACTGATGATGAGTGAAGGCCAGGCGCTAGAGTCGGAGCTGGCAAGAGACTATGAAGTTAATCAGACAATCTATCGTGATCTCCTCAGAAAGAGAGAAAATGCCAGAGTATCGATGCACTTGGATATGGAGGGGCGAGGGTTAACCTATAAAGTACAAGAATCTGCAAACTTACCGCTAGTGCCAAGTGGGGTTCGATTTATGCACTTTATTTTATTAGGCCCAATAGCAGGTATTGGTATTCCTCTAGGCATTCTATTTGTTTTGATTCAAATCGACCCAAGAGTAAGGATGGAGGCTACCCTAATTGATAAGATGGAATTACCGGTTCTAGCTGTAACAGGAGAGTTTGATAGTGTCAGTGGGGGCTTCGCTCGGCAATATTCTATTTTGGGTTTGGCGCTAGGCTTTGTTGCTGTTATTTATGTTGTTTTGATTTGGGCTAAGCTAACGAGTTTCCAGTTTAGTAATTTGTTAGGAGTGGGTTGATGATCCCGGAAGATGATGCGCGAGTGACAAAAAGCTTGCTGACTAAAGGTGTAGTGGACATCGATGCAAAACGGTCTTTGGTTTCTCGTACAGTTAAAAGTGATAACGAGCTAGCGAATTTAGTTGCAGCGAGTCGTCAAATTGCGGGAATGGCCGAACCGACTAAACTAACGGCTGATGAATTGGATGCCAAAAAAATAATACACCCAGATATGAGTGATCATCGTAATATTGATATCTACCGGGAGCTGAGAACGAAATTAACTCATCTTGCGAAAGGTGAAAATCAAATCACCATGGTATCATCGGTTTGCCCTAAAGGTGGAAGTACGCATGTTGCGTTAAATTTAGCTGCAGCGTTTTCCTTAGATGAAAGTAAGACCTCATTACTGATTGATTGTAATTTGAGAGCACCCGGTCTTCACGATCGCCTTTATTTGGATCCAGAGTACGGGTTAACTGATTTTTTGGAAAAAGAAGTCGTAGGGATTGATAGTATAATCTACGCGACCGGCATTCCCAGGTTAAGATTGATTCCGGTAGGTAGAAAACGTGAAGCGGCATCGGAGTTTTTTACATCATTGCGAATGAAAGCTTTTTTAGATGTATTGAAACGGCGATATCCCGATCGCCATATATTTGTAGATGCTCCGCCGGTGGGCTCTTCAGCTGATGCGCGGATATTAGCGCACCTATGTGATAGATCTATTTTGGTTGTACCTTATGGAAGGGTAATTGAGTCTCAAATATACGCCGCTATTGACGCAATTGGAGAGGAAAAATTGGCCGGTGTGATTTTAAATAATTAGTCGGTCTTTGAATTTTATCTATTTGAATTAACTCCTGAGTATTTTTGCTATCTTGCACTTTTACCTGCAAATATTGGATTATTGGGTCTGTGAAGCAGACCTTTAAGCTCTACCATCGATCTTGAGGCGTCAGATGATTTTCTTTCGTAGTCTAAGTGCTTTTCTAGTATGTTACTTGATTATTGGTTACGCTCAGGCGGCTGAACGGCATTACACTTTAGCCCATTTTGTTACTTACAACGATAATGTGGATCGTGATGAGAATGCACTTAAAAGTAACACAACCCATCGCTCTTCTGCTTCCGTAGATTATCAGGACGTGCTTGCTAGAATGAGGGTTGACATCAATTCTAATTTTCAATATGAAAAACATACTCGGAACGGTTTAAATAGTGGTGCGTCTGCGGACGGTGGAGCGGCAGTAGGCTACGCAGTTATTCCAGGATTTTGGAATGTAGGTTTAAGAAACGTAGCAGTATATTCAAGAGACTTTTCTAGGTTGAGTGATTCCGGGAACGAAGAGCAATCTAATACATTTTCATACGATACTGATTTTGGGTTTGATGTTGGTTCTTCTTCAAATATTTTTATCTTAGGTAGCCGATCCCGCACTGATAATGATGATGATACTGAATTTGATCAAATCTCAACAACGGGTGGTTTTACATTTCAAAGAAATTTAAGTCCTAGAATGAGTTTAGATCTGGTGTTTTCCTATTCTGATACGGCTCAGCTATTTAATGGGGTTGATCTCGGGGCGTCTCGTTTGCAAAGTCAAACGATAGGATTAAATCGTATTCTCCAAAAGGGTAGTTTTTCTATTTCTGCCGGTAAAAGTAGTCCAGTTGGAATGCAAGCAGATCGAAATGAGAGTATTAATTATTCCGTCGATTTTCAACGTGCTATTTCTAATAGATTCAACTTACATTTTATGTTGATAAAAAATATATCTAATAACGATGAAGGTTTAATTGGATCTCCTACAATTACCAATGGATTGTCTGAAGATAAAAGAGCTGATTTCGATTTTGGCTGGGATGACCGTGTTGTTTCGATGAATATCAATTTCTTTTACGGAGAAAGCATCTCTCTGGACAACAATGTTAATAATGTTTCCGGAGTGGTAAGTTTGGCAGGGGTAACTTTTGGAAATGATATTGATGCAAGATTTTACGGATGGGGCTTATTCATTTCAAAACCTATTTTATCGAGTCTAACAATAAGTTCAGCAATTCGAATGGAAACAAGGGAGTCGAAAGAACTGGTGATTTCAACGGATATTCTTACCTCGAATCTTGAATTTTCATCCTTGGTTGGAGAGACGAAACAATTCATGATGAATCTGAGTCTGATTTATACCCTTAGTTCGAGTTTGACATTTAATGCTTCGGTTGAGCGGAGAATAGATGATGAGCAACGTACCGATACTATCTCGGCGTCATTTGGCGGCGCTGCGCTTGATGTTGTTTCGACACTTAACAAGCCTAATACCAATGTTTTTAATTTGGGTATTGAGTACAGAATTTGATTCGGACATTGTTCTGAACGGCGTATTTTTGGGTCAAAGTTGAATTGTAATTTTAGGTTCGTATTAAATGAAAAATGAAAATATTGTTTTCTTCTCCTCTGATGATTGGGGGTGGAAGACCAGTAAATATCAACTATCAACGCGACTGTCTAAAGAGAATAAATTACTGTTTGTCTCTTCTATTGGTTTTCGTGCCCCTAGGGCATCAGCTGAAGACGTTGGTCGAATTTTTAAAAAAATAGGCAAGTTCTTTAATGGTTTGGAAAAAGTAAGTGAAAACTTATATGTCTTGACACCTCTGGTAGTCCCTTTTTCATGGCTTCCCTTCAAGAATCTTTTTAATCGAATATTCCTGAGGCTACAAGTGAATCGGGCTATGTGGAAAATGGGTATGCAAACACCTTATGTGTTTGTTTTTTCGCAAAACTGGTATGAACACATAAAGAGTCTAAGCCGAAAAAAACTAATCTATTATTGCGTAGATGAACAAGGGGGCTTTTCTGGATTGGACGGGCAAAGTTTTAATGATTTAGATAAAAAAATGAATAGCGCAGCTGACATTATCATGTGTTCTGCTCGCTCATTATACGAAAAGAATGTCGTTTCTAATAAAAATACCTTTTATATGCCACACGGAGTGAATTACGACTTATTTGCTTCGACTATGAATGATGATGTTAAAGTTGCGAATGATATTTCCGTTATAAAAAAACCGGTGTTTCTTTTCTTTGGCCATATTTCCTATGATTGGGTGGATGCTGATCTAGTAAAATATCTTGCGAAACAAAAACCGGAATGGTCCTGGGTATACGTTGGGCGATACTCTATGGATGAGCAGGAGTTTTGTGGGTTTAATAATATTTATCTTCTGGGTGAAAAAGATTTCGAAGATCTACCTTCTTACTGCAAAGGCGCTGACGTGGCTATCATACCATTCGTATATTCCGATTTGACCAATAACTGTAATCCTTTAAAATTACCAGAATACCTAGCTGCTGGACTCCCTGTAGTTTCTACTAACATACCGGAAGTCAAATTGAGTTACAGTGAAGGGGTCTATATAGGTTCGTCAAATGACGGTTTTCTTGCTGAATGTGAAAAGGCTCTTATTGAAGTTGATAAGGCAAGGGCAATGAGACTGTCTGATTCAATGGCCCAACACAGTTGGGACCAGCGCGTGCAAGATATTTTTCAAATAATGCAGCGTTAATATTTATGAAAAATAAAATCAAAGTTCTACATGTGGTGCAATCTCTAGAAACTGGCGGTTTAGAAAATGGCATAGTGAATTTGATCAATATGTCTGATTCGAATCAATTCAAAGTGGATGTGCTTTGCCTTAGAAAGAAAGGCGATTTGGCGAAGCGGGTTACTAACACAAACAGCGAAATCTTTTTTGATGGAAATGGGGAAGAGAGTATAAGCGTTGCCATTAAAAAAGTATTTTCCATCTGTAGGGAAAGACAATATCACATTATTCATACTCATGGCTGGGCAACTATGCTTCCTGGGTATGTAGGTGGTAAGTTAGCTAGAACTCCTGTGATTATGAATGGGGAACATGGGACCTTATATTTTGATACTTGGTCAAGAAAGTTAATGCAGCGTTTTTTATTCGGACGTATGGCGATTAATTTAACTGTATCTAGGGCGTTAAGTAATGAATTGGTGAAACGCTTCAAGGCGCCTAGAAAGAATATCAAGGCCATTATAAACGGTGTTGATATCGATAAGTTTAAACCTACCTCTGAGTCTGAAAAAGTTAAGGCGAAGCTAAATTTGGGATATACAAAAGATCATTTTGTAGTTGGGTGTGTAGGTAGGTTAGTGGAAGTTAAAAACTATTCGAGTTTAATTAGAAGTTTCTCAAAAGCTCTTAAAGCTAGACCTAACCTTCGATTGGTTTTCGTTGGTGATGGTCCTATGAGACAAGAGTTGGAAACTCTGGCTGATGAATTGTGTGTGTCAAAAAAAACATTGTTTTTAGGGCGTAGAGATAATGTGGGGTATTTGGTTAGTGCGTACGACTTGTTCATTCAGCCTTCTTTCAGGGAAGGTTTGTCTAACACTATTCTAGAAGCGATGGCGACTGGGATACCTGTGCTAGCGACAAATGTTGGAGGGAATCCTGAAATAGTAAATGACGGCCGTACCGGGCAACTCTTTCCAGTTGGGGACGTTGAGCGTTTGACTGAAATAATAATTGAACTTTATGATGATCGGAAAAAACTCTCCGCTTTTTCGCGAAATTCTCGTCTTGATGTTGAACGGCTGTTCTCCCTCGAAGCAATGGTGAAAAGCTATGAGAAGACCTATTTGGAAATGTTGCATTAATGGAAGCATGTCCCGCTAATTATAATTCTATGTTAATTGATTGGCCAAGCTTAAAGGTGCCTCTGCCATTTATTCAATAATAGTAAGAATGGATGATATTTAATGGGATTTGCTGTTTCTTTTTATATAATTAGCTTTATTGTGAGCCTGTTCAGCCCTTTCATGGGGTTTGTAGGGTTGGTTTGCAGTCTGTTGATTCGGTTTCAGGATAGATATCCCGATTTAGTAGCGATGAAACCATTTACTTTATTATTTCTGGGCTTGTTGTTAGGCTGCTATATGAATAGAGATAGTTTAGCAAATGCCAATTGGAAGCAAGATAAACTGTTGTTCTATTTATTACTGGTTTCAGTTTTCGGCTTGTTGTTACGCTCACCATCCAGTTTGGTGTGGGAAACATGGCAATTCATTTGCTCCTTAGGCCTCTATTTTTTTGCGTCTAGACTTTTAAAGAAAGAAATTCATTTTATTGTATTATTTTTTGCAATGGCCCTATCTATTTCTTATATGGCATATGAAGCGATTCAAAGTGTGGAGATGAACCCACTTAACACTCCGTTTGTGGATAAGTCGACAGCTCGATGGCAAGGGCTTGGTTACTATAAAAATTCAAATGAATATGGTCAACTCATGATCACTACCGTTCCGTTTTTGCTTGGATTGGTTTTTCTAAGGAAGGGCCTCCTCATATCGGCAGTCGCATTAGTTATGATGGGGGCCATGGTCTATGTTATGGGTAAAACGATGTCCCGTACTTGTATGGCTACGCTAGGTATTATGGTGGTCATGTCGTTTGCTTTGCGTGGTGAGGGCAGGGTTGTTAGGAAAATGTTAATTGCCGGTACTGTCAGCGGATTGTTGGTTGGTGTTTTATCGATCGTCCCTGGGCCCATACAAGAAAGGTTTCAAACTATATTCAACGCAGGGGAAGATGAGTCTTTTCAAGGTAGAACTAGGGCGTGGCGTCAAGGGCTTGCGATGGTGTCCTGGTATCCATTGACAGGCGTTGGAAAATCGCAATGGGATGAACATCACGGAAAAGCGCCTCACAACTCTTATGTGCAGATTATGGCTGAGTTAGGTATTCCCGGTATTATTCTTTTCGTCTGGGTGGTTATATTGTCTGTCAAGGAATTCAAACCAATATTAAACAGCACGGGTTCCGATCCACCCACTATTATCAAAAAACGGAAATCTAAATTACGTCTTAATATGATTGACCTACCTTCGGGGCGGGGGATCAGCGCTGCAATGGGAAGACAAAAGAAAAAGCTTCCTTTATTCATGGAAAATATCACTCGTGAAAATAAAACGCTAGCTATTGCTGTGTTGTCCATATTTGTTGGTTTTCAAGTATATATATTTGTAGGCAATCAAGGGTACGGAGTGTGGACTTATTTCTACATTGGAGCATGTGCTGCGGTGAGAAACTTATTCTATATTCAAGAGGAAAAGGAAAAAAGGCGCTTCTCTTTCTAGCTGCCGAGAAAGTAGGATGGATATAACCTGTTAAAATTATGATCTTTGGGTATAAAAATGTTTGAGTATTTGTTCGGCCTAGTGCTTCTCTGTTTTGTTCTTATTGTCGTGGTTTTTCTCCTATATATAAGAGTTAAGCGATTATCGGTTTGGATTCCACATTATGTTAGACGCCTTATACAGGGGCCCCTTGAAATTGATGGGACTGTAGATCTTATGGTGTTGTTTGTCGATCATTTTGAGCTAAACGGGAATGATGAACGACTAGAGGCGTGGACTAATCAATATCCAGAAATGGCATCGAAGCACAAAGATTCGGATGGAGAATTACCTAAACACACTTTTTTTTACGCAATGGACCTTATGCATGAACATGAACTAAAGGATCTGATGGCGTTAGTTGAAGGCGGGTTTGGGGAAGTAGAATTACACTGGCATCACGCTTATGATACGGCAGAGTCATTTGTGGAAAAGCTTCGTCAAGCAATGAAGATATTTCATAAATACGGTTATATGAAACCTTATAAAAAAGGGCAATCTGCGTGCTTTTCATTTATTCACGGGAACTGGTCGTTAGATAATTCCGGTGGTAATGAGTGCTGTGGAGTTGACAATGAAATTGAGTTGCTGAAGCAGGAAGGATGTTATGGCGACTTTACCTTTCCTGCGCTATTTAATGTTGCCCAGCCTAGTAGCACGAATAATATTTATTATTGTATCGATGATGGGAAGCCAAAATCCTATGATACGGGGCGGAACTCTATGGTGGGCTGTCTGCCGAAACGGGATGAATTTATGATATTTCAAGGGCCCCTAACAATCAATTGGACTGATTGGCGACATAAATGGCACCCTACAATTGAAGATGGTGATATAAATCACACTGCAACTCATGATGATCCCAAAAGGATTGATGCCTGGGTGAGACAATCTATCCATGTTGAAGGGAGGCCTGAGTGGCAGTTTGTTAAGGTTTTTTGTCATGGTGCTCAAGATCATAAATCTGTAGTCGGGCCTGCGACAGATAAAATGTTTTCCTATTTTGAATCACGTTATAACGATGGAGAGAAGCATCGATTGCACTATGTGACAGCTAGAGAAGCTTATAATATCGTTAGAGCGGCGGAAGATGGTCAGACTGGTAATCCTCATGAATATCGGGACTATGAAATTCCACACCCTTTAAAACGCTAAGTCAATTTTATATTAATTACGGGTCAGTCTATGTGTGGTATTGCCGGGATATATCGATACAAAACGGGTAGGGAGGTTCAGCAGCATGAAATTGAAAGTATGTGCAGTGTCATGTCTTATAGAGGACCTGATGGCCGGGGAGAATACCTCGATGGTGAGTTAGGCTTGGGGCACCGCCGCCTAACTATCATTGATACATCTGAACGTTCAAACCAACCGATGTTGAGCCAGGATGATAACGTTACCATTTGTTTTAATGGAGAGTTATATAACTATCTTGAGCTTAAGCAAGAATTGCAGGAAGAAGGTGTGAAGTTCGCAACGACTTCGGATACCGAAGTGTTGATGGAAATGTATCGGAATAGAGGGTTAGACAGTTTACAGCGCCTAAACGGTATGTACGCCTATGCGATATGGGATAGGGTGGAAGATGAGTTGTTGTTAGTGAGGGATCGAGTTGGAATTAAACCTCTTTATTATGCGATTACAGATGACGGTATAGTATTTGGTTCAGAGTTAAAGTCGTTGTTGGCAGTTAGTGGCGTGCAAGTGGAAGTGAATCGAAAAATTATCGATAGTTATATGAGTGTTGGTTACTGCCCAACAAATGAAACGCTATTTGAAAATATATTTAAGTTGCCTCCAGCTCATTTCTTGTCGGTCAAAAATGGTGAAATTCGTGTAGAACAATATTGGGAAATGGAATTCGAGAAGGAAAAGGATCGAGGGCAAGATTACTATACGGAAAAAACGCGTGAATTACTAAAGGATGCCGTTAGGCTACAGTTAAGAAGCGATGTGCCATTGGGAGTGTTTCTGAGTGGTGGAATAGATTCCTCTGCAGTCGTTGCGATGATGGATGAGCTTGGTGTTGAGGATATTAAAACTTTCTCGGTCGCGTGGGATTACGGTAAGGCCTTTAATGAGACTCAATACGCGCGGCAGATATCAAAGCAGTTCAATACTGAGCATCATGAGTATTTTATGTCAGCAGAGGATTTTATGGTCTTTTTGCCAGACTATATTAGGCATATGGATGAACCGGTCACTGAAGCTGCTGCAATATCTCTTTATTATATCGCGAAGAAGGCGAAAGAACACGTTACTGTAGTTCTTTCCGGAGAAGGGGCAGACGAAGTCTTTGGAGGGTACCCAATTTATAAATATATGAAAATGGTCCATATTTATAAAAAAATACCGTTGTTATTACGAAGTGTAGTTTTAAATCCCTTGTTGCGAATGCTAGGAAATAAATGGGCAAAGTATGCTGATCTTAGTGAAGTCGAGCTAGATCAGAGTTATGCCGGAGTATCCTTTTATGACAAAAAGCAAAAAGAAAAGCTATATACCGATGAGTTTAAGTCCGAATGTAAAAAGTTTTCTATTTATGATGCCTTAGCCCCATTATATAAGTATGTGATGAATGAGGATCTTCAAAGAAAAATGCAGTTTGTGGATATAAAATCATGGTTAGTTGATGACTTGCTCATTAAAGCTGATCGAATGAGTATGGCTGCGTCTTTAGAGTTGAGAGTCCCTTTTCTAGATCATCGGTTTTTAGAGTTTGCAGCGAAAATGCCAAGCAAGTATAGAATTAAAGGGTATGAAAATAAATACGTTTTAAAAAAAGCATTGGAGCGATTGTTGCCTAGTGAAATCCTCTATAGGAAAAAGTTAGGTTTTCCCACTCCTTTAGCTATTATGTTTCAAGGTGAGTTGCGGAATTATGTCACTGATATTTTGGATTCAAATAGATTTCATGACCGATGCTATTTTAAGCCTGCTGAAGTACGACGTCTATTAAGCGAACATGGTTCAGGTGGGGAGGATCACCATAAGGTCTTGTGGCAATTGTTAGTGTTGGAATTGTGGCATAGGGAGTTTGTTGATGCTTAGTCTAAGTGAATGGACGAGCTATATGGTGTGTTTGAGCACCATTTTCTTTAGTGTTAACGATTCACGCGAAGAAGAAGGCTTGTATTGATAGCTGTAAAGGCTTGTCGTAGACTCTATTTAGGGCGGGTGTTAATATACGTGCTTCTATATTTTTGTAATTAATTCATTAAATTAGGCTAGAAATGTTTGGTGCACTAGAATCATTAAGAGGAATTGCGGCTACAGTGGTAGTCTTGGTACATTCAGCTTTCTATATGAGTGAAGTGACTAATGGTGTCATTCGAAACGGTGAACTATTTGTAGATTTCTTCTTTGTGCTTTCCGGCTTTGTTATGGCTTTTGCCTACGAAGAAAAAATAAATAATGGAATGAAGTTTTCTAAGTTTATTGTACTTCGATTTGGTCGGTTATATCCTTTGCACTTACTAATGTTGATGGTTTGGTTGCCGTACATTGGTGTAAAAGCATATCTTTATCATACCTCTGGTATAGGGTCGTCCGATCCACTAGTAGATAATAATATATTTACTTTTATTACAAATATACTATTAATTAACTCCCTCGGTATCAATGATAATGCTTCTTGGAATTATCCAGCATGGAGTATAAGTGTAGAGTTTTATACCTATATTATCTTCTTTTTGTATAGTGTGTTTGTTGGGAAGCGGATCCAAATATGGTCTCCATTTTTTATCTGTATTGGCTGCTATAGTGCGTTATATTTTTTATGTGATGATACGTTACTGGTAGGAGCTGATTATGGCATTTTGAGATGTTGCGGTGGTTTTTACGCTGGTGTGTTTGTCTATCAAATGTATAAGAGGGTGAATATTCAACTTAATGCGATTGCCTTTAGTCTAATAGAGGTTGTTGTTCTTATTGGTTGTTACTACTCAATAAGTATTGCTGACACGAAAGATAATCAGTTGTTGAGTTTTTTAATGTTTTCTGTTGCAGTTTTTTTACTTGCAATACAGGAAAAAGGTATTGTAAGCAGAGCACTAAATAACAAGCCATTTAGATTTATAGGCAAACTGTCTTACTCCATATACATGACTCACGCTATTGTTGCTTCGGTATGGGCTTTAGTATACATCTATATATTGAAGTTACCGGTTCAGGAGATAATTCTTCCTGGGGGGGGGAGCAATAAACGGATAGTAAGTGATTACTCGTTATTTATAAATGTAGCCCTGATTGTGGTGGTGGTGGTTATTTCAATCTTTACGTATAAATATATTGAAGAGCCTTGGCGTAAAAAGTTTCGGAGCATTGCAGCAAAAATGGATTAGTTTAAGAAATGTTTTTTCTATCAGAGTTATTGGCTTGTGTTTCATTCCGTAGAAATACCGCTGGAAATATAGGTTCATATTGTCGATCACTGCAAATCATATCCGCTAATTATTGTAGTGATGAGTTGTGATTTTAATGTAAGTAAGCTTGAAGTATATAGGATGTTATGCCTGTATTGCTTAGCTTAGTCAGTTTTAACTAGCTCTAACCAACCGCAGGTGATTCCCAAAGTGACAATAAGCGCATACAGGCCTGATATCGATGGTCTTCGGTCTATTGCTGTGTTGTTGGTAGTTATTTTTCATGCGGGATTTGATTTTATTCCTGGTGGTTTCATTGGGGTTGATGTCTTTTTTGTTCTATCTGGGTATCTGATAACGACTATTTTATTTAGAGAAATTAGTGATAAGACATTTAGCTTCTCCAGTTTTTATCAAAGGCGTATTCGGAGGCTAATGCCAGCTCTATTCTCCGTTTTGTTGGTGGTGTCCGTTTTTTCAGTCGTATTTCTTTTACCTAGTGATTTGGTTTCATACGCTAAATCTTTATTTTTCACTGCGCTATCATTGTCTAATATGTATTTTTGGCGCGAGAATGGGGGCTATTTTGAAGGGAACACCCAAGAAGTTCCTTTGTTGCATACCTGGTCATTATCGGTAGAGGAACAGTATTACGTTATTTGGCCTATTTATTTAATAGTGTGTGCCAAGCTTTTCCCTAAGCGGTGGCTTGTGATACTGACTGCAATATTGTTTATTGCATCTTTATTCTTTTCGGAATGGGTTACGCGCGTAGCAATTGGGGCTTCTTATTATCTGCTTCCTACTCGAATATTTGAGTTGTTAATCGGGTCAGGTCTTGCCCTTGTTTGGTCTCGGCTACCGGATTTAAATAGGGCAACCAATAGCGTTCTTTCTCTTGTTGGGTTATCTCTTATTGTTTGGTCGGCTTTTTACCTATCGAAAAACCATGGATTTCCCGGTTTTAACGCGCTGTATCCGGCCTGTGGAGCAGGCTTGTTACTTATATCAGGTCGTGGGAGTGCTGGAATTGTAAATCAAATCCTTTCATGCAGGCCTTTTGTTTGGATTGGTTTGATTTCCTATTCTCTTTATCTTTGGCACTGGCCAATCATCGTATTTGTACATTATATCGGCGTTGAGTTTACAGCAACGATATCACTATTCATTATTGCAATTTCAATATTTATCGCATGGCTTAATTGGCGGTTTATCGAAACGCGCTACAGGTATATTAAAGGGGCTGATTTCAAGAGAACTATTGTGAAATTATTTATTCTTCCATTAGCGTTGATTTCGATTTTTTCGATCATTATTGTTGCGACAAATGGACTGCCTAGTCGTTTTTCATCAAAAGTTGTACAGATGCAAAATGCTATTGATACTCGACCGTCAGATCTACGTAAAAGATGCCATTCACCGAGTAGAGACAGCGACAAACAACCTATGGAAACATGCCGTTTAGGTAATGCAGATAGAGCGATACCAAATGTCTTGATGTTAGGAGATTCACATGCGAATCATTTTACCGGGTTTGTTGATGAGCTCGCGAAACGAAGTGGGGATGCAATTCTTGATTATACGTTAGATGGCTGCCTTCCTATATTTGATTTCATCGCTGCGAACAATCAACATTTCGCACAGCTATGCGATGGTAGGAATAATATTTCAAGGAATTATATTGCGAGTAATTCATTTGAAAAGGTTATTTTGTCCGGCCAATGGCCTGTGGTTATTGAAGCAGAGGGCACGACAAGTTCAGAAAGTGGCTACAAGTTGGCATTGAGTGTCGGATTACAACGTACCATAAAAGCAATAATCTCAAGTGGGGCACAACCCATAATCATAAAGAATGGAGCGCGGGCCAATACCCTTAGTCCTAAATGCCCAATAACAAAAATACTTTATAATGAATCAATAATGTGTGATTTAAATGTCGTTGATATGATCCAAGAAAATATTGTCATTGAAAGCATTTTTGATGAATTAGCGGCACAGTTTCCTGAGCTTTTGCTGATTGATCCAAAAGAGGTTATGTGTGGTGATAAGGTTTGTTATAGCGAATTAGACGACGTGCCACTATATTTAGATGGTAATCATTTGAATGACATTGGCTCAAGGGTAATAGCGAAGCATTATTTGAAGGCTCTCGGAAATCCTTTTATATCAAAGGGGGAAATGGAGTTTGAATGAACACGATACAAAATGGCGATTTATAATTTCAATTTTTTACTGCCCAGTGTAATTCGATTTAGGTGCGCTAATCAAATATATTGAGACGCGCACTTAGCGGTAGCAATATATAAATAACTGGTAACTAGAATTTCTATAAAATTATTCACCCCTTCTGAGAGGTTTTAGAGCAGTGTTGCCAGCAGTAAGAGGTTTCACTGGGATTTTATGTGATATTTAACCACTGCGGCTGACATTAGTTATTAATAAATTGAACTTGAAAGTTAATAGCTTCTTTACCTGGATTCTTGATCATTATTTTAAAACCTAATGCAGCACCGTAGCCATGATCTGGATACACTAACCCGGACACTCAATTTCATATAAAATAATAGGAATTGAGGAGTAGCAAGTGACAAAGCGAACGAAGAAAGACTATACCACAGAGTTTAAAGATAGAGCGGTAAGCCTGGTTCTAAAATCAGATAAGCCCACAGCTCAAATAGCCCGAGATTTGGGTGTGACAGGGACGACTCTTTATTCTTGGGTAAATAACAAGAAAAGGACCCATGTCCAAGAAGATGGGGCCACAACGAGCAATTATTCGACGAGCTGAAACGATTGAAGAAAGAGTTGGCTGAAGTGAAGGGGCAGCGAGATATATTAAAAAAAGCAACAGCGTTCTTTGCCAAAGACGCACTATGAAGTACGCCTGGATAGAAAACACGACAAAGAATTTAAAGTGCGTTCGATGCGCCGAATACTAGAGGTTTCGACCACAGCTTATTATGACAGACTCAAACGGCCCACATCCGCGCGAGACATGGCCGATAAAGAATTAACGGAGTTAACTACGCAAATATTTGAAGACCAAAAAAAACGTTGCGGTACGCGTACAATTAAGAAAGCATTGTCTCGAGACGGGCATAAGATTAGTCAGCGTCGAATAGGTAAGTTAATGGCGAAAGCGGAGCTGATCTGTAAAACGAAGAAGAAATTCAAAGCAACACCTAATTCAAAACATGATAACCCGATCGCCGCTAACTTTCTCGATAGAAAGTTTACAGTGCCTAGCCCCAATGAAGTTTGGGTAGGTGATATAACGTATATTTGGACCGCTGAAGGCTGGTTGTATCTGGCGACAGTCATTGACCTATTTTCACGCCGAATTGTTGGCTGGTCCATGAATAAACGAATGACGGTGGGCCCGGTAAATGAAGCCTTGCTTTCAGCGATATGGAATCGAAAACCCAAGAAAGGATTGCTCTGGCATACTGACAGGGGCTCCCAATACGCTTCAAATAGCCACCGAAAACTATTGGAAGAACATGGACTGATACAAAGCATGAGCCGCAAAGGTAATTGCTGGGATAGCGCAGTTGCAGAGAGCTTTTTTCACACATTGAAAACAGAGTTAGTAAACCATAAACAATATCAGACAAGAGAAGAAGCGCAGCAAGATATTTTTGAATACATCGAGGTTTTTTACAACCGCCAGCGATTACATTCAACTAACGACTATTGGTCCCCAGTAGATTATGAAGAGATGCAGAAAGTAGCGTAATCGGGTGTCCGGCAAAGTGTTGACAGATCACCACTCTCATTCGACAGAGTGCCAGTGACAATTAGACTTTCTAGGGCGCTTTTATTTGATTTGATAGCTATATCTTTGCCAATCAATTTGTTGTTAAGTGGAATCGAATACTTTTTTATACTTGGGTACTCTAAATCGTAAGCGTTCATTCTGGGTCTGGACTATCCCTACCCAGCCAAATCTGAGGTTAAAAAATTATCAGCAAACTTATCTTTCCAAATTCGCGGCGTTAAATCCTCTACCTGCGAAGCCGGATGCAAGCCAACACGCTGGAGTACGTCAACAAGATAGGTGTAAGGGTTGATGCCCTGTAGCCGACAGGTGACCATCAAGCTTTGTAAAATACCCAAATGCTCGGCGCCAAGTTCACTCCAACAAAACAGATAATTCTTTCGCCCCATGGGTATGACACGCAATGCTCTTTCCAAATGGTTCGTATCCATGGGCACATTAGGATTGCTTAGAAACACTTTTAATTCGGTTTGTCGCTCGCCAATATAATGCAGTGCTTTGCCCAGCGGGTTTGACGGCAGTAAATCGACTCGTTGTCGCTGCTCATAGATCCAGGCAAAAAAGGCCGTCACAATCGGTTCGCTGTGCTTTTGTCTATAGACAAGTAGTTGTTCTGCTGTCAGCCCTTGCTGGCGAGCTTTTGCCTCAACACGGTAAAGTGCTGCAATGTAATCGAGTCCTTGTTGTGCAAACACCGGCTCTATTGTTAGTGCCTTGTCCAAGGTCCGACGACCGTGCGACCAACAAGCCGCATGAATAATAGAATAATCCTGCTCGTTCAGTTTTCTAATGGCCGTCTCGTAAGCCGAATAGCCATCCGTCAGCAAGGTGCCGTTAAAGCCCGTTAATTGCTCTACCGCGTGAAGATGACCACGACTGGTGGACCAAGTGAACGCGATTTCATCGTCCTCACCGTACATCGGCCAGTAGTAGGTTTGCTGCATTTTCCCTTTGCTCTTTCGGCCCGCTTTGATCGGGACCTCATCCATTGCCAGCACTTTGCTCTTTATAATATGCTGCCATTGGGCTCGATAGATGGGACGTAACAGCTCAACTCCTTTTTGTATCCAATTGATCAGTGTGGCTCGACTGACTTGAACGCCGCAATCGTGCATGCGCTGATGCTGTCGGTACAAGGGTAAATGATAAACCGCTTTATCCACCATGAGTCCTGCAATCAAGGAGACATCGGCATAACATCCTTCTAGTACATTGCTGGGAGCCGGTGAGTGGGTCACTGTTTGTTGCTGCTTGTGACGAACCACTGGGCGACGATAGATAAGAACCGTGTAACTGCCAGGCTGTTGCGCTAAGCGAGTTGTTTCCTTGTAATCAATGATTTCATACTGATCCGCATTGTCACCGCTTAACTCCGGTGCCGACAGCTCAATCACTTTCTGCGGAACCGTGTCATCAAAACGTAAACCGGTGTCGTTAACTTCCTCACCGGTTAGTTGTTTCTTAGATTTACGTTTATGTGCTTTAACCTCAGCGCCCACTTCTTGAGTTGAGGCTGGCAGGGGAGCATCAGCGAGCCCGTTGAGCAGCGGCTGATGGGATTGATCAATCAGTTGTTTCTCAGACTTTTGTCCAAACATCTGTCGTTTGAACCAATCGACTTGTTGTTGCAGCACCGAAATTTGCTCGGCCATTTGCGCGCCTTGCGCTTTAAGTCGAGCATTTTCTTCTTTTAGTTTAGGCTGCAACTGAGTTGTTTCCATGGAATGGATTATACGGGTTTCTAGCGTTTTAGGCGTTTGTTTCTACGCATTTTTTGCCAATCAATCCCGTCAATCAGGCACTGTAACTGAGTCCAGTTTAAGGCCACTTTGTCTGAATCATTCAACACCCGATGGAACCGGCCTTGTTCCAAACGTTTGCACCACAAGCAGTAACCGCCGTTGCTGTAATACAATATTTTTATCATCGTTCGTCGACGATTTACAAAGACAAACAGATCACCATTACTGGCCTGGCTGTCTAACTTAGATTGAACCATCGTCGCGAGGCCATTAAATTGCTTCCTCATGTCCGTGGCTTTATTGTAGAGCCAGACATTAAGCTGAGGATCTTGCAATAACATTAGACCGCTCGCATTTTCAAGGTGACGCCATGGGGTAGATTCAGCTCAACGTCCCAGGAAGAACTCTTGTCGGTTGATCCTTGGGAGGGTAATGCGATCCAGTCTTCTGCCAGATTTACAGTGTCAGTTTTAATACGTTTTTGATTTTTAGCACTGAAGCCTAATTTGCTTCTCCATTGATAGAAGCTTGATAGTGAGATTTCACTTCTTTTACAGTAGTCGCTGATGGTGAGTCCGCTGCTTTGCTGATCTTGTAGGATTTGCTGCCATTGTGCTTGGGATCTTTTTGCTGTGTACTGCTTTTCCATGATCTTCTCCGCTAGGTTATTTCGTTACAGTTTATACGCGGAGTTAGACTAGCTACTTTAGGGTGGATAGG
>JAHRWA010000019.1 GCA_019090455.1 Pseudomonadales bacterium | reverse complement strand
ATTCAAAGCGACGAAGACAACGCCAGTCACCCAAAATGTTAATATGAGCGTGTCGTCCATGGAGGACCAATTAGAAGCAATGGGAGTGAGCCACCAAGGGCTATAGATATGAAATAAAACAGAGCCAACGACTAGTACGACCAACGCTATCGCGATTAGCATAAAAACCTACCTCGTTCCATGAGATGCTTTTCAACATCATACGAATTTTGAAGTGTAAATACAAATTCAAAAACTCAAAATGAAACAATATATTTTTTAGGTCACTCAATTCTGAGCTATTTTTCTAAAACATTATTTATTCTTCGGCTGTGCATCCTGAACATAATTTGCAGCATCACAAGAATAAGAATGAATACCGGCCAGTAATCTGAATAATTTACTGCGCCTATTCGAAAGGGAAATACCGCTTTAATTTTTTTATTCTGGAATTGGCTTTTGGAGGATGCAGGGGAAGGAGTTTGATAAAGATGTTGTACTGTAATAATACCAATATAATTGCCGGCTTTAATAAACTCATGTTGAAATTTCACGATGCCATCACTGTATTGAATAGGAGATTGGTAATACTCGGTAACAGAACCAAGGTCACCTAAACTCTCAACATCATCTGCTGTGGCGGACAAACCGAAATCTTTTTCATCTCGAATAATTCGAAAATCCAAAGGCATGGTTTTCAATACATCATGAATAAAATTGAGGACAAAAATACTATTAGTTAAATCAGGCATATCATCGCAGAACTCTTCACTGCCCCGAGATGCCGGTTGATAACCGGTAAAACGGGCTTCCAGGTTACCGATACGGATTAGGCATTGCCCTTCTACCATTCCAACACCACCATGAGCCAGCGCCACCTGACTGATGAAAAACGAGTGCGCGACACAGAACAAAAATATCGAGGCGCGCCGGACAATCCCTATCGCAATATCACGCATTTCTGATTTACCTAATTCCGTTTATTTATCAGTACCGCTTATTTATCGGTTCCGATGATCTTTTTCTAAACTGGGTTCTTTAGGGTGAGCGTAATTGTGCCGAGTACTCTTCACTCTGTGCTCAACTGTCCGCAAACGTTCCCTAGCTTCTTTTTGAATCGCTATCTGCGCATCTTCGGTCGCGTATTGTAGGGGATCTTTGCGCTTATCAAATTTTCCGTCATTGGTCGGTTTATACTTGAGTAGCCACTCTACGGTTCGAGGTAGCGCTTCCAACGCAGGTACGATGTCTTTATAACCGAGATCCGATTTCAGCTGAGAAATATCCATCATTTGATGATAGGCGGAAGTCCCAATCGGAAAAAACTCTCTTGCTGTATAGGCGACTTCATCAGGCACACCGACAATATCAAATTCCCAATCCATTGTTGCAGCAATCACTTGGACCCACTGGGCAAGACTCAATTGCTGCTCATCAGCACAATGATATATTTTTCCTGCTGATTGAGAGGGTTGATCCACCGCAAGCAGTACTGCATGAGCCATATTCTCACCGTATCCGCGAGAGACGATACTCAAACCTCCTTCGGGTAAAATTACTTCTCTGCGCTTATCCTGAATACGTTTCATAATCAGCCACTCGAAAGAACTGATTTCATTCGGGCCATAAACGAGAGGATATCGAAAAACAGTCGCCTCGTAGTGACCCTCTTTTTGACCTTGTAATACGACATCTTCGGTTTGACGAATTAAGTATCCAAATCCCAACTCCTCTTTCGACTCGATTCTCGCCGCCGATTCTTGAGCCGGTATCGGCATACCCGGTGGAAAGCTAGAATCGGGCACCACCATACCGCGAATACTCGGTGTACCCCCCACTGCAATTAAGCGAGGCGTTTTTCCTATCAATGCTTCCGCTACCAATCTTATACGGCCATAGGTTGCAATCACCACATCAAAGTATCGCCCCTCTAAGCCATCGGCTAACGTTTCTCGAAAGTGTGGGTCCACATGAATGTGCTCCACCTCCTCCGGCATTTCGTCTAACTCATGAGTACCTCTGTGTAAAATCGCTACTTCATAACCACGCTGAATAAGACCGTTCACGAGAAAAAGGCCAGTTGGACCCGTCCCACCTACCACCAGAGCTTTCATACGATATTTCCTAATGCAACCTAAGAAAGTTGTGATCATATTACCGATCCATATTCCCAAATTCAAACAATGGATCACTAGCTCTACAAACAATATTTGACAATTGATTTACGACGACTATATTCAGCCAGTTATCACATCACCTTTCACCCAATGACTCAGCTTTAATTTTGCGAATTGAAACCTAGCGATTTACACAGGAATAGCCGAACGAATTACACCTTATATATATAAAAATAATCAGCTATAAGTGCATATATAGGCTAATGCGCTTTGCCTTCCATCTTGGATAACAGCCCCTCGTTATCACTTAAGGAGAGTTATGCCTTTTTGTAGTAATACAATATTGAAACGTGTTTTTTGTGCCATCGCTTTAACAACGTTTTTTCTTTTAACTCAAAATACTCACGCTCGAATTGCGATCATCGTCAATAAAGATAACCCTATCAATTCCGCCACAGAACAGGAAATTGCCGCATTATTCTTAGCCAAAACCAATCGATTAAAAACCTTGAGCCTTAAGACCATTGACCTAATGGGTGTAAGTGAGGGCACGGTTGCAAATAAAGAAAACAATGTAGATGATATTCGAAATCGCTTCTATAAAATAATCTCTAATAAATCCCCTATGCAAATGAAAGCATACTGGTCCAGACTCATATTCACAGGCAAGGGAGTACCCCCAGTTGCCGTACTCACCATTGAAGAAGTGATCGACATTGTGTCGGATGAACCAAACTACATCGGCTACATAGATGAGAATCAAGTTAACGATAAAATCAAGGTTCTTATAACCGTGCATTAGGACCCTACAATTTTAACCTTTAGTGTTGAACAAAAAATACTGAACAAAAGCGATATTGTTCAAGGATGCTCATCCAATGAAAAAAACAAAACGGCCAAAAACTATATTAACTAGAACTATATTAACTACATCATCACTGATTAAAACAACACTACTCATCAGCATCACCTGCATCCTGATATCTCGTATCGCTTATAGTGATACCGCCGATATGGAAGACCTGGAAAAACAGATCAAAGAAGCTCAGCAGCAATATGAAGCATTGGAGGCGCTAGTTCACAAAAATGACAAAGCATCAAAACGCGCCTTACGAAAACTGAATAAACTGGACTTGCAAATCCGAGGATTTTTTTCTATCGGTGTGGCCACTACCGACGGTAACGCCAAATTACGCAAACTCAATACGCTAGAGGAAATCGGCGATGAGCCGAATTTCCAGACAGATATGATCACCGGCTTACAATTCGATGCGACCATCAATCACAAGACTCGTTATACTCATCAATTGACGACGGTCGGATACGATATTGATCACACCGTTAAAACAGAATGGGCCTATTTCAGTTATCAATTCTCTGCTGATTCGGCACTACAAGCCGGTCGATTAAGAATTCCATTTTACTTTTTATCCGAATCACTCGATGTGGGTTTCACCTATCCCTGGGCTCGACCTCCTCTTGAAATATACAGCATCCCGCTAACCGGATATGAAGGCGCCAATTTTTCACAGAATTTTACCTTTCAGGAGGGCTATGGTCGTGCATCCGTGTTTTTCGGTAGTGGCTTTACTGACGTTTCCGCATTGCTGAATGCCGATCTCGCGTTCACTGATATAAAGGGGATTTCGCTAGACTTTAGTCTTCATAATTGGTCTTTTCGAGCAAGTTATATTACGGCCAATGGATCATTTGAAGGGAACGTAAGTTGTGATGTAGATTCCGTTAACAGCGCCATTTCTGCGGTGATTACCTCTGGCGCACCCTTTGATCCAAAGGAGATTGATTGCGGAGGCATTGACACTTTTACCGTGGCCTTTGCCGAGGTTGATAAGTCTATTACCTCCGAAGAACTGAAAGTAAGTCACCTATACACCCCCGACGACTGGACTCTCAAATATATCGATCTGGCGGTAAAGTACGAAAGAGGGGCTATGCTCTTAATGGCAGAATATGGCGAATCTAGAGTTACACAATATTTCAACCCTCTGGGTCCTGCATTCTCTGTTCTATACGGTCATCGATTCGGTAATTGGCTCCCCTATATCGCATTTGTAAAATTTGAAACTTCAGACCAGACAAAAAATTTAGTTAACGAAATCAGTAATCGTGTTTCTCTGGGGTTTAATAATCCTAATATTGGGGCGATTATGCGGGAACTACTTGAGGACGCGGGAACTATTGTCACTTCTCGTTCTTATACTCTCGGCATTAACTACTGGATTAATGAGAATCTAAGAGGAAAATTTGAAATTGCACATTATGAGGATTTCAAAGGCACGCTTGGAAATTTCGTATCTGACCCCGGCAGCCATAATGCGGTCTACTCCCTGGTTATCGATGGCGTATTCTAATTGAATAAATCGATGCCGCTCTAGCGCTATAGACCTTTCTTATATTACCCTCTCCACTAACATGGCATCAACTGGCCATTCGCACTGCCCCCCCCCGCTCATGACTGCTGGCATCCCAAATTGCGCGATATTTTCAATTAGTTTATGGTTACCATAACTTCAAATCACGATAAAAAAAACTTCAACCACAATACTTGTTCAGCGGCACTTATCGATAGCAACGTTAAATCAACCTTTTAATAATCTTATAACAACACAAGGAATCAACATGAAAGTTCAATCATGGCTGGATAAATATGTTCCAGATTTAACAGAAAAAAGAGTCCTCATTACTGGCGCGAATAGCGGAATAGGATATGAGGCGGCACGATTACTAGCCAGCAAGCATGCAGAGGTGATCTTAGCTTGTCGTAACCAAAAAAAAGGTCGCGCCGCTTTAGCCAAAATCATTGATGAACAACCTAATGCAAACGTGACACTGATGGAAATGGATCTCTGCAGCTTAAGCTCAGTTAAATCTTTTTCAGATGAATTTATTTCTAAATACCAATCCTTAGATGTGCTGATTAATAATGCCGGGGTCATGGCACCCCCTTATCAAACCACTGAGGATGGTTTCGAATTGCAATTTGGTACGAATCATTTAGGGCATTTTGCGTTGACCGGCCATCTTTTAAAACCACTCATCAATAGCGGAAATGCACGTGTAGTCAACTTATCCAGTATTGCTCATTACTTTGGCTTCATGCGGTTTGGTGATTTAAATCATCGCCGTTTCTATGAACGTTGGGTAGCCTACGGACAAAGTAAAATTTCCAATTTATATTTTACTTATGAACTCAATCGTCGAATGCAGGCATCAAATTTACCGATCATTTCCCTGGCGGCTCATCCTGGGTTAGCTGACACAAATTTAGCCAATGCCGGTCTCAATTCTAATAACAATGCCTTAAAGAAAAAGGGCATCAATTTGGGGTGGGGCTTGATCTCTCAAAGTGCAGAAATGGGTGCATTACCCACTGTCATTGCGGCTGCCGGTAATGGCGTCTCCGGTGGTGATTACTTTGGCCCCTCTCTCCTAGTAAAAGGATATCCTCATCCGGCCTTTTCCACCCCGATATCCAGAAATGTCAAAACGGCAAATCGACTCTGGCAAAAATCGATTGAATTAACCGGGGTTGATTACACGGAAATAGTGACGCAACTGAATCCACGAGTATCTACCGTATAGTAGAAAAGGGCGGAAGTAGAGAGGAGTAGAAAAGAGTAGAGAAGAGATCTAATGGTGTGGACAGTTAGAAATGCATTTATAAAATTAGCTTGAGTTTCTTATCACGGCCTGCTCTTATGTTGCATCATTATTGACAAAAGGACTTGCTGTGATGACTAACCAACATGTAATGGAAGGCTTTCGTGTTCTCGATTTTACACAAGTCGTAGCCGGACCCACCACTACCCGCCTAATGGCGGAAATGGGGGCAGAAATTATTAAAGTGGAGTTAATGCCCATTGGCGACATGACTCGCACTCTGCCTTTTCAAGAAACCGGTAATAGCTCCTACTTCATTCAGCAAAATCGCGGAAAAAAAAGTATTTGCATCAATCCGAAAACGGAGAAAGGAATGAAAATTCTCCGTGATCTCGTCGCAAAAGTGGATGTTCTAATTGAAAACTTTGCGGCTGGTGTGATTGGCCGAATGGGCCTGGGTTATGAGCAAGTCAAAGCAATCAACCCTAATATTATTATGTGTTCCATCTCAGGGTTTGGACAAACTGGCCCTCTATCCAATAAACCCGGTTATGATCTCATTGCGGCCTCCTATGCAGGAGTCCTCGATAATATAGGCTATCCGGACGGATACCCAGTATTCCCGCAGTTAGCGCTTGGAGATGCCACTACCGGCATCCATGCACTCGCCGCCATTAACGCCGCACTACTGTATAGAGAGCGCACCGGCGAGGGCCAGTTTGTCGATATTTCATTACTCGATAGTTACTACCATCAGCACGAGATGGCCGTGCAGTCCTACAGTGTTACAAAAGGGGCATTCGTCCCTAAGCGAACGGGACACCATCATTTCATATTACACCCTTTGGGTATTTATAAAGGACGCGGTGACGAGGAATATTACAGCATCATAATCCCCCCCACAGGTTGGGCAGATTTTTGTGCCTTTCTCGGCAAACCGGAATACGGTGAAGACCCTCGCTTTGATACCAATGAAGCCAGAATGGAAAATCATCAACCCATCGTTGATCTCATCGAGGACTGGCTATGTGCACAACCCAGCCGAGAAGTCATACTCGAAAAGTTTGAAGAAGCCAGGTACGCCATTGGCCCCGTACTCACGGTACCAGAAACCATGGAGCATCCGCATTTTATTGAACGCCGCGTGGTACGCACGGTTGCAGATCGCAGTTTTGGTGAAATCGAAATCCCTGGAATGCCGCTTCGTTTTTCAAAGTTTAGCGAAGAGCTAACGCTGGAGACGCCTTTTCTGGGTGAACATAATAATGAGATATTGGGGGAATTGCTGTCCATGGACGCTGATGAGATCGAGGCTCTAACATCAGAGGGTGTATTACATTCTGATGTTCCCGATATCGAAAATGCCTAAATAAGAGAAACGAAAGCAAAAGTGAACGTCGGTAAAACTAATTTTACCGACGTTCACTCAGCATTTTATCTACAATTTAAAACGTAACTCTCTCATTTAAAATGCAGCCATGCCTCCATCTGCTACCACCAATGTGCCATTGACCATGCGCGACTCATTACTCATCAAAAATAATGCAACCTGTGCAATCTCTATGGGATGACCCACACCAAAGGGATAACGTTCAGCAGTACGAGCTGCTAAAGATTCTGCAGCCTTACCTTCTTCCGGTAATTCACCAAACCGAATTTTGACCCGATCCGTGAGTATAATCCCAGGGCAAATTGCATTCACTCGAACCTGATCATTGGTGTAACTCGCAGCCATTGATTGCGTCAGCGCGACAATGGCACCCTTAGCAGCCGAATATACGTGCATGGCATTCCCTCTTAAAGCGGCAGTGGAAGACATATTGACCACTGCCCCACCACCGGCTTTTATAATTTCAGGAATGACGTATCGACTGGGAAACACAGTTCCTTTGATATCAAGAGCCAGGGTATGATCCACAACCCATGTTTCAATTTCGGTTACCAGACCGTCTTCGGGAACAGAACCACCCGCACAATTATAGAGTAAATCGATTTTACCGTAGCACTCAATGGAGGCCTTTACTGCAGCGATAACGCTATCCTCATCGGTCACATTCGTTTCCACAAAAAGCGCTTGGCCCCCTATCTCCTTTACAAGACCCTCGGTCTCGCCGCCCAGCTCCTTATTGAAATCGGCGACCACTATTTTTGCCCCTTCTTTGGCAAACAATAATGCTGCTTCGCGCCCAATCCCTGTTCCCGAGCCGGTTATGAATGCCACTTTGTTATCTAATTTACCCATGAATCACCTCTATTATTAATGTGTTGTATGTTAGTTAAATTTCGATCTGCCTGTTTGATACCTGTAGTTTGAT
>JAHRWA010000018.1 GCA_019090455.1 Pseudomonadales bacterium | reverse complement strand
TGATGTTTAAAACTGAATTGGTCAATTTTGCCGCGCCCCAAGCTGGTGAACACGTTCTCGATGTTGGCTGTGGCACCGGCACATTGACCTATCTACTCGCAGAGCGCGAGCGAAAGCTTCGTATCAAGGGGTTGGACGCCGATCCAGTGCAGCTTGAGCGGGCGAATAGCAAAGTGGCTGCCATTGGCAGTCAAATTAGTTTCCAGCAAGGGTATGCACAACAGCTACCGGATAACGCACAGACTTTCGATATCGTTGTTTCGAGCCTGTTCTTTCATCATTTGACAACCCATCAAAAACGCGAAGCCTTGGCTGAAATTCTTCGTGTCCTTAAACCGGGAGGCCGGCTGCATATCGCGGATTGGGGAAAGCCGTCATCGCGTATCCAACGACTCATGTTTTTCATCGTTCAACTACTGGACGGTTTTGAAACGACACGCGACAGCGTTAAAGGTACATTACCAAACCATATGAAAGAAACCGGATTCACTGATGTAGAAAATAGTAGATTTGTACCCACATTCTTGGGAACCGTTCGACTTTTTCAAGCAAAAAAACCATCAAAACAACCAAATACAGCACAATTAAACTAAAATGAGCAATTGAAAATTGAACACCTCCAGTACAATAACTCTGTTTCCCGTAATCAGGACAGTATAGACTTGTTAGCTATGTTGCGACCCGTCATCCTATATTTGTTTGTTTTTTCGTTACTCTTTATGGGTATCGAAGGCGCAGTGGATTCTGTGGATGGAGAGCATCCTCTCGGGGGGAAATACGCACATATTTTAGATAGCAGTGATTCTCTTTCGCCAGACGTAGATGACAATGACAACCGCTGCCAGCATTGTTGTCACGGTCACTGCATCAACATCTCAGGGCATCTCACCATCATGAACTGTGATATGACCGACCAGAGATTTTCAGCTTACGACCCTCACACCCTCAATTTCGCACAGGCACCACCGACTCCTCCTCCCATCGTATAAGCCATTTCTGATACTTATCAGCGCGCAGCTATTACTGTAAACCATTACCGGTAACAGGCTAATCACTGTGCACGATCGTTCATTAAAATCGGATTTTGATTTATGCAAACGCGAAATATTGTTGCTGCTCTACTATCGGGTAGCTCATCCATTTTCAGCTGGGTGGAATCTACGAAACCTCCCAAGGCTGTGCGCTCTACAAGCGCAAAATTTAGACGAATCAGCTTTAAAAAGCTGGTATTTATCGGTCTGATTGTAGGCGGACAACTGCCTCTTGCTCAGGCTCAAGCCACAAACAGTACCCTCACGCTAAACGCCGCACTGAAGCGTACTCTAGAACAGAACCCTTCCCTCAAGGTTTTTGACTTTCGTAACACAGCGCTAACTGGGCAGTTGGAAACGGCAAATTTAAAACCGGCTTATGAACTTGGTTTGGAAGCAGAAAATTTTGCGGGCTCCGACGAACTCAGCGGCTTTGATGGTGCTGAACTAACCATTTCGCTCTCTTCCGTACTGGAATTGGGCGATAAGCGCGCTGCGCGCAGGGGCATCGTTTCTAATAGTCGCTCCGTTCTCGATGCACAGAGACAGGTGGAATCACTGGAATTGCTGGGTGAAGTAACCCGGCGCTATGTGGATGTACTCGCTGCACAAGAGCAGGTATCCCTGGCGAAAGAAGCAAGTGAGCTTTCTAACCAGACTCTAAACATCGTAAAAGAACGCGCTAAAGCAGGCGCAACACCAGATGCCGAAGTAAAACGCGCCCAGGCTGCGGCCTCGCAAGCACAACTCACACTACTCTCCACTCAACAGCAGCTCGCTTATCTGAAAGTGTCACTCGCGGCACTTTGGGGAGAAACGTCGCCAAAATTTGCAGCCATTGATGGTGATTTGTTTCACTTTGGTACGGATGTCGACTTTGAAAGGCTCTACGCAAAAATGGAGAATAACCCGGCTATTCAGATCTTTGCCGCTGAAGAGCGACTTAAAGAGGCGGAAGTACGTCTTGCCCAAACACAGTCAAAAGCCAACATTAGCTGGTCAGTCGGTGTGCGTCGATTTGAGGAAAGCGACAATTCAGCCTTGGTTGCAGGTTTTAGCATGCCGCTCTTTTCATCGAAAAGAAACTCCGGTGCTATCTCCTCTGCACGCGCCCAACGTAGCGAAATCTTTGTTCAAAAGGAAGTCGCATTACTCAACATGCACACGCAGTTATTTCGCGCATTCCACAATAGAAAACAGGCCATTCTTGTTGCCAAGGAACTTCAAAACACCATTATTCCTGCGTTAGAAGAAGCGCTCAAAGAAATACAGTCAGCGTACCAGAGTGGCCGTTACGGCTACCTGGAATATGTTTCCGCCAGACAGGAATTGCTCAGTGCCAAGCGCACCCTGATCGAATCCGCTTCATCCGCATTAACGTATGGAGCCGAAATCGAACAGCTCACAGCAGAGCCTTTGTCCACCTCGCAGTATGGTGAAGCATTAACAAAGTAAACAAATTTTAACGCTATTTTATTGATTCGGCTTCAAGCTGATCTAACAGGTAATCGAAAATGAAAAACTATTTACTCATACTATCACTGCTACTTGGCATTGTTTCGCCAATACAGAACATTCTGGCGGATGAAGACAACGACGGAGAAGAACATGAAGAGACGGCCAGTCATATCGATGACGACCTCTCTGAGAAAGTTGGTATTGTCACGACATTTGCATCACCAGGAACACTCAGTCAAACCATTACGGTTTATGGAGAACTAACACAAGCACCAGAAAACACTCATGAAATTTATGCGCGTTTTCCCGGTATTATCAAGTCAGTGAATATTTCGATTGGTGATACGGTAAAAGAAGGTGATCGGCTAGCAACAATAGAATCAAATGAAAGCCTAAAGGACTATCCGTTACATGCACCAGCAACCGGTCTGATTGTGCAACGTCAGGCGAACCCTGGAGAACTCACTCAAGAGCGACAACTATTTACCATCGTGAATTTAAACACTGCTTGGCTGGAGTTTCGCGTTTACCCCGCTCAACAAGAAAAGGTAAATAAAGGCCAAACTATTCTGGTCGTTATAAATGACCAATCCCTCGAAGCTCTTGTTACACATGTGATTCCAGCAGCAGACAAACCGTATGCCCTCGCTCGTGTAAAACTGAGCAACACCGATTTAAATTTATCACCAGGGCAATTTGCCAAGGGTAAAATCCATACACGTCAATTTGATGTTGCATTGACCGTAAAAAAAGAAGCCGTTCAGGAACTGGGTGGACGATTTGGCGTATTTGTAAAAAACAACGAGAGTTATGAGTTCACTCCGTTAGTGTTAGGGAAATCGGACGATAACTTTTTTGAGGTACTTTCAGGCCTCGACAGCGGAACTGAATACGTATCAGAAAATAGCTACTTAATTAAAGCGGATATTTTGAAATCCGAAGCCGAAGATAACGACTAGGAGACGCAACATGATTGAATCTATTTTGCGTCTCGCTATTGAGCGGCGCTATCTGTTTTTGAGCTTTATATTAGTAATTTTCGCTCTTGGAATTTGGAGCTATCAAAAGCTACCCATTGATGCAGTGCCTGATATTACCAATGTGCAAGTACAAATTAACACAACTGCACCTGGCTATTCGCCATTGGAAGCGGAGCAGCGTATTACCTATCCGGTCGAGACAGCTTTAGCGGGTTTACCTCGTCTCTCGCATACTCGCTCGCTTTCGCGTTACGGCTTATCTCAAGTTACTGTTGTTTTTGAAGAAGGTACGGACATCTACTTCGCACGCAACCTTATTAATGAACGTCTTGGTGCGATCAAAAGTGTACTACCACAGGGCCTGGAGCCAGAAATGGGACCAATATCCACGGGGCTTGGCGAAATTTTTATGTACACAATTCAAGCCAACCCAGATGCACGCATGACTAATGGAAAACCTTACACGGCAACAGCTTTACGAGAAATTCAGGATTGGATTATTAAGCCACAACTTGCACAAGTAAAAGGTGTTATCGAGGTAAATAGTATCGGCGGTTACAACAAGCAATATCATGTTACGCCTATTCCAGAAAAGCTTTTGTATCACGAAGTAAGTTTCAATGACATTGCTAATGCATTAAGGGCAAATAACGAAAACCGTGGCGCAGGTTATATTGAGAAAAATGGCCAGCAATTATTGGTTCGTGCTCCAGGGCAACTAGCGACTATTGAAGAAATTCTAGATGTCATCATCAAGCAGAACGACGGGATTCCAGTGAAAATTCATGACATCGCCGAAGTCGCTATTGGCAAAGAACTTCGCACTGGTGCCGCGACGCGTGATGGCGTGGAGACCGTACTGGGCACTGCCATGATGCTAATTGGCGCAAATTCCCGAACGGTTGCTCGAGATGTCGCACTAAAACTCGAAGATATTCAGATATCACTACCAGAAGGAGTGGTCGCAGAGCCTGTGTATAACCGCACAACGCTGGTCGACAAAGCCATTGCAACAGTCACTAAAAATCTTGTTGAAGGCGCATTATTAGTCATTGTTGTGTTGTTTTTACTACTTGGCAATCTCCGTGCAGCGTTAATTACCGCTGCTGTGATACCGCTATCTATGTTGATGACAATAACAGGGATGGTTAAGACGGGTGTTTCCGCTAATTTAATGAGCCTTGGTGCACTTGATTTTGGGCTAATAGTTGATGGTGCCGTCATTATTGTTGAAAACGCCGTTCGTCGGCTTGCGGAATCACAAAAACAGAATGGGGGTATTCAGGCATTACGCGAGCGGTTGAATATAGTTTTTGAAGCAACGTCGGAGGTAATAAGACCCAGTTTATTCGGTGTGGCAATTATTACGGTTGTGTACATCCCCATCTTTACGCTTACCGGCGTCGAAGGCAAGATGTTTCACCCCATGGCCGCAACCGTGGTGATGGCGTTAATTTCCGCCATGGTTTTGTCTCTAACGCTTGTACCTGCCGCTGTGGCGGTATTCATGAACGGAAAAATCAGTGAAAAAGAAAGTGCGGTGCTGTCTGCCACCAAAAGGTTTTACCGCCCAGCATTGCTCTTGGCCTTTAAGTTCCGTTGGCTGGTTGTCTCATTTGCAGCAATGCTTGTCGCATTTAGCCTCTGGCTGGCGACGACATTAGGTTCTGAATTTGTTCCGCAATTGAATGAGGGCGACATTGCGCTTCAGGCTTTACGGATACCCGGCACAGGTTTGGAGCAATCCGTTGAGATGCAAGAAATCCTTGAAAAACGCATTAAAAGCTTTCCTGAAGTGGACAAGGTTTTTTCGCGGATTGGAACACCTGAAGTGGCCACCGACCCTATGCCACCCAGCATTGCCGATATTTTTGTCATTCTTAAACCTCGTGATCTATGGAGTGACCCTTCAAAATCAAAGAGTGAATTACTTGAAGAAATGGAAGAGGCTTTGGAAAGAATTCCGGGTAATAACTATGAATTTACTCAACCCATTCAAATGCGATTTAACGAACTTATATCGGGTGTTCGAGCAGATCTCGGAATAAAAATATTTGGCGATGATTTAGACCAGTTGATGTTTACCGCTAATGATATTTTGCAGATTGTTAACTCAATCGAAGGTGCGGCTGACGCCCGTATGGAGCAAGTAGAAGGATTACCCTCATTATCCGTTATACCAAAAAGAGAAACGCTCGGTCGTTACGGCCTCAACGTCGTTCAACTGCAAGATTGGATTGCTACAGCGATTGGAGGCGAGTCCGCAGGTATTCTATATGAAGGTGATCGCCGTTTTGAGCTGATTGTTCGTTTACCCGAAATGCTTAGGCGAGATATAGAGGGACTCATGTCCTTACCTGTTCCACTCCCCAATGGTGACTATATACCTCTTGAAGAAGTTGCTACTTTGAATATTCAACCTTCACCCGCACAAATCAGTAGGGAAAATGGTAAGCGGCGCGTAGTAGTGACGGCAAATGTACGTGGTCGCGATTTGGGCAGTTTCGTGAACGACGTCAAAAATAGAATTCAACAGGAAGCAAAGATTCCACCAGGGTATTGGCTTGATTATGGCGGAACCTTTGAGCAGCTTGAATCGGCTAGCCAGCGCTTAGCCATAGTGGTTCCCATTACACTCCTCGTGATTTTAGGAATTTTGGTGATGGCCTTTGGCTCGCTCAAAGATGCGTTAATTATTTTTACTGGCGTACCTTTAGCACTAACCGGTGGTGTTCTCTCTCTATGGCTGCGGGATATGCCACTGTCGATTTCGGCAGGCGTTGGTTTTATTGCCCTATCTGGAGTCGCCGTGCTCAACGGTTTAGTGATGCTGGCCTTTATTCGTGACCTCTGGCATGAAAAAGGTGATCTTCTAACATCAGTTGTTGATGGTGCATTAATTCGATTGCGTCCAGTATTAATGACCGCACTGGTTGCCAGTCTCGGTTTTATACCCATGGCACTCAATACGGGAACTGGCGCTGAAGTGCAACGGCCTCTGGCAACTGTTGTGATTGGGGGCATTATTTCGTCGACGTTGCT
>JAHRWA010000017.1 GCA_019090455.1 Pseudomonadales bacterium | reverse complement strand
GTTTGTATTTACAATAAATATATTTTTAGTAGTAATCAGGGGATTAAATGGAAATTGTAACTTGGCCAGGTGGCTTGCAGTCCCAAGAAATTAAAGCAATTGAAAAGATTGAGAAAACCTTTATAGCTAACACTGGCGTAAAGTCAAAGCCTGCTAAAAGTGGGTCATTGCAAGACCAACTGAAAAGTATAGGTGCAAACCCAATGTTTCCCTGGAAGGGTTATGCTGGGTTCAGATTTGTCGATGCAAAGGGTAATGAAGGTGAGTTTGACTTACTAATAGTTACGCACTGCAATATTATCATTATTGAGTTGAAAGATTGGAATAACGGTGAAGTAACCTCCTCTGGTGATAAATGGTACAAGAATAATGCATCGATGGGTCGGTCCCCTGTCAGTGTTACCCAAAACAAAGTTTTTTTGGTTAAAAACAAACTTGAGCCGATAAAACATAAGTTTACAAATAAAGGTTTTGCTCCTTTTGTTGATTTTCTTGTGGTAATGACCGGGAATGCAAAGTTTGCCAAGATAACATCTCAGGAAAGTAAACATACAATTAGCCTTGACGATTTTTTGGCTTTAGCTGATGAGGGGGCGTTCGAAAAACGCTTTAAACCGAGAAATCACCCTAAGGCAAGAATGCTTAACAAAGATTTTCATTTATTTGATGATCTATTTCTTGGAAAGGGCACGGCACCTAAGAAAATTAGTGTTAATGGCTATAAGGCTAATGATTTAATTTTTGAGCACCCTCAAAAAGTATATAGAGAGTTTCAGGCAGAATCAGAATCGTCAAGGCAAGATCAGGCTCTTCTTAGAATATGGGATTTTAATAATTTGGAAGGGGTTAAGTCGAGGACTCCAGAGGGAAGATTTGACATTGTATCAAGAGAGCGAGAAGTACTTCAATTTATAAAGCACCATGATCACGATCTATATAAAAACTGCTTGCGTGCTTTGACTTCAGTCCAAAAAGATGAAGTGACTTCAGAGTACAATGAAGTGTATGAGTTGCCTCCAGGGCATATTCGATTTAACCAATATCTTGGTAGCTATGGAGATGCGCTGAGTGAAATTGATAGGCTTAACCTTGTTAAGCTCCTTGTGGCAAAATTTTCTGACCTGCATGATATCAAGGTTGCTCACCGTGATCTTGGTGATCATAGTTTATGGCTTTCTCCAGGAAAGGAAGTGGCCCTCTCGAACTTTATATCAGCATACCATCAGCCCGCTGGGACAGTGGGGGATTACAGGCACGCGTTATCTGTAAACGAGCTGGCTGTAAATGTCTCTCCAGTTAATTCCGGATCAGTGACTCCCTTTGAAGAAGATGTACGTACCTTGGCGATGGTGAGTTGGCACATTTTCACCGGCGAAAGAATGTCAGAGAAGAGCATAGATTCTTTATATGAAAATGTATCAGCCAGTAGTGCTTGGTATTCTCTTATCTTAAAGAGTGCGCTTGATGGGGGGGCATACGCTAATGCAAGCGATTTTTTCAATGCTATAAAAAACTGCGAACCTTCTAATGATGAGGTTTTCGATTTTGATAATTCTGAACTAGATCAATATCGAAGAAATATTAATCATTCTCGTCAGTATAGAGATGATGAATTTATTGTAGAGACCGATGAAAAAGAAATTTATTTATCGAATGGACAGATTGTAAAAGCATGGACTAATGTTAATCCTTCAGAGGCGGCCTTAGGTTATAAAGTTCTTCACTTTTTGGAAAAGATAGAAAAGTTAAACTCTGTTTCTCCTGATTATTTGCCGAGTATTCGAGATTACGGTATAGCGACAAAATCTTCCAGTTTGTTTTTGGTTGTCGATAAGGCGGAAGGCGTTAAATGGGGTGAGCTAGATCTTAGTGAAGATCAGTGTCTTGATGTGATTGGTCAGCTAATAGCAGCAATTGAGCATTTGCATGAGATCGGTGTGCCTCATGGGGATCTACATCCCGGTAATATTCTTGTCCAGAATACTGATGGTGACATAAAACTTACTATTATTGATATACCTGATTTTAGTTTGTCGCATGATGAGCGCCTCAATCATTTGTATAGTCCTGAAAATATAGACGAATGCACAGCTCAAGAGCGTGATAACTATGCGGTTATGCGTATGTCGAGTGAGCTTCTCGATAAGTCATTTCAGGACCCATCAAAATCTTTCCCTGCTGTTGCATCAATTATTAATGAGGAATTGACTGATAAGTCGTTTGGCTTTAAATCGCTTGCTAGGTTCAGGGATTCATTTACAGCTGTATCCCCTCAACAAAATAGTCTTGTATCAATTACATTACGAGGCGATTTTGAAAGTCTTATTGTTTATCCCGATAACGGGAGACTTTACGTACAAATTGATAAAAGTAACAAAAATTCAGCAGACGCAAGAGTTAGATTGATTGGCATCGGAGGGAGTGTGGATTTTATCTTTAGTGCCAGCCAGCAAGAATTCGTCGTGGGATTTAGCCCTAGATTAAGGGACTCAGTAAAAATACAGGATACCGAAAACTGTCAGTTAGAATTGGATTTTCCTATAGAAATTAAGTCTGGGTCAACTTATGACCTTTCTGCACTTTCTAAACAGATTAAAGATAATGAAGAGTTTAATAGGGCTATAGATTTGACTCTTTCCAAATCTGATACCCCTGTCACAGACGATTCTTTATCCTTAGAGTTAAAGGAGGCTTTTAAGCGATTAGAAAGTTTGGAGCCGTCCATTGAGCGAGAAAAGATACAAATCTCCACTAGGAAACTGTGGCAAGCGATACTAGATACAGAAACGGAATCCTATCCATATATTGAGGTTTCAGGCGAACCGTCAGCAGTGAGTGGCACTCATGATCAATTGCTGATTCCATACATTTCTGATGTTGATGCTCTTGGTAAATTTAATAAAAATGATGTTGTTGAACTTATTAAAATAGATGGGGATCGTGAAACTCACCTAGGTGAAGTGGTGTTAAAGAAATGTGCGTTAAATGAGGTTCGTGTAACAAAAACACGGCCTCACACAAGAGCATTATCAGATGGGGATATTGTTTATTTTAGGACGAAGCAAGATAAAGCTTCATATGTTAAGCGCAAAGCCGCACTTGAAAGGTTATTGGAACGTGCAGGTTTGATCGGTAAGTTAGTTGATTATTTTGATCCAGCTTGTTCACTGGATTCAGTGAAGTTTGATATTGATGTCAGTGATGAAGATTTCGAACGATATGACCGCAGCGATGAGTACGGTAACACTATAAGTCTCAATAGAAAGCAGAGGGACGCATTTACTAAATTATTACAAAATGGACCTCTTTCTTTATTGCAAGGCCCTCCAGGGACCGGTAAGACAGAATTTATTGCCGCCTTTGTACACTTTTTACTCGAGAAACAAGGTGTAAAAAGAATTCTTCTAGTTAGTCAATCACATGAAGCAGTTAATACGGCGGCTGAACGTATACGTAAACATTGTGCTCGCTTAGATACCGCATTGGATGTGGTTAGATTTAGCAACCGAGAGGGAGCTGTTTCAACAGGCCTCAGGGATGTTTATTCAGGGGCCTTAGTAAGTGAGAAGCGCGAATTATTCAGGGCGGAAGTAAAGTATAGAGTTGGAGCTTTGGCTAAAGCTTATGGCGTACAGTCTAATTATTTATCGGATGTCGTGGAGGCAGAGCTTAAGGTCTTCAGCCTAGTAGATAAATATTGGGCTGATGTCGAGAGTATCTCTGATACCGGTCGTCTTTCTGATGATTCATTATCAATTAAGCAATCCTTGGCTGAGCTGGATCTAAGTATTAGGGAGCTATTAGAAAGTCGATTTAATATTTTACTTGGTTCAGATGAAGATTTATCTGTTGTTAAATTTAGAGTTATTGAAAAACTTAATAAAGATTATTCAATACGTCCGGATGAGTCACAGAGAGCATTAGCTCTCGCTAAAATATCCAGAGATATGTTGGGTGTATTGGAAACTGATAGAGTCAATTATGACGAGTTTTTCGCGCGCTCCAGACAATTGGTCACAGGGACATGTGTGGGAATTGGGCAAAGACACCTAGGAATACAGGAGAATCAGTATGATTGGGTAATTATCGACGAAGCGGCGAGGTCCATAGCAAGTGAGTTAGCCATTGCGATGCAGTCCGGGAAGAGAGTTTTGCTTGTTGGTGATCATCAACAGTTGCCCCCGTTATATTCCGAGCCCCATAAAAAAGCTTTAGCAAGAAAGTTGGGGATATCAAGTAGTGGAGGAGATCTTGATGGGATGCTTCAAAGTGATTTTGCTAGAGTCTTCGAGTCTACCTACGGTGGGCAGACAAGTGCGTCATTACTGACACAATACCGAATGGCTCCTGAAATTGGCCGACTTGTTTCAGAAACCTTTTACAACGGAAAGCTGGAGAACGGTGAAAGAGCAATTCCAAATTTTTATGCGGCTGGCCCTCAATTCCTTGAAAGCCTTGTAACGTGGGTTGATACCTCAAGTCTAGGTGCTAAGTCTTACCATCGTTCTGATAGAGGCGTTAGTATATACAATCGCTGTGAGGCAGACATAATCATTAGTATGCTGAAGGAAATTTACGCAGATCATCAGTTTGTTGAATCACTAAAAGGAGTGGTAAAAGAAGGGGAGCCAGCAATCGGCGTAATATGTATGTATGGTGAGCAAAAACGAATTTTAAGACAAAAATTTAATGAGATTATTTGGAGCGACGATTTTAAATCAATGGTTAAAATTGATACGGTAGATAGCTATCAGGGTAAAGAAAATAGAATCATTATTCTATCTGTAACCAGATCAGATAAAACTCAGTCTCCAGGATTTCTACGTGCACCGAACAGAATTAATGTCGCTCTTTCTAGAGCAATGGATAGGCTGGTGCTTGTTGGATCTGCTGCAATGTGGGCAGGTAAAAATAAGGATTTGCCGCTAGGAATGATTGTCTCGTTGATGTCTTCATTTGGTGAGGATGAGGGATATAGATTTGTCTCTCCTGAGGACATAAAAACAGTTAAGGGAGTGGAGTTATGAGTGATATTACAAGCGTAGTTTATCATGAAATTGATTTCCTTCTTCCTGTCCATCGTTTCAATGTGAAGTTTTCTTATGTTACTAAGGAGGGGTTGCCGTTCATTCGTGAATTTGTCCTGAGACTACTGCACCTTTCTGCGTTGAGTCCTTTAGAAATAGCAACATATTTTGGTTTTTCTAAACGTGAGGCCGATGAAGCAATTTCAGACTTGCTGGATAAAGGAGACCTTCAATTTAATGACGAGGGAAAGGTTGAGCTAACCTCTCAGTCTAAAGGGTACTTTGTTTCTCTTGGTTCTACGCCTCAAGTGTCTGCGGTAAAGGAAACAGGTGCCGCGCTATCTTTTGAGCTCGGTGCGTTCAATTGTATTGGTAAAGGTAGAACTAACGAGAAATGGAACCATGGGGTAAAGCTGATCATTGACAATGAGGTTATAGCGAACAGCCAGAAGTTAGCATCAGAAAATTTCCAGAGACAGTTTTATCAAATATTAGAAAAAGAATTTATTACCAGTATACGCGTTCCAGATGGGCCTGATCGCCCTCGGTTATATACTATGGATTCAGTAACCAAATTGGGCCAAGAACCATTAAGATTGACGGTCAAATTTTCAATTGACCTGGATGGTGTTCCTATTGAGCGTGATGACTTTGATTCATTGGAGGATTCTGAGCGGGCGCATGAACTAATAACTACAACCCTATCGGAGTCTCAACGGGCGAATAACTTAACGGAAATTGCTCATGCTATGGGCATACTAGGTGATAACTGGACTCGAGATCTTTTTAATGATGCGTCCATCGATGTCAGTGCTCTAGTCCGTGATCGGGCAGTTGCTTTGCTTGATGATGGAGGTGTGGTTCCGTTAGTTGGGCCGCTTTACTCCCAAAATAATTGGGATCTTATTCAAGAGCATTTGAACGCAATTTTACCGGCCATAGAAAAGCGCTCAAATGAAGAAAAGTTAGATATGATCTGGGTGGCCCCTTCCGATCGTTTCTGGGAAGCGAGCCACAGGCTTCCTGCCAGTGCTGATAGTTTCGTGAATTGTGTCCGCGCCTTGAAATGTGAGCAGGTGGTTAATCCCCCCGTGATGTTTTTGCCTGTTAGTGGTGACGATGATAGGCGAACTATTGCCAAATGGAAAAGAGAGTTGGGAAATGTGCTGGGTAGTACTCATGGCTTGCTGGAGGGTTTTCTTGATGGGAATGTTGAAATAATTCTTGTTGAAAATAGCTATGTTGTAGTTTGTTACCATGTTTACAAAGCTGAATCATTGCCGGTTACCCTTCCTGTGGGTTTTGTTTCCAAAAATATGGGCATCATTAAAAGTGTTCAAAAAGTTGTCTTGGAATATACCAAGGGGATGTCATCTTTTGATAACCCAAATGATATTGGGTCTTTAAAAGGATGAAGTTCTTTATTAATTATTTCTGTCAGCCAGGCGTCGGAATATATGATGGCGTAATTACCTATTTATAAAATTTTCTGTTTGGCCAGTTTTAAACAAAGGAAGTTATCGTGAAATTTATCCACGCCGCAGATGTTCATCTTGACAGCCCACTAAAAGGGTTGGAACGTTACGAGGGTGCTCCCGTTGAAGAAATCCGCAGCGCTACTCGACGCGCTTTTGACAATTTGGTTGAGTTGGCGGTTGAAGAGGGCGTAGCTTTTGTGTTGCTCGCCGGTGATCTCTATGACGGTGATTGGAAGGACTATAACACCGGATTGTATTTTGTTGATCGAATGCGGCAACTGGAGGTGGCAAACATTCTGGTTTTTATTGTGGCGGGTAATCACGATGCAGCCAGTCAAATTACTAAACAGTTGCGCTTGCCTGACAACGTCACATTATTCGCGACCAATAAGCCCCAAACTGTAGTCTTGGAAGAATTGGGGGTTGCGATTCATGGCCAGGGCTTCGCCAAGCGTGCAGTCACCGAAGATATGTCTTTGGCCTACCCGCAAGGCGATCCGCATTTATTTAATATTGGTCTTCTCCATACGTGTTTGGATGGTAAGCCGGGGCATGAGCCTTATGCCCCTTGTTCGGTCGATGGCTTACGGACTAAGGGCTATAAATACTGGGCGCTTGGGCATGTGCATACGCGTGAAATCGTATCAGAAGAGCCTTGGATTGTGTTTCCAGGCAATATCCAAGGGCGTCACATTCGTGAGATCGGCCCAAAAGGCTGTACGTTAGTAACGGTGGAGAATGGTGAAGTAGAGGTGCTCGAACATCGAGATCTTGATGTCTTACGCTGGGCCCGTTGTACTGTCGATGTATCATCCAGCGACACTGTTGATGAAATTTATGCACTGGTACGAGACGCGCTTGAGCAAGCACTGGATGAAGCTGATTCTCTTCCTGTGGCTGCCCGTTTGGTGCTGCAAGGTAGTAGCCTAGCCCATGATGAATTACATACGGAAAGCGTTCATTGGGTACAAGAATACCGCGCACTAGCAACTGGGCTGGGTGGTGCGGGTATGTGGCTAGAAAAAGTCTCTCTCGAAACAACACCTATCTTTGCCGTTGACGATTTGTTGGAGCGCGATGATGCCCTAGCAGGCTTGTTGCAGGTTATCCAAGCGTTAGAAGTAGATAGTGCTGGAGTCGAGCGATTAGCCGAGGAGGTGGCTTCCCTGCGACAGAAATTACCGGCTGAATTATTGAGTGGAGAAGATGGCTATGACCCATCTGACAATGAGCACCTTTCAAACTTAATGGGTGATATTAAGGTACTGCTGACGCGTCGCTTGCTGACAACGGGAGGCTCGTCATGAAAATTCAGAAACTAGAGATTCAAGCCTTTGGCCCATTTACTGATAAGTTGCTTGAATTTAATAGTTCACAAGGTGGTTTACATATTGTTTACGGCCCGAACGAGGCTGGGAAAAGTTCCTCGCTTAGGGCTCTCAAAGCTCTGTTATTTGGCATCTCTTCACGTACTAGTGATAATTTTCTACATGACAATAAAGCTTTGCGTATCGCAGGACTTTTATGTAACCACAATGGGCAGGAACTGAGCTTAGTACGTCGTAAGGGAAATAAAAATACCTTGCTCTCGCCAGAAGGAGATACGCTAGATGATGGAGTGTTGGTGCCTTTTTTACAGGGTGTTAGCGCGGAAGTCTTCGATATGTTGTTTGGTATCGACCACGTTACTTTGGTAGAAGGTGGTCAGGAAATACTTGAACAAAAAGGCGAGGTTGGGCAGGCGTTATTCGCTGCGTCAATGGGAAGCTCGAGTTTACACAAAGTGCTGGAACAGCTGGATGAAGAGGCTGATGAACTGTTTAAAGCAAGAGGTACCACTCAGCTGATCAATGCTGACCTCAAGGAATATAACCAGCTACAAAAAACGATCAAGGAACAGTCGCTGTCATCCCGAGAATGGGGTGAGGCACTTCGTAGCCTTGAACAGACCAATAAATCTCTCGAAGAAGTCCACGAAGAAATAGTACAGGCCAAAGCTAAGCGCAATCGTTTACGGCGCATTCATCGTGCAATACCGAAAATTACTGTATTGAATGAATATTCGCTGCGACTTGGGGCTCTGGGTGCCGTGGTAGAGTTGCCAGAAGATTTTGGTGCTCGGCGGCAAGAGGCTATGCTGGCTTTAGAGAAATCTCAAGAAAGGTCTAATAATTCTTCGGTTAATTTACTTGGACTACAGCAGAAGCTAGCATTGATTACAGTCAATCAAGAGCTTTTGACCCTTTCTGAAACCATTGCGGATTTACATGCTCGCCTGGGTGGTCATCGTAAAGCATTGCAAGACCGTCCACAGCTCGATGTTCAGTGTGGTTTGCTTTTGAAAGATGCTGAGGAGCTACTTAAATCTGTGCGGCCCGAACTTAGCTTGAATGATGTTGAAGAGCTTCGCCCGGTGCTAAATAAAAGTGTTCGTATTGCCGAGCTAGGTAATCAGCATCAAGCATTAACAGAGCGTGTATTTCAAGTTAATAAAACTCTGCGCGATTCTACCAGGCAATTAAAGCTATTACGTGAAGAGTGCGAGCAATTAACAGAGCCTAGCTCAGCAGCAGCGCTGCGTATTCAAATAAATCTTGTAAGAAAATCTGGAAATATGGATGAGGGCTTGCGTTCTAGCTTAAGTGAATTTGAAACCCTTGAACAGAATTGTGAAGATAAACTGGCGCGGCTAAGTAACCTGTGGAGTGGAGGTTTGAAAGAGGCCCAAGGTTTACCACTGCCAGGCCAGACAAGTATTGATCGTTTTGAACAAGAATATTCCGCACTAACGACCCGTATAAATCGGCTTACGGATAGGCAGACGGAGTACGCTAACATTGAGCTGAACACTCAAAAGCAACTGGATGAAATTGAGCGTTCGGGAGCTGTGCCCACGGAAGAAAATTTATTAGAGGTGCGTGCAAAGCGAGGGCGAATTTGGAGTTTGTTACGGCGCCAATGGCTGAATGGTGAAACGGTTGATGCAGAATTAGATGTAGAGATAGATGAGCAGGATCAGGATAATCTGTTGCATGAAGTGTTTGAAACTAGAGTCAGTGATGCCGATGAACTTGCTGATCGTTTACGACGTGAGGCTGAGCGTGTACAAAAGCAAGCCAGCCTTCTTGCAACGGTGGCGGATGCAGAGAAAAATATCGAGCAAGTATTCTTTGATTTAAACGCGTGCAAAGACGAGCGGAAAAAAACTGATACTGAGTGGCATAGCCTATGGCAGGCCTCTTTGATTAAACCGCTTACCCCCCGGGAAATGCGATCTTGGTTGGATGACATGGGGAAGTTGCAGGATAAAATTGAAACACTAAATACATATCGTCGACGCGCTAGTGATTTGGACTCGTCTCGTAAAGAGTATATCGATACTTTACAACAAGAGCTTAAAACCCTTGGGCGAAAGTCAGCAGTTACTGAATCGCTTGAAGCGTTACTGGCCGAATGTGATGCGGTGGCAACAGATATAGAAGTACTTGGCAGGGAGAGGAAAGCTTTAGATGAAAACATTAAAGCCGAAGAGGGTAGTCAGTCTACGGCTGAAATTGAACAGGGTGAGGCAGCCGATGCACTTGAGCAATGGCAAGGCCAGTGGCTTGACATAGTCGGAGGTCTCGGTTTGGGGGTAACAGCACTACCCGCAGAGGTCGCCGACCTTATAGAAAACATTCGCAAACTCTTTAGCAAATTGAAAGAAGCAGAAGGCCACCGTAGCCGTATAGAAGCTATCGATACGGAAGCAGAGTGTTTTCGTGATGAAGTTGCTAATGTCGTGACCCAAGTAGCGAAGGATCTTGCTGCCTCATCTCCTGAGCTGGCAGTTGAGCAGCTTACTGCTCGGGTAACTGAAAATGGTCAACAAGAATCAATACAGCAACAGTTAATAGAGCAAATAGAAGCTGCTGAAGATGACATCAAAGATGCGGAGTCTTTACATAAGGTAATGAATGGCCGCTTAAAGGCTTTATGTATTGAGGCTCAGTGCGATGAGTGCCAAGAGCTGGAGCCTGCCGAACGACGGTCGATTGATTATCTGCGGCTCAAATCTGATATAGACGGGTTAGAGCAAGAGTTACGCGCTATTGGTGAAGGCATGCCTATTACTGAATTAGCAGCCGCAGCGAGCGAGTCTAACCAAGACACGCTACCAGGAGAAATAGAGGAACTCACGAGCCTAATAGACGAGGAGCTAGACCCCCGAAAAACAGAACTAGCAGAACTGAAGGGAGAGCAGCGCAAAGAATTAGGTTTGATGGACGGCGCTGACAATGCGGCTGTGCTTGCGGATGAGGCTCAATCTGTACTGGTAAGCATTCGTTCTAAAACCGAGCAATATGTCCGAGTTAAATTGGCCGCGCGTATATTACGTGATGAGATCGAAAGTTACCGCCAACGGCATCAAGGGCCGTTATTGGATCGTGCCAGTGAGTACTTCACCGTGCTTACTCAAGGGTCGTTTAGTGGATTACGTGCTGACTTCGATGAAAGTGATGAGCCAGTACTTGTCGGAGTAAGACCCGATGATGAACGGGTCTATGTAGAAGGTATGAGTTCTGGTACCCGTGATCAATTGTATTTGGCTTTACGCTTTGCCTCTTTGGAAAAGTATATGGACAGCGCCGAACCCATGCCGTTTATTGTAGATGACATATTGGTGCATTTTGATGATGAGCGGTCTAAAGCTACATTGGGTT
>JAHRWA010000016.1 GCA_019090455.1 Pseudomonadales bacterium | reverse complement strand
ATATAGGGTAAATCGCCTAAAAAGGTTATTCGCACATATGGCAATTAAAGAGGATGTTAAACGATCGTCTATCGCCCAACAACCTGAAACAATCTCAATGGATACTACAAGGATGCCAAACCGATGTACCCCAAATCAAGGTCAGATGTTATGACCTATATTGCCAAGATCAATCTATTTATTTCCAGAGAAAATTTGATATTAAAATTCCTTCCCTACAAATTGATTCTGAGGAATTTGACTAGATCCTTCGCCTTATTACCGATAATTGCCATCCTCTTTATTACACTAATCACCATTCCGGCCTGCTCACTCACCAATAAGAGCGCACTTTTCAAAGGTAGAGATACCACCGACGGCGTACGACCACTACGGTTTTATCCAAAAGGAACAACACTCGGTGATTTAAAAGATGTTTATACAGAAGTTGAAGAAACGACTTTAGCTGAAACTCCGGTAGAGCAAGTCATCGACAGCTACAGACAAGCCTTAACATTATTTACCAGCGAATCGGCACGACTCGAGGCGTTACGGCGCATGGCCGACCTAACCATGGTCGCCACAGAAGATCGCTTTGTATTGGAAGCACTAGAAGAGCCGATTACCCCATCGCAACAACCCGACGTCCAAACGGATGAAGCTCAATGGCCTGAAGACGCTTCTATATCAGATACAGGTACCCTTTCAGATACAGGTACCCTATCAAATACCGACACTGCATTGCATACGGACACGTCGAAGACGGAGACGATCGACTACAGTAGCGCCATTGTCTTGTATAACCGATTATTAGATCAATCCACGGCTATTCACAATGAGTCCGAAGTACTCTATCTGCTCGCCAAAGCCTACGACCTAAATGGACAAGCCGACGAATCGTTATTGGTTCTCGATCGGCTAGCATCACAATTTCCCAATAACTCGAATAATGATGAAGTCCAATTTCGGCGCGGTGAAATGCTATTTTTCAATGGGGAATATCCTTTAGCCGCAAAAGCCTACGCAAGTGTTATCAATCACCCAACACTCAGTAAATTTTACGAACATGCCCTCTACAAGCAAGGCTGGACTTACTACAAAATCAGCGATGACGAACGCGCCTTAAGCCATTTTATCCTATTGCTCGATCACCTCGAAAGTGGCACAAAAAACCAAGCGAGCAAAAAGACGCTAGATAAAATCAAACTCGATACCTTCCGTGTGGCCAGTATGTCCTTTGCCAATTTAGAGGGAGCCGATTCCACCGAAGCCTTTTTTAGCCAACTGGGCTCTCGGCCCTATGAGTTCGAAATATACAAAGCACTGGCTACATTTTATATACATCAAGAACGCTATATCGATGCCGCCAACAGCTATCAAACTTTTATCAACAATAACCCGTTACATCCGCAAGCCCCCAATTTTAATGCCGCCATCATCGACGTTTACCAGATGGGAGATTTCCCTAGCTTAATATTACCCATCAAAGAGCAATTTGTTTCTCAGTACGGCATTGATAGCGACTATTGGAAAAAAGCGACTGAAAAAGACCGAAACATTTACAAACCCCAACTAAAGCGACACCTCATAGAACTCGCACAGCATTATCACGCCAATGCTCAGATCTCGAATAAAGCCGCAGACTATGAAATAGCAGCCGGCTGGTATCAGCGTTTCTTGACCACCTTCCCGAAAGGCCCTGATGCCAGAACGATGAATAAACTATTGGCAGAGAGTTTCTTCTCAGCCAAAAATTTTATTGCAGCGATTAAAGAATTTGAAAAAACAGCGTACGATTATAGTTATGACGACAATAGTGATGACGACACCAATAATAAGACCATTGAGAGCGGAAAAAGCAGCACAATTAGCCCCCCGATTAAAGAAGGAATCGCCAGCTTAACCTCCCTAGATGACGAAAAAGGGGCTAAATCCGGATACTTTGCGCTAGTTGCCTATCAAGAACATTTAAAAGTCTTCCAAGGAACCAAAGAAGAAAAACAACGTTGGTTAGAGAAAAAAACCGATAGTTCACTGCGCTTTGTCATTAACTTCCCACAGCATAGGCGTACGTCGCTCATTATTAGTAATGTGGTAGAAGATCAGCTTGCCCTCAATGATCTAGCTGGCGCAATAAAAACCAGTCATATGATTATTCAGATGCAACCGCGGCCAGAGCGCGAACTCCTCTCCAAAGCTTGGCAAACCATTGCCAATGGTGAATTTGATTTGGCTCACTATCCTGAAGCGGAAGCGGCTCTAGATACCGTACTCAGCACTGCAATACTCACTGACAAAAAGCGGGCTCTCTATAGTGACAGACTCGCGGCCTCCATCTATCGACAAGCAGAACAACTCAACAAAAATAATTTAAAGGTAGAAGCTGCACAAGAATTTCTTCGAGTCGGTATCAAACAACCCAATGCCGCCATCCGGATTAATGCTGATTATGACGCGGGCACACTGTATCTAGAACTGAAACAATGGAACATGGCCATCTCTATTTTTGAAGGCTTTCGTCTACGATACCCTCAGCATGCCTTAACCAATACTTTGCCTCCGAAACTAGCCTTAGCATACGAACACACCGAACAATGGCAAAAAGCCTCAGGGGAACTGGAAACAATCGCTGCACAAAACCCAGATCAAACTAGCGATCAAGTTGGCCAAGCCATTTGGCTAGCGGCGGAGTATCAGGACAAAGCCAAAGATGTTGATCAAGCCATTCGTCTTTACAAGAAATACACATGGGGATTTGCTAAACCCTTATCCCAACATATGGAAGCTCAGTACCGGCTCGTGCAACTTTACCAAGAAAAGCGAGAAGACATTAAACGCGATTTTTGGCTAGGTAAACTCATCAAAAGTTATGACAAAGGGGGGGATGAAAACTCAGATCGCACTCAATACCTTGCGGCCTACGCTTCATTTACACTAGCCGAGCCCAACTATCGGCGCTTCAAAAACATCAAACTTACACTCCCCCTTGGAGGTAGCCTGAAGAAAAAGAAAAAAGCGATGAACGATGCGCTTAAAGCCTATATTAAAACCACAGAAATTGGGGTATCCGAATTCGCAACTGCAGGCACTTATCGAATAGGCGATATTTATCTTTCGCTCGCTACTGATCTCATGGCAAGCCAACGTCCCGGCGGACTAAGTGAATTAGAACTGGAACAATACGAGATACTTTTGGAAGAACAAGCACTACCCTTTGAAGATCAGGCTATTGATATTCTTGAATCCAATGCCGAGCTCACACTGGAAAATATTTACGATAAGTGGGTGAAAAAGAGTTTTACCGCTCTGGGTCATTTATTACCAGGACGTTACGCGAAAGAAGAGCAAATAGAGCCATATGTAGACGCTATCTATTAATTGAGACACCGTCTATGTATTAGACATAACCTAATACATAGACAATAGCGATTAATATACCCTTACTCAAACCGATTCCAATTTAAAAAGTTAAACCCGATTTATGACACAACCTATAGCAAAGATCATTATCCTCCTCAGCTTAAGCCTCAGCATTCTTTTTCTAGAAACAGGATGCTCTACGCTCAAAAACAAACTAGCTAAGGAATCAAAAAAGGGTTCCGAACAAGGCACGAAGCCAACAACCAAAACAGCAGGCCCCTCAACGCCCAAGTTTATGCTACCCGCATTGAATGATGCACAACAAAAACAGGCGTTGGAGGCAAAAAGAGATTATCGAAAAGCGCTTGAGTTTCTGAAAGACGGCAAGAATAAACGCGCGCTCACTATGCTTAAGAGTATTACCTCTCGCTATCCCAAGCTATCGGGTCCTTGGATCAATCAGGGAATAATCCACATCAATCTCAACCGTCTACCAGAGGCTGAAAAGACTTTCAATAAAGCCTTATCTATCTATCCTGACAATCCCTACGCCCTTAATATGCTAGGTATCGTGCACAGAGAACTAGGGCAATTTGAAAAAGCCAAAAATAATTATGAAAAAGCGTTAAAAATTGATAAACACTACGCAAAAGCGCATCTAAATTTAGGTATATTAGCCGACCTCTATTTAAGAGACTTACCATTGGCACTGAAACACTTTAAACGCTACCAAGCACTTCAGAAGACAAAAGAAAAACGTGTTAGTGGCTGGATCAAAGATATTAAACGGCGAATTAAAGCGAACAAGGCCTAGAAAGAATTAGGTAAATAAGAGAGATCGATAAAAAGTGCACTCGAGATATCAGAATATGACGTTACACAAACTAATCGCACCGCTTATTTTGATGGCCCTTTGCTCTTACTCCATCATTTCATCTGCGACCGAAAAAGGCACTACCATCATTGGTAGCAATGAATCTCCAACGGTACTCAACGTCGTACCCTGGAAGTCGAAAGAACTGAGTGTCGATCCTTGGAAAAATCGAGCAGGACCCTCCAGCTCGGTGTTAAATCAAGTGCTCGAGCCATTGGATAGAGATGAGTTAAATCGAGAGGTGCAGTACTTCAATATACTTCATGGACCTGAGCCTGCCAGCGAATCAAAATAATGCTGTGCTCCTTAATAATCTATTTAAATCGAATTCAGGCTACACCCTAAAATCTAATTAATCATAATCAACTACAATTGATGCGTTTTGATATCACTTTGACGTCACTTGGAAATCGGCGACGCATCATGACGTAAGATTACTCAGTTTGTACTAACATTTAATATTAAACATTAAAATTTTTCGGAGAATTAGAATGCCTAGTCTAGATCCCAACACCACTTCAACGACGACCAATGCTGGCGGAATGGACTTTTATACAACTGTCGTGAGTTTCCTTCAAGACGGCGGACCTTTCATGTACATCATTCTCGTTGTTTTTGGATTTGGAATGGCGATTGCGATCGAACGATTTATTTACCTCAAAACCACCAAAGCCAAAAACCAAATGATGTGGAAAAAACTCTTTCCCATGTTATCTCAAGGTCAATTCAAACAAGCGATGGAAACAGCGAAGACTTCCAAAAGTGCCATTGCTCGTATTCTCGTTTACGGTTTACAGCGTAGTACATTCGCCAAACGCCATGATGAAATTGAAATGGCGATGGAAGAAGGCTTAATGGAAATCATTCCCAGATTAGAACGAAGAACACAATACCTTGCGACTTTCGCAAATATCGCGACCCTCTTGGGGCTCTTGGGCACAATCCTAGGTCTCATCTCTGCCTTCACCGCTGTTGCCAGTGCCGATCCGGCAGAGAAAGCAAACCTACTTTCTCAAAGTATCTCTATTGCTATGAACACGACCGCTTTCGGACTCATGGCAGCTATTCCCCTTTTACTGCTTTTCACCTATTTACAGTCTCAGACTACCGACATAATCGATAGCATGGAAATGGCAACTGTGAAGTTCCTCAACGTATTTCGTCAAGCTCAAAGTAAGCAAGAAAAACCGGCTCCAAAACCCAAACAGTAGAGTCTAATCCAAATTACAGACTCTATTTAGCCACTTTGAACAAGACGATAATACTCACGGAGACACTATGAGATCGCGTAGTAGACGCAGTCGCGAAGTTAACACAGAAATCAACATTACTGCCTTTATGAATTTGATGGTGGTTCTAGTACCGTTTCTTCTTCTCACCGCTGTATTTTCACAAATTTCAATACTGGAACTGAACCTTCCGCCAGCTCAAAATCAACAGCCCTTAGACGAGCCGAAAAAACCTATCGTTTTAGAAGTCACTATTTACAAAAACAGGATAGTACTATCAGACAAACAAACAGGCCCCATTAGAATCATCCCCAACAAAAGCCCTGGCCCTAACCCTAACAAGAATAAAAGCCTAAACAAAAATGAATTAAGCCAGCTGGCTAGCTACGACTTTAGCGCCTTAAAACAAGCACTCGTCATGGTTAAAGGTAAATTTCCAGAGACCACCGATGTCACAATATTATTAGAAGAAGATACACCTTACGATTTATTGATTAAGACGATGGATACAGTTCGGCTCTATAGCGAGACCAAAGAGGGAGAGACCATTCAATACGAACTGTTTCCGGACATCGCCATTGGCAATGCGCCTCAGAGCGCAGCCAATTTGACTAATGTCGATTCTGGAATCGCTATCACATTCCAAACCATTTCGTTATTTAAGCTTCAGGCCACCTCTCACCAGGAGGCTTTAACATGAGTCGCAACAAACGCTCACGCGCAGCCAAGCGTATGGATCGGCATTACAAACGGCAAAAGCAAGGTACCGGACTCAATCTCGTTGCACTGATGGATATCTTCACCATATTGGTATTTTTCCTACTGGTTAATTCCTCAAATAGTCAACAGCTACAAACAAAATCCGTGGACTTACCCAAATCAATTGCCAGTCAGTTGCCCAGAGAAACTTTGGTAGTGACGGTCAATGGTAACAGCATTCTTGTACAAGGGCGTAAGGTCGCTGATGTCAAACGCATACTAAACTCCAGCGCTGAATCCATAGAGGGCCTCAAGAAGGAACTCCTTTTTCAAGCGAAGAAAACCGCAGCACCACTCAATGAAGCCGGACAGCCAGAGCGAGAAATCACCATCCTCGGAGACAAAGAAATACCCTATGCCCTCCTCAAGAAGATTATGGTGACCTGCAGTGAAAACGAGTATTCACGTATTTCACTTGCGGTAATGAAAGTATCGGAGGCAAAAGCCACATGAAAGCTTACCTCCTAGATCCGTTACTGCCATGGGATATTCTACCCGAAGAGAAAAACCGCTCTAAGAAAATCACCACGATCATTCTTATGATCTGCATGGTGTTCACCGCCGTCGTTCCCTTTTTACCTCTTCCAGAGGAAGACCGAAGCAAACAGGAAACCTTACCACCACGACTCGCTAAGTTAGTGATGAAAAAGAAAATCATTAAAAAACCCCCTCCACCGCCTAAAGAAGAGAAGAAAAAAGAAGAGCCTAAAAAAGAAAAGAAGAAGGAAGAGAAAAAAGAGAAAAAACCTGAAAAGAAAAAGAAAAAACCACCTAAAGAAGCCAAAAAGCGGGCACGCGAGGTCGCCAAAAAACACATTGCCGTATTCGATGCCTTGGCCGACTTAAGAGATACTAATTTGCCCACCATTCGCCCCAAAAAACTGAAGAAGGGCAAAGGAAAGGAAAATTTCAAAACCGATCGTTCCATCATCACCAGCGCCGCCAACTCCCGCAGCGGTGGTATCGTCACTGCTAAAGCCAGCACAGGCAATGGCGGTAGCAAAAGCTTAGAAGGTGTGGATACCACTCAAGTAGAAAGTAAGTTGGTAGAAGTACAAGCTTCTGAACGAAAAAAGCGATCATCGGCGGGTACAGCGGCACAACGCACTCCAGAAGATATCGAATTCGTCATTCAGCAAAATAAAGGCGCTATCTACGGCATCTACAATCGTTTCTTACGCAAAGATCCTAACCTGGAGGGTACTATTGTACTCCATCTCGTCATTGCACCCGATGGCAGCGTTACACTTTGTGAAATTGTCTCCAGCGACCTGGAAAACAGCGCGATGGAACGTAAGCTCATCGCTCGCATAAAACTAATCAATTTTGGTTCTAATAGTGTAGGCACCTGGGATAGTACTTACCCCATCACTTTTATACCCTCCTAACCAGGCACCCCTTCTCCACAACTAAAACTCATCGATAAAAAACAAAGACTCCAATCACATGGAGTCTTTGTAAATCCACGAATCCCTGCAGGACATCGACTCGCCACTTACGCAAGAAACCTTGTATCCAATAAATCTTGAAATAAGAGTATTAGCGACTACCTTCTGTCATTGGAGACACTTTCTGTATTCAGGGCCAATTTTGGAAAATAACGACACTATCGGTACAACCTATAAAAAACAAATCTAAGGAAGGATATATGAAAACAAAATTTGATCACTTAACTCGCCAATCAAAACTTAACCCGCATCAATTCCAACAACCGATATATGCACCTCTCGGGCTCATTGCAATCCTTTGTCTATTGCTAATATCTTGCGCCTCATTAACGGAAAACAAACCAATAAGCCTGACGCAGCCCAATCAATCTAATTTAGCTGACTTATCAGACAATGCCATTGTCTATTTTTATCGTCAAAGATCCAGCCTTGCAGGCGTTAATGAAAAGCATCCCCCCAATATATTTATGGGCGAGAAATTGGTCGGCGCTCTACCCAATGGCAGCTTCAAGGCCACAATTCTCAGTGAACTTGAGAACAAAACGATTAGTATTAAACAAGCACTTGAAGACCAATCCCTTTCAAATGTCATTATCCAACACGACATGAATTTTTCTGGTGCAACCAGTTACTACATCAAACTAAAACAAAATAAATCAGGTGAAGCAGAAATGGTCGTTGTCGACGAAGCCACTGCATTAAAAGAAATGAGAAAGCTAAAAGCTGTTCCAAGTGGCGCTGAATATGACCGCATCATCAGGTAAGATCCAATAACACAAATCTACGGAACCCAGAGGGGCGCATTTCGTTTTTATTTTGACCCTGTGTTCAATGTCAATCTCACATTGAGATAAGCACCGGCAATAATAAGAACTGCGCCCCAGCATGTGGACCAAGAAGGAACTTCCTGATAAAATACTAAGCCCAACACAATCGCGAAAACCACCTGTAAATAGGCAAAACTAGTGGCCCTACTCGCCGTCTCAGTTTGCATGGCTTTCGTCAAAGCAACCTGCCCCACTTGAGTTGTCACTCCAATAGCTAACAGATAAAACCACGTCACCCCCTTTGGCATCACAAAATCATCCCACAGCAAAACAATGCTCACCGGTAGCGATACCAACGGGAAATAAAGAACGATGACCAGAGGATGCTCTGAACTACTCAGTTTTCTTACTAATATGTAGGCCACCCCACTGCCAAACGCACCGGCTATTGCTGCAAGAATTGCAAACATTTCGCCTTCCCCTGAGGTATAGGAAAACAAGGCTTGGGGACGAACAATTATCAGCAATCCCACAAAGCTCAACGCAATACAGACCAATGTACCCCGAGTCGGATGCTCTTTTAATAGGACAACAGCCAATACTGCGGTAAACATAGGATGCAGATATTGCAATATCGTCGCCTTTGCCAGCGGCAAATGAGTGATACCATAAAACACGCAGTTCAACGCAAGAAACCCCACCAGCCCCCGGGCAAAAAGCAACACTTTGCGCTCTCCTAATACAGCAATGCCCTGACGACGAAGCGCAAAGTAGCTTATCGCCAAGGAGACGATTGATCTGGCTGCCACTATCTCCAATACGGGGATTTGTTGATGCCCAACAGCCTTAACAAATAGAGACATGACGCTAAATGACAGGGCACTTAGAATCATAAAACGAGCCCCAATAGGCAGAGCTTCGTTTACGGTTTTATTGAATATATTAATGAACTCGCCTCTCCGTACCAATACACTCGTAAATAAGCATTCGACCACCCTATCCTCTCCCTTGATCAACGAGAGGTGATGCTTTATCCTTTCGCATCGCATTAAACTGACGACAGGCATTTTTCTTTATTGCTATTTCAACCGCTGAAGTTTTGTTGTTTCAAACCCGTTATACAACATTTATTTTCCGTTGATTTATCATTTATTTAGCAGGGCACATCCTTAGAGCAGTTTGTTTAGAGCACTCTGTATTGATGCATAACAATACAATCCTCGTCTTCTCGATAATGAGCTCCGGGAGGAAACCCTGACCGTTCACATGTTGACCGTTTGCTGTAGTTGGAAATGTTGTTATAAACGTTGTAGTTATAAACGTTATTGTTGTAAAAATAATTTTATCAATATCGTTAGCAAATCAGTTTTAGGCTTACCCTTCATGCCTAAGACACCCATAAACCTGTGTAGGAAAGCACTATGAATATTGACTATACAAAAGAAGAACTCGAGTTTCAGCAAGAAGTCAGAACTTGGTTTAAAGAAAACCTACCCGAAGATGTAAAGCGTAAACACCAAATTGGAGCCCCCTTCTCTAAAGATGAAACGGTTGCCTGGCAGAAAACGCTTAGCAAAGCCGGTTATTTCGTCGTAGGCTGGCCTGAAGAGCATGGTGGCCCAGGCTGGACAGCGACTCAACGCTACATTTTCGACAGCGAAAGAGCCGCAGCGGGTGCTCCAGTCGGCATGTCAATGGGAGTGATCATGCTTGGGCCCGTTCTCATGGCCTTTGGTACTCAAGAGCAAAAAGATCTCTATCTACCCAGAATAAAAGATTGTGATGATTGGTGGTGCCAAGGCTATTCCGAGCCAGGTGCAGGATCGGATCTAGCCAGCTTGAAAACTCAAGCGGTTTTAGATGGTGATGAATACGTTATCAATGGAACAAAAATTTGGACGACCTATGGTCATCATGCAAACCTTTGTTTCTGCCTGGTTCGAACTGACAACGATTGCAAACAGCAACTCGGCATATCATTTATTTTAATTGATATGGAAGCTGAAGGCATCGATGTACGCCCTATTATCAGCATTGATGGTGAGCATCATTTGAATCAAGTCTTTTTTGATGATGTCCGCGTTCCGAAAAAGAACTTAGTGGGTGCTGAAGGCCAAGGTTGGACTATTGCAAAATACTTACTGACTCATGAGCGAACGACCATTGCCGGTGTTGCCGATTCTAAATTGAATTTCAGCAACCTTAAGGAGCTAGCAAAAACCCAAACGGCGAACGGGGCTCCGCTTATCGAAGACGAACAGTTACGTTTAAAGATAGCCGAAGAAGAAATCAAATTGTTAGCACTTGAATACACAAATTTTCGAACTCTCGCCGATACGGCGGCCGGACGTGCACCGGGCCCAGAATCATCACTTCTTAAAGTGAAAGGGACGGAGACTCAACAATCGCTCTCAGAGCTCAGAGTAGAAATGGCAGGAAATTATGCTTACGTCTGGAAGGCAGACGAGACAGTAGCACCTGCAGAATTTTTACATGCAACAGAACAATACAACTTCCTTCGAGCCTGCACCATATACGGTGGTAGTACCGAAGTTCAAAAGAACGTTGTTGCCAAAATGTTATTGGGTCTTAAGTAATAGGAGCTAGTTATGGATTTTTCATTATCAAGTGAGCAAAAGCTCATTAAAGACGGCGTAGAAAAATTTGTTAGAAATGAATACGATTTTGAAACGCGCAATAAAATCATTGCAACTGAAGACGGTTTTGACCGAGCTCTATGGAAACAATTTGCTGAACTAGGTTGGTTAGGTATCTCATTTTCAGAAGAGGACGGAGGCTTTGGTGGTGGTGCAATTGACACCAACATTATTATGGAAGCTTTTGGTAGCGGCATGGTTGTTGAACCGTACCTGGCAACAGTCGTGCTAGGCGGCAACGCATTAGCACTCGGGGGTACTCCCACTCAAAAAGAAGAAGTTTTGGGAAGCGTTATTGCTGGGGAAACTTTATTGGCAGTGGCTTACGCCGAAACACAATCTCGTTTTCAGTTATCTGATGTCGCTACAACCGCAGCAAAATCTGGCGAACAATACAGCTTAAATGGCGAGAAAGTCGTTGTTTATGGTGGCGCTTGGGCAGACAAAGTTATTGTTTCTGCGCGCACTAGTGGCGATCAAATGTCAGAAGCGGGAATCACCTTATTCTTGGTCGATGCGAAAGCGTCTGGCGTCTCGGTAACTTCCTACCAATCAATGGACGGCGCTCGCATGGCAAACATTGCCATGAAAAATGTGACCGTTGGCGCTGATGCCATCGTTGGTCAATTAGATCAAGGTTACGCGCTACTGGATCAAGTCGTTGATAGTGGTATTTCTGCTTTATGCGCAGAAGCCATCGGCGAAATGAATGCTTTGTTTCAAAAGACCTTAGCATTTGTTAAAGAAAGAGAGCAATTTGGCGTTGCTATCGGTTCTTTCCAAACCATTCAACATCGCTTAGTTGACATGTTTATGGCCGTTGAATCCAGTCGATCCATGGCAATCATGAATGCGTTAAAACTGTCATCAACCGACGTAACTGAACGCAAAAAAGCAGTCTCTGCTGCAAAAGTGTATATCGGCCAAAATTCACGTCATTGCGCTCAAGAAGCAGTACAACTGCACGGCGGAATTGGTGTTACCGAAGAATTAGATATAGGTCACTATTTTAGAAGGCTTACTTTATTCTGCGGCGCATTTGGAAGTACCAACCATCACTTGAAAAGATTTGCTGATTTAAGTGACTAAGCTGTTGCCTGACTAATATGTCATTAGTCAGCTTGCAAAGAACGAAAAAGCCCGATCAGACCATAGCGACTAATCGGGCTTTTTTATATCGAACCAAAACCTATTATTTTATAGGTCTCTATCCTTAATTTTCCTGCAAATTTACTTCTTTGCCTGAGCTTTCAGATGAGGCACGATCAATGCCATTTCTTCGGTCGCACTCTTCGGTACAGAATAAGTCTCTTCACTTCGAATTTCTTCAATTCGATCTCTCACACTTTCGAGAGTCAGGTCTTTTTCATAAATACCTTTAGTCACGCCAATAAAGACTCGGCTGATTCGACCTGATGCCGCAGAATAAATTTCACCGTTAACTGAACAACTTTCGTGAGCTAAGTACGCAACGATAGGAGTCACTAGACTCGGGTCCATATCAATAGTACCGCCGCCTGTACCCATCAAATCCTCAGTCATACGTGTTTTGGCACCCGGTGCTAACACATTGGACTTAATATTATATTTTGCTCCCTCAACAGCCAAAACATTGCTTAATCCCACAATACCCATCTTAGCGGCACCATAATTGGCTTGACCAAAATTACCAAAAATACCCGCAGCAGACGAAGTATGAACAATACGACCATACTTCTGCTCTCGCATTAATTCCCAAGCCGCTTGTGCAACCCAAACCGAACCATTTAAATGCACCTCAATAACGGGATCGTACAATTCAGGAGTCAGATTACGAAAAGATTTATCTCTTAAAATACCTGCATTATTAATAACTATATCCACTCGACCAAATGCATCGATCGCGGTCCGAATAATGCCCGCAGCCCCTTCTGGAGTCGATACCGAATGCCCATCGGCTACCGCTTCACCACCCGCTTCTTTAATTTCCGCGACTACTTTTCCAGCTGGCCCCAATGATCCATCGGCACTGCCATCAACTGAACCACCCAAATCGTTGACAACAATTTTCGCCCCACGAGAAGCTAACAGCAAGGCATGAGAACGTCCTAAACCACCCCCAGCACCCGTTATAACGGCAACTTTACCATCGTATCTAAGTTCATCTGACATAACTATTTCCTTTTTTATGCTACTAAAATTTTCAGTTCGCTTTAACTTTTAACATTATGCAGGCAGGGGATCGCCTCCAATACCAAGGCCAGCGTATAAAATAGCTACCTGCCACTTCCTTCTTCCAGGGCAATTTTCATCACTTTTTAAAACTATTTTTTTATTACACTTCTGAAATTGCGGTATTCAATGAATACCCCGGGAAGAAAATAAAGTTATCCGTTTGCAGCACCGGAAACATACCATACATACAAAAAAAAGTGTGAGTAAAGACAACACCACCTTTCTATTGATTTATCAGCGAAAAAATCAGACTTCTTTTCACTTTTTGGCTAGGTTAAGCTCCCTAATGTTATGAAAAAACAAATTATGATTTAAAAGTTGTGACTCAAAACATCACCATTAACTCCCACCAACCTTAACACCCACAATCAACTAAACCTGCTAACAAGGATAGAAGCTATGGCTACGAAACTAGATCAACCCAGAGTACAACCACTAGAAATTGGAAAGTGGGACACTGAACTTAAAAAAAGTTCATGGTTACCCGAGGACGTTACGGAAAAATCTCAGCTGCCAGAGATGATGGCAAAAGTATTCAATGTAACAGCAACCCTAGCCAACCATCCTACCTTGGCAAAAAGCTGGAATCAGTTCGCAATGCATATCATGGGCACTAACAGTCTTGAAGCTCGCATTCGTGAAATTGCGATCATACGAATTGGTTATCTGAATCAATCCGATTACGAGCTTTCACAGCATGCTTGGATTGGTGAAATGAGCGGTTTAACTCAGGAAGAAATTATTCGCATCACAGAAGGTCCCGGAGCATCAGGCTGGAGCAACCTCGAAGCGCTGACCATTCTCGCCGCAGATGAATTAAAAGAATCAGGAATTATTTCCACGAAAACTTGGGATTCATTAATAGAAAATGGATTATCGCAACAGCAAATGATGGACCTAGTTTTTACTATTGGACAATACAATATGGTTTCCTGGGCACTTAATTCACTGGGCGTACAACTAGATGAAGGTCTACCTAGTTTTTTTGATACTTTGGGAAAATAAAACATCGAGGGAGAAAACAGAGAGCAAAATAATAGTACAGAAACAAAGAAACATAAAAAAGGCACCTAGAAGGTGCCTTTTTTATTTGATAATACGGAAGTGTAAAATAAAAACTTCTATATTAAGCTTTTTGACTACGTCTACGTGCCCAACCTAAACCAGCTAAGCTCAACCCCAACAACCCTAAAGTCGCAGGCTCTGGCACATTAGTCGGAGGAGTAGTCAGCTCACTAAGATTGATAGTGATAGAACCAACGTCACAAGCCTGTGCATCACAAGCTCTGATATTAGCGATATAAGGTCCAACAGCACTTCCAGCAGTATCCCAAGTGAAGGAGTTCGTAGCAGGGTCAAAACTGAACAATCCATTATCGCCAGTGCCAAGGAACGAAAGCAAATCCCAAGTCAATGGATCGCCATTGGGATCAGTACCAATAACAGTATCTCCTAGCACATCACCTACCATCGCATTTATTACGATATCGGTAACTTCCGGCGCCAAGTTATTATTAGTTGGGTCGGCTACAACCGCATCAAACAACCAATCAAACTCAACACTACTACCATCAGAGCTTACGATATTACCGCTGAACGCATAATCGGCACCATCGTTGCCACCATTATCATAAACCATGGCAGCCGTATCGGCAGCTGAAATAGTTAAAGCCCCCGTCGCTGGATCAACAACGAAACCCGGTATTTGAGAATTGATATTTAAATTCAAATCTTGGTTATAGCTTAACGTTCCACCATTACCACTAAGAGCCCCCAAGCTATCAGTATAAGCTTCGCCTCGCTCAACCTCTGGATTGATTACTGAAAAATCAAATAGAATCGGGGTATTAGCAGTAGTGCCATCCCAAACAATAGTTGAATCCAGGTTCTCATGAGATTGCGAAGCATTGTTAATACCACCAACACGACAACAGCTACTCCAGCGTATGTCGTAACTACCTGCCCCATTCACAGTAGTGGTATAAGTTTCAGTGGTGATGGTAAATCGAGAATCACTTACGTCAGTTAACTCGGAAGTCTGGGTCCAATCAGTCCAATTCCCGCCCCCATTAAGGGTGATACTACCTTCACCATTAAGAGTGTTGTGTGTGCCAGAAACTGCAGTAGGACGCCAAAATGAAGTTGATTGAACTGTAACCACACCACTCGCATCAACACTAGCAACCAATGCTCCACCACGAAAGTGGGATGCATTCGCTACTGTACTCGCACCCAATGTCGCTGCGAGTACGCTAGCGGCAAGAATATTTCGTTTGCTGTTTAGCATATTATTATCCTTCTTTTAATCTATATCTGTTGGTATTGATATTAAATTGCCAATTGACAGCAATCTAAACGTGTAAATTCAAAACAACAAAAGCAAATATAATGCCAACTAAATATATTTCAGTATATTCAACTAGTTACGACCTCAGCATCACCAAACCTTCACCGACATGTAAAATATATCGACACTTAAGATAACAAGAAATAGGTGATGATTAAAATAAACTCATGCGTCAGTACAAATCAACGTCATCTACGACGCCCAATCACTTTCTTGGACTAACTTATAAATCAACCGTCATCAACTTTGAATGAGGGGAACCCATTGCTAGAAATTTTGCAGTCTTGACTTTAGAACAGAAGAAAACAGAGGAGCTATGATCGGTAATTTGAAACAACCGCGATGGTACATTCTCATTTTCTTTATAACACTCACCACCAATCCAAGGACAAACAAAGTTAGCTAAATGTAAATTTATCTGAGTCGCATTTCGTCCGATATAGCCATCAAAACAGGCATGCTTATGACACTTTTGTCTAAGCTTTTGCCCTCATATATTCATCATTTATTCCTTAATTCACCAGCTCAATCTAGCGCTTATCGCATCTCATTTTATTGGTTGTTTTTTGTGATAACTGAGTCTAGGTTTTAGATATGAAGGTGGAAGTATTTAACACTTTCAGCCTAAATTATATTTACAGATTTAATTTATTTTTCAGTATAGAACTCATAAACAGGCGTTTCCTAAACCATGAGAAACATCAGTGAAAGTAAAATACGCATTCTCCATATTGGATTGTCAGAGCGCGACATTACTTTCATACAAAATCTTTTTAGACTTGGAACTAAACAATTCCGAGACTATGAACTTGTTAAATACGAAGAGCAGACCAATGCACATATGGTCATAGTGAATGGTGACAACCCTTATTCACTCAATAAATGGAGGCAGCTAAAAAGTAGTGCGACCACCATTTTAATATCTAAAAACAAACCCATGCTCAGCAATCAGATCCATGTATTGCGACCACTGGTTCTCAGAAAACTGGTTGAAGCCTTCACAGAAGCTGAGCTACGAACCCAACACTTAAACGCGGATAGAACTCAAGTTTTAGTAGCCGATGACAGTCTTCCTGTTAGGCGATTCATGGAGCTAAAATTACCATTGATGACCGATGTACCGATTGCGATTGATTACGCCGAAGACGGAATAAGCGCTCAGCAAAAGGCATTAAACAAGCTATACGATATTATTTTCCTTGACGTTATCATGCCAGGACTCGATGGATATCAAGTCTGTAAATCCATTAAAGATCATTCCGACTCGTTTACCGTCATGTTAACCAGCAATAAATCCCCTTTTGATCGTGTACGTGGCGGAATGTCAGGCTGCGATGCCTTTCTGACTAAACCACCCAAAGACGAACAACTGAGAAAAGTCTTTCAGAAAATGATCGACAAATCTCACAAGCAGCATAGCACCACTAACCTTCAAAGTTCCCAGAGGTAATCACTATGGCAATTTGCAAAATACTCATTGTTGACGATTCAAAAACTGATTTACTGAATTTGAAACACATGCTTGAGGGGTCAAATTTTGAAATCATTACCGCTACCTCAGGTGAACAAGCCATACAAAAAGCGGAAAGTGAGCAGCCTAATTTAATTCTCTTAGACATTGTAATGAAAGGTATTGACGGATATAGAGCCTGCCGAGAAATCACTAAAAACCCAAAGACATCCTCAATACCCGTCATATTTGTCAGCAGCAAGAAACAACGCGCCGATCAAATGTGGGCAATAAAACAAGGCGGTAAAAGTATTGTCTCGAAGCCCTATACCAAAGATCAGATTATCGAACAAATATCAAATCACGCCTAGCTATGGTGGGCACTGATATAACGACATTGGATCGACATTAGAGATAACAGCAAATAATGCAAACACTCATTTTACCCAGTGAGGCTTTTCATTCAGCCGGCCTCATTATTGATGACAGTAATTCGATCACTTCAGAAGCTACCAGAACAACACACAACTATCATTGCTTTATGATAGGAACTATCGGCGCCCTCATTGATGAAAACCAGTATTGCGAAATTTTTAAAAAAGAGAATCTATGTAACATTCCATTAACACCTGCTTGGTTTAAGGGTGTAATTAATCTGAGAGGCAATAGCGTACCTGTTGTAGACCTCAACCACTACTACGATATGCCTTCAATAAAAAACAAAAAGTCTCAGCAGTCCCACATTCTCGCCATTGGGAAAAACAAGAACATCTGTGGAATTGAGATCCCTGAATTCCCCTATAAGATCCAACTTTCAGATGACGATATTTTTAACGCCAATGTCACCTTGCCCAAGGGCTTGCATAAACACATTGATCGAATCTATGAAAAAGACAAACTATGGATTCAATTGAATACCGAATCACTGTTTAGCCAATTATTTTCACAAATGAATTAATGCTCAACACTCTCTCAATTTTAAACTGGAATTTCGTCATGAATAAAAACACTTCCAATATTAAATACAAGTTTCGATACGCTATCCCGATGGTTCTTCTTCTTTTTTGTATCCAAAGCCCTGCGCAAGAAACAGGAATAACAAAAACCAGCATACGCATTGGCGGCGTTCTTGATATCGAAGGACAATCCAAAGGGCTGGGCTTGAATATGAGGAAGGGAATATTGGCTGCACTTAAAGGGCAGCTAGTTCGAGGTAAGCGTATTGATTATCTTACCCGAAACGATTCCTATTCCCCTCCACTAACAATTAGAGCAACCGAATCTCTCATTGACGACGGTATTTTCTTAATGCTCGGCAATGTCGGCACACCCACCGCAAAGGTTTCTCTACCTCTGCTGGCTAAAAATAATGTACCAGCTGTGGGGTTTTTCACAGGAGCTGGCTTATTACGACCCGGTGTGGGTAACGTCATAAACTATCGGGCAAGCTATGTGCAAGAAACCGCTGCTGTTATTGATTCCGCATTAAGCTCCGGGATGGATGCCAGTGAGATTTGTGCCTATGTACAAAACGACGCGTATGGAATGGCGGGCGTTGCCGGTATCAAGCAAGCAATCGCCAGTACTAAGGGTTCAAAACACATCATAAAACTGCTCAATCAGGTTCTAGCGATGGAAGGAGATAATCCTGCTAGAAACAACATAGGCCCCATAGGCGTTTATCAACGCAACACGCTCAATTCAAAACCGGGATACGATTCACTAAAAAATTGGGAAAAAGAGCAGAAGGTTAAATGCAAGCTAATCGTCTCCGTTGGAACCTATAACGCTATTGGACGGTTTGCTGGGTATTCTCGCTATAAAGGAGATCACTGGATTGTAAGTGCCGTTTCTTTTACTGGTGCCAACAATCTTAAATCAGTACTCAACGAGTTTGGCGTAACCGAAGGCGTTGTCATGACTCAAGTTGTACCCAACCTAGATGATGACTTACCCATACTCAATGAAGCCAGAGAGGTCCTCAAAAACGACTACGGCTATGTCACACTTGAAGGCTTTCTAGTCGGTAAAATGTTACTGAGCGCATTAAGAAATATCAAAGGAGAAATCACCAGAGAAAACTTTTTATCCGCTATCGAAGGGAAAAGATTTGATCTGGGTGGTGTTAAGTTAAATTTCAACAATGGGAATCAAGGATCGAAACTGGTCACCATGATCTATTACCGAAATGGGGAGTACGCCACATTAAACAAAGAAGACTGGAAACAAGCCATCTAGACCCTATCACTTAACCTAAAGCCGTACTCACTGAACTCAGGACAAAAACATGTTCACTCATTATTTAAGTCAAATCGATATTAGTAAACGTTTGTTCATACTCGTTTCTACCATGACCTCAATTTTAATACTCACCGGGGTCTTAATGGCTTCCGGTCTAGGCTCTGCTTCTATCACGACAAACAAGTTCCATCGGGATATTCAATACAGCGCCTCATTGAGCGAAATATATAACAAAATGAACCAGGAGTTTGTGGTTCCCATCAACAATCTCAGCCGAGGAACATCAACCTGGGTTGAGACTAACAAAACGATCAACAACAACCTACAATCATTTCATGCGAGTTGGGACACCCTACTACAGTCATACGACAAGGATGAAAGAGCACAGGTTGAGGCGCAATACTCCCAAAGTCTCACTCTTTTCTACAGCGCAATCGATGAGATAATTGCATTAGGAAAAAGTCAAAACCGAGGAAACCTATCCTTATTTATGCTCAACGATTTTAACTTAATGATATTACCTCTCACGATGGAACTTCAAAAATCAATCCAAGATTTAGAAACCATAGCAGAAGCCGATTTTAATCAATTTCAAACTTACCAACTAGCATTTATCTCCTTGAGCCTCCTGTTTGTGGCGCTAGGCATTGGTATCGCTGTTGCATTGGGATCATCAATACGAACCTCTATCACAACGCCTATTTCAAAGGTTGTATCCACAGTGGAAACGATAACCCTTGGTGACTTCGATGCGAGAACCCACCTTCAAGGTACTGACGAGTTAGCTAAACTCTCTAACGCACTAGACACATTACTCGATGATAAAGTTGCAACACTGGTAGAAACGGAAAAAGAAAACGAAGAACTCAACAACTCGATTATTCGTTTGCTAGAAGCCACATCACAAATGAGTGAAAAAGATCTTACTGTCACTATACCCGTGAGTGAAGACATAACAGGTCCTGTTGCCGATGCAATGAACCTTGTATCCATGGAGACAGCTAAAGTACTCAATGACATACTCTCCATAGCAGAAAAGGTCGAATTCAATGCCTCAAACGTAAAACGTCAGGGAGACAAAGTCTCCAAGGTCGCCGAATCAGAACGTTCAATGGTTAACACCACCATCGAGCGTCTTGAGAATGCATCAAAAACAATGAACATCATTGCTAAACTTTCTAAGAGCTGCAACAGCATGGCCGACGATGCTTCAAACTCATCGGACAAAGCATTTGAAGCGGTGACGAGTACTGTAAAAGGAATGGATGAAATTCGTGGAACCATCAGCGAAACGGAAAAACGGATAAAGCGATTGGGTGAACGTTCTCAGGAAATCAGCGTTATCGTGGACTTAATCAATAACATCGCTGAAAGAACTCACATACTCGCACTCAATGCCAGCATGCACGCCGCTGCCGCGGGTGAAGCCGGTCGCGGATTTGCGGTGGTAGCAGACGAAGTACAGCGGTTAGCAGAAAGCTCACGAAATGCGACATCTCAAATTGCGGCACTGGTCAGTAATATTCAGAATGAAACGCAAGAAACCATGGCAACAATGAACGAATCCATTAGCCAAGTGGTTAGTGGATCCGACCGAGCAGTTCAAGCCGGTCAAATGATGCAAGAAACACAAGAAAAAACGAATAACCTTGCCCTAGCCGTTGCAAAAATTGCGGAACGATCTCTGCAACAAGCGAAACTCAATGAGCGGTTGAAGGTAGAAGCACACGGCATTCAGGAAAAAACAAAAGAAACGGATACGGAGCTACAACAACAAAGTAGCAATACGCATAGCCTTGTAACGCTGTCGAATAATCTCCTCGAATCAGTAGGCACCTTTACTTTACCTAATAACGTAGTGCCTATTAATGAAGAGAAAAAAGCGTCATAAAAGGAGATTACTATGCCTAGTGCTGATCAATTAAGGGCATTTAGTGACATCGCATCTTCAACGCTAGATGACTTAAGCACGTCGCTGCAAGCGCACAACTCCAGCCCTATCGAAATTCAAAGTTGCCGAGCGTCCATTGACGACCTCGCAATGGCGGCTGAAATTATCGAATTTCAAACCATGGGTGAGATTTGCAAAGAGTATATTGATCGCTTTATTGATTGCCAACAAGACGAAATTTTCTTATCTCCACAAAAGACGCGTGAGCTAGCAGCATGGAGTACCAACTTAATCTCCTACTTGCGCTCACCAGACGACCGAGATTTAGCGAAGAAAATCACTGACGTTTTCCCTGAAGATATGAGAGTCGTTTGGATCAACTCACTTTTTCCTATCCCAAATTCACGAGAGTCAGGTCTAACGAATACAGAACCTTCTATATCAGAGCAATCTAACTCACAGCAATCTCAAGAAACCCAAACACGCACTCTCTCGAACCCAAATGATCCTACTCAGCTGTTTATCGATGAGTTAGCTGCAATTGAAGGCCAACTGGATGAGCTTCTATTTGACATTTTCTCTCCGCCAGATAGTCAGCTCGATTCTTCAGTGCCTCCCCCACTTGCGCCCAAGAAAAGATACCTTTCTCATATCGATAGAATTCACAGTACTGCAGAAATTTTAGACATAAATGGGATAGCTCATCTGTGTGATTTTGTCAGTCGCAACATGTCAGCAATTGACACACCCACCATGGACACCTCAGATGATGACACCTCAACATTCAATACCTCAACAATCAACACCCCATCGATAGAGAATAATGATGACAAGCGAGCCATTCAATTTGAACTATTTTCAGTATTACCGGGGAAAATAATTGGCCTGCTTTCTAGCATAGGAGGATCACAAGAGAATCTCGACCAGCATATAATCGACATTGCGACTCATTGTGAAAACTCTTCGTGGGACTATCCTCATCACGAACAAGAATCACACACTCTCATTCGCTTACTGAGTGAAGCTAGCGTTGAAATAGAAGAAGACAATCCAGAGGAGCCAACCAAACAGTTAGCCAGTGAAGCTGATGTTTCCGTCATGCTATCAGATGAGGTGCATCCTGAATTAGTCACTGCATTCCTACATGACGTTCCTCATCAAACTACCGAATTAAGCAATTGTATTGCATTAATCCGTCATGGCGGAGATCTATCCAGCCTCTTGAAAACAGCGCAGCGACTGACCCACTCAATCAAAGGCTCTGCCAATATCGTAGGCATATTTGGCGTAGCCAATATGGCTCATTATCTAGAAGATATATTGGAAGCTCTACACGACAACCCCGATAGACTCAACGCATCGCTAAACGAGCTGTTAGAGGAGTCCGCCGACTGCATCGAATCCATGGTTGATCATCTCGCGGGAAACAGCGATCTGCCAAATAATGCTCAACACCTATTGCAGCAACTTCTTAATCACATCAATGGGACCATCGACTCGACGTCGACTCAGTCGGACATCACTAAACCCGCTATATCTCAACCTATTATATCTCAACCTGCTATATCTCAACCCGATTTAATACAAGAAGCTGAGACTCAATTAGTTGAAGACACTTCATCAGAAGTCACCTCACTGGAACACACAGCTGAGAGGACAGAACTTCTCCATCCAAACGAGGAATCAACTCCTAACGAAGCCCTTAGCACCCAGGATAAGGACCAGAGCAATAATACCACTGAGCATGAAAACGTAATTCAAGTACCGGCTAAAACGATTGAATCACTATTTGAAATAGTAGAAGAAATGACAATTTCACTGATTCAAACACGGGAACAAGTCAAAAGCATGATGCTTAAAGCTAAAAACCAACTCACTCAGGATGAAAAAATTCAGGAGCATCGTTTTGAATTAGAAAAAATTGTCGACATTAAATCATTATCTTCTTCTACAAAACGCATGACTCAGAACGCACAATCTACCGATGCGTTCGACTCTATGGAACTGGATCAATACAGCGAAATTCATGGAACGGTACATAGCTTCATTGAGACGGTAATAGACAGTCGCGAATTAAATATCGACATGCAAGAACAGCTTATTCACCTGGACTCACTTTTCGTAAAACATCTACAACTCAATAAAGATCTACAATATCTGGCCAAGTCGACCAAGATGATCTCTGTCAAATCGATTCAATCTCGACTACAACGCTGTGTGCGTCATGCAGCACGTATCACGGCAAAGCCGGTCATACTGAATATCATCGACAATAATCTTTCAGTTGATGAAGAGATCCTTTCCGCGTTAACGGATCCTCTCATGCACATCATTCGAAATGCAATTGATCATGGTATTGAAAATGCTGAACAGAGATTTGATTTGGGAAAACCGGATCAGGGCAACATCAATATCGTTTTCAAGCAATCAGGCAACAATATCTGCATAGAATGCACTGATGATGGACAAGGTATTAACGCTGAGTCAATCCGTAACATCGCCTTGAGTAAAGGTCTAATAACACAGGAACAGAATTTAGATCAACAACAGTGTATCAACCTAATTCTCGCCCAAGGGTTTACCACTCGAGATAAAGTCGATCAACTATCCGGGCGAGGCGTGGGCCTAGACGTAGTCAACAGCAGCATAAAAAGCCTCAACGGAAAAATTGATATCACTAGCCTGCCGAATGAAGGAACCACAATACGCCTATATGTGCCTCTTTCTCACCTGTCGACCCATGCAATTATCGTTTCGCTCAACTACGAACGCTATGCTATTCCCAGTCAACAGCTAATACAATTACTGCATCCGCATTCTGGTGAAGTGGTTAAACACGGGACTCAAGAGGAGTATGGATACCGATATAACGATGTGGTTTATCCTCTGCTAACGATGGGAAGTGTAATATATGGTGAAAATAGCCATTTAAACAAACAGCACATTACCATTGATAGCCTGCCAATTTTACTCATCGATGTGGGTAACACGATTGTTGCCTTAGCCGTCGACAGTATTCAAGGCAACCAAGAAATCATCATAAAGCCCATGGGACACCATATCAAAAGCTCTCGCGGAGTTGACGGTGTTGCGATCACAGCTGACGGTAAACTCATTCCTGTGTTAGATATTATTTCACTAATATTGAATGCGGAGCATCAGTCTCATTCAACCAATTACGAAGTTGATGTTCACAAGCCGGATACCTTTGAAGCGCAAAAAACAGTACTTATCGTCGATGATTCCTTTAGCGTACGTCGCTCATTGGAGCATTTGATGAATGACATGGGCTATAAAACACTACAGGCACAGGACGGCGTCTATGCCGTTACATTACTCGAATCGACGATACCCGACGTCATATTGACTGACATGGAGATGCCTCGTATGAATGGACTGGAATTATCATCCTATGTCAAAAAATCAGAACGTTTACAAAGCGTTCCTGTAGTGATGATTACTTCCCGGTCTACACGAAAACACCGAGAACTCGCGGTTCAAAGCGGCGTCGATTACTATTTAACGAAACCCTATACCGAATCAGATCTATTAGATTTGGTTGACCGTTTAATTCAAAAGCCTGCTTCCGATCAACCTATTCACTAGTGTAGAACTCATGTACCAGTCAAAACAAAACAGTTTAGCCTGTATTAATATTGGAAAATTATCGCTGCTATTTCCCCACAGGGATATTTCTACCGTTGAATCGAATTCAGATGCTACGGTAGATATATCTGCTCTTAAATTGGATTGGCCGATATTTCATATCTCAGAGAATTTAATACCCAATCCAGTATTGGCTGAGCAGACACCTGAGCCGGACCGTCAGGTTTTTGCCTTTATTACTCCGGAATCAAAACCGCAGATGCGGTTTGCTCTAGCCTGCGATCAAGTTACCAACATTCAATACGAAGAGAGCGAATTCAAACAGCTCCCCCCTTTAATGAATAATGCTGATTCACCAATACTTGGTGTTCTCTTTCGGGAACCGAACTTACATTGCCTTACTGATGCCAGCCATCTCGCCACCTACTTGCATCAGCAGGCCCCTCTACCATTAGTTAAGGATAATTAGTAATGTTAAGTGACCTGGTTACAAATACCAAAGTTTCTAACCCCAATGTTTCTGGCCCCAATCTATCTAACCTCAATGGAACTGACCTTGGAGCAACCTCCCCCACATCATCCACCATAAAAACAGACTGCTGGCTATTACATCTCAATAAGGAAATCACCTTAGCCGTCTCAATACATCAGGTTTCTGAACTATTGGGAGAGGCTACGCGACACGCTATCCCCCTTGCCCCCTCATTTTGTAATGAAGTGATTTACTGGAGACAAAAAATACTACCCGTTATTGATCTTGGAACCTCTGGTAGCCACAGTTCCATCAAAAAAATAATGGTTTTGAAATTCTTAGATAAAAGCGAGGGTGTGAATCATATTGGTTTTACTGTTGATTCAATTGAAAAAACAAGCATACAAGATTCTTCCTTTTCACAGCTACCGGATGAGCTGTCATTACCCTTTTCTAGCAGCATTCAATCAGCCTGTTCTGTCAACGATAAAATGATCTACATACTCGACTTAGATCACCTCTACAATCATCACGTTTCATCTGGAATGTAATTCGATTGAGAATGGGCAAAGATAGCCCTGTTACTAACCGACTAGCATTTATCATTCAGCAACAATCTTAACAGTACCCTAAAACTTAACTCGCAACTGCACCTCGGTAGAATATCGGGGCAAGTTCAAATTAATCCCTTCGAGTAAGGTCGTATCCAATAGTGCAACATCAGGTCGAAAGGTACCATCGCCTCCAAAAAACCAACCTACCGAAAACGAGACGCCTAAATCTCTAAAAGGCTGTGCACTATAAACCCCCTGTACGACGCCAGAACCATCACTCAAATTCCCTATCACCAACACGTTAACGCTAACATCATTATCCGCGCCAAACCCCGTTATCATTGAACCGATAGTCACATATTCTTGACTATAATAAAGAGGACTGAACGACCCCCCATTGGGAATCAAGCTATTAATAATAGACCAACTTAACAATTCGCTATTGTCATAACCCAAATCATTATATAAATATTCAACGGTTAAAATATAATGATAATCTTCTTTAAACGATCGGCTGTATAGAAACCCTGTTGAAACTTGAGGCATCCATTCATCTCTTCGATCCACTACCGTCGGCGTTTGCAACAGCCCATCAGCAAAATTAAACTCCCCCTCATAAAAAGGTTGATGATCATCATGAATAACGGCCATATCAAAACGAAGATCCACGGGACCTAGACCACGAGACAGATCAAAACCCACTTTTAACGCATCATTATTTTTTGCGGCTAATGAAATGGCATACTCTCCCACCTCTGTCAGAAATTCCGCTCGCCATAACCAACCCAAGTCTTGCACCTGATTCGCATCATTTACCTGTAATACGCTATACAAGTTGATTCCTCTGTTGCTAATAGGGTATTCGACTTTCAACAAACTGACACCGAGACGCTGATCAATGAGTTCCAGGGGATTAAACTTTTGTGCATTGAGAAAATCCGTGGGCTGCCAGACCAAACCGCTACCCCACTTCGTCGGTTGTTTCCCGAGTGTGACAAAGTACTTGTTTTTGACTTTAAACTTTAACCACAACTGATCTACCGGGCTATCGCCACTGAATTGCGACAGAAACAATAATATGGGGCTTTCACCCGCATCAAAGGAATGCACGACCTTTTGCTGATAGAAAAAACGAACATCATCTTCCAGTTGCGCATCAAAATAAATATCAACGACACCGGTATGGCTAATACGGCTTTCACCAATGCTACTATGCTCGGAATATAATAAGAAACTGGAATGATAATATTGACCGCCGATGTCTAGACGGTTGTCTGCATCATTGAGTTTTTGTCCGAATAAATCCACAATGGAACCCTTTCCTTCTCCCGCGAACTCTTCGACTTGATCACGAATCACAGCGTCCTCACTGAACAAGGCATTTTCATCAAATTGATAAGGCTCCTCTTCACCCCCAACCTCTCCACCTCCAAACAAGGCTGCCTCTCTCGACGACTCTGCTGAGTCAGCCGCGATAGCAGACGTTGACCAGGATAAGGAACACGACCAGACCAGGCTAAACACAAGAGAAAACACAGGCGTCAAAAACGAGGATAGACGAAGGAAGTTGACCGCAGAAAAAAAACTTACCGTCACCGGCTTTTACTCTCTAACCAGGCTTTGGTAAAAATATTATCGGCCAATGGCGTTAGCGCAATTTGATCGATCACGATAATAGTCTGATTGCCTTTTTCTACTTCGTTGTAAACGCGAGTTTCAAGTGGAATATAGCGAGCTGTGCTGTTTTCACTCTCTTTTTCGTTAGTGAGCTTTTTCCACTTAGTACGATAGGTGGTACGTAATAATTTTCCCGATAATGCAAAATCCTGCTGCTTCAAGACATGATGAGAATCTTTTTCGATCCAAAGGTCCATCTTAGGATGATCCACCTTCTTACCCGGCTTACTCTCCAAGGTGATATGATGAACGTGAAACTTGCCTAATTTTTCATTCGACAGAAAGGTAGCATTAAAACGTTCCACCAAATTCCAGGTTTCAAAATTATTTAAATTGGTATCCGTTCCTGCAATACGATCTTCACTCACCCGAGACCAATCCCCGGTATTGGGACTAAACAGAAATAGATTCTTCTCCATGACTAAATAGCCTTTACCTGCCTCAGACTTAGGCTTTCGAAACAACATCATGAACCTGTCATTTTCATCACGCCGATACACTGCAGCTTGGTAGAGTAGCTCTCCCTTTTCACGGTGTTTTTGCTGTAAATAGATTAACGCTTTAAAATCCGTATCGAACTGACTACGTTCATCGATTTCCGAAAGAATGGTATCCACTTGCAACTGATTCAACGAATCTTCGTTAGAAGGTAAAGCACTAGAAGATGCAGAAAAAGACGGGTTTGAAAATGAAAGAAGCATTAGGGTCATTACGGTAACGACGGTCAACATACCGGGATTCATGGCTATATTCATTCGACATTTATTCCTAAGCAATATGATTGATAGCTTGTATGGGTTGTATTTTTGCTGCTCGGATAGACGGGAACAAAGCAGATATGGCAGTCACAACAGCGAAAAATAGAACCGCTTCCATCAAATCACCCAACCCAATATCTAAGGTCAATTTAGTCGAAAACAACACAATCCGTATCGCTTCATTGGTGATGGGTATCTCCGCAAGAGAAATCAATTGCACAATGAAATAGCCTGTTCCCGCACCAACCATTGCCCAGAAAAGTCCTAGCAATAAAGCTTCCAACATAAATAATATTAAGATCCCGCTCGATGTCATGCCAATGGCTCGAATACATCCAATCTCATTGGTGCGGTCTTTGACGCTAATCCAACAGGTATTAAGAATACCCACGGCAATGATGACCGAGAGTATCGTCACTAATACATAGCTGATACTGGTAAAACTATTGACAACAATTTTGGCTTCGCTAATATTGTCTTCCCATGTAGTCAGATCCAAACGCTGACCAATCCAATCTTGCCGCTCCAAATTAGTCCAACGTCGAATCAATGAACTGGATTCATAGTCCGTCATTTCAAAACCTTCTTGACTGAAACGCTGACGTAACTTTTCCAATGCCTCGGGCGCTTTTTCTCGATCCTTGATATAGACCAATATACGCGCCGACACATTATCGCCCAGATACATCGCATTCTGCACTGTCACCCGAGTCGCAAAAGTAAAAAAGCGACTAATCATGCCCACATCTTCTGCAATCGCTGCCACCCGCAATTCCACGACATTAATGCCGGAAAGCGTCTGCACTTGAAAGCTAATCGAATCACCAACGGTAACGCCTAATTGTTCCGCCTGATTTGCAAAGAGCAAAATACCATTTTCTTGCGTTGTCCCCTCCCCCTCCAACGCATCGAAACTACCTAATACTTCGTCTCTACCGCCTTTTCGATAACTGCTCTCTTTCGCTAGAGACAGCACTTCTGTCAGTTTTACCTCTTGAGTAAGATCGATACCTTGTAAGAATAAAAAAATTGTCCGTTTTTCCCCAATCATTTTTCCCACAATGCTATTGCGCTCCACCACGTGGGTCACATCATCCAGTTCATCGGCGATCAAATCACGAATGGTGGAACTGTCCTTCAATAAAGGATACATCGTCGTGGATTTATACTTATAAAGTCCCGTCACATTGAGATGGCCAGCCGCGACAGAGGTAGCACCATCAACCAAGCCTTGTAAGTAGCCATTGGAAATACTTAACAACAACACATGTAACATCGTCACCAGGGCAATAGCGCTCCCCAACATAAAGCTACGCTTTTTTGCTTGTAGCAAATTTCGAATTGCGATCGTAAAATAAAGCCCAATCAATTGCTTCATGATATGTTTCTCTTAAATCCCTTACTAAAGTACTACTCTTGCGTAGTCAGTGCCACCACAGGGGGAACTCGTGTCGCTAACAATGCGGGATACAATGTCGCCACAATGCTAACCGCAATGATCACGAGTGGACCCAGGTAAATATTGTCTTCATCTATATGCGGAAACAACACTTCCCCCCCGAATAAAAACCGAAACTCATATGTCGGAGCAGGTATGCCCACCATTCCCAAATACTGCACCAGCACAAGGCCTAATAGCGCACCGAGTCCACCGGCAATCAGGGTTAGCATTAAACTCTCGACAAAAAACATTCCGAGAATAATGCCCCGCCCCGCGCCAATTGCACGTAACGTCCCTATCTCCGGATAACGTTGCATCGTCGCCATCAACATGGCGTTGTTGACCACCACCATAGAAATACAAAACACAAAGACGATAAAAGTCATTAATACGATCTGCATCACTTGTATCATTTGACCCACGAACCCAGCAGCGGTTTGCCAGTCAATAATTTGCAGCGGTAAACTCTTTTCTTTTATTAACTGGTTGATCTCTTCTTCTGTCTGTTTCAATAGCGCTGGATCTTTCAGTACAAGAGCCGCGCTGAGCACGGGTCCCTGATCTAATTGTTCAGAGGTATAGCGTGTATCGATCAACACTTGCATTCTCTCACGCGTGTTCACCAAAACACTGGATTCACTGTCACTGTCGTTGTCACTATCAGAATCAGAGTCACTACCCTTTTCATCATCTGTGCCGAAATCCACGATGGACGAAGCGGAATCCCCCCCAAACAATGCGTCCTCCACACCAGCCCGATCAAATTCGACGGTACTGAACTCCTTCTTTAGCTGAACCATTTCCCGTTTTTTATCTTCGGTCATAAATCCGTATAAATCTCGAAAACTCATTAAATCAATCAAGTTGTAAATCCCGCTGAACCCACTATCTTCTACTCCCTCGAACTGAAAGGTTCCGTAGAACTTGGCTTTTAAGGAGCTACCGGGGCCCAACTTCTGCAAAGGGACTAAGTCGCCCACATTAACTTGGTAAAGTTGAATCATGGGTGCAATTCGGTCATAAAAAAATTGATAATGCCGATCAAAGTTTTCATCATTCAAATCTAAAAACTGCTGGAGATAAAACTCAAGATTGTTATCCTCTGCCTCACCCACGTTTGAATGAGGTTCTGGCTGTAATGATGAAGAGAAAGATGAAGGAATAAAAATGGCCAATTCCCTCCTCATCTTTTCAGCCCCGCGCGCATCCAAAGATAACAACCATAATTGATACTCTTTCGAGCGGCGACGAATATAATACTGCAATTCAAGATCCGTTTTTATCGCTCTGTTCTCTTTATGCAATGCATCATGAATGACATCAAACATCCGCGCTATTCGATCCTTAAGATACTCCTCGTATTGCGTGTGATTTATCATGATGCCACGCGCGCCTTCAGGTAGCATTTCCCCCTCTACCAACTTAAAACGATAAAAGGCCGCTTTAAAGCGGGTAATATCCGTAGCGAGAAACTCTAGAAAAATGGGATTCGTCTCACTCACTAGAGGCGCAATATGCGTATCCAAAAATTGCAAAGAGGATTCGGGATTCTTCTCGAAATCGCGCCAAAAAGACTCTGTCTTCACTGTCTGCAAATCTTCGATAGCGGAGCTAAACTTTTCTTGATTATTACTGATATCAATCGTCAAACCGTATTGCTCTTCCAACTTATCTACTAACATCAGTAGTTTTTGAATCTGATTCTGTTTCTCAGCAGACTGATTGTGTTTTATTGATTGGCGCAGTGCAGTTAGCGTTTTATCCACCGCATTGCCCTGATAAACAATCGCAGAATCCGCTCCCATGGGAACCACCGCAGACACATTAGGATGGGACGCTAAAACATCTCTCACTGCTTTAAAATTGGCGATTCGACCTAAGCTAGGCTTCGCGCCTCGATTACCGATAATTCCCATTAGCGATAGGGTGTCTTCCGCTGCCTGATCATAAACCTGCAAATGGCCAGTAATACTGGAGGTAATACTGGATTCCATAGCCGTATTGGCGCTTTCTAATAAGGCATCCGCCACCACCAACAAAAATACACCAAAGAGAATAATGATTCCTACTACAACGCTCTTTATACGATGGCTCCACAAACTGCGCCAGGAAAGTTCAAATACAAGCTGTAGGACACTGAAACTCATTCGGAAAAACCCCCTCTCTAAGCGTTTACAAACCGACTATCGGCAAGACCTTTCTCGATAGACTGCCTAATAAGACCATCCTCTATGGGAATCACTCGATCAACTCTGGAAACAACTCGGTCATCATGGGTAGAAAACAGGAAGGTAGTTTGATCCGTTTGATTAATTTCTTTCATGAGATCGATTATTTCGATTCCGGTAACAGAATCCAAATTAGCCGTAGGCTCGTCCGCGAGTACAATTCTTGGCTTGCCCACCAACGCTCTGGCAATTGAAACACGCTGGCGTTGCCCGCCTGACAATTCATTGGGTCTATGTTTCATATGTGCACTAAGCCCGACTCGCTCTATTAAACTATTGACTCGGTATTGGCGTTGTTTCTTGCTAAGTTTGCCTTGTAGCAATAACGGCATTTCGACATTTTGATAGACATCGAGCACATTCATTAAATTAAAAGTCTGAAATATAAAACCCAATTTATACAATCGAAGTTTAGTCAGCTGCTTGTCGCTTTGATTTGATACTTCATTACCATCAACAAACACTTTGCCGGTAGAGGGCAAATCAACACAGCCAATCATATTCAGCAAGGTACTCTTACCACTACCCGAGGGTCCAACAAGAGCGGCAAACTCACCCGAATAAAGGGTGAGATTCACCCCTCTTAAAGCATCCACCCATACCTGACCCAATGGATATTGTTTGGTGACATTTTCTAAGCGAATAATCTCCAACATGCTTAACCTCATTTGATAAACGAATAAAATTGTGACGGCTTCGCAAAACATCACCCTGCACTTGGCCCACATACTGTATACTTACAATGAGTCGCCGTCTATTATGGTAGATAACCCTTTTCCAAATTGAAACATTGGTTTACAGTTAAGCTCAATTTGAATTGGTGCCATCGAAAGGGTTTCGCGATGCCATACAAAAAGGCATGGAAGATTAAATTTAACTCTACGATAATAAGCCTAAAAAAATGACTTCAGTTTCAGAAAAAACGATAGAGAAAGTAAAAGTAGCAATGCTGTCCTGCTTAGAAACACAGCCCTTGCACAAAGTCAGCATCAAAACCATCGCCGAAAAAGCAGGCATATCCCGCCAGAGCATATACAATTATTTCCCCTCTAAAGAAAAGATTTTCTCCTGCATATTCGACGACTTACTCGAAGAATTGATGGAAGAAATTGAGCCCATCTTGAAGAACTTCGATGAAAACAGTTCCACTCTCATTAGTCAGTTAGGCTTTACGTTAATACAACAAAATGCAGATATGGTAACGCTGCTATTTAGCTCAGACGCGGATCATTTATGCTACGACCGATTACGCCATCACGCCTCGCGCTGGATGGGAAACATTGCTCGTAACCACGGAATTATCATTGATGATCCAGGTTATTTAGAGTATGCCGTTGAGCATGTCACCGGATCGGGCTACCACGTAATGAAGCGCTGGTTGCTCAATGGAATGCCTTACACGCCGGAAGAAATGTCAAAGATACACAGTCACCTAATGAGCTTCCCTCTCTTACAGGGAATGATGGTGCAGGAATAAAGTGATAACCAAGCTCCAAGAAACTTCGAATTTCCCCCTAGTTTAAAGCCTCCAGAAAGCTCGAATTACAATAATTTAATACCACCCTGAGGGCGCGATAGTCGCCCTACAGCCCATTCCTATTATCCTGCCTTAATGCTAAGCTTCTGCTCATTGGATGAACATCAACTTAGCCATCTTAAATTTTTGATTTACCATCATATTCTTGATTTAACATACGCTTGAATTAACATATATTTTAACAATTTGGTCGAGTTCACATCCAATCAAACAGTCACTCTATTAAGCACCTTTTACCTGGGCAGCAAATGACTCACAAACGAACCTACCGATATTAAATCATGCAGCTTTCTACTTTTTTTCAAATTAGGATTCAAACAATTCGAACACAAATGAGTGCGATCCTACTTTTGCTTCTATTGACTCTATCCGCTTGCGGTGGCTCACAGGATGACAGTAGTTTAATTCTCACTGACGATAATCCAGGCGAGCGACAAACATTAGAATCTAAACCTATTGCCCTTGCTTATGTTATCCGTTGCACTGCCGCGATCAACGACGCAATTGATAGTGTCACGTTTTGTGCCGGTGGCGACCTTTTCTACCGCTCCTCTCTTCTTGCTAGCGCAGAAGAAATCAATCTCACTGAAGCGGAAACTCAGGGTGAAGGGGATGTACAAAGCGTTAACGTTTCCTTCGATGGCAGCGCCTTAATTTTATCCCTACGCCGACCTCAAGACACCACCTTCAATATCTGGCATTACGATATCGACACTGCTGCTCTCTCCCCGATATTAATCAATGATGATGGCAATGATATTGACCCTGCTTTTTTACCCAATGGGAGAATTGTTTTTTCCTCAGATCGTCAGCAGCGCAGCCAATTGCTATTAGCTCATCAAGGACAAGAACCTTATCAGTATGTGGATGAATACCGGCGTAATCCCGCTACGGTACTCCATACAATGAATAACGACGGCAGCGATGTTCAGCAAATCAGTTTCAATCTCAGTCACGATCGATTTCCCACGGTACGCAGTGATGGCAAAATTATTTTTAGTCGCTGGTCTCATCTGGGTAATAAAAGCCGCTATGACCTATATGGCATTAATCCCGACGGTACCGGATTATTTATTGAATACGGCGCCTTTAGCGAAGGCAACAGTCACTTGGCACCGAGAGAAATGGAAGATGGTCGATTGCTTTGTACTGTACTGCCACTGGGCGGAACGCTACAAGGCGGTGCAGTAATGATAATAGACAACCACCATTTCGATGAACAATCTAAACCCAATGGCCGTGCACTGACGGAGGGGGCAATTGAACAAGAGCTTCGAGATCAATACCAACCAACCGAAAGCCTCATTCCCTTGGCAGACACTTTTTCAACCGCAGGGCGTTTTGCTAACGCTTACCCTTTGTGGGATGGCAGTCATCGATTCATTGCATCCTATCGATACACTCAAAAAGTGAATATCGCCAATCCCTTTACCACTATCATAGAGAATCAAGAAATCCCCACACGATACCAACTGGTGATGGTCGATACCACCACCAAGACGATGCAAACTCTGGTATTAGCTGAGGGAGAAAATAGTGTTTTTGGCGCTGTTATTATTCGTCCCAGAACAATACCCTCCACCTACCCTGTACCTTCAACACCAGAGCAAATACGCAATACGGGAAATCAACTGACATTAGAATTAACAGCGAATGAAATACCCACAGGCATTCTCAATATACTCAGCGTGTATGATAGCGACAATGGATATTTGGCACGTATGGATGCCAGCGTTTTTGCCTCCAACCTAGGCGAAACACTTGATACCATTTCACCAACAGAACCCAATGATCTACGCGATGCCATTGCAGACATCAGTACCTTAAAAGATCCCAGGCAAAGCACAGCGAATGATCGACCTGCCCGCTATTTTCGAATAACAAAGGGTATCCCCATGCCCTCAGGCATCGCTCAAAAAACCCTAGGTGAGACCGACTACGAAATGCGACAAATCGTCGGCTATGGACCGGTTCATCCCGATGGCTCCATTCGAGCAGAAATTCCAGCAGACACCCCAATCACTATTGAAGTACTTGATAAAGAGGGCCGCTCCTTCGCTCCTCACTTAAGTTGGTTGCAAGTACGTCCTGGCGAGACTCGCACCTGTCACGGATGCCACTCCCCGCGAACAGCACCCTCAATTAACACAGAGAGTTTAAAATCAGCTCACCCAAACACCTACTTCTCACCGCAACAAGTTGTTACGGCAACGGGAACCATCAATGAGACAATGGCGGAAACCTTAGCGAGAGAAACTCAAAACGATTCTATTCAACTCAATGCCACACCCTCCTACCAAGACGTATGGACAGACCCTAGCCTGGCGGGCCGAACACCCGACTTATCTGAACAGCTCGATTATACTGACGTCCTGGTAACACCCGACAATGGCACTATCAATTACTCCGAGCACATACAACCTATTTGGGAACGGGAGCGCGGTGTTTTTGGCAGCGATACCTGCACCTTTTGTCATTACTCCGGCAATGTTCGAACTGACATCAATGGGTCTGCCGGACTGGATCTTACCAGCACCCCCAATGCAACAGGTCAACCCACTTCTTATCAGTCCTTACTGCTAGGCACACCGCTATTAAATGAGCAATTTCCTCAGGCAATCCAAGGGAGTGATGGCAAAGGTCTGATACTCAGAAAAGCCCCTTTAGTTACCGCAGGGCTCTCACGCAGTAGTATTTTGACCGAAGTGTTATACCATACAGAAATCAAAGCCATTCATTATTCATTAGATGATCACCTCATGAATCATCAGGGACTCTTAAGTAACGGTGAATTACGCATCATCAATGAATGGATTGATTTGGGTGCGCAATTTTCTAATTCGCCTTACGAACCCAATGCAGCAAACGATGTAAGCGGAGGGTACTTATTGGATTTATCAGAAATACAGAGACAAAGCGTCAGCGACACACAGCTCAATCAAGCAAAAGCCGATTTTAGCGACGTTATTCACCCTATGCTGATGGAAGAATGCGGCTACTGTCATCGACCACAAGCCGCTGACGACTCACCCACTGACATGACGACATCCATTGATCTCACCGTCATCACTCAAGCCGAACTACCGGGAAATCGATTGATCTTAACGGGCAACACGGAAAGTGACTTTAATGCGGTATTCAGCATGATAGATGATTTTAGCTCCCCTTCGAACAGCACTCTTCTCTCAAAACCGGCATCAGTTAACAATAATCCTTTGCTCCACCCTTATAAGTCGGTTGAGTTGGACCCCCAGACTGGATTACCCTTAAGCGCGTCAGCCTACTTGCCTACCGACAGTATCAATTACCAATTGCTAAGAATTTGGATCAATGGGTTTTAGGTTCTATATGGGTTTTAGGTTCTATATCTGTAACTAGTTCTACCACTAGTTCCATTTCTACAACTAAAGAAGTAGGTCACATCACCGTGCTGGAAACCTTTATTGAACAGCTTCACATCAACTTTTCGAAATCCAATATAAGTTCGCTCGCCGTTATTATCTTATTGCTACTAGGAATCGTCAGCTGTGAAAAAGTGGATAATGAACCTTTTCAACCCGCTCAAACATTGAAGTTCGATGACACAGATGGCTTTGCCAGCGCTATCAACCCTCTTTTCGACACAAACATAAATGGAAAAACTTGTGCTTCCGCGGACTGCCACAATGCAATCACGGGCAACGGCGGAAGATTTAAAATCAACGCCAACGTCACAGATGCTAACAGTATTGAAATGATACAAAACTATCTCAACACGCTCTCCTTTATTGACATGAATCAACCTGAAGCCAGCCTCCTCTTATTGGAACCTTTAACAGGCTCATACGCTCCAGTGGGCTCCCACGGCGGGGGGGATATTTTTATCAGCACGGGTGATGAAAACTATCTACTTCTCTACCAATGGATTGCTAATCCGATTGCCAACCCCTCTATCAATGACTCTATCCAATGACTCTATCCCATTCCCTGATTACGGTAATTACCGTCATTGCACTGCTACTCAACACACAGACTGCTGTAGCCGAAGAACGCTTCACAGTTCGCGAGTCCTACGTCAATATCTATTCCGGTCCCGGACGGGGATACCCTATCTTCGATATTGCTGAAAGAAGAGAATGGATCGAAATCATTCAGATACGCACAGGCTGGTTTAAGGTACGTTCACAAAACGGCAAAGTTGGATGGGCCTACAAAGAAGACCTTCAACTTAGTTTAAGCCCATCGGGAGAACCGATTAGCTTTGAACAATATATTCTGCAAAACTATCAAAACCAACGTTTCGAATTCGGGTTTAGTGGCGGCAACCTCGCTAGCCGAAGTGCGCTAGGAGCCCGATTAGCATACCGACTCAACTCCTTTTTTTCCGCTGAATTAGGCTGGTTAAAAGCGTCAGATGCTATCAGTACGTCCACTGCGTACAATCTCAATCTGCTACTGCATCCCTTCACCTTAGGCAGGTTATCTCCCTATTTCACACTCGGAGTAGGCCAATTCAATACGGTACCGGATAGCAGCATTGAGAATGCTTTGGCCTCAGACTCAGATGCCTTTAACGTGGGTACGGGCATGTACTATTATCTCTCTAGCCGTTTTCTATTGCGGCTCGATTATCGTAACTATTTCGTGTATCTCAGTGACGAAGAAATTGGCTCACACCAGGAATGGACCGTAGGATTTTCATTTTTTTACGGCTCTCACGCCGAAACCTTATTCGAAAAAATGTTTTCTACCAGCCCCAACACACTAGACTTTGAAATTGGTCTTTTCATTGGCTCCTATAGCATGCAAGATTTAAGTGCCAACACATCTCAAGGGTTACGGCTTGCTTATTTTATTTCGGAAGATTTTTTTGTAGAAGGTAACTTGGCTTCCAGTAAACTCGTTGATAGAGGATTTGAGAGCAGTGGGTTTAATCTTTTTTCTGACGATGATCAAATGCGCTATTATAGCCTGCTGATGGGATACAACGCTCTTCCGGGTGAAATTGTCTTTCGCGGAAAATTCGATTGGGCAACACAGCTATACTTTGTTGCCGGTGTTGGCAACACTGAAATCAAGAATGAGGACTACTTTACAGTGACAGTCGGTGCCGGACTTAGAATTAGTCCCACAGACAATTTCGCTATCCACTGGGATGTGCGCAATCACCTTTTTAACTCAGACCTTTTTGGCGAAGAAATCACAACTAACAATTTTGAAATACACTATGGCCTCAGCTATATTTTCTAGCGTTAATTAAATTTTTTAACCCGAGAAATATTTTGTTGTACTTCCATTTAAAGACAGTACCGCCATTGAAAACAGTACCGTCTTTTAAATAAAGCACAGCCATTTAAATAGAGAAAGAGCAATGGAAGAATTACCCATGACTTCAACGATACCCAGCATTTCGCGCTCAACATTATTCTTGATGACTACGTTACTCCTACCACTTTTTTTAAGCTTATCGTTTCAAGCGGCCAACGCAAAAGATAACAAACAGGTCAAAGAAATAAACAACATTGCTTCCGACTTCACATTAAAACGTTTTCAAGGCCCCAACACTCGACTTTTGGATCTACGAGGTAGAATTGTGCTACTCAATTTTTGGGCCTCGTGGTGTGGACCCTGTCGCCAAGAAATGCCAAAATTAGCGAAGCTTCAAGAGAAATTCCCAGAGTCTGAAGTCATGGTAATTGGCATCAATAACGACACCAATCGTAGAGAAGTCGAAGAATTCTTACACGACACCAAAATAACCTACGCTATCCTTTTTGACCCGAAGCAAGAAACCAGCAAAAAATACAAGGTCAAAGAAATGCCAAGCACCTTCATCATTGACCGTGACGGTAATATCCGACATGAGCACAAGGGATATCAGCCTGGATTCGCCCTTCTTTACGAACAAGAAATTCGTGAGCTGTTAACGCAATGATACCCTCTACTAAATTTGACATTAAAATTGTCAAGCAGCTGATACTGCTAGTCATAGCCCTCAATATAATCGGCTGCTCTGTTATACCCCAAAAACCCTGGGTGGAGTCTTACCAAAGGAGCTTTCTCGAAGACAGATTAATGAGTTCCTCACGTCACGAATCAATACAACAGTTTCGTCATCATACTGATCGAAATACGGGAATAAGCAACGGAGGTGGACGTAATTAGTCTTTCCTCTCACGATAGCCCGTCTATGCACCGGACAGCCTTTTCACTATTGACACCAGCTTTATTGGCTTGGCTATTTGCCCCCTCTATTTTCCTGTCACAACAGTCTATAGCCGCCTCTTTACCCAAGGAGAAAGCTGAAGTCTCTACGCATTACTACAGTGGTGACGACACAACGGTGGCCTCTTCTCAGGTGCTCGTTCGTAAACACGTCAACAATCGCTATGGCTTGAGTTTAAGTCAAATCATCGACAGCACTCACGATGGCTCAACAGATGTTAAAACTCAGGCCAGCGTCGATGAATACAGTGAAAAAAGAAATGCCACTAGTCTCGGCTTAGATATCCTCAACAACGGCACTTTAATTTTATTGCAAACGGGCTATAGCGACGAGGACGACCTCAGAGCATCCACCCTCCACATCGATATCTCACAAGAAATGTTTGGTAGTAGCAGTACCTTTGGGTTTGGCTTTAGCCGAGGATGGGATGTAGTAGGTCGAGTAGACACCCAAACAGAACAAAATCTTGATCGTCATAACCTGCGGTTAAATTTCTCTCAGGCAATGAGTCAATATTGGTTAAGTCAATTTCACTATGAACACGTCAGCGAACAGGGTCCACTAGGAAATCAGTACTTAGCAGCGATGCAGCAAGGTGCTCTGGTGGCTCAGCAACTACCGGAAACTCGAATCCAGCATAGCTTCACATTTTCGAATAGTCTCTATATGCAACCCAAATCGGTGGCTGTCTTAAAATATCGTTATTTCACCGACTCATGGGATATGACTTCCCACACGTTTTTAATTACTCACATTCAACCGATTAATCCCATGTGGGAAATAGATTTACATTATCGTTATTATCTTCAATCTGAAGCGTCCTTTTTTAACAACAATGCCGACCAATCAACTCTCTACCTCACTCGCGACAAAAATTTCAGCCAATTTAAACAGCATACCTTTGGCCTCATTGCCAGCTATGATTGGGGCCGAAAGTTGGAGGGGGCATTCAAGGATGTGAGTCTCAATGCCAGCTTAGATTTGATGCGTTTTACTTATCACGATTATATTGAATTAGGTTCAGATGACGCCTATCAGTTTAGCGCCTATCGCGTTCAATTTTACTTATCCTGGCCATTTTAAACACAGACGGGCAGTATCAAACATGACACCTTTTCGATTTAAACCCAGACCCAGACCCAAACTAAAATCAATGCACCTCAGTTCGCAGCTGATAGTCATCCGACTGCTGATCACGGGCTTGCTATTCTTCGCCACTCCAATCACCATTTTATGGAGCAATAATCTCAGCGCCACTGTTTCGCCATCAAGCTCTAGCGAATGTCGATATCTGTCTCAATTTGAATTACAGAGTCTTACTGACAATGTCGGTGAGAGTTTGTCGCAGATTCATTTATCTGCGCGTTATCGTGGCCCTAATTTGGAGGGGTATTTCATAAAACATGTCTCATCTAACAGCATTTTTACGCACTATGGTTTAAAAAGGGGTGACACCATTATTCGACTCAACAATATTGATTTAGCAAATCAACGATCCTGGGCCACAGAAGTTCGACAATTACCACATCGAGCTGAATTAAACTTAGACATTATGCGGCAGGGCCGAATGATCCGATTACACTATATACTTGATGGCAATTTACAGTGTGGCTAGCCTCTACCACTCTATGCCTCACTTAGGTCTGATACATCATTGGGATCTATCCATCACTGGAGTCGATGTAAAATGAGTTTATCGATACAGAAACATTCTCGAGCCATTAACAATAACATTAAATCGCTATCAATCATGCTGTGCAGCATCACTCTCACTTTATTCATCCCGCACGCGTTTGCCGAATTAGACACATCTACTCCAGCGATTTCACCGGAAATCAAGCGTGATGCCCGGAAGGCCCCCGTAATAGATACTGAAAAAATTGAAGCTACCGTTTATATTGGTGCCTATAAAATGGATGGATTTAGAGCCGAGCCCATTGCAGGCGTGAGAATTAACTTCCATTCAAGCGATCTATTCTTCGTAGAAGGCAGTGTTGCCAAAGGCCAAGCAAAAGACATCAATCTGGACAAAAGTGGCCGAGGTAGCGTCTTTGATGGGGAGACAATGAATTATATGAATATCTCACTCGGGATGAACGTTCTTCCGGGGCAAATCTTTATTGGAAAAAACCGCGCAATCAATACTACCTTCTACCTTGCCACAGGAATGGGTCGACTCTCCGTCGATCAGGAACATTACTCCTCCCTACACTTTGGCGGTGGACTAAGAGCCATCCCTACCGATTGGCTCAGCTATCATATGGATGTACGTAGCTATTTTCTCAATAAGAATTTTTTGGACCCTGACGACACTAGCCATAATATAGAATACACTTTTGGCGTCGGTTTATTTTTTTAAGATAAGGCAATTGTAACGATGAACTATTTTGTAGGCTCCCTATTAGAAGCAAGAAACCTCCGAAAAGCGATATCACTATGCCTCTGCCTAACCTCTCCATTATGGGCCGAAATGGAAGAGAAACAGGTTGAGGAGACTAAGGTCGAAGAGACTCAGGCTGAAGAGACTAAAGTCGAAGAAACTCAGGTTGAGGACATTCAGGTCAAAGAGACTATAGCCGAGAGTCCGCAGGTCGAGGAAAAAGACGATAAGGCCGAAGAAATCGTAACTGAGGAAGTAAAAGCTGAAACAACGGATGACACACGCCTCAGCCTAGAGCATGAGTTACAAAATATTAAGAAAGATATTCTGAAAATAAACAGAGATCTATTTATTCTTGAAGAGGATCTTCTCTTTCCCAGCAATACACAAACCAAGGTTTTTCTGTCTATTGATGTCGGGCAGTACTTTAAACTTGACTCAGTCACGTTAAAAATGAATGACAAACCTGTCGCAAACCACTTATACACCGACAGAGAGCTAATAGCGCTTTCGAGGGGCGCGATACAACGCCTACACACCGAAAACCTCGCATCGGGAGAACATGAGGTCGTCGCAGTTATTGTGGGTACAGGCCCCGAAGGCAGAGATTATCGACGGGCGGTTTCTACCAAATTTGAAAAAAAGACAGGCCCGAAGTACCTACAGTTAATCATTTCTGGCGATAGGGTTAAGCAACAGCCTGAGTTTGCTTTTAAAGATTGGGAATAAACAGAAGCAATGAGCATCACTAACAATCAATTCACGACTATCTCACTATCTCACTTTCGCGCCCGGCCCAGCTTAAAGTTAAGCAACAGTAGACCCAGACACCGGCCTCTGTCTGTTACCTTCTATACCTTCGCTTTAATCATTACCGCTATGTTGGTCAGCTGGTCTGGCAGCTCACACAGCGCGAAGGTGAAAGACCCACTCAATGTACCTCATTACGTCAAGGACATTGCCTATGGTGAAATCTTGTATGATTATTATCAACAACGTTATTTTTCCAGTATCACCCGGACTCTGGTCGCTCAAGAACACGGGACCTTAACTAAACACAAGGACCACGCAGAACTATTACTCGGCTCCCTTTATGTATCCTATGGCCTCATTGATGAAGCGGAATCCATCTTTAATCGACTCATTGATCGCACCACTGAAAAAGAATCTAGAGATCAGGCCTGGTTTTATCTCGCGGCTTTGCACTACCAGCGTGGTAATTATGATCGAACCAATCATATTTTAAATCAACAATTAAAAAATTTGAGCCGTAACTTAGAAAACGAACGGAAAATCCTAAACGCTATATTGCTAATGCGAGATAAAAACTTCTCCCAAGCAGTAAAAGAACTCAGCGCTATTCCTCGCACTAGTCGCCTTAATATCTATGCAAAATATAATATGGCGGTAGCCTTCGCAAGCTTAGGCAAAGGCGTCAAATCAACGAAATTATTCGATGCCATTCTTGAGCTCCCTAGAGAAGATGTCGAAATCTCTGCTTTAAAGGATAAATCTGCATTAGCACTGGGCATCAATTTCCTTCGTCAAGATAAGTTCGACTCTGCCATTCTGACTTTGAATGACATTCGTCTCGATAGCCCCTTCGCGAATCCGGCATTATTTGCTTTAGGCTGGGCCCATTTATCAAAAGAAAATTATGAAAAAGCGCTCACACCTTGGAGCGAACTCAAACAACGCGACTCGATTGATCGATCGGTACAGGAAGTCTATCTGCACATACCCTTTGTTTACGAACAATTGGGCGCGTTAAAAACGGCCTTGGATGGCTATATCGAGGCGAAATCGATTTTCAACTCAGAGCAAATACGAATCAAAAAAGCGATCGAGGTTGTCAATACCGATACTTGGGTGGATGGTTTAAGTCCACCACTGGATTATTCCATTGACCCTATGTCCAATCTACCCAACTTCAAACCAGAAAAGAAATTAGCCTCATATTACCTTTACCAGTTTTTTGCGAGTCATCGATTCAATGAGAGTTATCGCAATTATCGAGAGCTACAGCGCCTCAGCCTCCTAATCCAACGCTGGCAACAAAATATGCCGGTCTTTACCGACATGTTGCAACTCAATCAAAATCGCTTGGCAGCACTAACACCTCATGCAAAAGAGGTCATCAATCAATCCATTCAGAGTCGACTTGAATTAACTCAAAACCTAAATAAACTCTCCCCTATTCAACACGCTGCGCTATCCGGCAACAATATCGCCGCAACAGCATCATTGAATGAACTGGAAACAAAGTACAGATTAGATGACGTCGCTGCATTGCTGCAAAAACACAAAGACAGTACTTTTTTTGAAAAAGAGAAAGTGCAGCTTAATTTTCTTCGCGGAATTTGGCGTTGGGATATTAGTGAAAATTCGGGGGAGCGATATTGGAATATTCAAAAACAAACTAATGCAATTCAACAACAGCGCCAAACGCTAGATGAACGTATCAAAAATCTAACGTTAGCACATGATAATGCAGAAAAACGCTTTGCTGGGTTTAAAGGGCGATTTATGGTTTTAAATGAGTCTCTGGATTCCACACTGGCCCGTGTACAACTCAGTCTTCATAAACATCAATCTTATATGCAAAGCATTGCCAGCGAGATTCTTGAAGAACAAATCGATGAGCTGGAGCAACTAAAATCAGAAACCTTGCTCTCCATCGCACATCTACATGATATCTCTTACGTAATTGAAAGGCGTAAAAAGGGATTACTACCTGAAGAGGGCACCGACTTACCAACCTCTTCGGAGCCCGTCATGCCTAAGAGGCGCACCATTCTAAACATAAAATCTTGGTGGAATTAAAGCTCGACTAACAAAACTAACCGATGTTAGCTCGACTACTTTAGCCCAATCAAATCGCTGGTATAATGGACATTGTTAGCCTGATCGATCAAAACCCCCGATATATCCTCAATGCTTTCTAGCAAGGCTAACCCATCATGGATACCCATGACAAAAACGCTGGTGGACAGTGCATCCGTCATCATAGCGTCATCACCGATAATAGTAACGCTTCTCAACGAATCGGCTGAATGACCCGTTTTAGGGTTTATGATGTGATGGTAGCGAACCCCTTCTTTTTCAAAAAAACGCTCATAATCGCCTGAGGTAGAAACGGCTGCATTTTCCAGAGGAAGCGAAATAAGCACATTGTCGGCTCGTGGATTTTTAATTCCCACTATCCAAGGGCGACCCTTTCTATCCCCTAAAATCCGACTATCGCCTCCGGCGGTAACAATCGCGTATTGAATTCCCCATTGACGCAACAACTCAATCGCCTTATCCACCGCGTAACCTTTTGCGATACCACCTAAATCGAGCTTAACACCAGATCGCTGAAAGCGTATCGTTTTGTTCTGAGGATTCAGCTTGATTAAACGGTAATCAATCAGGGAACGCAACTTTTCGAATTCAATTGCGTTGGGTTTTTTTCCTTCTCGGTAGTTAAATCGATGGCCGACTGACGCAAAACTGATGTCGAAAGCTCCCTCGGTTTTCACTGAAAAAAGGAGGGCTTGTTCAATAACAGCAAACAACTCAGCATCTGGTTTAACAGCCATGCTATAGGCGTTTTGGTTAATTCGAGACAGGCCACTATCAGGCAAATAGGGTGACATTAAATTTTCTATTCTGTAAATTTCCTGAAAAACTTCGTCGACAATCGCTTCAGATAGTTCGCTATCTACGTGCCACAACTCCACCATGACAGAAGTCCCCATCACAGGCATTGTTTTCTTAAACCAGTCAGCACTCGCATGGTTGGTCACACTGATGACAATGAGAAATGTAATAATTTGAATCTTATGCAAGATAAGCCTGCTTTGGTATAGGTATTCAATGAAAACAAACGGGGGGAGCGAATTTTATAACAGCTGGCGAGAAACACCTAACGTAAGCAAGACAATTAGGTGACAGAGGAATCGAACGGGTAGCTAGTGCATTTATTTCGGCCACTATGCTTTGATTGATACAACGCCTCGTCAGCTTGGGCAATCAACTTTTCATGAGTGTCGGCATCGGGATTATACTCAGACAGGCCCACACTAATACTAACGGGTATATCAACTCCATCGTAGTGTATGGGTGCAGCACAGATTTGTTGACGCAACCTCTCAGCAACGATCATAGCCCCTTGCAGATCAGTAGCAGGCAACACAACCCCAAATTCTTCCCCGCCATAGCGCCCAGCAATATCACTCTCACGGAATGTTTCATTTAATTTATTAGACACATCACGCAACACTGCGTCACCTGCAAGATGCCCATGAGTATCATTGACCGCTTTAAAATGATCTAAATCGAGCATAATCAAAGTCAATGTCGATCCATAACGTTGGACGCGATTATATTCCTCTAACAAACGTTTTTCCCAATGTGCCCGATTATTCAACCCCGTCAAACCGTCTGTTTGACTGGCTAATTCGAGTTTAGACATCGCTTCTTTGAGCATGGTTTGATACACGCTAACATCAGTCACATCCAATAACGTAATACTCACCGCGACAACTTCACCCTCATCATTCTTAACCGGCATGAGTGTTAAATCTTGATTCATATATTCCACCCCTCCAGTAATGGGGCGGTTATGAGGGAACTTAAACAAATAAGGCCGCTGTTCCCACGAAGTAAACGCAAAGGATTTCAGCATAAACACGCTTGCAATTTTTTTTCTGAACCACTTCTGAGGCAAATCGGGAAAGAGAGTAAACAAGTCTTGTCCGTACACAAGCTCCTGTTTCTTATAGCTATGGTTTGCCATGTACTGATTCCATAACAGCACTTTGCAATCTTTATCAACAATAAAGACACCCACATTAATCCTATCGACAATAAAGCCAAGTAATTCTTTCGTGGGGGTAAACTCAAACAATTTAATATCCTATTGGTATCTTATTTGGCAGCAGGCGCTATCGAAGCTTAATCGAAATCTTCCAACAACTTATCAAGTGCAAACTTCAATACTTCGATCGCATCCTCAGGCATCAGCATCATGAGGTTACAATTGAAAGATCGGTTTTCGAGGGAATAGTTAATTTCAACTAATAATGCCTGCATCCAGAGTAAGTTATCTTTGGTAACAACCTCTTTCGCTGCGATATGCTGACCTAAAACGGATGGGGGAGTAAACGCCAATTCCGTACCAATTTGCTCCGCAATACCACTCAAACAGGCTCCATTAAGCACATTCGTCACATCCAGCAATAATTCACTTTCAGCTTGGGCGTCGAGGTCATCTTCATATGCCAAAATATCCGCTAGTTCCTTAAAGCTTGTATCACCAAAAAGGACAATTGCCTCGCCTCGCAATCCATTTCCATCATCGGCAGTATAAAAACCCTGCCTAACAGCTGAGATAAGACCAGAATGCCCGACCATTTCAGTCAACGTTTGTGGTAAATCTTCTGCTTCTACCAGTCGAATTCGAGGTACCGATAAGTTAATAAAAACTTCCAAAAACCGTGCTAAAGAGTCTCCCGCCTGCCCCATCGCCACATTGACGATTTCTTGCAGACAGTCGGTTTGATCGTTACTCAGTACAACAGTGTCATTCATAGCAGACCATAGTTTTTCAGTACATCTTGTAATTTTTTGGAATCTACCGGTTTCTTTATAAAATCTAAAGCGCCTAAATTCATGACGCGCTCTCTGGCTTCAGGTTGAATATCTGCCGAAATCACAATGATAATAGACTTATGCCCTTCATCCTGAACCGATTTCAGTACACCGTATCCATCCAACTCCGGCATGGTGAGATCAAGAAACACCATCTCCCCTTTGCCACTTCGGATAGCATCAACCCCCTCAACACCATTCGTAGCGAACGTGATATCCACCTCCCAGTGGTCAGGCAAAGAGCGCTTCACCTGTTTACGCGCCATGGCTGAGTCATCGCAAATCAATAATGGTATGGTCATAATCCCTTCTTCTCTAGACTTCCGCTGAGTCATTAAAAGCTACGTTATTAGCCCCATCGATTTGGTTCCAATACGTATATCTGAGTATAGACAGGTTTTGAATATCGAGAAGAAGTGAGAAATAATTTTTTAGCTAATTGGTTTGAAACTACATTTTCCGTCAACTATATTGTCGCAAAGCAGGTCACACTGTCACTATGACATGTCATTGCGACAACATTGTGATTCGGAAACCATTGCCTAGAAAAAGTCAAAAGAAAAAAAAGGGAGGGGGGATAAATGGGGAGAACACAATGCTCCCCACTTTTAAGGCCATAGATTAAACGTGAATTATCACTGTAAACATTAGCTGGATTGTCTAATCGCTATTTTCTGTTGCCAAAGTGCCGGACCCGTTTGATGAACGGACTCACCTTTTGAATCCACAGCAACGGTCACAGGCATGTCCTCCACGACAAACTCGTGAATAGCTTCCATACCCATATCTTTAAAAGCCACAATCTTTGCCTCTCTAATTGCTTTAGAGACTAAGTACGCTGCACCACCCACTGCCATAAGATAAACCGCTTTATGATTTTTTATCGATTCGATAGCGACGGGGCCGCGTTCGGCTTTCCCTATCATTCCCATTAGTCCCGTTTTTTCCAGCATCATATCCGTAAATTTATCCATGCGCGTCGCAGTAGTAGGACCGGCAGGCCCAACCGCTTCATCTCGTACCGCATCGACAGGACCGACGTAATAAATAAACTTACCTTTAAAATCGAGCCCTTCCGGTAAGCTTTCCCCTTTCGCCAAAAGTTCTTGTATACGTTTATGAGCTGCATCACGACCCGTTAACATAGAGCCAGAAAGCAATATTGTTTCTCCTGGCAACCAGCTTTCTATATCCGCTTGCGTCACCGTATTTAAATCAACGCGTTTAGCGTTGGCTCCCGCTCCCCAAGCTATGTCAGGCCAATCATCAACTTTAGGGGGATTAAGTTTGGCGACACCTGACCCATCCAAAACGAAATGGGCATGACGTGTTGCCGCGCAATTAGGAATCATGGCTACGGGTAAGGAGGCTGCGTGAGTGGGATAGTCTTTTATTTTTATATCTAATACAGTCGTCAATCCACCCAAACCCTGGGCACCAATACCCAGATTATTCACACCTTCAAAAATTTCCAATCGCAATTCTTCAGCTCTATTCTGAGGCCCTCTCTCCATCAAATCATGTATGTCGATAGGGTCCATTAAGGACTCCTTAGCCAATAGCATCGCCTTCTCTGCGGTACCGCCAATCCCTAAACCTAGCATACCCGGAGGACACCAACCCGCTCCCATTGTCGGTACCGTTTTCAATACCCAATCAACAATACTATCGCTGGGATTAAGCATGACCATCTTCGCTTTATTCTCCGACCCACCTCCTTTCGCAGCTACCGTAATATCTACAGTATCTCCTGGTACAATGGTGTAGTGAATCACGGCCGGTGTATTGTCTTTGGTATTTTTTCTCGCGCCTGCAGGATCATCCAATATTGATGCCCGTAGCACGTTGTCAGGGTGGGTATAAGCGCGGCGTACACCCTCATTTACCATGTCATCAACTGAACGAGTCCCCTGCCAACTCACGTTCATCCCTATTTTCAAAAAAACCGTAACAATACCGGTATCTTGGCAAATTGGCCGTAAGCCTTCTGCACACATCTTTGAGTTGATTAGTATTTGTGCCATTGCGTCCTTGGCCGCCTGTGACTCCTCTCGTTCATAAGCCTTGTGCAATGCTTGGATGAAATCAACGGGATGGTAGTAGGAAATATGTTGTAGCGCATCAGCCACACTTTGTATCAAGTGATCTTCTCGGATGACAGTCATCGTTTGTTAAAACCTCTTACATTGATTGGGTGATCATTGCTTTATTCTCTCACATCCCCCAATGGCAAAGCATCTAAAATGCACAAGTCATTCACTTAGGCAACACAGAACCCAGTATATCTTCTCGATAATTTAGCTTTATGCAGTTGAAATTAGGATAGAAAACAGGAAGAATAATCGAAAAGGATAGAAGGCTAAACTTCCTCACGAGAAATGAATTCATTCGTGACTGATTACAGCTTTTAAACAACTCCAAACGACCCTCCCTGACTATCTCAACATTGAGCCCCTGGTATTTCATGGTAGTTTCAACTTTAAAATTACAACGTCCAAAAATTGCTAAAACCTACCAAGCTATAAAGTACAAGAATGCTCGGGATTTTGGCCACGATGTGCTTTCGCTCCCATTTGATGATATTCCCACTGCACTTTCACTCGCATTGGACAAAATCAAAATTTACAATCGCACGGAAATGCCTGTGCCGACTCGTATTTTAGCGACGAGTCCATTTAATGTTGCTGTTGGGCGAATTAGCGATTATTACCGAAATTTTATTTACAGTGACTTTTTCAAGCTCAATGGTTTCCTACCTCCATTCGATCAAGCTGACATAGGAAAGCTTATTGAGCTACAAAAAGAAATGGGGTATGCCTATAAACACATACTCATCAGTTTAATTAGCGATCCAGAAAATCAGTTAGAAATAGCCCAAAATGCTTACATGGTTTTGTTTTATCATGACCGGCAACTACTCATTCAGTACGCTTTTTTTCGTAAAGCTACCGAACACAATTGGCAAGAAATAAACGACATATACCGTTACTGTGAAGCACATTCCTGTCTTAACGTGGATCAATACAACCCCATCGATCCTGAACAATGTCAATCTGTACGAACATTATTTATTAAGATTCAACTACTGTCACTGTCAGATCCTTTCAGCTTGTCATTGGGCGAAGTTTGGAACGTTTCCGACTATTTGGCACAATGGGCTGACACGATAGAAATACTGCCATCGCGTGCACTCGGTAATACCCATTGCTTTTGTTTGAACCTTAAAGGAAATTATCACGCATTTATATTTGGCGCCGTGCCATTCCATAACACCGTTATTTTAAGATGGCTTTCTATCAAGAAAATCCAGGAACTCATGGATCGGCATCTACTGCATTTAAAGCAACTAGGTTCACCGTTAGAAATAGGAATAGGCAACCACCTCGACAATCATCAGCAAACCGATCCTAATAATTTAAAATCAATTTCACTTCTCTCTCGATTAAGTCTGGCTTGGCGCCCTAACTCTAACAGAAAGAAAGACCGTATAGTGGAGACAGAAAGCGTGGATATCGTTTGGGGGTTAGCGCCTATCCACTCAACACTTTCACCATCTCATACCCCTCCAACTGTGATTGACTCTATTCAAGATAGAGACCGCAGCAAGGAAATTTACGTGCAAGGGAACACCGAAAACAAGAGTATCGATGGCATTTGCGTACAAATTTCTAACGACCTAACACAAGCCTCAAATAACACAGCACCCGCGTTACACAAACTAGATAGACATTTAACCACCGGGCAAATTGTGGCTATCATAGGTAATAAACGTGAAGATTTGAAACTCGGGATTGTATGCTGGATTTTCAAAAACGGCGATAGTGATTCTCGCTTGGGTATAAAAATTATTTGCGACAATGCCAGCCCCATCATGATCAAATCCCATTTAGAGGAATTAGCGGATAGCCCTGCATTGTTAGTAACATCCCAAGATCACTCCGGAAATCAGATATCCTCCCTTATTGGCCCTTTACACCTCGCGACAAAAAATGACAACTACAATCAAAATGAGAGATACGAACACCGCAAACTGCCTATTTCTGTGAAACATCCAAAAATAACAGAACGCCACAATATTGAACTGACGAAAACCCTTATCAGTAGCCCCTTGTTTGAGCACCTGGAATTCAAGCACCTTGTTAGAAAGCCTAAAAGCAGGAAAGCGCTATTTGGTGCAACAGATACATAAATCCGACTCAATCATCAATTGCCGATAAGGGCTATTCACTTCAAGATAACGTACTATTCTCTTGAAGACAGGGGTTATCATCTACAAACAATTACTACCAAGACATAACCTCTTTCACAAACGGTATCGTTAACTTTCTTTTTTGCTGTAATGATTGCTTGTCCAATTTATCGAGCACATGAAATAAACTTGAAAAATCCCGAGTGCATCGATTGAAAATATATTGAGCTACCTCATTCGACAACCTAAAACCCCGTCTATCCGCACTACGTTGCAACACGATAATTTTTTCTTCGTCATTTAAACCTTTGAGCTGAAAAGTCAACCCCCAGGTCAGGCGGGAATGTAAATCCGGTAAAACACAGACTTGTTGCCTCGGTGATTTGCTTGCAGACATAAGCAAACGATTATTGTTATCACGAATTTTATTAAACAAATGAAAAAGGCATTCTTCCCATTGAGGGTCCCCAACTAACAAATCTATATCATCAATACAGACGATGTTCTGAGACTCTAAACCATCAAATATTTCAGCTCCATATTCTTTTAATCGTTCTATGGGCAGATAACTACACGCTAGATTATTGTCAGCAGCATTGAGGCAAACCGATTGCATCAGATGGGACTTTCCGGTTCCTTTAGGCCCCCAGAGATAAATAAAGGATTCCCCATTCCCCTGGCTAAAGCGTTCTAAGGTTTCCGTAGCCTCTTTATTATCTCCAGGGAAGAAAAAAGAAAAGTCGTATTCCTCTTTCAACAACATTCCCAGTGTCAGCTGGTTGGTCAACTGGTCGCTCAAGAGTTTCTCGCTTCTAAATTAACTTCGCGCACCTTCGTCACACCAATCCAGGCATATTGAGCACCACTGATAAAACAAAGCACAACCACAATATAAATACCCCCTGTCTGCACCCAACTCGGCAACGCTACGACGGCCAACTGAAAAACGGTGATCAACCCAAACCCAATCTGAACAAAGGTACAGGCTTTCCCCATCAAAGTAGGCCGCCCTTTAACTGGCTCCCAAAACAAACTATAGAAAACAACTCCACCCAACACTAATACATCCCGTGCAACGACTATCACAACAAACCAAATTGGAAAAATGCCAATAATCGCCAGCGCAATATACGTAAAAACCAGTAATATTTTATCGGCTAGCGGATCGACTAACGCACCAAATTCACTAGACCAATCATATCGGCGAGCCAGAAACCCATCCAAGCCATCAGATGCCCCTGCGATGAAAAACAACAGTAATGCCGCTAAAAAATCCTCAGATAACAATGCCGATACCACAGGTATAATGAGTACTATTCGAAAAATAGTGATCGCGTTCGGCAGCAAACTCCATTGCATATTAAATCCTTCTGCGAATCATTTCTAATCGGCAACCCAGCGATATTGTAGATGTGGCTCCTTGGTTGGCTGTTCGGCACTAACGTAACCTTCCGGCACCAACTTATCATTAGGTTGACTCACAAACAAAGGTGCTCCAACCACAGGTATCAAATTATCATTCAGTGCAATCGCTTGTTTTAGTTGCTCCGTATCGCCATCCAACTGGATATTAAACGTCAAAACATCCCCCTCAACTTGTCGCAAATGGGCTCTACGAACAGGCACCAATGCATCGAGATACGAGGAGACTGCAGCGTAATCCTTCAACTCATGAATATCAAAGACCTTCAAATTGATACCGAAAGAAGAATCCTCTCTAATAATAACCGCATATTTCTCGGCAAGTTTTTCAGCAATATTATCCACCGCTTCGGCCAGCAAATAATCCACCGATCCAGCCGTGCCCTCATACCAATAACTTTGACCGTCCAACAATAGCATCCAACTACCCAACCACTCGCCGTTCAACGAAGGCATAGCACGTCCTATTAAAATGGCTTCGGGACCATAACGTCTAGATGCAACTTCAATATTTTCAGTAAAAAAACCCCAAACATCACTCGTACTGACAGTGGTTGAATCCTGCAAATCCATCAAAGGGATGGTGATGGGCACCCCCCGCCGAATCGTCTCTTTGTAAAGTCGCTCGACGACTCCTCTTTCAACGATACCGTCATGTTTTTTCACGGATCGACCGGAGCCGGTTTGCACTGGGTCATTTTCATCCGCACTGAGAAGATAGCGATCACCTTCATTTTCAACCCCCCACCAGACCAATACACGTGCTCGATTGGAGCCCCAAATTGGCAGTTGGGCTTCTTTTAAGGTTCTTAGTACTAAGCTTGGATCGAATGAAAGTAACAGTCGCTTGGCCAGCACCTCTTCATTCGCTCGATTTAACAGAATTTGATCGGTTTGGACATAGCTATATTGCAACAAATATTTTTCAGGCCTCAGCAGCTCCTTTCGAATCTGTTGATCTAATAATATTTGAGATGAACCACTCACTCGAATTAACACCTCAGCCAATGCATCTTGCGCTGCAGCCGTTCGTTTTGATCGCGATTGGTCAATGACCAATACATCTGCACTGTAGAGACCCTTGAGATTGACTGCCGGCAAGGATACCGGCAACACCAATAGCAAAATGACAGCTAACAGATATCGAAAACGTAATACCTTGTATTGATTTGATTCCCGATCATTTCGGATTTTTTGGTCATTTTTCACACGCACCATCCTATTTAATGCTGTTGCTAAATTGTATCAAGGATACTTAAAGCCCAGTACAGAAATAATCGCTGAAGCTTGCGACTTCCACCGCTATCAGTCTATAGCGTAGCTTGGTACAATACTGCGCTTTTTTAGAAGCCTGTTGATTTTGCACTATTCTATACTGAAAGCCACAAGCAACGGACTATCAGCCCACCGACTGCAACACCACTATATAGGCGATTACCGCATGAGCGACAAATCTAAATCTCAATCTTTAAGCTATAAAGATGCTGGAGTTGACATCGACGCGGGGAATGATCTCGTACAAAGGATCAAAGGCATAGCGAAAAAAACGCGTAGGCCAGAAATGATGGGGGGTCTTGGCGGCTTCGGGGCCCTATGTGAAATCCCGAAAGAATACGATGAACCGATATTGGTTTCTGGCACCGATGGAGTCGGCACCAAATTAAAGCTCGCCACTGAGCTCAACAAGCATGACACCATTGGTATAGACCTGGTGGCAATGTGTGTAAACGATCTCATTGTCACCGGTGCCGAGCCTCTTTTTTTCTTAGACTATTTCGCCACCGGCAAACTCAACGTGGAAAGCGCCGAACAAGTGGTTATGGGCATAGGAAAAGGCTGTGAACTAGCCGGTTGCGCACTGGCCGGCGGGGAAACCGCAGAAATGCCGGGTATGTACCAAGATGAAGATTATGATTTAGCGGGGTTCTGCGTTGGGGTTGTGGAAAAATCAAAAATTATTACCAGCGACAACGTTGCTGCAGGCAACACACTCATAGGCGTAGCGGCTTCAGGGCCACACTCAAACGGCTATTCACTAATACGCAAAATTCTAGAAGTGAGCAACAGCCCTCTGAATCAACCTTTTGGTGACAGCACACTAGGTGAAGTTTTATTGACTCCGACTCGTATCTACGTCAAACCTATTCTTGAGCTTTTAAAAACCGTTAAGGTTAACGCCATCGCCCATATTACTGGCGGCGGCCTTCCTGAAAATATTCCCAGGGTGTTATCCCAAGATACCAAAGCTGTCATTGATACCAGCAGCTGGCAGTGGCCTGATATTTTTAAATGGCTACAAGACCAGGGCAACGTCGAAACAGAAGAAATGTACCGCACGTTTAATTGCGGAATTGGATTGGCTATCGCTGTACCGGGTGATCAGGCTGAAAAAGCCATTAGCACCCTGAAAAAAGCAGGAGAAACGGCATGGATTTTAGGCTCGATTAATCCCAGTTCTAGCGGAAAACCGTATGTCACCTTAAGTGATTTAAGCTAACCCACGTGACGCAGCCTCCTAAGCCATCGGGTAGCACCTTTCCTTCTCCCAAGGGTGAGGTGTCCCTAGTCATACTGATTTCAGGTAATGGCAGCAATTTAGATTCAATCATTCAGGCCATCAATAACAACAAGGTTCATCACGCCACTATTCGTGCTGTCATCAGTAATCGCCCTAATGCATATGGACTAGAACGCGCGGCCCAACAAGGTATCCCTGCGATTTGTCTAGACCACAAACAATATGAAAATCGCGAGGCCTTTGATAATGCCTTACTCGAAAAAGTACAAAGCTACCAACCAGACCTAGTCATACTAGCGGGATTCATGCGCATTTTGACTCCTGGTTTTGTGCGCAGCTTAATCGGTAAATTAATAAACGTGCATCCCTCATTACTCCCGAAATACCAAGGATTAAATACTCACCAAAGAGCAATTGACGCAGGTGATTTAGAACATGGTTGTAGCGTGCATTTTGTCACTGAGGAACTTGATGGGGGTCCTGTCATAGCACAAGCTGCCGTAAAAATTGATTCCACCGATACAGCACAAACCCTAGAATCCAAGGTCAGAAAAAAAGAGCACAAGTTATTACCGCTCTGTATACAGTGGTTTAGCCTAAAAAGACTGACAATGATCGATAATGTAGCTACATTGGATGGAGCGAACCTTGCCTCGCAAGGGCAGCGACCAACAGACGATGTACTCGATGATATGTGAGGAGTAGGCAAAAAAATGAAAAACCCCTTATTAGGGAGTCACTTTACCTCTTTCCTCCTAGCTGGTTTTTTCACAATATTCTCCACCACTGTCATATCGGCAGATTCAGTGGCGGACACAACCGACAATGAAACTAATAGCCTCTCCCCCATCCCACCTTTTCAGGCCCATTATATTGCCCGCGCAAAAGGCATACCTTTCAAAGGAAAAGCCGTTCGAACTTTGCGCTTAGAAAAGGATATCTATCGATTTTCTATGCAAGCGAAATCAATGTTCACCTCCATTAACGAACAGTCCGATTTCAGCTGGTTCGACACACAGAAATGCACAATACGCCCTTCACGTTATAACTACCAAAGAAAAGGGCTTAGCAAAGATCGCAACCGTACCACTCTCTTCAATTGGGAAAAACGAGAAGCCGTATATCAAGATAAAGAACTCGAAAGTCGCTTTACATGGCAGGGAGAGCTAACCGATAAGCTCAGCGAACACCTCGCCGTTCGTTGCCACCTAAAAGCAGGACATAAGAGCTTCTCAATTCAAATAGCAGATAGAGATATTATCAAGGAGCATCATTTTACCGTCACTGCAGAGGAAAACATAGAAACAGGCATCGGCACGATCAAAGCACTCAAACTAGAACGAACAAGAAAAAGTGAAGACAGGCGATCCACTACATTGTGGCTAGCACCAGAACTGGATTATCTACTTATTAGACTAGAACAAGAAAAAAGAGAAAGGAACAATCCGGATAAAGTTGAGCAAAGCTTCGTTATTACACTTAAGAAACTAAAATAGTTCTCAGTATGCGGCAGGTTTCAATCGTTCACTAAAAACCCGCCACAAACACTGAAAGCTATGTTTTTTATCACTCACAACAACACTCAAAACAACAATCCATAACTCTCCACAAAAACCTATTGTGGTGTTACGTTGTCTGCTTGAGGTCCTTTTTCACCTTGAGTCACGTCGAAGGTTACCTGTTGACCTTCACTCAAAGTACGGCGACCTGTACCGTTGATTGCACGGAAATGAACAAACACATCTTTTCCGGGTTCGCGTTCTATAAAACCGAACCCTTTATCGTCGTTAAACCACTTAACGGTACCGGTGACTGATTCTTCTGACATAACACCCTTTACTCCCGTTTTGTATCAATGTAACCACTGATGTGACTAAAATGAAAACCCCAGATTTGAGGTCACCAACATTCTATTGTTGGGTTAGGCTAACTTCAACATAAAATTCAGATAACTTTCTAAGTTTTACGGCAACGTTACGATTGTTTTTTTCATCCATAATAACCCCACTATGCTTTAGGCAGAGTAACGCCTTGCTGCTTCATATATTTCCCACCGCGATCCTTATAGGAAACTTCACACTCCTCATCGGACTCAAAAAATAGCATCTGCGCAACACCTTCATTGGCGTAAATTTTTGCGGGTAATGACGTCGTATTCGAAAACTCTAAAGTCACATGCCCTTCCCACTCAGGCTCTAGCGGCGTCACATTCACAATGATGCCGCAACGCGCATACGTCGATTTCCCTAAGCAAATAGTCAGCACAGTACGTGGGATACGGAAGTATTCTACGGTTCTTGCCAGTGCAAATGAATTTGGCGGAATGACACAGACATCGCTTTTAACATCGACAAAACTATTTTCATCAAATGCTTTGGGGTCCACCGTTGCGGAATTGATATTGGTAAAAACCTTAAACTCATCAGCACAACGCACATCATAACCGTAACTTGACGTGCCGTAGGAAATGACGCGACCGTTTTCCCCCTCTCTCACTTGGCCAGGCTGAAATGGCTCAATCATCGCATGCTCTGTTGCCATTCGGCGAATCCATTTATCAGGTTTTACACTCATTATTTAACTCTCAATTTCAAATTTTATTGAAAGACCTAACTAGGTCTTAATTTCTTTCTTTCTATTTATCTCTTTTTATCGGCCTCAAATTCAATCATCAATATCTCGAATTAATCATCGGATATGGAGATAGAGGGAAACCCACCTGCTGATTGAATATCTTTGGCCCAAAGCGCCACCGCTAACTTCTGCGCTGTGCTCAAAAACAATTGTGCTTCGGGCCCATCCGGATCAGATGCCACAGTCGGCTGACCAGCATCACTCATTTGACGTATAGCGAGTGATAATGGCAATTGCCCTAAAACAGTCGTGTCATATTGGAGCGCTACCTTTTCTCCACCGCCCTCACCAAAGATTGTTTCTTCTTGACCACAGTTTTTACAGATGTGCACTGCCATATTTTCCACAACTCCAATCACTGGGATATTCACTTTCCGAAACATTTCGATGCCTTTTCTGGCATCAAGCAAAGCAATGTCCTGGGGAGTCGTGACAATAACGGCTCCGTCAACAGGTGCTTTTTGTGCCAAGGTCAGCTGAATGTCGCCCGTACCTGGCGGCATATCAACAATCAAGTAGTCCACATCTTTCCAGAGCGTTTGCATGAGCATTTGCTGCAATGCGCCACTTGCCATCGGGCCACGCCAGACCATCGGCGTATTCTTTGTGGTGAGGTAACCAATCGACATGGACTGCAAACCGTGTGCGGCAACAGGAACAAAACTATTTTCACCAACGACGTCAGGGTGAGTCCCTTCAGGAATCCCCAACATCATGGGCTGACTTGGGCCATAGATATCCGCATCCAATATTCCCACTTTTGCGCCAAGATGATTCAATGCTAGTGCTAGATTCACAGCGGTAGTGGATTTGCCCACCCCCCCTTTACCAGAAGCCACGGCGATGACATTTTTCACACCGGTTAAGGAAGGTAAATTAGTGTTGGTATTTGAGGGCTGCACAGACCAGGACACATTAACTGAAACGCTAGCCGCCAATGGCTGCAATACCGCTTCCACTTCCTGTTTAAGACGATTAGCAAGAGCCTCCGAGGCAACAAAGCCTAGTGAAATATCAACAGCCACTGCGTCGTCTTCGATTCGAACAGCTTGCACTGCTTTCGCAGAAACCAAATCAACACCCAGCTCAGGGTCAATCCAATTATTTAAGATTTCAATAACTTGATTTTCATCGAGATGCGCCATAAGCGATTCCTTACATTGTGGGTGACCGATTGTGAATCGATAGAGAGTGAATTCTGAATGATGGACGATGGTTTTTGGTGACTGATTTAGACCGGTTTTGGTTCCTAGCAGTTGGTGCTGAACAGTATAGAGAGACTGGTCGATATACAAGATTTATTAGCATTTCCAAATTGAAGGGGGCTACCCTCCCTTCACCGCGTAAACTGCTGCTAATATTGAATGCACTGAACGTGAGTAGACGGTATATTACGGCACTCGCACGGCATCTCAGGTTAAATTTCAAACACACAAGGCTTTCACTTCATGACTCGTCAGATATTAGTCACTAGCGCTCTCCCTTATGCCAACGGCTCTATCCATTTAGGGCACTTATTGGAACATATTCAAACTGATATTTGGGTACGTTTTCAAAATATGCGCGGTCATAATTGTATCTTTGTTTGTGCCGATGATGCCCATGGCACGGCCATTATGTTAAGAGCAGAAAAGCTAGGCAAAACACCAGAAGAGCTAATAGCGGAAGTCAAAACAGAACATGAAGCTGATTTTGAAGGCTTTCACATTAAATTTGATAACTTCTATACCACGCACTCTGAAGAAAATCGGAAAATGTCTGAGCTGATTTATCAGCGAAATCACGACAAGGGCAATATTGTCGAACGCCAAATCACTCAGCTATTTGATCCCGAAAAAGGCCTATTTTTATCTGACCGTTTTGTCAAAGGCGGCTGTCCAAAATGCGGCGAGCCGGATCAATACGGTGACAATTGCGAGAAGTGCAGTACGACCTATTCAGCCACGGAATTAGTGAATCCTGTTTCTGCCCTTTCTGGCGCAATCCCCATTGAAAAAGAATCGACTCAACTATTTTTCGATCTACCCAAATTTCAAGGAATGCTGCAAGAATGGATACGCGCAGGCCACCTGCAAGATCAAATCGCAAATAAGCTATCTGAGTGGTTTGAATCGGGATTAAAGCAATGGGATATCTCCCGAGAAGCGCCCTACTTTGGCTTTGAAATCCCCAATTATCCGGGCAAGTATTTTTACGTTTGGTTAGACGCCCCCATCGGTTACATGGCTAGCTTCCAGAATTTGTGTGATCGCACGGACGGATTGGATTTTGACACCTACTGGAATAAAGATTCCACAACAGAGCTGTATCACTTTATTGGCAAAGATATTGTCAGTTTTCACGGCTTGTTTTGGCCCGCCATGTTATCAGGTGCTGAATTCAGAACACCAACCGCTATATTTTCTCATGGGTTTGTTACTGTGAATGGGCAAAAGATGTCGAAGTCTCGCGGCACCTTTATTAAAGCAGGCACCTTTCGAGAATACTTAAATCCTGAGCACTTACGTTACTACTACGCCGCAAAGCTCAATAATCGCGTTGACGACCTGGATCTGAATATGGACGACTTTGTCCAACGGGTGAATTCAGACCTGGTGGGTAAACTCGTGAATATAGCGAGTCGTTGTGCTGGCTTTATTACCAAGAAGTTTGACGGTCAACTCAGCAGTCATTGTAGCCAACCTGAACTGGTTAAGGCATTCACCGACGGCAAAGAAGTCATCGCGCAACTTTACGAAGACCGTGAATTCGGCAGAGCGATTAGAGAAATTATGGCACTCGCTGACCGCGCTAACCAATACATAGATGAAGCAAAACCCTGGGTATTGGCGAAAGAGGAAGGTAAAGCACCGGAAGTACAAGATGTGTGTTCCACCGGCATCAATTTGTTCAGATTGCTGATGATCTACCTTAAACCCGTATTACCCATTACCGCCGAGAAATCTGAGACCTTTTTGAACGTTGACAGCCTTTGCTGGCAAGATGCTGATCTCTATCTCACCAGCCACAAAATCAACAAATTTAAGCCACTAATGCAACGCGTGGAAAAAGAAAACGTCGATAAAATGATGGCGGCGTCAAAAGAAGATATCGTTCAAGAAAATGCGGTAGGACAATCAACGACAGCGGCCTCCGCCCAAAGCCCGATCACTGAAGAGCCCATCGCCGACACCATTGATTACGATGATTTCATCAAACTGGATTTACGCGTAGCGAAAATTATCGAGGCCTCACATGTGAAGAAAGCGGACAAGCTATTGCAGCTGACGCTAGATCTGGGCGGGGAAACACGCCAGGTATTTGCCGGTATTAAATCTGCTTATGCACCCGAGGACTTGGTGGGTCGATTGACGGTAATGGTTGCCAATCTAGCCCCGAGAAAAATGCGCTTTGGCGTATCAGAAGGAATGGTTCTGGCTGCCGGACCCGGTGGTGACGATATTTGGATTTTAAGTCCTGATGAGGGCGCGGTTCCTGGTATGCGAATCAAGTAAATCCAGCCTTCCTCAGTTCCAGCCTCAACTCTGTCTCCAACACTGGAACAGAGGAAGAGGCTGAGTTCATTGTATTTTTCCTTAAAATTGGTTATTATTCGCCCCCCACTTTTTGATCAATACTTATCCACATCTTTTTCCGTCACTTAACATCAAAAACAGGGATGACCCACGATATACGGGTCTTGGACGTAAATTCGCATGGAGCGCATCACTTTTCATACCTATTGAAGCAGGTATTGTTAGCAAGGAAACTGCATGTTTGAGTTCCAACAAAGCCGCCGTATCAGTATTAAAAACGATATTTTATCAGGACTTACCGTCGCACTCGCATTAGTACCCGAAGCCGTTGCCTTCGCATTTGTAGCGGGTGTTGACCCATTAGTTGCCCTGTATGCCGCCTTTATGGTGGGGCTAATCACTGCCGTTATTGGCGGTCGACCTGGCATGATTTCCGGTGCGACCGGCGCATTAGCCGTAGTGATGGTCAGCTTGGTAGCTGATCATGGTGTTGAATACCTCTTTGTCACGGTTGTTCTGATGGGAATAATTCAAATGGCAGCCGGTGTCATGAAACTGGGCAAATTCATTCGTATGGTCCCACACCCCGTGATGTTAGGTTTTGTTAATGGCCTTGCAATCGTTATCTTCCTCTCGCAACTCAGTCAATTCGGTGTCGCTGGCGAGCCAGGCTGGCTTACCGGAACAACATGGGAAGGTAGTATTTTAGATATTGCATGGCTAGAGAAAAACATACTGTCTACCATGCTAGGTTTGATTCTACTCACAATGGTTATCATCAAATTCCTTCCTCGCCTAACAAAAGCGATTCCCTCATCTCTGGCAGCCATCATCGTCGTCAGCGGGCTGGTCTGGGGACTAGACTTGAATACTAAAGTGGTAGGCGACATTGCTTCTATTTCAGGTGGATTACCTTCATTTCATATCCCCTCGGTGCCATTTACTTTAGAAACCCTTTTCATCATATTGCCCTATTCCATCATTTTGGCGGCCATCGGGTTAATTGAGTCATTACTAACCTTACGCTTAGTGGATGAAGTGACCAATACTCGCGGTAAGGGCAACAAAGAATGCATCGCACAAGGTGTCGCCAATTCAGTCACTGGCATGTTCGGTGGTATGGGTGGCTGCGCCATGATAGGTCAAAGTATGATCAACGTTAATTCGGGTGGTCGCGGCCGTTTATCAGGAATCACCGCAGCATTATGTCTACTCGGGTTTATTCTGTTTGCATCGTCACTGATCGAGCAAATTCCCGTAGCCGCCTTAGTCGGGGTTATGTTTATTGTCGTACTCGGAACCTTCGAATGGAGTAGCTTCCGAATCATGGGCAAGATCCCTCCCAGCGACGCTTTTGTATTAGTGCTCGTTTCTGGGGTGACAGTGGCCACTGACCTTGCAGTCGCGGTTGTTGTCGGTGTTATCGTTTCGGCCCTTGTGTTTGCTTGGGAACACGCAAAGCACGTTCAAGTCTCTCGCCAAGAAGAGTTGGACGGCTCAACCGTTTATTCCGTAACAGGTCCTTTATTCTTCGGCTCTACGACTCATTTCATTGAGCAGTTTACTCCCTCCGAAGATAAAGCTGAGGTCATCATTGATTTCTCCCACTCTCGAGTCTGCGATCATTCGGGTTTGGAAACGATTGATGCTCTGGCAGATAAATATGAGGCCGCAGGAAAGAAGCTACATTTATTGCACCTGAGTGCGGAATGTAAAAAGCTTCTGAAAAAAGCTGGTAACCTCGTAGAGGTCAACGTAATCGAAGATCCCAAATATTCAGTGGCGATGAATAGCTTAGGCTAGGATCTTTGCTTATGGTATGCTCCTCCGCGTATTTTGCTAGCAAAACGGAAGGTTGCGTATGGAAGTGACGGTACCTGGATTTGTGGTCATACTGCTCAGCACAGTATTGGTCAATAATTTCGTGCTGGTCCAATTTCTTGGTTTGTGCCCATTTATGGGGGTCTCAAATAAACTTGAGACCGCTATGGGCATGTCTCTCGCCACCACTTTTGTACTCACTCTGTCATCTATACTCGCGTATTTGACCTACACCTACATACTCGTTCCTCTCGATGTTGAGTTCTTAAAAACACTCGCCTTTATTTTGGTCATCGCGGTCACCGTGCAATTTACTGAAATGTTCGTCAAAAAAACGAGTCCGTTACTACATCGTGTATTGGGCGTATTCCTGCCCTTAATTACCAGTAATTGTGCGGTGTTAGGGGTAGCTCTATTAAACGTAAAAAAAGGCACAGATTCCCTTTTCGATTCCGCTATCTATGGTTTTGGAGCCGCAATCGGATTTTCCTTGGTACTCGTGTTATTTGCTGCCATGCGTGAGCGCATCACTGTCGCCGATGTACCAGAACCCTTCAAAGGTCCATCCATCGCCATGATTACCGCCGGACTGATGTCCTTAGCATTTATGGGATTTACGGGGCTTACTGCTCTCTGAGATTGACTCAAATCCCCTCGATTTAGAAAAGCTGGAGAAAACTGAATGACAGGCGTATTTGCCATTCTTGCCCTGCTCGTGATGGGCGCTATATTTGGTGCTGTATTGGGCTTTGCCTCTATTCGATTTGAAGTTGATGAAGATCCTGTCGTGGATCAAATCAACTCAATACTGCCTCAAACTCAATGCGGCCAATGCGGCCACCCAGGTTGTAAACCTTATGCCGAAGCTATCGCTGCGGGCGAGCTTCATAATCGATGCCCGCCAGGGGGTGAAGATACTATCGTTGAGCTTTCCGACCTACTCAATAGAGATGTCATCGAATTAGATGAGGAAAGCGGCGAAGTCTCAGAGGTTAAGAAAGTCGCCATCATCATAGAAGAAGAGTGCATCGGTTGTACCAAGTGCATTCAGGCCTGCCCTGTCGACGCTATTTTGGGAGCCGCTAAAAAGATGCATACCGTCATTGAAGACGAATGTACTGGCTGCGACTTATGCCTAGAACCCTGCCCTGTGGATTGCATTATTTTAGAGCCCGTCAAAGAAACACAGCAAGATTGGATCTGGACTAAACCCAATGGATCGGATGGCGTGCCTCAAATGATTTCAGTGAGGACACTCTAGTGAGCCACCGAATACGGGATTTCCCAGGAGGCATTCACCCGCCCCAACGAAAATCAATTTCCACACTAAGCCCCATTAGCGAAATCGATCTGCCAAAGAGGCTGATTATTCCACTTCAACAGCACATCGGTGCACCGGCAAAAGCACTGGTCAAGGTGGGAGACCACGTATTAAAGGGCCAAAAAATCGCGAATGCCCATGGATTTGTCAGCACGCCTATCCATGCCTCTTCTTCTGGAACCGTCATTGAAATTGGGCCAAGAACCGTACAGCATCCTTCGCAAATTGATGGCACCTGCGTTGTAATCGAAACTGATGGCAAAGACCAATGGATCGATCACCAAGGCGTTGAAAACCCACTAACGGCTACACTTGACGATTTACGAGAGCATATTCGCGACGCAGGCATTACTGGAATGGGAGGCGCAGGCTTCCCTACAATCGTCAAATTATCACCTCCTCCCAAAACCGTGATAGACACTCTCGTCATCAATGCCGTTGAGTGCGAACCCTATATCACCGCAGATGATATGTTAATGCGAGAACGCGCCGATGAGATCATCTTAGGGATTCAAATTATCGCGAGACTGGTGAACCCTAAAACCATTCTCATGGGCATTGAGGACAACAAACCAGAAGCCATCTCTGCAATGAGTGAAGCGGCTCGTAAGATAAATAACGGCCCTGAAATAACAGTCGTCACCGTCCCCACTAAATACCCATCCGGTAGTGAAAAACAGTTAATACAAATCCTCACCGGTAGAGAAGTCCCTTCGGGATCAATTCCCGCAGAAGTGGGCGTGGTTTGCCAGAATACCGGGACTGCTTACGCGGTGTATCAAGCTGTCGTAAAGGGCGAACCTCTCATACAACGCGTGACTACCTTAACTGGCGGCGCGATCAAAAACCCAGGTAATGTTTGGGCGCGAATTGGCACCTCAGTGGCCCATTTACTACAACACGCAGGGGTCGATGGTAGTCAATTATCCCGCCTGATTATGGGTGGGCCAATGATGGGGTTCACTTTACATAGCACCGAAATACCGCTCATCAAGTCTACCAACTGCCTCATCGCATCGACTGAAGAAGAGCTGCCTTTACAAAATCCTGAGCAAGCTTGCATCCGATGCGGCACCTGCACCCAAGCCTGCCCGATGCAACTATTACCGCAGCAATTGTTCTGGTACTCACGCAGTAAAGAGTTAGAAAAAGTGCAGCAGTACAACTTATCCGATTGTATTGAATGCGGCGCATGCTCCTATGTCTGTCCCAGCAACATCCCACTGGTTCAGTACTTTCGATATGCCAAAGGTGAAATAAAGAAACAGGAAAGTGAATCGGTAAAATCTGATCAAGCGAAGCAACGATTTGAAGCCAGGGAAGATCGCTTAGCTAAGGAAGCCGCTGCGAAAGAAGCGAAACGTAAAGCGAGAGCAGAAAAATCAGCAAAGGCAAAAGCCGCCAAAGCCAAAAAGGCCGCAGAGGAAGCCGCGCAGGGAACAGCGTCCGATGCCGAGCCGGCCAACAAGTCCGACGACGCCTTAAAAATTCTTAAAACAGCAATGGCCAAATCGACAAAGTTATGGAAAGACGCAGAAAAAGCCTTAGCCGTTGCCGAAAGTACCGCTGGCGACGAACAAAAAGAACAACTTGAAGCTCATCGTGCCAAAGTAGAGCGACTGAAAGAAAAAGCGGAAAAAGCTCAAAACGCTTTCAAGGCATTTAAAGAAAAATCTAGCTCCCCCATTACCGTTACCCCTCCTATTACCAATACAGAAAAGACCAAAGACACTGAGACTTCGGAGAAACAGACTTAACCATGGCATTACTCTCCATCACCTCACCTCATTCACAAGCTCCCGGCAATACCGGCGCGTTTATGCGACAGGTTATCTACGCCACTATTCCGGGAGTCGCAGCCCTTACCTATTTTTTTGGCTGGGGTACCTTAATCAATATTGCCTTGGCGATAACCGTTGCCTTATTCAGTGAAGCACTGGTTCTTAAACTGCGAAAAAAACCTATTCTCTTCTACTTGTCAGACTACAGCGCCGTGGTAACCGCCATTCTATTGGCAATAGCCATACCCCCCACCGCGCCCTGGTGGTTAACCCTAGTAGCCGTCAGCTTCGCCATTATTATCGCAAAACACCTCTATGGCGGAATGGGTTACAACCCCTTCAATCCCGCCATGATTGGTTATGCGTTAATGCTAGTGTCCTATCCCGTAGAAATGACCTCCTGGTTACCGGCTTTAGAGGTAGACGGCGCACGCCACAGTGAACTTGATTTTTATGCTGCGCTATCAGCAATTTTCACTAGTAACATCAATGGCGAAAGCATCGATGCCTTTACCATGGCCACGCCACTGGATACATTAAAAACAGCATCTCGCAACGCACTGACTTTTGGCGCAGCAGTTGAAAGCCCAGTGTTTGGCGAATTTTACGGGATCACTATCGGTAAAGGTTGGGCTTTTGTAAATCTCGGCTTTTTGCTTGGGGGGCTATACTTAATAGCCCGAAATATAATTACCTGGCACATTCCTGTGGCTTATCTCTCAGCCCTCTGCTTATTTTCATTCCTCTCTCACTGGTTTAACAACTCTTTTGGTCCCGTCAGTTTTCATCTGCTCAGTGGCGGAACCATGCTCGGTGCTTTTTTTATCGCAACCGATCCCGTGAGCGCCGCTACCAGCAATATTGGACGCCTTATTTATGGCTTCGGCATAGGTGCATTAATCTATATTATTCGAGTCTGGGGCGGCTACCCCGATGCCGTTGCCTTTGCAGTACTCCTCATGAATTTATGTGCTCCCACCATTGATTACTATGTTCAACCTCGAACATACGGGCATAAAAAGGTAGGCCAAAAACAGAAGGGAGCTAACTGATCATGTTGGGAAATGCCATTTCAAAAGACAGCATTCTTCTCGCTCTGTTCGCAATAGTATCAACAGGGTTGTGCGTCGCCACGTACGAAATGACTAAAGGCAAGATAGAACTCAATCGAATTGCGGCATTAGAAAAAGCCCTGTATGAGGTCGTTCCAAAGACGAGTCACAGCAACAATATGTTAGCGGAAACGACAACGATAGCGGCCGGCTCCTTAGGCAACAAAAAAGATTTTACCGCCTATTTGGCTCGCAACAGTGAAGGTCCCGTTGCTGCGGTGTTCCCCGTCACGGCACCGGAAGGATACGGAGGCCCGATTAATTTATTAATTGGCGTCTATGCTGATGGCACTATCGCGGGTGTTCGCGTCATTCCTCCCCATAAAGAAACTCCCGGCCTAGGAGACAAAATTGAACTCAAAAAATCCGAGTGGATATTAGGATTTACAGGAACATCGCTAAACAACCCAAAAGAGAGTGGTTGGGGGGTTAAAAAAGACGGCGGCGACTTTGACTCCTTTACTGGCGCAACCATTACACCCAGAGCCGTGGTGAAAGCGGTGCACAATACATTGCAGTATTTTGAAGCTGAGAAATCAAATGTGTTTAACGACACAGCAATGATAAACGACAATACTTTTGACACCTCCAATCGTACTGGCGAGGTAAATCCAAATGACTGACATTTCCGTTACCGACATATCCATTGCAGACATAGAAGCTTCTGACGATACAGATGCGACCCCCACCACTGATTACAATAAAATCGCCTACGATGGCCTCTGGGGAAACAATGCCGCATTAGTCCAAGTACTCGGCCTATGCCCTCTGCTTGCCGTCTCTAATTCAGTCGTAAACGCCTTAGCCTTGGGACTGGCAACCACTCTTGTCTTAGCCGGATCGAATGTCTTAGTTTCTATGGTGCGCCGATTTGCAGCCGATGAGATTCGATTACCCGCATTCGTTATGATCATCGCCGCCGTCACAACCTGTATCGAATTGTTAATGAACGCGTTCACCTATGAGCTATACGAAATACTGGGCATTTTTATTCCACTGATAGTCACCAACTGTGCAGTGTTGGGAAGAGCCGAAGCCTTTGCCAGAAAAAACAGCGTACTCCCCTCCCTAATAGACGGCATCACTACGGGTCTCGGATTTGCGATAGTCCTTTTCCTTCTGGGATGCATGCGAGAGATTGTGGGACAAGGTACGTTATTCGCTGACATGGATCTATTGTTTGGAGATTTCGCAAAAGACTGGACTCTCGTTTTAGTAGCCGATTACAAATCTTTTCTCTTTGCTGTACTACCCCCTGGTGCGTTCATTGGACTGGGCTTGCTTATGGCGATCAAAAACATTATCGATAAAAAACAGAAAGATCGCGAACTCGCCAGAAAAAACAAAACAGCCAGTAGCGGACGCAGAGTCCGCGTTACCGGCACGATTACTTAAGCCCACACAGACAAACTTAAAATCCAGAAAAGACGGCACGCAGAAAAACAATGAATGCAGACAAGCGTTACGAAATATTTACGCGCCTTAAAGCAGACAATCCAAATCCCCAAACGGAATTGAATTACAATTCCAACTTCGAGCTATTGATTTCCGTCATTCTCTCCGCTCAAGCGACAGACGTCAGCGTAAACAAGGCCACCGAAGCACTTTACAAAAAAGCCGGTACACCCGACAAGATGGCCAAGCTGGGTGTAGAGGGTTTAAAAAAATACATTAAGACAATCGGCCTTTACAATACAAAAGCAAAGAACGTAATCAACACCTGCAAGATGCTAGTGGAATTACATGAATCAGAAGTCCCCTCCACTCGTGCAGCATTAGAAGCCCTACCCGGAGTCGGCAGAAAAACGGCTAACGTAGTTTTGAATACGGCTTTCAATCAACCCACCATGGCGGTGGACACTCACATATTTAGAATTTCAAACCGAACAAAAATTGCGCCAGGCAAAGATGTACTCGCCGTGGAAAAAAAACTCATTCGCCACGTCCCCAAGGATTTCATACTCGACGCTCATCATTGGCTGATACTCCATGGGCGCTATGTCTGTACAGCCCGAAAACCTCGCTGTGGCGCTTGTACCATTGAAGATTTGTGTGAATTCAAAGACAAGACTGAATATTAAAAAAATTGTAGATTGCACTTACTAGTTGAAACCAAGAGAGTTGAATTCGGGTTCGCTGGATGACCATTCTAGTGCCGTGTCTTGATCAATATGCAGAACAGTATGGGTATGATTACTCATTACTGAAAAAGCACAAATATCTATCGCGAAGACGGAGCCTAAGAAAAGCAGCTTGTCTTCGATCCATTGACGGCGTTGCGTCTATCGATACGAGTGATTTTCTGGGTTTTGGCATGGGGGTTATAGGTTGTTTGATTAAACATCTAGAGCTGTATGAACATATAGTATTTGACGATCGGGGCAAGTATTAAGTATGGGTGCCCTGGTTGTTCTGCCGCGTAGCATGCGGGGCTCGTGACAAGCGGGGACTATGTGGTTATCGATCTTCTTTACTATGCCAGAGTTGAGCAATCACAACGATTGTCGACGATATTATTTCTTCCTCTTCATCGACTCGATACCGTATCACATAATTACCATTGCCAAACTTAATGTAAAGATCGCGGAACCACGTTAATTCGGGATCGTCGCCTTCTTCTACTGACACTGGCAACCCAATTTTTGGATTCTTATTTAATTCCTTCACGCCGTTTTTAATGACGTCAACTGCTTTTCTCGCAGCTATCGGATTTTTGTCTTTTAAAAATGAACGAAGGCGCTCCAGATCTCGGAGCGCCTTCGGTAACCAAACTATTTGTCGAGTGGGCATGATTCTTCGCTATCCGTTCCCCAAGAGTCCAACCATTTCATCACGCTTTCATTCTCAACTGTTTCACCAGTCGTCTTGTAAGCTTCCCATCGTGCGAGTGTTTCCGCATTGCGAGCGGCAATCTTTTCCTTCTCTTCCAAGTACACTTTAATCGCCTCTTTGGCGTGATAGCTTTTAGTGCGGTTGGTCTTTTCAGAAAGCGCTGTAAGACGTTGCTCTAACTCATCATCTAATCGAACACCTAACATATTCGTCACCTCGTTAAACGTTGTTTAACACTGTTTAACGTAATGATACAACAAACTCTTATTTTCTCAACCACTTTATCGTATACCATTGTTATTAAACAATTTATTCACCGTAACAAATAGGACACCCATCCTAAATAATCAGATTGACGAAATCAGACTCCCCCATATCACACTATCGTTGCCGTAGGTGCTGCCACTAGAAAGTGTAACTCACAGAATAAAAACAGGTGTAAGTCTCCACAGCGCTCGGCGAGCGCACACGGTTAACTCTTCCAAGTTAGAATATAGAAAGTAAATCTTAGTTGATCCGCTCTAGATGATGAGCTGAATACTATTGTTAATTCCAGGCGAGCGCTGGAAACCGAATTTAGATGCAGCGTCTTTTATTTGAAAAGCGGTGCCGACGAGTGTTTTAAATTGACTCTCAAAATGTTGCGTGAGGTAAAGCCAATGCTTAGGCTCTATTTTTAATCGTTCAAGCGAGCAGGGCAAATCCGTATCGATAGCGCCGCGCTTGTCACTCCTAATATTTT
>JAHRWA010000015.1 GCA_019090455.1 Pseudomonadales bacterium | reverse complement strand
TATACCGCAACAACGGTGACAAAAAATATTCGATCAATCGTCTCTTCCCCGTTTTAACTTCAACCGACACGGCCATCCCAGGCGACAGTCTCACCCACTTATCTCCCACTTGTAATCCCTCTTCCATGAGTTGAATTCTGGCGCTATAGACTAAGCCAAAATGTTCATCTTGAATCGCGTCATTTGAAATTTGTTCGTATGCGTTACCACGCGGGAGCGTGGGAACGAGAAAAACACAGAGCCTTAGCAATCTCAGGATGAACACCGGTTACGATTAGAATAAGTGACACTTAACTATTTTTATTGTGAAGTGCCCTATTGGCTAACTGCCTGGTTAGAGTTTATTTTTTACAAGCCTCTCTCTTAAGTCGGGAGGTGAAACAAATACAAATGAGTTACCGTACTTTCTCCTCCTTAGTAGATTTAGCTTATCAGACATTTTGAGTAAATCAGTTCTCGCCGTCTGATAACTAATAGCATGAGATGTCTGATGCTCCTGGATTCTATAAATTGAATTGGGATTTTTTAAAGCGTGTTTAAGTAATGAAAGTTGTCGGTGATTTAGTTGGCCTTTAGCTTTTGAATTTTCCAATAGGCTTTCGGCCTCTTCTATTTCGGTAGCCTTTCTATTTAAGTATTCATGCAAGGAGGTAGCCCCCTTTCTAATCACATCAGCTTGGTGAATAAGAAAGTAAGTCACATCATTTTCATCCGTCTCTGTGTGCAAATAAGCTTTTCCATATTTAAGTGGTGCTTGCTTAATAATGCTGGAGATAGAAACAAACTCCATTAACCAATAACCCTGTTTCGCCATACACCAATAGAACAAAGCTCTTGCCGTCCTCCCATTTCCGTCCACGAAAGGATGATCATATCCAATCATAAAATGCAAAACGATGGCTTTTATGACGGGATGAATAAACTCATTCTCAATTTTATTATTTGCAAAATCACAGACCTTAATCATTCGATCTTCCAACTCGCTGGCACAAGGTGGTGTATGAAGAACAGTGGATTCACTCACGTCTACAACATGAATATCATCGGATTCATTTCTCAGTTTCCCTGCCTTATCAGGATCATCCAGTGTTCCATTCGTTAATATCTCATGTAAGTGAAGTATTAACGATGGAGTCAATTCATCGTCCCTATAGTCCCTGATGACAGCCATCGCTTTGTAATTATTAAAGATCATTTTTTCACTATGATCTTTCGGTTCCCGCCCCTGCCGTAACATTTCCTTGGCGACATTTTTCGTTGTGGACGCGCCTTCTAACTGACTGGAACAAATCGATTCTTCTATTAAAGAACTCACAAGATACGTATCCCTTGTGTGTGGATTTGTTATCGGTTGATCCATCGTTACGCTGCCAGCTGCGTTTTGATCTAACCAGTGCAATTCCTTCTGAAGCGTTCCAGGTACACAAAATGAAAAGGGATTACCTTGCTTGTCACTTAAGGGAAGCTCTTTCGATGTTTTTTGCCTAGCGGTCTTAGTGGCAAACCAATACTCCTCGCTATTAAAGCCTTCAGGTGCGGGAAGATGCTTGAGCTTTTCCCAATGTAGATATCGGCCCTTTGGGTCAGTAGGGCCGATATTCTCCCCAAAAATATGCGCAATATCAACTTTACTCTTTTGATTTATAATATTTTCTAATAGTTCGGCGGTAGATTTGGGTTTTTCAGGAATCTTCATAGATATAGCCAATACTAATTATTGAATAATTAGTATATAGCATAGGTTAATGGGAGTTACTAATGTAGTAACTCTTAGTAATCAAACCCTCTTGCCTCAGATAATAATCTCGTTCCCACGCGGGAGCGCGGGAACGAGAAAAACGGGTTTCAAGAAATGGATGTAGCTGAGGAAATGGATCGAGGAGATTAAGGATATGAATAGGATCAAATTGAGAGGATAGAACTAAAATAAATGAGGGTTCATGCATGCAATAAAAACACAGTCATGAACCCTCAAATCACAGCTTACGACTCTGCGGCAGCTGGGCTTTTCTTCTTCCTCACCTTTTTAGGTTTGGGCGCTGGCGCTTCACATTTCGCCACTTCAAAGTCTCGCATGTCAGGCTCATTCATTTCCTTCACCCACTGCTTCCAAGGGTAAGGCCATGAAGCCGGGTCACCATCAGGATCTAAGTACCAGCTCTGGCAGCCACTAACCCATACGGTTTTTGGCATGCCTTTCTTAAGATAAGCATTGAAACGTTCAAGCGCTGGTTTGGTTGCAGAAACTTCATCAAACTGCTCATCACGCCACTTGTCGATTAACTTGAGAATATACTTGGTTTGAACTTCACTCATAGCGATAACAGAGAAGTTACCTATAGGTGTGTTGGGTCCTAACATGAGGAAGAAGTTCGGGTAATCCGGCAAGCAGATAGATCGGTAGGCTTGTACTTTCTTCTTCCAAGTCTCTTCGATTTCGACACCCTTGCCTTTTAAATTCATGGGTCGCATAAAGGAAAATGGGTGAAATCCGGTAGCGATGATAATCACATCTAGGTCGTGCTGCTGACCATCTGCTGTTCTGATTCCTGTTTCATTGACGCACTCAATGCCTTCGGTGACCAAATCAACGGTAGGTCGTTGCATCGCTTCGTAAAAGGAATCACTCATTATGATTCGCTTACAACCCACTTTATAATCAGGGGTCAACTTCTTACGCAGAACGGGATCTTTAACGGTACTCAAATTATATTTACAAGCCGCCGTCATCACTGCGTGAGGAACTTTTGCCCCAATGACAGCATTCGACAATAGTTTTTCCAATGAAAGTTTATAACCCTGCCCTACCAAACCGCCAAGAAAAGGATAGTCCCGTAATCTTTGCTTTGTCTTTTCACTATAAGTTCTGTCGACTATGGGCAGAACCCATTGAGGAGTACGTTGAAAAATGGATAATTTACCAACTGTTTGTGACAGCTCACAGGTCATTTGTACTGATGTAGAACCGGTTCCAATAATGCCAACTCGCTTACCGGTTAGATCGATTCCGTCTTCCCACTCAGCGGTGTGGAATGACGAGCCCTTGAAGGAGGATAAACCTTTAATCTCAGGTTTAGCAGGGTGATGTAATATGCCTGTGGCACTGATAAGAAAATCTGCCTCGAGGTTTTTTTTCTTACTGGTTTTGATAGACCAACGACCTTGATCATAGCTTGCATCCGTTACTGCCTCATTAAAACGGATAACATCTTCAACTCCGTATTTACGGACTACTTTTTCGAAATACGCTTGCGTCTCGCTGCCGGGTGAAAAGCGTCGACTCCACTCTGGGTTTGGCTCAAAGGAATAGGAGTACATATGCGAAGGTACGTCACACGCCACACCAGGGTATCGGTTTTCGCGCCAGGTACCGCCAATTTTATCGGCTTTTTCTAAAATGGTGACATCGGTAATGCCAGCTTCTCTAAATTTGATAGCCATCAGTATGCCTGTCATTCCGGCACCAATGATAACTACCGATGGGTCACGTTTAAACTTTTCAGACATTCTATAACTCCTTGATTAAAATGTTAATTTAGAGCCTAACCCTATTTAACTATTGTTTGATCGCATACGAATGAAGTGAATCGGCCTGTAGCGGCTATAGGACCCATTATACATTCAACAGCTGTACTCTAATTTGATCGATCTCAATGAATTTACCTAAATAAGCTATCTCAAAATGCGATATCACAAGGGACGTGATGCCCACGCGGTATTTCCAAGCCTACTAAGTTATTCTCTAGTTTTAGAGCCCGCGCCATTGTACATCAAACTTGATTTACTTTTCACTAATCGAGTTTGCCTGTTGCCCTTCATTCAGAGCACGATATCTCTAGACCATTGATTTTATGCTATTTAAACCTTCATTTTTTGCTCAAATATCGCCCTATCCATCTATGACTCTCAACGGGTTAACTATTAATGAGAGAAGTCGACTTCCAGAAAATCTATTTTTATATTTCTATAAAAATATAAGGTACACGCCCCGAAATTTGCCCTGTAATCTCTAGCACCAAAGAATGCGGCACTCGCATTACAAATTGACCAATCAAGATAGGAGACATCTGATGAATTTTGGATTTACAGAAGAACAGGAACTTCTGCGTGAACAAGTAAGGCGGTTTCTTGATAACAAATGCCCCCTGACAGAGGTCAGGAAAATAGCCGAATCCAAAGCCGGATTTTCTCAGGATTTATGGAATGAAATGGCGGAACTGGGCTGGCTGGGCATCACCGTTCCGGAAAACTATGGCGGCTTAGGGATGGGATGGGTGGACCTGATTGTCGTACTAGAAGAGTCTGGCCGTAGCCTATTCCCCTCTCCTATTATTTCTCATAATTTGGCTATTGATGCGCTATTGTCAGCGGGAACTGAACAGCAAAAAGAAACCTGGTTACCCGCCATGGCAAGTGGGCAAAAACGCGGTTGCATCGCTATCAATGAAAAAACCAACTGGCATACGCCTGAGGGAATTCGACTTCAAGGCTTACAAGAACGAGGCTTACAAGAAAAAGGAAAACAACGATCTAACGGTTACAGCTTAACGGGTGAAAAACATTTTGTTAGTGATGTGGATGCCGCTGATTTTTATATTGTTGCCTTTCGAGCTGATGACAAACCCGAGGATATTACCCTCGCCATCGTCGACAGCTCCGCTAGTGGCGTGAAAACAATCATGACGGAAACTTTTGATAAGACAAAGCGCGAAGGAATACTCTCACTCAGCGATGTCGTCGTACCCAAAGATCAAATTCTCTCTGAAGGGCCCGCTGCAACAGAGACTCTATCCCGTTTGCTTGAACTCGGAGCCGTCGCCGTCACCGCTGAAGCCGTTGGTGCGGCAGAAACCGCTCTCAACATCACCACAGAATACGCAAAAGAACGAATACAGTTTGGCGCTCCGATAGGACGTTATCAAGGAGTCAAACATCCGCTAGCGGATATGTACGTAGACATAGAGTCATTCAAATCCCTAGCCTACTACGCGGCATGGGCGGCTGATGAAGTTGATGGTTCATTATCACGATCCGCTTCTATCGCGAAGGCCTACGCCTCTGATGCGTTTGTGCGTATCGGTACCGACAGCATTCAATTACACGGGGCGATTGGCTACACCGATGAATATGATATCCAACTATTCATCAAACGTTCGAAGTGGATGCGACCGGCATTTGGCGATACCCACTTCCACCAAGACCGTATTGCGGCGCTTAGCTTTTAACTCATAAGACAAGATAAGGAAAGTAAGATGGATTTCGATTTATCACCCGATGAGCTTGTCTTCCGACAAGAGGTTCGTGATTTCATAAAAACCAATATGCCAGACAAAGTGGCTAAGAAAGATGAAATGGCATTTGTCACTGAGTGGAATAAAAAAGTACGTGAAAAAAGATGGGTTGGGTACACCTGGCCAAAAGAGATGGGCGGCGGCGGTGGATCGCTAATGAAGCAGGTTATTTTGAAACAAGAAATGGCTATCGCTAAAACGCCAGGGCTAGGCACCTGTTTTATGGGCTTGTCTTGGGTAGGACCCGGCATCATTCAATACGGTACGAAAGACCAACAAGAACGTTTTCTACCTGACATTTTAGATAGCAAATTCCAATGGTGTACCGGCTACTCAGAGCCCAACATTGGTAGCGACCTTGCGTCTCTCCAGTGTAAGGCAGAAAACAAAGGCGACCACTATCTTGTTAACGGTCAAAAGATGTGGACGTCACTAGCTCCCTTTGCGGAATGGATGATACTGCTAGTACGCACAGACTCCTCTTCAGAAAACAAACATGAAGGCATTACCTGCCTCCTAGTTCATATGAAATCTCCTGGACTTGAAGTCCGCCCCATAAAGAACATGACGGGTAGCGCTGTATTCGCTGAAGTCTTTTTTACCGACGTCAAAGTCCCGCAGGAAAACCGGCTAGGTGAAGAAGGTAAAGGTTGGATGGTAACAGTATCCGCCCTTGCGAATGAACGCTCCAGCATTGCGGAAGTCGCTGGACTGGAACGCAAACTAGAAGATCTAAAAGCTCTCGTTAAACGAATCGAAATACAAGGCAAACCTGCCACTCAAGATCAATCCGTACGAAGAACCGTAGCAGGCTTTGAAACCATCATTGAATCTATGCGCTTAAACGGAATGCGGTATTTAACAAAACAATTAAAAGGGGAACCCGTCTCCAGCGAAACCTCGGTCAATAAGCTACACAAAGCTACATTAGAAGTAGAAATGGGAGACTATGCGGTATCACTAATGGGACACGTGGGCATACATTCGCGTAATTCCCCAGATGCCTTAGACAAAGGCAGATACGCGTATCGCGCCCTTAGCTGGCCAGACGTTGTTATCGGAGGAGGCACACCCAATATCCAAAAAAATATAATCTCAGAAAGAATATTGGGTCTACCGAAAGACTAGATCTTGGGAGCTGGAATCATAGAAAACTAGCCGTACTTAGATTAACAATCCCTGTTTTCATTTTGTTAATCTAAGTGCTTCAATAATTCAAACTAGAAAATATAATCTAAAGACTTTTTCATCAGCTGGCTTTTGAAGCCTGATGAGGATCTCGATTAAGGACATCGTCCCTTACACTTTCAGCAATGGCGGCTATCTCACCAATTTCAGCAGCACCCACACCCAGCTCCGTTAGTGTCGCTGCCAAATTTTCAACGACGGCATCGAAATGAACATCAGTCAAACCCATATGAGCATGGCCTGCACGCATATCCTTTCCTGAATACTGACTCGGGCCACCAAAAACCATCGTTAAAAAAGCTTTCTGCTTTCTCGATTGTGCAGACATATCCAGATCACGAAAAAACTCATTTATCCTCGTGTCGGCTAACACCTTCTCGTAAAATATATCTACTGCTGCGTCTACAGCCGCTTCTCCACCTATACGATCAAATAATGAAGTCATATCTATCCCTCAAATAATATACGTTAGTATCTTAAGAACATGAGTTGTTAATTTAATATTAGATCAACTTGGATATTAAAACTGAAGGAGAACGTAAAGGGGAGACGTATTCGAGTTGGCGATGACATGGGTCAAATTATTTTTATTAACTTTTTGATCCACTTACCTTATATCATCGGCTATTCGCTAATAACCGATGATATAAACTTCACTTAGTTAGATCTAGAAAATCTAGCTTTAGTTAATACTAAAAAGTGTTTTCCTAACACGAGCTATTTATACGATGCGAGATCCTTTCTTACTCCAATATTTATCTTTCAGGACGCGCTTATACAGCTTCCCAGTAGGCAAACGCGGGAGTTCATCTGTAAAATCAACACTCTTAGGACACTTGTAGTGAGCTATGTTTTCACGAGCGTAACCCACTAATTCAGCTGCTAGCTCATCACTGGCTTCAACACCGGGTATCAACTGGACTACGGCTTTGACCTCTTCGCCCATCTCCTCACTCGGAACACCTATAACGGCCACATCAGCAATCTTATCGTGCAAGATCATTTCGTTTTCAATTTCTTGAGGATAGATGTTCACACCACCCGAAATGATCATAAAGCTGGATCGATCCGTGAGGAAAAGGTAACCATCTTTATTAACATAACCAACATCTCCTAGCGCAGACCAGTTATCGTGATCAGGGTGTTGGGCCTTTTTCGTTTTACTGGGATCTTTATGGTATTCGAAAGGCATTTGTGGCATTTCAAAATAGACAATACCGGCTTCTCCTACGGGTAATTCTTTTCCTTCTTCGTCACAAATATGAATGATGCCCAGCAGAGGTTTTCCAACAGTTCCCTCATTAGCAAGCCACTCTTGTGGTGCGCAATGGGTAAAACCATTTAATTCTGTTCCGCCATAATATTCATATATGATAGGTCCCCACCAGTCGAACATTTTTTTCTTTATTCCCGCGGGACAAGGGGCAGCAGCATGAATAGCCACTTTATGTGAAGACAAATCAAATTGCTTTAAATCCGCCTCAGGCATTTTCAACATTCGGCTAAACATTGTCGGTACCCACTGACTATGAGTCACCTTATATTCTTCAATCGCTTTCAACGCTGCGATACCATCAAATTTTGGCATCATCACGATAGTGCCACCGAGGGCCTGGACGCCATGACAAAAACCACTGGGAGCAGAATGATAAAGAGGGGCCGGAGACAAATAGATACTGTTCTCGTCAGCACTCCAAAGTCCCGTTAACATACCCCCTATCGGGCCCGCACTCTCATCAACCCTATCGCCTGACATGGCACGGAAAATACCTTTTGGCTGTCCCGTCGTTCCAGAGCTGTACAACATAAATTGTCCGGCCGGTTCTTCCGCCAAATTTTCTATCGATTGATTCGCTATCTTGTCCTCATAGCTTTCATAACCCTCTACGACTCCGTCCACCATGAGACAGGTTTTACAATTAGGCGCGTGTTGCGGTATCTTCGCTGCAACTTCTTCCAGAAATTTAGATGCCACTAACACCTTGGCTTCGCAATTATCCAGAATGTATCCGGCTTCTTCATCTGTCAGGTAGCGATTGATTGGCGTCAGGTAAAGCCCAGAACGCATCGCAGCCCACAACACTTCAAAGTACCTTAAATTATTTTCCATAAAGATGGCGACGTGATCGCCCGGCCGAACCCCCATGTCGAACATGAGGTTTGCCAGTTGGTTTGATCGTTCATTAAGTTGCTTGTAACTAATGCTATCGCCGGTGGCGGCATTGATTACCGCTGGCTTTTCTGGAAATTTCTGTGCCCACTTTCCTGGATACATTTCTCTTCTCCTTGTTCATTGCATTGATTTAACACTCAAAAGGTTCAGAACTGTAACCTCTCTAAACCCACAATGCAAAAAACTACCCATGAGCCATATTCACGCAAGACATCAACTGTACAACACACAATTTAGCATTGAATACAGCATTGAAAAAAGTTCATTACGCTCCGGCTAAACTCATTAATAAATCTCCTTCCTGCCAAACCTTTACCAAAGCTCCAGCAGATCTTTTTTGAATCACTGTTTCAATGTGAAAGTCTTTCGGCCTTTTAAATTGATAAAATGTCAGCAACTCACCGGTTTCGTTATCCTTAATCTTCAGCTGTGCTGCAAGCTCACCTTGGATAGAACAATATCGTCCACCAACAAGCGAAAAACGAGCACTATCCATAACGCGGGATTGAATTAAACTAAAATCGAGTCGATCTAAATAGTCTCCAATGGCAGTCAAATTCGTACTTTCTAATTCGACATTCATACGCTTATTATGATTGTACGCCACTTCCGCAACGATCAGATCCAGAGTGCTAGAATCTTGATAACCCGAAATCCAGTTTTGAAGAGGGAATAACGCCAAGACAATCAACACTGAGGCCGCAATAGCCAAATGTCTTTTGTCTTTCAACTTAAACAATAAATCAAAGAGGCTAGCGCTGGCTTTCTCATTTGAATTTAGAGGTATCTGTTGTTGATGTTGTTCTTGACGTTGCAGATTATCTAACGCTTCCCATCGATCATCCGAGAGTTCTTTAGAAACATAATGCTTTTTAAGTGCATCTGATAATGGAGCCTTATTATCATTCATAACGGTTCTCCTTTTGCAGCCGAAATTCGATGGCTATTATCCGCATCAGGTAATAACTTTTGCTTGAGGGATTTTTTGATACGATGAAGTTTTGAAAGCAGAGTACCCCTCGGAACATTTTTCATATCAGACACTTCCTGCACGGTATATTCTTCGACGACAGTCAGGTAAATCAACTCTCGCTCTTCTGGCTGCAATGATTGGAGCAATCGGTCGGTTTCGCCTTCACTTACCAACACCTCATCAAGATCAGGGCTAACGATTAATTCAGTCGTCCTAATTTCCTCGTGCTTAATTAAGCGCAGATTGTGCTTTCGCGTATCATCAATATAACTATTGCGAATGCATCGCATGATAAAATGCAAAGGCTCTTTGATAGACGCATCCTCTGACTTAAGAAATTTCTCGACATTATCGTGAACTAAATCAAAAGCCGTATCCTCGTTATGCGTCAACGAGTAGGCATATCGATATAGCTGATTCAGCTGCTCTCTTGAAATCATTCGTCTGTACACCAGATTGCTTTCAATTTAAATTTCACTCCTTTGTCTCATTAACTGGTTCTAACCATTTTCTTCGCACAATATAATCAATAGAAGCCGCACCGGGTCCATAAAAGAGGAGCATGGCACAGGCTAACCCCCACATAATGTGGTCCTTTTCCCCCGCCGGACTGATGTCTGGATAGGAAATCGCCGCAATAACATTTAGCACAAACAACACCACTATATTAATGCGTGTGGATAAACCCAACACAAGCAACACAGGAACAACTAGCTCAACGCCAGTAGCTAACACTGCTGCCATACTGGCTGAAATAAAAGGAACCGCATACTCATACTGAAACAACATCAATGTCGTTTCCCAACTCTGAATTTTAGTCAAACCCGACATAAAAAAAACTTTCGCTAACCAGAGTCTCAATGCTAACAACAAGACCCATTGAATGGAGTCTAATCCTCGAATGCCAAAAGAGGATGTTTTCAGGGTAAATTGTAGTGCAGACATAAAGGTTCCTCACCAAGACCGGATGAAACTAAAAATAAAAACCATCGATAATACCCTGCTGCATAAGCCAAGGAAGAACTTGTTCTATTTGATCACTCGCATTTTGATTAATGCTGTTGTCGTTATGCATCAACTCAATTTCACCCAACGTGAGATTTTGTTGCAGCGCCTGCATCCATGAACTCACGGTTTCACTAACACTCTCCATCCTCAATTTAAATAACAAATCTCGCCATATGAATACAGCCCCACCACCCTCCATCACGTTGATATCATCAGTATCCGTAGCGGATTGCTGGTTCGCCTGCCATATCCGGAAAATAGGGTAAATGGAATTCACTAGTCGAGTGCTTGCAGAAAGAGTAAACCGGATTGCCGCTTGCTGATCCTCATCCACTTCAGACAACGCTTGTAGGTTATTTACCGCTGCTGATTCCAATGATTGATCCTGTACTTGATGCCAACATAACTCTAGCTGTGTTACATCACCTAAATAAGGCAACTCCTCAATATTTAACTGAAGCGCATTCTCCTTAAGAAATTGAGGAAAACAGGCTCCTAACTCTCCAATGTCGAATGACTGCGACGGGTGTACTTTAAGATAATGTGAAACTAATCCAAGAAAAAATCGCCGCCCCACCAAACGCTCACAAACGGGAAAAATATCCGACAGCGCAGACTGTAATCCTGCCTGTGCACTGCCCCGGTATATTTCCAGCAATTCAGCACTCGACCCATAGGGAGTCGGTGCAATGAGTTCTGACAACCTAGATCTTTGTGAACCCACAGATCCTTGTGACCCCGTATGACTCGACGTTATTTTTTCGCCATAGAGACAATCTAGCATTTGCTTTTGTAACTCAGCCAGTTTCATCCTTAAGCCACCCTGAATTCATTTTTTTCAATCTCGCGTCTCTTCGCACCATGCCCTTCCAACAGCTCTGTACGCGTCGCACTATCGAGTCGGTTTTGAGCCCTTTCAGCTTCCTGCACCAAAGTATTAAAAGCCGGGATATCCGTATCCCACTCGATAAGAGTCGGAATACGGCCATATAAAGATACGGCTTTTTCATAAAGCTGCCATACAGGCTCACGGACAGGAAAACCATGTGTATCAAAAAGAAATTGTGTGCCTTCACCCCCAGCCTGAACATCATATCCCGCTAAATGTATCTGTTTAATTTTATTCGCATCCAAAGCCTGGAGGTAATCCAAGGCATCAAACCCTAGATTAGTCGCGCTAATATACAAATTATTAATATCCAACAAAAGATCGCAGCCGCTCATTTTCACTAGCTGCGTTAAAAATTCAGCTTCGCTCATTTCCGAGTGTGCAAACGACAGGTAGGAAGAAGGGTTTTCAATCACCAGAGTCCTCCCCAACAACTCTTGCGCTTGGCTAATCCGACACACTAGATGCTGAAGCGTTTCTTCATTGTAGGGTAACGGCAATAATTCGTGACCGTACACACCCTCATGGGAAACCCAAGCAAGATGATCGGAAACTAATTCGGGTTGGATACGACTAATCAACACTTTTAGTTTCTTCATGTAATCTTGATTCAATGGATCAGTCGATCCGAGGGACATTCCGACACCGTGTAGGGTCACCGGGAAATCCTCTCGAATTTTCTCTGCTTGATAAAAAGCAATACTATCCACCGTAAGATGATTTTCGGTGAGAAGTTCAAACCACTTAATCCCATGGTCCTGTTCCAGGATATCGTCGAAATGCCTATCCCGAAAGCCAACGCCTACTCCTTTTAAATTACTATTCGACATTGTCTTCTCACCCTTTTGTAACGTCTCTTAATTTATAACGTAATGGTTTTTCAACAGACGAGCTATTTAACTTTCCCGCCGACTATTTTTTTGCAGGTACCTTCAGGCACATAGACCCATTCCTCTGCATCACCATCCTTCGCTGCTTGGCCAGCACAACTGTGCTTACTCGTGCCACAGTCATTCATCCCCTTTTTAGCAATTCCTTGGCATTTTTCAAATCCTGGCTTACCCGCTACCGCTGTAGTGGGAAGCGAACTAATACCCACTAATAAAGCACCTGCGATGGCCGTTGATATAATCGTGTTTTTGTTTTTCATTTTTGGTTTGCCTGTCTAATTAACCGTTGAGAGATTGAATCTCGTGAATTGATGACGCTGAAGACAGCCTTAATTTACTGTCCATCCTAGCGTAATCAGATAGAAGACGTATGGGGTTAGCATTTGATTGCATCAGAGCATGAAACTATCAAACAATATTTACCAACGCCGTCGATTTCCATCAGAGGTTATCTCTCACGCTGTTTGGCGAAACGTGAATGGATAAGAGCCTCGGCTTGAAACAGAACCGATGGGGAATGATCGATAAGTTAAGTTTTTATCAATCATATTTATAGTCTATTGTGATTGATAAAAACTTAACTTATCGATCATATAATATATATTATCTTATATTTCAAATAGTTATATAAATGAGTCACTACTCTATGCCTACCAATAACGGGGTTTGGAAACATCCAAATTGGCCCAATTTTGTATTTGAAGCGGGCCAACTTGCCAGCTCAGAATCAAGCTTCATCAAAGGTGCTGGCATTAACATTGGCATTGCTAGCCAGCTCAACACCGAGCAGCAAGGTGAGCTAGAAATCGAATCTATCAAGCTAAGCGAGAGAGTACTTCATTTATTTTTTAAGCCTAAAACCGGCAACTTAATAGAAAATTCAACACCATTCAATTCCGCTCGATTACGGGCACTGACCTGCCCAGCATGAAATTCGACGATCAACTTAACAATGTAAAGACCCAAACCAAGATGCGCTTTATCTCGGGCCGTTTCTCGAATTGATACGAGAGTATCAAATAGCTGGTGTTGCATCTCTACAGGCAGCAACGGGCCATCGTTGCTCACGACAATATGACAACTCGTTAAATCCACCGTAACAGAAAACTTTATTACACCCTCATCAGCAGTGAAATCGATGGCATTTTCCAATAGCTTATCGAACATCTGCGCCAGTAAATCCGTGTTACCCAGCAACAATATCCGCTCATCGGGTGTTTGAATAAGAATGCGTTTCGTCTTGTTAGCGGATTGATAAGCTGCCACCAGGTTATGCAGCAATTCACAGAGTTCAATCGGTTCCTTCTCAGCAGCGGAAATACTCTGCTCCACCCGCGTCGCCGCGCTCATGGCAGTGACGATATAACGCAGGCGATCTAAGCCATCATGAGCCCGCTGAATATACACCCGAGCACTATCATCTAGCGTTTGGCTTTCTTCCAAATTTTCCAAAGAGGTTCTAACCATCGCTAAGGGAGTACGTAACTCATGAGATAACTTGCCAGAAAGGCTTTTCAGATATTCGGTATAATCCCCTAAACGCGATTGTAGCGTGACGAAACTCCGATTGAGATCACCGATTTCATCTCGAACTTTCGAAGCAGTGAGTTGAACATTAAATTCACCCTCCGCATTAATCACTCCCTGCGTCGCTCGATTAAGCCGGTTTATCCGATAGGATAATATTCCTGAAAAGACTAGCAGCGCCAAGGTAATCACTGACATTGCCAGAAAGGTCATGCCGAATAAACGTGAGATAGCACGATGGCTTACCGTTAATATGGCTTCGCTATCTTCTTCAATTATCACAGCACCACTGACAATGGATTGGTTTTTCTCATTTTGAATTTCTAAGGGATAAGCTGCGGTCACTCGTGCCGTTTCAAGCTCATACTGTTGCCACAACCCCTGTTTCTTACCTTGTAACAGTGGTTCGATATAGTTATCTGTCAGCTGCCCTTGGATAGGACCCCTAATTTCCCCTAGCGGAAGGTAACGATCAGATAAAATGGCTCGATAGAATTGATTGAGCCATCTCAGCAGAATTGAACGCCAAGATTGCGATATCATTTGTACTGACAAAGGATCATCACTTTCGCTGAAGTTGTTTTTCGAATTTTCTCGATACCCGCTATCAGCTTGTAGCCAAGCATACTGATCAACCACAACAATACGCCGATTTTCACTACTGTATATCTCAACAATTTTTTTGAGGTCCTGACGCGGTAAGACTACGCGCCCTTTCGGCAAGAGATAATTAAGCTCCCGTTGATGAGTCGCATCGACGATTTCAATTTGAAATTCATCCTTAAGGCTATTCATCGGTAATTTAAACTCAAGATTGTAACCCTGCTCCGTATCTTGCCAGCGCCCTTCGATACCACCATAAACCTTGCTACCGCTTACGTTGACATCCCCAGGTGCGCTAGTGTTAAGAGTCACGGTATGACGCCGTTTTTTATTATCAAAAAAATGCAGATATACTCTATCGCCATTGAGAGCCCCAATAGTGGGATTATAGTAAGTCGGTGTATTGTCCGTGACCGAGAGAAAAACAGATAAAGACTCCTCAAATACACCGCCGACCAAGGTTACTTTTTTTCGGGCAAGGGAATCATTTTGTTGATTCCTTACGGTCTTTGGCTGGGAAGGAAATAATTCAAACATTTGACGAGAATACGCAAGCCACTCATCATCATAGCCGTCTAGATTCGCAGCCGCCTTCATATCAAATCCAAGGAGACTGACATCGGGACTCACCTCGGGGTTCACATAATCGAAACTGACTCCATCGGTCATAGATGCCGAAACTTGTAGACTGACCATGCGGGCAATTTCTTGTAGGTTTTGAATACTGTTGTTGCGGAGGGTAATCTCAAGCTCCTTCGCGTATTGGCAACCTCCCCAAGGTAACAGCAACGTAAACAAAACAATGATGGATAACTGTCGGCGTAAACTCATTTCTTATTCATTCACTTATTTTCTCAAACTTCCTTCATCATCCACTTGCCAACGATAACCCAAGCCATAGGCGGTCTTAATCGCATCAAAGTCACCATCCAAAGCAATGAACTTTTTCCTTAAACGTTTGATATGGGAGGTTACTGTATTTTCATCAACTACCGATTGCGAGGCATCCATCAGCTGCTGCCTTGATTTCACATGACCCGGCCTTATTACCAGCGCATGCACTAAATAAAATTCGGTTACCGTTAAATCGACCTGCTGTGATTTCCAGTGCGCCGTCATGCGTTCGAGATTCAGATACAACAGATCACAAATCAGCGTTTGATCGGGCTCTTCAGGCTTCTGTAACGCCTGAACTCGACGCAATAACGCGGAGACTCGCGCCAGAATTTGAGCCACACTCGTCTCTTTGGTCAAGTAGTCATCGGCACCCAGTCGAAGCCCGGAGACTATATCCAACTCGCTGTCACGAGCGGAGAGGAAAATGATAGGAACCTGGGAGGACATCGCTCTCAATTCACGACAAAGATCAAACCCCCCTTCCACATCATCACCAAGACCAATATCGATAATCGCAAGATCCGGTAACCGCTGTTGAAACGCCGCCAGAGCACTATCCCCGTCTGCATACACCGCTACGCGAAAGCCTTGGCGAGTGAACAGGTCTCGATAATTCTCTCGAATCGAGTCTTCATCTTCGACGATAGCAATATTTTTATTCAATGGTTTTTTCTATCCAATGTTTGTTTCTAGCCAATGTTTAGTCTAGCCAGTAATTGTTTCTAGCCAATGGGTTCAACTTCTCTTCTTGTTCAGTCGTAGTCTTTAATTTTATCGAGCCTCTGCCCATCTAACAAGGTTCCACAGACAAGGATCGTGCATCGGGTAGCAGTTGCCACAATTCGCCACAATTGATCTGAATTGGCCCGCAGCATGCCCAAACAATGACACCTTTATTTGTTTAAATAATCAATAACATCTTCAACAAACAATACCTTCAGCAATTAAAAAGGAACAAAACAATGTTTAAAGCAATCCCTTCAAGTTTACAATTCGTATCCGCCGTCAGTTTAGTGGTGATCTTTATGAGTATCTCCACTCTGCAAGCCACACCCTTTGAGGCCCCGATCATTTTCGAAACAAAAGACGAAACAAAAGACGAAACGGAAAATGAAAAAGAAATCGAAACTGAAACCGAGACCGAGCCCACTTCCTATCAAAATTTATTCTTTCCCGACGAGACTAGAAACCCTAGCCAACCGTCAATCAACAGCGTAGTCAATTATTACTACGGCGATAGCGCGGAGCCCATTCTAGCGGATTTCAAATTTTGCAGCGGCGTGGGGAATAGAGGTGATCTAAAGAATCAATGTATCGATGAGCTGGACCCCAATAATATTGAGCTCAATAGCACGGTCTACTTGTGGATGAATTATCTCGTCCCCAAGAACAGCTCAGCGGAATTATTGTTGCACTACAATCACAATGGCATCACCCGAGATGCTAGCACTCTCAAGGTCAGTGGCTCGATTCGTTACCGCACCTGGAAGAAGGTCAGGCTATCCCGTACCGGAAAATGGGAGATGCCCATTTATCTGGAGCAGAATGGACACTACTCCGAATTAAACCGAATTCAGATTCAAGTAAACGAAAATAGCTACGCGGGCATCTAATTCAACGCGGATCAAAATGACTTAACACCCACCCCCTGATTGCTCAATTAGGGGGACTAAAATTTCATTGTCATCCTCCTCAAAATAGATTGTAATTAAGCAACGTTGTAAAACAATGACGAAGAGAACTTCGCGTAATAAAAATCAAAATAAATCGGATTAAATAGGCCTACCCGCAGACAGCTTCAAGCACTAGCCCTGATTATCAAATTCGTTTTACCTTTCGTGATTTCACCTTCTTTAATGTACTGCATTAAAGTCTTCTTGGATTTTATAACCCATGTTTTTATAACCAACGTTTTTTTAACAATCGATTTAATACAAGCAATTTTTTACAAATGATTTTTTACAGACGATTTATTTCAAACAACAGCGTAACTACCTAAAGTCAAAGTGGAGAAAAAAGATGAAATGGAATATAGGTGATATTCATGATGCAATTGCAGACGTTTTACCTGGAGATGCTGCTGCAACAATTCACGATGGTGAAGTGGGAACTTGGTCAGAATTCACCAAAAAAAGTAATAATTTAGGCCGGTTTCTTTTAGAAAATGGCCTAAATTTTGGCGACAAAGTGGCTTTTTACATGCGTAACTCAGCTGCCTATTCTGAGACCTTATCCGCCTGTTTTAAAGCACGTCTAGTTCATGTGAATATCAATTATCGCTACGTGGACGAAGAACTAAAATATGTTATTGGCAATTCCGACGCCGCCGCTGTTTTTTATCATGCGGAATTTTCAGAATACGTAGCCTCCATAAGAGACCGATTACCCGAGGTCAAACTGTGGATTGAAATTTCCGATGGCGATTTGAAACTGGATAACGTTCACGACTACGAAACTATCGCCAACGATGGTTCCGGTGCCAAATTAGACATCAAACGTTCCCCTGATGATTTATTGTTTATCTACACTGGCGGCACCACAGGTATGCCCAAGGGCGTTATGTGGACTCAGAACGATTTATACACATTGATGTCTCGCAACCCGAAGGTACCAGCGCCAAAGAGTTTAGCCGAACTGGCTGGACGCATCGCTAAAATGAAAATGCACGGCCCCCGAATCTTGCCCGCATGCCCCATGATGCACGGCACCGGTATGATTTCCGCGATCGCTGCCCTCAGTGCAGGCGGGGCAGTAGTAACACTATCCAACAAGAAGTTAGACCCACAAGCAATTTGGAACAGTGTCACCAACGATAAAGTGAATTCGATTTCCATCGTCGGAGATGCGTTCGCTAAACCCTTATTAAAAGACTTGCAGGCAAACAAGGATAAATATGAGTTATCCTCGCTAAAAGCCCTAGTCTCTTCCGGTTTAATGTGGAGCCCGGATAACAAAGAAGCATTATTAGAGCTGCATCCGGGAATGATGTTACGGGATTCTTTCGGCTCTTCTGAAGCCCTTGGTTTTGGCAGCATGGAAACAGGCGCTGGACAAAAAGCCCGGACAGCCAAATTTATGAAAAGTGAAAACTGCACCGTATTCAGTGCCGACCATAAACCTATAGAGCCAGGCAGCGGTGAGCCTGGGTTTGTTGCCTTAGCCGGCCCCATGCCAGTGGGTTACTACAAAGATCCAAAGAAGACAGAAGAAACCTTTCCAACAATAAACGGCGTTAGATACAGCATTCCTGGAGATTGGTGCACCATCGAAAAAGATGGCACATTAACGCTTCTTGGACGCGGTAGTGTCTGCATCAATTCAGGCGGTGAAAAAATTTACCCTGAAGAGATAGAAGAAGTCATTAAGCAACACCCTGCCACAGATGATGTATTGGTAGTCGGCGTACCTGATGAAAAGTGGGGACAGGCCGTCACCGCTGTCATTCAACTAGAAGAAGGGAAGGATGCCTCCAAGCAAGAAGTTATCAATTTCGTTAAGCAACACTTGGCTGCTTATAAAGCACCTAAGCATGTCTTGTTCCACGAAACGGTATACCGAGCTGTCAATGGAAAATCCGACTATAAGCGTGTCACTCAATACGCGAAAGAAACTTTGAATCTAGAAACAGCCTAGTCACAACTGCCTAGTCAAAACAGGGTAGTCAAAACAGAGCAGTCAATTCCTGCCCGTCACGTAAAAAACCCAGAGCCTCTTGCGTAAAGCAAAGGCTCTTAGGTCACCTTCGAAATTCATTCACAACAATCACCATCATCAGATACATAATCGATTAAACCGGCTAGACCCTTCAAATAACTCAAATACCAAATAACAGGAGTCAATATGGAAACCTTAGGACTAGGCAAAGTTTGGGAAGAACTGCCAGTAGGATACCAATTTCGTACCGTCGGACGCACACTAACGGCCTCCGATTTATCCGCATTCATCCAATTAAGCGGCATGGTTGAAGTCCTTTTTACCGACGCCACCTATGCAGCGGAACACGCACCACAGGGCCGACAATTACTACCCGGTGCATTGGTTTATAGTGCAGCGGAAGGATTAGTTTTACAGGCGACATTGCAAGGAACAGGGCTTGCCTTTCTCAACATGGAATTCAATGTCAACGGCCCCACTTTTGTGGGTGACACCATTCATGTCGAAGCAGAAGTCATTGAATGCCGACCCACATCGAAAGATCCGAGCCGAGGTTTAGTCCGCACTCGCAATAAAATCGTCAATCAAGACGGCGTCACCGTTATCACCTACTCGCCGTTGCGCATGACCATGGGGCGGGAAACACTGGTTGAACATTGGGATTTGTAAACTGACGTTTGTAACTTAGAGGATTGAAAACTGAAGATTGTAAATAAGGATATAATATGACTAGTTTCAGATTAGACGAGACACAACTTCTACTACAAGAAACGGTACGCCGGTTTGCACGTGAGAAAGTCGCACCCAGAGCACAAGCCATAGACGAGACAGCAGAATACCCCCAGGATATGTTCGATGCATTGAAAGATCTGGGCTTATTTGCTATCCCATTCCCGGAAGAGTACGGCGGTGCCGACAGCGTATTATCCGCTTGTGTCGCGGTGGAAGAACTGGGGCGCATTTGCTACAACACGGCTTATTTATTAATTGTGCAATGGGTACCTTTCGGTGCCATTCTGGCCGGTGGTTCAGCAGAACAAAAGCAGCGTTTCTTGCCCGGTTTAGCATCAGGAGATTTGCGAGCGGCAATATCCATCACGGAACCCGCTGCAGGATCTGACGTTGCCGGCATCACCACTCGAGCGGAAAAAGTGGAAGGTGGATATAAACTCAATGGTAGTAAGATATTTTCTACCAATTCCAGTATTGCCGATTTCGTTATCGTGGCAGCCAAAACCGATCCCACACTTCGTCATGGCGGCATCAGTGTCTTCATCTTAGAAAAAGGGATGGAAGGCATTGATATAGGACCCAGTGAACGCAAACTCGGTTCACGAGGTGTCCCTTCCTCTCCCATTTATTTGAGTGACTGTTTTGTACCAGAAGAAAATCGGTTAGGTCCTGAAGGTAAAGGCTTTGCGTTAGTGATGGAAGCCTTTAACAAGAGCCGCGCGATAATCGGCGCACGAGGTGTAGCGTTAGCCCAAGGAGCCTTAGATTTAGCCACGGATTTTGTGCGAGAGCGAGAAGCCTTTGGGCAAGATGTAGCAAGCTTTCAAGGAGTCCAATGGATGCTCGCAGACATGGCCACTAAAATTGAAGCAGCGAGACTGCTAGTTTACAAAGCTGCTGCGGAAGCCGATGCTGGCGTTAAGGGTAAGGAGTTAGCGCCCATCGCTGCAATGGCTAAGTTGTTTGCAACGGATATGGCAATGGAAGTGGCCACAGATGCCGTTCAGTTATTTGGTTGCTCTGGCATTTCAAAAGATAATCGTATCGAGCAGTATTTCAGAGATGCAAAAGTACTTCAAATTATCGAAGGAACCAATCAAATACAACGCAATATTATTGGCAAACACGTGGTGAAGACTTACTAAGAGGGATACTAAGAGGGACACTCACTAACAAAAAAAGGGAATAGGCGCATGCCATCCCCTTTTTTTTATAAAAGCGATTTCTTAACCCTTCATTTGTTAAAAACGATAAACGCCAGTATCGATTTCATTTTGTAACTCTGCCGTCAACGAAACGTAAGTTTCCGTCTTTGGCAAATTGACCACAATCGGTTCGTTGCAAGCTTCCACGTTGTAAGCCTCTTTCTTTAAGTCTGCCTTCTTATACTTAAAGGTACCCGTGGTATCAATATCGCGCTTGATGCGGAAAAACAATGGCACGGCGTAAGAGGGTAATTCTCTATTCAAAAATTCAAGCAGCCCAGGATAATCCAAAGTTCTACCATCCAACGGAGTGATGGCAGCCATGCCCGCTTTTCCGTTAGTCTCCGGAATTTCAACACCGTAAACAACGCAATCCGCAATATCAGGATGGGAACCCAGCACGTTTTCTACTTGCGTCGTCGACACATTCTCGCCTTTCCAGCGGAAGGTATCTCCTAGCCTATCGACAAATTGATAATGCTTACAGCCGATATGACGTAATAAATCTCCCGTATCAAACCAAGCATCTCCCTGTTTGAAAACATCACGCAATATCGCAGACTCAGTTTTATCTTTCTGGGTATAGCCAATGAAAGGAGTCGCTTCAGTTATCGCACCAATTAACAGACCCGGCTCACGACCTTCTACCTTAACCAAATGACCTTGTGAATCACGGACTACTTCGTCCTTTTCACGGTCATACTTGACTAGTGTTGCAGAACCGACACCGATTGTATTATTGAGATTGAATAGATTAGCAAAGCCGGTATTGCCTTCACTCGCGCCATAAAATTCGAGAATAACTGGCACCTGAAATCGCGTTTTAAATTCTTGCCAGATACCCGGACGTAAGCCGTTGCCAAACATTTTCTTCAAGGTATGGTGACCATCGGTTGGCTTCGGTGGCTGATTTAGTAGGTAGCGGCAAAGCTCTCCCACATAGCCGAATATCGTCGCTTGATACTTATCAATATCATCCCAGAACTCACTAGCACTGAAGCGGCGTCGAATCACCACGGAAGCGCCCGCAGAAATAACAGACCCCCAACAGGCGATTAATCCGGTGGCGTGATAAAGCGGTAAAGCCACATAATAAACATCTTTGCAGTTCAATTGCATCGCCACATTGATCCCCGCATTGGCAGTGCAATATCGGTTTTGGTCAGTAATGGTCGCCTTCGGAAACCCGGTAGTACCGGAAGTGTAGATATAGCAAAGATGATCCTTACGTGTAATCGTCTGAGTTCGACTCAAATTACTTTCCGGATAATCTCGGCTAAGTTTGATTAAGTTCTTATATTTCTTCGGTACAGAACCTGGCTTGAGTTGTGTATCCGAATCAGAGACACCATAGATGGCTGCACTAGCAATGCTAATATCTTTACGGATCTCATTGAATGGCTCCGCTAATTCCGCTCCCACGATGGCCAATACAGGTGATACCAGATTTATACCGTGCGCCAGTACTTTGCCCGTTTGAGTATTATTGAGTAACGCGGCACAAGCTCCGGTTTTGGCAATAGCAGTAAACATAATCAAATATTCAGGGCGATTCTGCATAAACAAGGCGACAACATCACCGCGTTTTACCCCTTTATCCACCAATAAATGGGCAACTCTATTAGCCTCTTCGTTAAACTCTCTGTACGTCAACATGCGATCTTCAAAATAGATCGCGGGACGATTCGGGTAACGCTTCACGGTACGCTCGATACAGAGCCCCATGGAATCCATTTCTTTTTTCGTATTTAAAGCCACCGCAGCTTGAACAATTGCGGGGCCACGCGCCACCAGGTTGGGGAGCCCCTTCACTAAATCAATAGGGCGTACGACATCATTCGACATTTGAATCTCCAAATCCATGGTGGACTTTTGATCATTTTAAGGAGGCGGCATTATATCGGTATTTACTGGTATGAAAAAGAACAAGCCGAAGATTCTCAGCAATGCTCTAAATTGGGGCCACCTGCTAAACATAATCAGACTCATTGTCCTTAAACTACAGACTAGAGATCACAAACTAGAAACTACAGATCACAAACATCACCATAAGAATCGCCATCGGCATCTTCCTGTCCTGGATTGAATTGCGCAGGACAATTATCAATAGCGTCTTTAATCCCATCAAGATCCACATCCGAGAGAAGACCAGTATAGAAATAAACGGCACCCGCGTTATCACCATTGTCGTCATCTAAGTGGGCTCCCACAATAACAGTATCGTTGTCTAGTGATAACGAACCAGCGTAGCTTTCATTATTGAGGGCATCACTTGCATCTATTCTATTTTGCTCCTGCCAGGAACCGTCTGCTCCTTTTTCAAAAACATAAACAGATTTCGCGCCAGCGGACGGTGAATTACTGACAACGAGAACATTGTTACTGAGCGCGATATGACTTCCGAATTTATCCAATGTCTTTATATCACTAGCAAACACTGTATCCGTTAACGTCCAACCATCCACATTATGCTCGATATAGATATGTACCGCGCCCGCCCTATAAGAATCTTGATCACTCCAAGATGAACCCATCACAATATGGCTGTCATTGAATGCAATGGAACTGACACTATCAAGGGGGCTCAGCTTCACTTGCTCTGTCCAAACAGCATTATCGTCACGAGTAAAGAGATAGACACCACCCGTACTGTTTATGATAACGCGATCATCTTGAATGGCGACTCTATTACCGAAAGAACGCAGCGGGCCAGCATCAGCGGCAATCAGTTTCGCTTGTTCGCTCCAATTCCCCTGCTCTCGAATAAAAACGTAGGCCGATCCTATTTTATTAAAATCGGTACCCTGTTTATCGCCATATGCGCCGACTATGATGGTGTCCCCTTTTATAGCGACACTAGCACCGAATAAAGTATCGATCTCACTATCCGATGATGGCGATAATTTTTTCTGAAAACTCCAGTTACCGCTTCCGTCATGCACAAACACGTAGGCCGCGCCTGAGTGCCGACTAATATCGGCGTTTCGATTGTCTCCAATGACGGCAGTACCATTATGTAAGGACACACTATAGCCAAAACTATTGCCACTCTCCCCATCGGGAACCCTCAATTTTGCTTGCATGACCCAACTACCCAACCAATCTCTCACATAGATATAAGCCGCACCCCCATCATCAACTCCCGATGCACCCACTAACGCGGTATCTCCATCTATGGAAACACTGTCACCGAAATAATCCGATATTTTTCCATCATCAGCGATGGCTTTATAGAACCCGTTAATACCATCTAGTGCTAACGCGGGTACGGCGGCATCATCCGGTGAAGTGACGGCATGATATTCTCGCAGATTACTGTAGCCATCGTTGTCTTGATCCAAGCTGGCATCGGCTGCAGATAATGGATCGAGAAAAGCATAAAGCGCCTCATACACATCAGGCAGTCCATCACCGTCATCATCGCCATCACTGTTGTTGCCGATGCCATCGTTATCGGTGTCGGTAGTCTCTGCATCGTTGTAAGGAAATGCATCTTCTAGATCCGGCACGCCATCGTTATCGCTATCATCATCACAAAGATCGCCTAAGTCATCATCATCTATGTCCGCCTGATCAGGATTAGCCACCAGAGGGCAGTTATCTTTCCAGATGAGGATGTCGTCAACCCATGCTTTGTCAGCGCCTTCATCATCAGAGGAATCTTTCATGTAAGTCCAAGTTAGGTTATGACTGCCAGCGGCAAGCGCTGCTTTAAAACGCGTCCATTGGTAAACCGCGGAGGCTTCCAGTACCAAGTTGCCGTCGATATAAAATTGTAGAAAATCGTAATCCTCCTCGGAATCTACCAAGTACCAAAAACTAACCGAGCTATCGCTGACATCAACATCGACAGAAAAACTTGTTGATAGATCACCAGCGATATCGCCGGATGCAATGGAATAAGTTCCCTGTTGTGATATTTCATTAGTGACAGTCCAGTCGGCATCACCCGTTAAAACCCAATCAAGCTGACTTAGATTACCTTCTTCAAAGTTGTCGCTATAACCCAATACTGGAATCCCATCTCCATCTATATCAGGATTGTTTACAATCATGGTGTCTGTCGCAATCTGCTGAAGGTACGTCGCATTCTCAGCCGACAGGCCAGCGGTATAATCAGCCCCATTCGCAGAGAGATTAAAGACGGCGATATATAAAACATTCGCGGCTAAATAGGAGCCGGTTACTGTGGGGTGGCTACCGTCAGCGGACCATAAATCACCTGCGTCAAACAAAGCGCTACTATCGTTAACCACCGCTTCCCAAGCAGAGCCTACTAGCCCCAAGGTTCCGCCCGTAGAGGCCTGGTAAATATTGTAACCTTGTAACAATGCTGTCGTGTGACCTTCGAAAGTACAAACCAATGGGTAGTAGTCACAATTATCTTGATCACCCAATTCTCTACCCCAAGTCACATAATAAATAATTTCCGACTCTGCGTTATTCGCTTTGATTGCATTTGCCAACACTTCGGCGTGAGGCAAGCTATGGGTAGCGACGGCCCCAGGCTTCCATCCCGGTACTTGGCTCTGATTTTGTAGAATGACAAAGTCCCATTGTTCGGAATTTATTTTTTCAAGTGTATTGGCGTTGATAGCATGATCTGAGAACTTAAAACCACCGGTTGCCGCCATGGAAACATCCGTTGCTTGGCCTGTAGATTCGGCCAATTGGTAAAAGAGGCTTGGTAGATTATTCGCTGTGGTATAACTATTCCCGATAAAAAGGACTTTGACGGCATTGGAATTTCCCTCCTCGTCTATGATTTGGGGATCTTCCGCTTCCTCATCGCTCGTATTTTCATTATCAGGTTGATCGTTAGTTGGAATAGAAGGTTCTTGAATTTCTGGGTCCTGGTTTTCCGGGTCTTGGTTTTCAAGGTCTTGGTTTTCTGAATAAACATTACCATCAATGTCTGTTTGAGGTTCGTTAGAAACGGGTTCTTGGCTGGCAGCACCGCAACCCAATAGCCCCATAGAGAAACACAATACAACTAACACACTTCGCAATTCACTACTCATCATAATCAATAACCTTCAATCGAATGCATTACTCATTTAAACGCCCTCTATCAAAAAGGGCTATTTCGCTGGAAGCGCCTATCCTTTGTGTAACCTGTACCACTATATTAGTGTAACGTGTTATTCTTATAGAGCAATAATTAATCAGAATGGTTTTGTAACCAGAAGAGAAAGCTGAGGTTTTATAACTACATGGCGAGATACAGCAAACAAGAAACCTTAAAATTGAAAAATCATATACTGGAGGTCACGGAAAAAATCATTCGTGAAAACGGTAATGCTGAAATGACGATGAGAGGTTTAGCTAAAACGGCAAATGTTAGCCCTACTACCGCTTATAATATTTTCGGTTCAAAACGCCAACTACTTATCGATGTTTTAGTGCAAGACTTTCTAACAGATGTCATGACATTGCAGATATTCAGCAGCCCCTCTGACTCATTAATGGAAATGTTTGGGCATATCGATAAAATTGAATCGGCGGTCATGCCGAAAGAGAAATTTGTCAAAGCCTTAATAACCGGCGTAATACAATGCTCAGATGAAATTAATACTCAGCACATATCGGCGCTTATGCAGGGCGCTGCCACTGGCTGGGTGACACAAAAAATAACGGACAAGCTATTAGCAAAAGACACCGACATCACTTTTCTGAGCCAACAGTTAGCAGCCTCCGTAGCCGGTCATCTTTTTTTATGGGTGAGCAATAGCATTCCCTCTAATGAAATTAAAAAGCGAATACAATATGTCATCGCTACTCATATTTTTGTGCACGCAACGGTGAAACAGAGACCGGCTATTCAAAAGATATTAAAGGAGATAAATTGATTTTCCTATTCTATCGATTAAACCCTTTATTTAGTTTTCGTCCAATTTACAAAACGACCAGTTTCATTAAGCGACGAGTCTAGATCTCATTTAAAAACATCACAGGTAATATTCAGAGTGCTGCAAAGTAGGATCGGATCTAGCGTTGATAGCACGCTTTGAATTTGCGCTAGCCTTGCAAATTACTGTCCGGTACTATTGATAGTGAATATAGCGTCATCTATTAGCCTCAAGACGATAATAAAAATATCCAAGGCTAAACCCACCACAACTATAAACAATTCAAAACACTAAATAGGTCAACAAACGAAATCATCCATAACAAAATGAGAGGGACAAGGATGCCAAAACGAACCCATAGAGGGAAAACCGCTGTCGTCGGTGTAGGTGAAACTACCTACTATAAAAGGGGACAATCTCCTGACGCGGAATTTAAACTCACACTCATCGCCATTATCGAAGCCTGCAAAGATGCGGGCATTGATCCCAAAGATATTGACGGATTTAGCTCTTACAGCAATGACCGCAATGAACCTACTCGATTAGCAGCCGCTCTGGGTACAAAAGAATTACGTTTCGCCAGCATGCAATGGGGCGGCGGTGGTGGTGGTGCTTCAGGTGCCGTTGCCAATGCAACAGCCGCGATTATGGCTGGCATGGCCGACGTCGTTGTGGTGTTTCGCTCTCTAGCCCAAGGCCAATTTCAGCGTTTTGGTCAAGGCGCTCAGATGAATAAGATTAGCGGTCAGATGGCTTATACCATGCCTTATGGTCTTATGAGTCCTGCTCAAATGTTTGCCATGCGATGCATTCGCTTCATGCACGACTATGACGTCAAGCAAGAGACTTTTCGCAATATCGCTATGGCCTCTTATCAACACGCGCAAAACAATCCTCGCGCGGTGATGAATGGTAGACCATTGACGGAACAAAAGTATGATGACTCCCGTTGGATAGTGGAACCCTTTCACTTGTACGATTGCTGTCAGGAGAATGACGGGGCAGCGGCACTCATTTTAGTCTCAGCAGAAAAAGCGAAAGAGTTTAAATCTCCGGTTCATATTCTCAGTGCCGCATCGGGTTCTGAGCACCGAGCAGGCGCTCCCGTGCATAACAATCCCACCTACGCCACTTCTAGCTTCACCAGCGTAGCACCTCACCTGTATGAGGTCGCGGGTATCACGGCAAAAGATGTAGACGTGATACAGAGCTATGAGAACTTTACCGGCGGCGTCGTGATGAGCCTAGTAGAGCATGGTTTTTGTGAACCGGAAGAAGTGAACGAGGCGTTAAAGCTAGAAAACCTTTTAGCACCCTCCGGAAAAATACCGCTTAACACCAGTGGTGGAAACCTTGCCGAATGCTATATGCACGGCTTAGGTTTGAACATTGAAGCCGTACGACAGGTACGAGGCGAATCATCAAACCAAGTGAAAGATGTCAATATTTCCATGGTCACATCTGGCCCGATGGTTTCACCCGTTAGTAGTTGCATATTTGGATCGGAGGACACGCTATGAGCCATTATCTACCCGAAGGTTTACCCGCACCCGCACCATCGCGCGACGGCTTAGATGCTCCTTATTGGGAAGGCACTCTGTCTGAGCAACTTATCATCCAGAAATGTAATAGCTGTAAGACTTGGTTATGGGGGCCTGAATGGATATGTCACCAATGCCTGAGCTTTGATATCGGCTGGGAGCAAACAAGTTCTGAAGGCATCATCTATAGCTGGGAACGAATATGGCATCCCGTCCACCCTGCCTTTAAAGAAGAAAATCTACCCTTTATTGTGGTACTGGTGGAATTACCTCAAGCAGATAATGTAAGAATGGTGGGAAACCTGTTGGGAGATCCCAAACAGGAAATCGTCATTGGCAGTAAAGTCAAAGCCGTATTTGAAAAGCATGAGGATGCTAAAAACCCTTATGCATTAGTTCAGTGGGAACTGGATCAATAAGCTCTGTCTTTGACTAAATAGATTGAATCAAAAAATAATCGCTAAGCGTGACCATGCTAGCGATTATTTTTTATCTCGCATTCACCTAGTTTTCATCTTTAACCTGCTTTACCCTTACACCCAGCACTAACCTCCACTTCCCTACGCCTATCAATAACTGAGAAACAGATTGAATATAAAGATATGTCACCAAATCAGTGACGTCCCCGCTAGTCAGTGGAATAATTTAGTGGCAGACCGTAACCCTTTTTTAAGCCATGAGTTCCTCCAGGCTTTGGAGACACACCAATGTGCAGGTGAACGCTTGGGTTGGCGTCCTTGTCACATCACTATTTATCAAGATGACATGTTAAAAGGCGCAATGCCTCTTTATGAAAAAACCAACTCTTCAGGCGAATTTGTGTTTGATCATAGCTGGGCTGAAGCCTACCACCGAAACGGAATACACTACTTTCCCAAGCTACTCAGTGCCGTCCCGCACACTCCCACACTAGGCCAGCGATTTCTCTGCAGGGAAGAACACCAAGAACAAATGTTTCCACTTTTACTACAAGCAGCGATTAATTTAACGAAAAAAATGGAAGCCAGTAGTTTCCACTGTCTGTTCTCCACCAAACCGGGTCAGGACTTAATGGAAAGTTCGGGCCTGTCCTTACGTCACGATTGCCAGTTTCATTGGCATAACCAGGATTACACGAATTTTGACGATTTCCTATCGCGACTAACTTCCAAAAAACGCAAACGAATAAAACAAGAGCGACGCAAGGTAGAGCAAGCGGGCATTACCTTTCGTTTGCTAGACGGCCATAGCGCTACTACTCAAGACTGGACCGATTTCGATGCATTTTATCGACAGACTTTTTACGAAAAAAGAAACACACCCAAATTCAATTTAGATTTTTTTATCGAAGTTGCACAAAAATTACCGCAGCAAACTTTTCTCGTATTAGCAGATATTGAAGAGCGCTGTATCGCTGGTGCTTTAATGTATCGCAGTAACACACATTTGTATGGTCGACATTGGGGGGCACGAGAAAATCATAACAGCCTGCATTTTGAAGCCTGTTATTATCAAGGTATAGAGTATTGTATTCGAGAAAAACTACAGATTTTTGAACCGGGCGCTCAGGGTCAACATAAGATAGCCCGCGGATTTGTTCCCACTCGCACAGTGTCAGGGCACTGGATAGCACACCCTGGATTTTCCGAACCAATTAAACAGTTTTGCGAAGAAGAACGACTTGCTGTAAGGGAGTATATCGCAGAACTCGCGGATACTATCCCTTATCGCAAAGACCCATCACCGTAAAATCGCTCTATTTTATCTTTAGGTTTATTTTATCTTTAGGCCGATTTAGCCGCTTTCTTTAATGGATGTAATTTAACGGGTAGATAGGTATAGCCTCTGATTAAATTATTATAGGATCGTTCCGGCTTGCCCATCAGCTCAACAAATTCAAAGCGTTTAAGGATTTCTTCCCACACCACTCTCAACTGCATCTCTGCTAATCGATTCCCCATGCAGCGGTGAATACCAAAGCCGAAAGATAAATGGTGCCTTGGTCGTTTTCGATCAATAAGGAATTCATTGGGACGCTCAATAGCCTCCTCATCTCGGTTTCCAGAGAGGTACCACATTAACACCTTGTCACCTTTCTTAATTTGCTTCCCGCCCAACACCGTATCTCGCGTGGCGGTTCGACGCATATGAGTCAGCGGTGTTTGGTATCGGATAATTTCCGGAACCATATTCGTGACTAGTTCGGGGTTTTCACGCAGCTTTTGATATTGATCTGGATTCTCGTTAAGAAAAAGCACGCTACCTGAAATAGAATTTCGTGTGGTGTCATTGCCGCCTGCGATCAATAAAATAAGATTACCTAAAAATTCCAATGGTCTTTCGGTGGCCATATTACGAGTTTCCTCACCATGGACCAACATTGAAATCAAGTCATGCTGAGGTGGTTTATTAGCGCGATCTTTCCATAATCCAAAAAATGCAGGTACACACTCCTCCATCAATATACGTCTTGATTCCTTATAGGAAGAAACCACCGAATCAGGCCCCGGAACTGAAGTTGCCACATCGGACCAATAAGTTAACTTTCTACGCTGTTCGAAGGGGAAATCGAAAAGAGTTGCCAGCATTTGCCCCGTGAGTTCTATGGAAACTTTATCGACCCAATCAAATGTTTCACCAATGGGCAATGTACTTAATATCGTATTAACTCTCTCGCGAATGAGGTCTTCCATATTGGCAAGGTTACGGGGTGATACGGCCCCTTGTACTGTTCTGCGTTGATGACCATGCTGCGGTTCATCCATCGCGATAAACATAGTCAAATCAAATTCACCAGTGGGATCAGGATCCATCACAGCGATAGAAGGCTCAGATGAATACACCTCGGCATTCCCTTCCACTTCCATAATATCTTCAAACCGGAGAACAGACCAATAGGGCCCAAATTTAGAATCTTTGCAGTAGTGTACGGGGTCTTCTTTTCTTAATCGGTCCAAAAAACCAAAGATAGTATTCGATTGAAATAATTCCCTTTGAGTCAGATCATAGTCTTCCAAAGGAACATCGTAAGGGTCCTTACCGACCATATGTCGGTATTTCTTTGTGGCGACTTTATCCATCATTAAATAACTCCCTGTAGTTAGATTACTGTAGTTAGATTACTATAGTTAATTTACGGCAGCCAAATTAACTATAGTAAAATTTCCGTAATCAAAGCCCTATAATAGTTAATCAATCTACTTTATTTTAGGGTGTAATCGAACAGGCATTTCAGTAAATCCCCGAATGAAGTTGTGATAAGCGCGCTCAGGCTTCCCTACCAGCTCCACCTTCTCAAAACGCTCAAGAATTTCTTCCCATACAATTCTCAATTGCATTTCAGCCAATCGATTTCCCATGCAACGGTGAATACCGAAACCAAAAGATAAATGATGCCTGGGACGCGCTCGATCGATGATAAATTCATTGGGATTTTCTATAGCATCTTCATCACGATTTCCTGAGAGATACCACATCAGAACCTTATCGCCTTTCTTAATGTTTTTGCCTTTCAGAACGGTGTCTTGAGTTGCCGTCCGACGCATATGCGTCAGCGGTGTCTGATATCGAATAACCTCTGGAATCATGCTCGTAACCAGATCGGGATTATCCCGTAGCTTCTGATATTGATCGGGATTTTCATTGAGAAAAAGGACGCTGCCACTCATGGAGTTACGAGTCGTGTCATTACCGCCCACAATTAACAAAAGAAGATTTCCTAGGAATTCCATGGGACGTTCCGTTGCCATGTTCTTCGTTTCTTCGGAATGGACCAACATTGAAATCAAATCAAACTGAGGGGGCTTATTCGCGCGGTCTTTCCATAAATCAAAAAAAGCAGGAACACACTCCGTCAGTAAAATTCTTTGACTGTCTTCATAAGAAGACACCACAGAATCCGGCCCAGGAACGGCGGTGGCTACATCAGACCAATAGGTTAACTTACGTCGCTGTTCGAAAGGAAAATCAAATAATGTCGCCAACATCTGCCCAGTCAACTCGATGGAGACCTTATCCACCCAGTCAAAAGTTTCTCCTACAGGCAGGCTATCCAAAATAGTACAGACTCTCTCACGAATCAGGTCTTCCATATTGGCAAGGTTTCGCGGTGAGACAGCACCTTGAACCGTTCGCCTTTGGTCACCGTGTTTTGGCTCATCCATTGCAATGAACATTGATAAGTTATAATCACCTTCAGTTTGAAAATCCATCAATGCAATAGAAGGTTCAGAGGAATAGACTTCGGGGTTACCCTCGACTTCCATTATGTCGTCAAATTTGGTCACCGACCAATAGGGTCCAAACTTCGAATCTTTGCAGTAGTGTACAGGCTCCTCTTGACGCAATCGATCAAAGAATCCAAAGATGGTATTCGATTGAAATAGCTCCCGCTGGGTCACATCGTAATCCTCCAAGGGAACCTCATAAGGATCTTTACCCACCATGTAATTGTATTTTTTTTTCACTATTGCATTCATCACTATTAACTCTACTAAATTTGTTATTTTCGGTACTACGTCCGTACTCGTAAATCGAGAAACGCACCCTTTTTTATTTATGGATTCAATTGACCCCTAACCTTGGTCACGAAGAATAAGACCCCTACCCTCAAAAATCCATCAACAATTCCAAAATATCACTACCTAAAGCCGTTACATCAAAGATAGTCGCCACATCAAAGACAATTGCAAAAAAACGGCGTCTACCAGCAAGTTGCCATCAATAATACAGAAGTCAAAGCAATGTATATCGGGAGGATCACCCTATATCATTAGGATAAGTATATCTTTAAGGCAGGCGTCTTAACTATATTCTTTCGACTAGAAGAAGTAACCTTAAGTGACTTTGAGTGAGCTTTAGTAATTGAACTAACCATCGTTATTACATGACAAACAACATGGCGTACAACATCACCACTCACATCATTTTCTAGAATACCCAATAAGTTAGGGAGTATCGATATGGATAACAAACAAAAAATTGATCCAGAACTGGTTGCCCCGTTAGAAACCTTTATTAACGCATCGGGCGGGGGATTAAATCTAAATGACATTCCGGCGACTCGAATCATGATGGCACAAAGTGCCGCCGCCATTAAGGCTTCCATGCCGCCCATCACAGGTGTGTCCATTGAAGACAAGCAAATTCCCGGTGCTGAAAAAGGAGACACGGCAAAGTTTCGCGTATACCAGCCAGAGCAGCGCACGGGAAAACTTCCCGCACTACTTTGGATACACGGAGGAGGTTACACACTCGGCAACGTAGAGGGTGATGATTTGATGACAAGCCGATGGGCGAAAGAACTGTCTTGTGTCGTGGTATCCGTTGACTATCGATTGGCACCAGAACACCCTTTCCCAGCACCGCTGGAAGATTGCTATAGCGCACTCAAATGGCTGGCGGATCACGCTGACGAATTGGATGTGGATAAATCCCGAATTGTCATTGGCGGCGCTAGCGCGGGTGGAGGACTCGCAGCGGGACTGGCATTACTCACTCGCGATCGTGGTGAGATTGAGATTGCCTATCAGGTGTTAGTTTATCCGATGATTGATGACACGAACCTAACTCAAGCGAGCGATCAGGTGGAAGATACATTGGTCTGGTCGAGAGAAAGCAATCTTCTTGGATGGCAAGCCTACTTAGGTTTTAAACCTGGGGGTTTTAAATCTGGAGGTTACGAACCCGGAGGGAAAGACGTTCCACCTTATGCTGCAGCGACTCGAGCAGAAGACTTATCCAATTTGCCCCCTGCATTTATCTCAGTGGGTGATCTTGATTTATTCTTAAGTGAAAATATTGAATATGCACACCGTCTTTTAAACGCCGGTGTCTCCACCGAACTTCACGTTTATCATGGTGGCTACCATGCTTTTAATGGTCTTGCTCCCATGGCAAAAGTCTCCCGTCGGTTCAACGACGATCGTGACAATGCCTTGAAGCGTGCACTTAGCGGCGGCGAGTAGTGAAAGAAGGGGGCTAATCAGGTCGACTCCGAGCCCCCAAAGATAGACCTTAAGGAATTATTTTGACTTCAGAGATTCAAGGAAAACCCAAAAAGCCCTCCTCTTTCGCCGCATTAAAAATTCCGCAATACCGTTGGTTATTTTCAGGAAACATTGCTTTCTACTTCGCAATGCAAGGGCAGATTCTCACTCGCTCTATACTCGCATGGGAATTAACCCATCGAGAGTTAGCGTTAGCGCAAATTAATTTGGCAGTGGCGATTCCGATGTTACTAGGCTCCATGGTCGGTGGCGCTATTGTTGATAGGATGGAGAAACGTAAACTACTCATTGCAGGTCAACTTTTTATTATCTTCAACGAGTGCATCATATTATTTTTATTGATGACGAACAGATTGGAGTTTTGGAATCTTGTGGTAGCCGCGACGCTAATGGGATTTATGTTCCCCTTAGTGATGCCAGCCAGAATGGCCTTGGCCGTCAAAGTCGTAGGAAAAAGCAATTTAGGCAATGCCATGGCGTTATCCGTGATGGTTTCCAATTTAGCACGGGTATTAGGTCCTGTGTGTGCCGGCATCTTGATTGGCTTTATCAGTATAAGCGGAGTCTATTCGTTGGGAATCCTGCTCTACCTAATTGGTGTAGCCTGCATGCTAAAGATACAACCCGCGCCACCTGAAAAAAACGCCAGTAATAAACCCTTGATGGCGGATGTTAAGTACGGATTCACCTATCTCGCTAACAATCGGCAGGTTCTATTATTATTATTGTTCGGCTTGCTCCCCATGTTGCTGGCCATGCCTTTTCAAAATTTGTTAGTGGTTTTTGCAGATGAAGTATGGGACGTGGGCGCGAAAGGATTAGGCTTTCTACAAGGTGCTGCGGGTACAGGCGGCGTACTCGGTGCGCTGCTTGTCGCTCGCCGAGGTGAAAAAACACAACGCTTTAAAATAATGGTCTTCTCATCTCTGGGATTCGGAATTTTTCTCGCTCTATTTTGTTTCGCTCCTTCCTTTTATTTAGCCCTCATCCCATTAGTGCTCGCCAATATTTTTGCTAATGTCGCCAGTACTCTCAATAACACCTCTATTCAATTATTGGTACCCGATGCGGTGCGTGGACGCATTACTAGCTTTATGCTCATGTCATTTGGATTGATGCCACTAGGTGTGCTGCCGATGGCATACGCTGCTGAACACATCGGCGCACCCTATGCCGTTGCTGTAGCATCATTATTGATGATAATAGGGGTTATTTTATTTGTGCTGCTAAGTCCTAAATTTCGACGGCTCGATATCGATCTTGAACAGAGTACCTAATCCATCAACTCATCAACTCATAAATGCATAAACGCATAAACCCATAGGCTGGGGTAAACCATTACTCCAGCGTTTTTTTACTCTTTAACAGCTCCTTCAGTTCTTCCATCTGCTCTGACAATCCCTCTAACGTGATCTCTCCAGATTCTTTAGCTCTGGCTTTTCTTTCCTTGGCATTTTCTTCTTCCAACACTTGCACAATAATACCAATGACCATATTGAGAAAGGCGAACGCAGTAAAAAATATGAAGGTAATAAAATAGATCCAACTGAACGCATAAACCTCCATGGTTTCGTACATCACATCAGTCCAATCCTCAAAAGTCATCACCCGAAATAACGTCAACATGGAAATACTAATATCGCCCCAAAGTTCAGTATTAATATGTGCAAAGAAAGTGGAACCTACTGCAGCATAGATGTAAAAAATAATAAACATCAGCAAGACTACATATCCGAGTTGGGGCATGGCTTTAACTAAAGAATTCAACAACAGACGAAGTTCCGGAATAATTGAAATCATTCTAAGAACCCGGAATATGCGAATAAGCCTCCCAACCAAAGCCATCTCCGAGTTATCGATAGGAATCAGGCTGACCACGACAATAAGCGTGTCAAAGATATTCCAACCCTGCTTAAAAAAATTCCTCTTCTTTTTCTCCCCAAGAAATCGAATAACAATTTCCACCAAAAAAACAACCGTAATGAAGAGATCCAACCACTCAATAAGTTTTATTGCAGCCGGTGATATATTGTAAGTCTTAGCACCGATAACCAGTGCAGAAAAAATAATAATGGAGACCACAAAAAGCTCGAAAGCCCGATTGCTACGTAATTCAAGAAATGTTTGCTGTAATTTACTGAAATTCATTATTCAAAATAGCCATTAATAAAATAAAAAGGGGAGGATTAAAAAAACAAGGCCTCATCAGAGCCACAAACCAAATTCACCGAAGTCGTAAAAACAAATAGGGAGGCTAATGCCTCCCTATTTGTTTTTCATCACTGACTTCTTTGCCTTTGGCAATAAATCAGTCTAACGGAACTTGCTAAAATCAGGCGCTCTTTTTTCAAGAAACGCGTTCGCGCCCTCAAGTTGCTCTCCCGTTTCATAATACTTCGGAGCCACTTCTTGTATCATCTCATTCATGTCACGACCCAAAACTGGCTCGGCATGATAATAGAAAGAACGCTTTAGAATTTTTAAGCAGGTAGGACTAAGAGCCAGTAACTCTTTCGCCCACTTATCCACTTCTGCATCAAGCTCTGCCATCGGCACGACGGCGTTCACTAGACCCCATTCCAAAAACGTTTTAGCAGGATAACGTCTCGCAAACATCCACATTTCTCGAGCGCGCTTATGACCAATAGAATTCGCCGCATGTGCAACAATATAACCGCCGGCAGGTGAAGCAACCCTTGGCCCATTTTGCCCCATAATCGCATGATCAGCGGCAATGGTAACATCACAAAAATAAGCGATATGGTTACCCGCACCAATAGCATAGCCATTGACTCGACAAATAATCGGCTTAGGACAAGCGATGATTTGATGATTTAGATTAAAATCTAAATCCTTTAGCCCGCTATCCGAGCTATCACCATCGCTGGCTCCCTTTTCCCAATTAACGTCGCCGCCAACGCAAAAGGCTCTTTCACCAACACCGGTTAGAACGATGACACCCACACTGGAATCATTGGTGGCTTTATCTAAAGCGTGTTCCATTTCTATAATGGAATCTCCAGTAAAAGCGTTCAGCACCTCTGGTCGATTGATGGTAATAGTCGCTACCGCATCTTTAACATCATAGAGGATATCTTTATAATCCATGTACTTCTCCTAATTGGGGGTTATGGGGGGGCTATTGTATTATTTAGTGTCTTATTTAGTGGCTCTAAGTTTACCCGTAAAATTGGGCTTTCGTTTTTCCATAAATGCTTTAGGTCCTTCTATCGCATCTTCAGACTTCATTGCGTCCATGGCACACTCTGATTCGATTTTAAAAGCTTCCTCTAGTGGTAAGCCATTGCTGCGAATCAATGCTTCCTTTATTTTTCGGACGGCCAAAGGGCCGTTCTCTGCAATCTTACCGGCAATCTCTAGTGCTTTATCCATTAACGCTTCTTGTGGTACCACTTCGTTGATTAGACCGATGCGATGCGCTTCTTCAGCAGAAATCGGATCACCGATTAATAGTATCTCCATGGCTTTAGCGAAAGGAATTTGCCTCTGCAGTCGAGTCAGTGAACCGCCTCCGGGAACAATACCCCGCTTGGGCTCTGACAATCCAAATGTGGCATTCGGGGACGCCACTCTAATATCTGTTGCTTGCAATATTTCCGTACCACCTGCCAAAGCATAGCCATTGACCGCAGAAATTATCGGTTTATATAAATCGGTATTACGCAACAAAGCATCATTCATGATTTTTCGATTTTCAACGAGTTTTTTGTCCCATTCCGTTTCAGGCTCTCTCGCTCCAATTAATAAAGGAATCAGTAATTGTAAATCGGCTCCTGAAGAAAATGAAATATCGCCTGTACCCGTCAATATAGCGACCCGCAGGGAATCATCTTTACCAAAATCCACCCAAGCTTCCGCCATTTTCACCATCATTTCGGGACTGAAAGAATTACGTCTTTTCGGCCGGTTCATGGTAAGAATTGCCACGCCATCTTTCTTTTCGTAAATTAGATCGCTCATAATACATCCTCTGTAGAGACCCCTAGGGTGTTATCAGACATAAAACACCAGGGGTATAGTTTGGGTTAATGAATTAAATATCGTTTTAACTAATAATCATTTAACTAATAATCATTTAACAACGCATACCTATCTTTATGAAATGAGCTATCACCATAAAGTAACTCGGTGACCCTTGCACGCTTGAGGAAAAAACCAATTTCATGCTCATCAGTCATTCCTATTCCACCGTGAATTTGTACTCCTTCATTACTCACCAACTTTAAGGTGTCCCCTATTTGCATTTTCGCCATACTGGCAAAAAGATTGAGACTTGTAGGGCTCGTGGAACTCACATCCAAGCCTTCCAAAATAAGGGATTTCGATAACTCAATTTCGCAAAACATCGTTGCGGCTCTGTGCTGCAAGGCCTGAAAGCTACCAATTAGTGCATCGAATTGCTTGCGCTCCTTCAGGTAGTCAATCGTTCGCTCGAAAGCCTCTAAGGTCGTTCCCAGCATTTCAGCCGCTAGACCAATACGCGCCACGTCCAATAGTTGATCTAATACGGAAAATCCTTCATCCGCAGCTCCCAACAGTGCGGACTTAGCAATGGTCACATTGTTAAAGTTTACAATCGCAGAATTTCGCGAGTCAGACATGAGAGTGCGAGTCACTTCTATTCCTGGAGTGCTTGCATCCACAAGAAAAAGTGATATCCCTTTCTTATCAGAATCGTTACCACTGGTTCGCGCCGAAACGATAAAGTAGTTCGCAACATGGCCATCAACAACAAATACCTTTTTACCCGATAGACTAAACCCACCATCTGTCGCTTTCGCTGTTGTAGTCACTGTTGACGGATTGTGTCTCGCCGTTTCATCTACTGCCAGGGCCATAAGTAAGGTTCCGCCAGCAATTTCAGGAAATAATGATTTCTTTTGATCTTCGGTAGCGGCTAGATTCAGTGCCGTCACTCCCACCAAACCGGTAGAGAACAAAGGCGTTGCGGCTAGCGTTCTTCCGCTCTCCTCAAGTATTGGACCTAAATAGCTGGGAGAAAGCCCTAAGCCGTCATATTCCTCGGGAATCAAAATGCTGAGCCAGCCCAGCTCAACGATCTCTTTCCATAAAGCGGCATCATAGCCCAGCTCACTCTTGTCATCTCTTAATTTTCGCAGTGCTGTAATCGGTGACTTTTCTCGAAAAAAGCGGCTGGCATTATCTTTTAATTGTGTTTGTTCTTCATTCAATATCATGGACATGGGAGGTTCCTTTTTTCACCTTCTTTTCATTAGGAGATTTAACTGGGTAGACCCAAAACGCGTTTGGAAATAATATTAAGCTGCACCTCTGAAGTGCCCCCTTCGATAGAGTTTCCTTTGGATCTAAGCCACTGACGAGTCACGTCCAGCTCCTTAGAGGAAAAACCCTCACCTTCCCATCCCAATGCTTGATGCCCGAATATTTTCATATACAATTCATAGCGACTTTTATTGTGCTCGGTGCCATAGAGTTTGAACATCGAAGCGGTAGCGTCTACTGATGAGCCGGCCTTCGCTTCTTCCATGGCTCTTCTTAACGTCAACGAAAATGCCTTGCCTTTTATTTCATGCTCCGCAATTTGTCCGCGCAATATAGGGTCTGCTAATTTCCCCTTATGTTGGCCATCCGATTCTTCACCTATATATTCCTTGGCTTTCTGCCCCATGGTTTGGCCTTTGCTAGCCCCGCCGGAACCCAGCCCCATCTCAGAGATCATTGTTCGCTCATGCTGCAACAGTTTCTTAGCGATCGTCCAGCCTTCGTTGAGTGGCCCCATCAACTGGTCTTTAGGCACTTTGACATCGGTAATAAACGTTTCACAGAAAGGCGAGGAACCACTGATAAGCTTTATCGGTCGCGTTTCAACACCCGGAGACGTCATATCAAACAAAAGAAAACTAATACCACCGTGCTTAGTCTCGGTACTCGTTCGAACCAAACAAAAGATCCAGTCTGCTTTGTTCGCAAAGGAGGTCCATATCTTTTGACCGTTCACCAGAAAATGATCGCCCTTATCGATAGCAGAAGTCGCCAAGCTCGCCAAATCAGAACCCGCGCCAGGTTCGCTATACCCTTGGCACCAACGTATTTCTCCTTTAATAATTTTCGGAATAAATTCTTGTTTCTGTTCGTCTGTACCGTACTCCAATAACACCGGCCCCAACATCCAAATACCAAAACTCATTAGCGGATTACGGCAACCCAACCGAGACATTTCCTCCTTGAGTATACGGTCTTCCTTGCGGTTTAAGCCTCCACCGCCGTACTCCTTAGGCCAGCTAGGGGTAGTCCAGCCACGTGCCGCCATATTGTCCATCCAGATTTTACTCTCTGGATTCTTGAACTCAGGATTGCGGCCTCCCCAAACACTTTCATCTTCTGGCATCGGTGTTCGCATTGACTGCGGACAGTTTTCCTCAAGCCAAGCTCTAGTCTCTTGGCGAAATAGTTTTAATTTATCCATCGCTGCCTCTTTTCCTTCTCTCTATCAACCAACCACACAGGTATTGATCACACACGCGAGGATCTAAACAGGAAGATTTGTTTAGTTGATAGCCTAAGGTGATTGTTATCGATTTATTTCAATTGCTTGAAATCTATTTGATCAAAGATATGTGGGGAGACATAGTATTTTCTCTCATCCCCTCTTGTCAAAGAAATGCTGGATCAGGTCAATCTAAGTTCAAGGATTACTAAGCGACTTCTCCACGACCTCAGGAGACGCATTATTGACGAAATCTAATTGGGAGCACTGACGGTAAATATTCTCTAGCTTAGGAAAAGCCGACATATCGACTTCAAATCTCTTCGCGTTATAAATCTGAGGAATTAGACACACATCTGCCAAGCTAAAAGTCGAGAAACAATAATCACTGCTTACAGAGGAAGCCTGTGAATTCAACTGAGTCTCCAGCGCGATAAAACCCCGATGAATCCATTCTCGAACCCATTGCTCTTTCTGCTCATTGGAACACTGCAATTCGTTAACCAAATACTTCTGCACTCGCAAGTTATTGAGAGGGTGAATATCACAGGAGATGCTATAAGAAAAAGCGCGAATGATTGCCCTCTCGTTGGCTGTGCCTGGCAGTATGGCCGGAGTCGGATATCGCTCTTCGAGGTATTCAATAATAGCTAACGACTGTGTTAACTGAAAATCACCCATCTGCAGAGACGGTATCAATTGTTGTGGGTTTATATTTGTATAAGCTTCGCTAAATTGTTCGCCTCCATTATCGATCAAACTGACATGACTCGACATCGCTTTAAGATTCTTATAATTCAATACGATTCGAACTCGGAATGCCGCACTACTTCGATAGTAGTCATAAAGCACCCACTCTTGGTCCAAATCAGATCTTGAATTCATCGAGGATTTTCTATCAGTCATGAGATCGCTCCTTAGCACTAATGTTATTGCTAATTTCATCGGCCATAAACTTGATACATCTCTCAATAAGATAGAATCCCAATCCAGAATATACAAATAGGAAGTCGCGTTATGTAAAATAGAATACTGCACTTGATGTCTGAATACAGGGGCCAACCGCAAACGCACCGGATACAAACTTTACAGAGCACACAAAGACGATGACTCCATCATGGGTTCTTAGTCACCAAAAAGGAATAATAATTGATCCCGTAAATACGGATAATCCCGTAGACAACAATGCAATAGCATCTTGATTTCTGCGTAGCGTAGCGCCACGAGTCAATGAAATGGGCGCCCTACCTTCAATATCAAAAACGTAATCTAATCAGTCGCTTTCAAAATTATTACTCGAGACATCAAACCGCATATAACTACTGAACATTCAATATTGAATAACCACCATTGAACAATAAATTATATCTTCTTAACGAGAAAAAACATTTAACACGGACCCTGACAGAGAATAGGTATTTACCTCTCACCAGTAATCGGTTAACTTGAATCCTATGCCGTGGTCTCGGCTGAATAATAATAGAAAGACATCAAGTGGGTTTATTTAACTACTAGCGCATTCATGGATGAGCGTATTGATTATGAAGATAAAAATTATGAATATAAGAATTATAAAAACTGCCGTTCTCTTTTCCTTTCTTTTAATCTCCACCCAAAGTAGCGCGCAATTATTTCAGAACCTATTGATCGGAAACGCCAAGGCTCTCGCACTAGGACAAGCCGTAACCGCTGACCCACCAGGTATCGACTCCATTCATTTCAATCCAGCAGGACTGAGTCGTTTAAAAGGTCGGCAGTTTGAAATTAAAGTTATCGCAGCGGATTTTTCTCTCATTGGTGAATTTGATTTAAATGACGAATTTCTGAAAAAACGCTATGAGGAGTTAGGGTACACAGACCCTCTCGATGGTGGAAAAAGTGAAGTCCAGGATATGGCAGTTTATTTGCCTGGACTCGGCTTCACCGAGGTACCGACTCCCATCATTCCTCTTGGTGGAGTTTCCTATAATCGTCAAGGATCAAAATGGACCTTTGCTAACTCTGCTTATGCACCTCTCGCTTTCGGGCTGTCTCGAGCCGAGGACGATCCTGGTAGCGTACATGGAAGAAAGCTTGCCATTTCTCACATTGCTTTTTTCACTCCCTCGGTTGCCTACCAAGTAACAGATACCCTTTCAATAGGGATGACCATGACCTTTAACTACAGCGCTTTAATCGCGGAAGTGAACTATCGAAATTCAGGTGGCGTCATCAGAGAAGCCAGTAATTTTATCGATCAAGTTTGTGACCCGGAGAATGAACGGGATGACTATGTTTGGGAAGTCCCTTCTGATCTACTCAATATCTGTGAAGGCGGTATTAGCCCCTTTGAAGGGCTATTCGAATTTCGAACTGAAATGAAAAAATCAGTAGGCGTTGGCTTTAACTTTGGCATTCTTTGGGATGCCACTAACTGGTTAAGCCTTGGCCTCGCTTATCAGGCGGAACAGGTAGATTACCTCAAAGGCTTTATGCAGTTAGACTTTCGCGAAGAGGAGGCTTTAGGTTTACTTGGGTTATTAAAAGGACTTGAAGAAACATCCATCGTAGGCCTGAACCCGATTTTAGAGTATTTCGAACTACCAGAAGATGGCAATATTGAAGAAGCTGCCATTTTCAAATTGGTCACACCACAGCACCTTGCTTTTGGCATGAGCATGCGGATTTTGCCAAAACTCAAACTCAATATCGATGTAAAATGGACTGAGACCAGCACATGGGAGTCTCTCGCTTTTCAAACCAATGGGCCTGTGGGTGTACTACGACTATTTACACTTCTGCAGTTAGAAGGAGCAAATGTAGATGGGTTGGCGTTTAAACGAGATTATGTCGACACCGTAAACTGGGGGTTCGGCTTAGAATACACAATAAATCAAAAAACATTAATGCGTTTAGGTTTTGAACCCAGGAAAACAGGTATTCCGTATGAAAGACAAGACTTCACTATTCCAGTGGCTGATGTCGATGTCTATGCCTTCGGATTTAGTCGTCAAATATCAAAGACCAGCTCTTTTGATATCACTTTTGCCATGGCCACCAGTTCAATGGACATCCCTGCTGGAGCCAGTGAAACCGGCAATAACCATAGAGAAATCAATAATTTCATCTACCATCCCACTGCGGGTCTAGACCTTAAGTCGAATTTGGATATTTTTCTTATTGAAACCAGCTATCGCAAACATTTTTAATATTGAATCAATTCACTTGCACTAACTAGCCGGAAACAAGAGGCACTACTGTTTGCTCAATCGCACCAAAAATGCTGTCGCCCTCGGGTGACAGCATTTCTATTTTAACGGTATCGTTAAACTTCATAAATTCAGTCGTGATTTGGTCAGTTTCAATTTTCTCTAGCATTCGCTTTTCTGCGATACAACATGAGCCTTTCGACCTATCTACATTTGATACCGTGCCCGACCCAACAATAGTGCCTGCTAAAAGCGGCCTCGTTTTTGCAGCATGACAAATTAGCTGCGGAAAATTGAAGGTCATATCCTTACCCGCATTAGGCTCGCCAAATAACTTCTGGTTATAAGTACACCGTAGAGGCAAATGTACTTTACCCTCTAGCCAAGAATCACCTAGCTCATCAGGAGTGACGGCAACAGGGGAGAACGCGCTCGATGGTTTACTATGTAAAAAACCAAACCCTTTTGCCAACTCTGCTGGAATCAGGTTTCTCAATGAAACATCATTCACCAACATCATTAATATGATGGAATCTTGAGCCTGCTTTATATTTGCCCCCATAGGAACGTCATTGGTAATCACGGTCACCTCAGCTTCGAAATCAACCCCCCATTCTTCCGACTCGGCAACAATCTCATCCTTAGGCCCAAGAAGCTGATCGCTCCCTCCCTGGTACATCAAGGGATCAGTCCAAAACTCATCAGGCATCACCGCTCCCCTCGCCTTGCGAACCAGCTCAACGTGATTAACATAGGCACTTCCATCAACCCATTGATAAGCTCGAGGCAAAGGGGCCAATAACTTTTCGTTTTGAAGAATATGTGATGGCGAAATAGTTGCTGCGTTCAAGCCTGCATAGACGCGAATCAATTCTGGCTGTACTTCTTTCCAGTTATCGATGGCTTGTTGCAGAGTCATCGCAAACTCTGGCACCACCACTCCTTTTGTTAGATCTTTACTCACAACAATTAATTGGCCGTCTCGACTTTGATTTTTTCCTTGACCTCGGATGCTCGCAAGTTTCATCATTGTTCCTTACGTTATCTTTGAAATATAATTATTTAGTGAAAAAACGAAAACTATTCTTGCCAGCTAGCGACATATGACTTTAGCTCAGTGGGATCAAGCATTTTTTCATTCACTGCTAATCGATTACGGGTATCGATCATCACTGCCACTTCATCCGTGGCCTTTTTCTTGAATTCTAGACCGGCTTTGTAAGCTTTGGGATGAGGGCCATGAGTAAAGCCGCAAGGGTGAAATGACAGCATTCCCGCATCAATATTATCGCGACTAAAAAAGTCACCCGCATGATAAAAAAGGACTTCATCGTACTCATCATTACTATGATAGAAAGGCACTCTTAATGCACCGGGATCACTTTCCACTGGTCGAGGAACAAACGTGCACACAATAAATTGATCACAGATGAAAGTCGTATGTGCGGAAGGCGGCAGATGGTATCGATGACTCATGACGGGTCGAATATCACGCCAGTTTATTTTAACGGCGTACACATCTCCATGCCAACCCACGGCATCTAGCGGATTAAAGGGATAGATCACCCGCGTCATTTGTTCGTCTTTTTTAATGTTTAATTGCCATTCTTTCTCATCCTGCTGATCCAGAAAGGTTTGGTTTATTTTCGGGTGCTCCATACAAGCCGCATCAAAAATGGCGTGATGTCCCATCAGTCCCTTTTCAGGCAAACCAAAACGATCATTGGTCGCCTCTATCATTAACAGACAAATCGATTTTTTAGGCTCCAACCGCCACATGCTGCTTCGAGGAATCAACACATAATCCCCCTCCACAATCTTCATATGCCCAAAGTCACAAAATAAATCGGCCTCTCCTTCATGAACGAAAAATAATTCATCACCATCGGCATTGCGACAAAGTGAGGTCATCGGTGCAGAGCAACGCCAAAATCGAATCTGACAATCACTGTTGTAAAGAACCGCTTTTGAATCCCAAGGCGATACCGTGTCAGCGTCCAACAACTTTAAGTTAAAGGCTCTGGGACACAAGGGTCCATCCCAAGCGCCCCACCCCGTTGGTGGGTGTTTATGATGTAGGTGAGTTGCTGGACCGGAAAAACCGTCTCGGCTTATCTCCCTTTCATAGGGCGCACTTTGAGGCAAATCGGCATGAGCTTGCTTTGAAGTCACGCCTTCAGATTGAGGAATAGAAATCCCTTTCTTCATCGCTCATCTTCCTATCGTTAATTATTGATTAACTTAATTACATAACTTAATCATTTAGTCACTTAATATTTAAATAACCTAATAATTGAAATCATCATCGTCGGCGCACCTCACTCAAAGCACGCCTCTCTTCACCTGATCTCTCTCGATAGCATCAAACAACGCTTGGAAATTCCCCTCTCCAAAACCATCGTCGCCTTTTCTTTGAATAATCTCAAAAAATATAGGCCCTATAACAGTGTTCGTAAATATCTGTAAGAGCAATTGCGGTTTTGAATCCGTGAAATAACCATCGATAAGAATGTGTCTCTTTTTTAGCTCTGCAATCGGCTCGCCCTGCTCAGGTAACCGAGCTTCAATCGCATCATAGTAAGAATCAGGCACATCCAGAAAACCAATCCCATTCTCTTTCAGTCGATCAATGGTGGTATAAATATCATCGGTTGTGAGAGCGATATGCTGTATGCCCTCACCCTGATAATCACGCAAATATTCATTAATCTGCGAATCATCATCATTAGATTCATTAATCGGAATTTTGATTTTATTACAAGGACTGGATAAGGCTCGACTCACCAATCCTGTTTTCTCTCCGCGAATATCAAAATATTTAATCTGTCTGAAATTAAATAGTCGCTGGTAAAACTCCGTCCACTGATTCATGTTCCCAAAACGAACATTATGAGTAAGGTGATCAATTTCCTTTAAGCCAACGCTGGGAACCTGACTAGGATATTCGATTGCAATAAAGTCGGTATCATAGATAGAGTCGTCGCCGTATTTATCTACCAAGAATAACAAGCTATCGCCAATGCCCCGTATCGCTGGTATCACCAGTTCCAAACTACTGACTTTATCGTTTGTTTTTTTCTCGGCACCCTTTCTCAGCGCGTACTTTAATGCCTTGTCCGCATTTTCAACACGAAATGCCATTGCACAAGCACTAATGCCATGAGCCTTGTAAAATTTTGCTGGGTGGCCATTAGAATCATAATTGAGGAGAAAGTTGATATCACCCTGATTATAACGAATCACTTTCTTTGATCTATGCTGGGCAACAGCACTAAACCCCAAGGCCGTAAAAAGTCGGTCTAAACGATCCGGGTTTTCATCGGTAAATTCGACGAACTCGAACCCGTCGGTAGCCATGGGATTGTGGGTTTGATCTGTGGATATATCGCGAGCTAGAGGCATCATACGACTCCCTTGTTTGTATTCGCTCTTGTGAAGCGAGAAATAAGGTCGATAAAGATTATGTCTTCTAGGTTTAAGTATGGTCAAAAACAGGCAGTTTTGCTGCTGAAATGCCTCTATTCCACCTATCTTTAGGCTAAGCCGCTAATTCTTCTTAAGAAATAGTGAGGTGGAATAAGGAGATATAGGATGTGTAGATTAGCTATTAAGTCTAATACAAGGGGGGCGGGTCGAGAGTCACCAACCTCCCTTAATCGTATTTCGATTGACATGAAAACTATCGAAGGGACGAACAAAGACACCTTCATCATTTTTAATGGACCAAATCGGAATTAAACCCAGCTCACTAATAGATTCAGCCAAACTTTCATGCATCCAAAATTCGGCTTGAGGATAAGTGATCGTTTCCCCCTCATCTTCAACCAACAAAGTAGGTACTTTTTGAAATGTACTAATTTCGCCTGGAGAAAACTGTTTCCCGATTTCTCGGAAACTCTTCGCTAAGAGAATACCCACAGCGACACACCCAAACCCCCAAGCAATGCCTTGATGCTCCTCTTGCTCCATTAATTCTTGGAACTGAAAAGTCTCAATGGGACTGGACTTTCTCCCATAGGGATAACGTATCGCATAACGTGGGAACGTCAAACCCAGAAATTCACTAGCAGCCAAAGATCTCAAACTAGCCCACTGTGTATTTGCCAGCGGACAGCCTTGCTTTAATGCTGATAAAAAATCGTCTGTCTCGACTTTTCTACACGGGTTCTCCACACCTAAGAGAGACCAATCAGCGTTAGTGATAAAGGCGGTTTTAGATTGAGCACAGATATTTGCCAAACGACCTAATGTCGCGCAGGCCTCTTCATTATCCTGAATTTGATACAAACCTAACATCAAATTATAAGGTGAAGCACCCGCTGTCTGTATCGTTTCTTGTACCGTTTTTTTGTAAAAATGGCTCTTAGTCAAATCATCGTCAGTCGATAAGTCAGCAACCAAATCAGAAAAAGAAACACTCCAAATATCGACGACTAATTTACTATCAGTTTCAATTTCCTTCACCATGGAGTACAAGGACAACCACGAAGCTTCCAGAGCAACAAACGCCGGATGATGTAATATCAAACGCATAAGATTAGCGATAGCCAAATCCACCGCCTCCGTTAATTCAGCCACTCTAGGATCTGATTTGGGAATAACATAAGGACCGATAACCTTAGCTATCAGTGATCGGGCCATCCGTGATTGGTTTAGTTTTGATTCGTCTAATCGGGACTCCCCTGAACTTCCCTTTGAACTTCCCGATTCAGAATCTGACTGTTGTAGCGTTGCATTCAGCACATCATCGAGATTCATTTCTCCCTTTTGTTGTTGTGCGACTTCTACCTGTTTCTTCGGTTCAATCTCATTTGTTTTCGGCTCCCCCAACCACTGATAAACTTGCGCCGCCGCCTCATCAAAAGTATTCCTATTTTGTAGCTTCTTTCTCGTGTTTCTCAACTTTCGAAACAATGACACCTCAGAAAAAAGATGATCCGGATGAAAATCATCTAAATCACTAAAAGAAAGTTCAATACTATCCGCGCCTGCATCCTCAAAGGACAAATTCAGCTTGGGTTTTATTTTTTCGATCAATTCATCAAAATCATCTCTATCGACTCGATAGGATTTGAACGCAGGAACAGATTGGTTCGCTGAGAAATCACCTAGCACAGCAATTTTAAACGTCCCCTGTTGTCGCTGACCTCCAGCGGATTTCCCTTTTTTAAGCTGAATATCACCCGTTGAAATCTCTGCCATTTTCTCTACCTACTGTTTAATTTTTAAAATCTATTGTAAGAATCTAGTTAGAAAATCTATAGGCTTAGACCACCAGAACATGATTGCTGACGCATTGATTCAAAAACGCGACCGTATCCTTTATCACTAAACTCGAACGCCGATGAATAGGGCTAAACTCCAATATAATTCCCACATGCCCCATCTTGGCGTAAACCTCCCGCGTCGCTACCCCGCCCTCAGCTTGCACTTTTTCCATCAAACTTTTCGAATGTCCTCGTCGCACTCGATCATCGTCTTCGCCATGCAACAGATACATCGGCGGCCCATCGTGACGAACATAATTTATCGCTTGTGAATCGGGATATAACGCTTCGGGAGAAAACAAATCCCAATGATGATCCTCAGTGAAAGGAAAAAAATCATACGGCCCCGCTAACCCAACAAAACCCTTAATCCTGTCACCCAACTCACCCTTCAATAATGCCGTATTTAAACATAACAGCGCCGCCATTTGTGCCCCTGCTGAATGGCCCATCATAAAAATCGGCTGCTCTTCCGGCACATTGGATAAAACCCACTGTGTGGCGGCAATAGAATCCTGCTGAATTTCATCAAATCGAACTGACGGATATAACCGATAATCCGGGATAATAACGTTATAACCGTGCTGCACTAATGCGTCCGCAACAAAGCGATAATTTCTTTTCTCGCCACTACTCCAATTCCCCCCATAAAAAAACAAAACCGTCGGCCTACACGAGTCGCCTTTCACTCGGTAATAATCTAATTTCTGACGGGGTTCAGTCCCGAATGCAATATCAGACTGAAGCTGATACCGGTTCGATCGGGATAAAGTGTTAATCAGCTTTAAGCCTAAATCTTGTGATGCATTAGCCAGTATTTTTTTTGTTTTCATAACATTTAACGTCAGCATTATTTGGGATAGTTATGTTGGAGTCGTTATTTTGGAATAGTTATATCGGTGGAACCAGTATGTAATAAGTACCGCGTCCTACACCGTTGGCTTCAATTAGATTCAACTGAATGAGCTTTTCAAAATCCAGTTTTCGTGATGCCAAACTACGATCAGAGATGTCGCCATATTCTCGTTGCGTAATACTGCCTCGCTCGTGAATATAATCCAGTATTTGTTGATGATGTAACTCTAATCTTGGTTTGGCTCGTAGTTGTTCTGGCAATATTTTAATGACACGACGTAGTTCGTCCAAGATGCCTTCGGCGAAATACTCCAGCCATGCAGAAAAATCGATGCTCTCTTTTAAATCGTAGTAATCACCTTCAAGACCCACCATTCTAAAGTAACGGGTAACATTACGATTGTAATAATCTTCAAAACTAAATATTTCGAACAGATCAAGTCCAGCCTTCCCCAATACCGCCGTCGTTAACAGTCGTGTTGTTCGGCCATTACCATCAATGAAAGGGTGGATAATGACGTTCTGGCGATGGAAAATTCCCGCAAGAATAACAGGATCAATTTTTCCAATGTTGCCATTCACAAAACCCATAAGACTCTTTGTCATCTGTCGTACGTCTTTCGCATCAGGTGGAATGAAAACAATTTCATCAATCTTACGAGGATTACGGATGATAACGGGGTCTTTGCGTAACGCACCACAATGAGAGGGATTATCCATCAAACCCTCTACCACCTGCCCCTGAACTTGCTCCAGTGTTTTCACGTTCAATATAAAGTGGTTTTGGCGGACAGATTTAAACAGTGTTTGTAAGGCGCCATTGTAATTAAGCACCTCTCGCTCAGTATCACGAATACTTTCTTTACTAGTTTTCAACAACCGCTTTACATCAGTCAGCGGTAATGGATTACCCTCTATACTCGTCGACGCATAGGATGACAATTCTCTGGCGCTTAACTCCAACTTTGCCAAAGCCGCATCAGTAAAACGAAGTGATTTAATCTCACCGATAGACTCTCCGATTTCTCGGATAGTCAGGAGAAGTTTATTGCTTATAGTGTATTGTGGAATCCAGGACATAGCCTTAAATTAGCCGGTAATTAGCCATAAATCAAGGTCTTTATTAGCCAAAAGAAATGATGATAGGGTGAATGCTAAATCATTTTCGGAAGCTGAGGTATACCAGAGTATCCCTAGAAGGTATACTGTATCTATACAAGAGATATAGAGGATACTTAAGTGAAAGCGAAAATCAACTGGCACTATTCTCGTTCTGACATTGCTCAAACCATTATCGATTTGTTTAGCAGTGAATCAACCCATGCAATAACCGTTTTTGCTCCTCGCCGGATGGGTAAAACGGAATTGCTATTAGAGGATTTATGGCCTCTAGCAAAAAAAAGGGGATATGACGTTCGCTATGCCTCGTTTTGGATGGATAAAAGCAACCCTAAAGCGGTTTTTCTGGACGCAATATCCAGTAATTCACAAGATCAAACCACAGTGAAAGCGCGAATTGGCGTTGGAGGCACTTTTGTTGAAGCCACCAGTCATGGTGCTCCAAAAGAATCGGATGTTAATATCAAAGAAATTAAAGAGGAATTCGTAAAACTTTGTAGAGGAAAAAAGAAAGTGTTACTCCTACTGGATGAGGTTCAACAACTCGCCATAAGAGAACAAGATGAAACCTTTGTAGCGGCTCTTCGTACCTTGCTTGATACTAATAAAGGTAAAGTTTGTGTCGTGTTCACTGGTTCATCCAGAGAAGGGCTTTTAAAAATGTTTAAAAAGCAAAAAGCGCCGTTGTTTAACTTTAGTCACCAACTTGATTTACCTGAACTGGGATCAGAATTTGTCAATCATATGTTAGGTGCTTTTAAACAGGCTTCAGGAAAGACGATTAAACTAGCGCCTAGCATTCGAGTGTTTACAGCGTTGAATAGGGTGCCAGCACAATTTCATGACCTACTAAGAGCAATGCTTATCAACGGAAGACAAGATATAGAACAAGCATTAAAAGAATACAAAATGAGTAGCGGAGAGAATCAAGCCTTTTTAAATATGTGGGATACTCTCAAGCCCTTGGACAAACAGGTGTTAATCAACATTGCCAATGATGAAGAAAACCTGTTTTCTGAAGTGGGTCGCCAGTCCATTGCAAACAACTTAGGGCTTCCTGAGATATCAAAATCTTCGCTGCAAAAAAGTATAAGTCGATTAAAGGATGCTGCTTTAATCGAAAGCTTTCAAAGAGGCCGTTACGAATTTAGTGAATTGGCTTTCAGGGATTTTGTTCATCACAAATAAAAGATACGCTAAATTCCTTACCTAACTCTGCGGTCAATTGTTGCGACAGTGTGGCAACAATTGACCGCCTACCGAGGAAATACAAACTATCAAACCACCACCATCGACACCTGAAAGAATTTGAAACGACCTACTGCTAGTGCATCAACGTAAACATCTGACGTCGGTATTTTTTAACCCTCTCGTCACCAGCACCCAATACCTCAAACAAATTAACTAAAGATTTACGCGCCGCCTGATCATCATAACCGCTATCCAATTGCATTACGGTCATAAAGCTAGACAAGGCATCATCAAAACGGCCTTGTGACGAATAGCGTACTCCGAGCTGAAAAAACGCTTCGACGTTTTTATCCTCTTTTGCCAATACAGCCAGCAGCTCTTCTTCCGAAGGCAGCTCACTGGCCGCATCCAGAAACTGTAACCGTGCCGCAGGCCCAATACGCTCTTTCACATCCGCTGCCATCTGACCTAATACGGACTTCGCATCGTCGATCCGATCACCGTCAATCAGCAAGTCAGCCATCCATGCTTTGTATTGATTATTTTCCGGCTCACTTTCCAATGCCGCCATAATCGCTGCGACACCGCCATCAATATCCGCATTCGCTTTCGCCAGCTGATACTGCGTCTCAACGGTTTCGCCAGGACTAACAGGAGCACCACCTGGGATAGCCTGATCCAGCAACTCACGCACCGCTGTCTCTGTTTGAGCCCCGACCAACTCCCCAGCCAACTGCCCCTTCACCACCAACTTCATAGTGGGTAGACTGCGCACAGCCAATTGCTGAGAAATCGCCTTTTGCTCATCCGCATTGACCTTGGCGAGAATAAACTGCCCCTGATAAGCCTCCGCTAAGCTTTCCAATATAGGCGTCATCGTCTTGCATGGCTCACACCAATCAGCCCAAAAATCAAGCAACACAGGCACTTGCATGGATTGCTGTAACACTTCATTGAAATTCTGTTCATTTATATCAACGACAAAAGAAGCTTCACTCATGGTACTAACCACCTTAACTTGTAGACAAAAAAAGCAAGCTTACAGGAACCGTTTTACACTGGCTAGCGTAGAGAGATGACGGGAAAAAAATAGGGATGAGTAAAGGAGGAGAAATACAGAGAGGGGGGAAATGACTACAACAATATACAACCCAGACAGTTAGGGACTGAGCTACTACTAATTATTAATTTAACTGCTAATACCAACTACTAATTACTAATACCAAACACCAACACACGCTAAGCAACACCGCTCTTCTCTTCCTTCTTAGAGAAAACGGAGACTACCTGAGCCGATTCCACTTTCAATGCTTTTGTGCGGGATGCCTCGCACCAAGCGAAATCACTAATATCATCATGAGGATCGTAGCCTGCATGAGCACGAATCAGTAGCTCTCGCACTTTTTCACAATCCAACTTTTCACAAGCGTCATCAATACTGCTCAACAATCCGGTGACATCCTCCCACGGCAGCGACATCTCTTCTGCCCGCATAATTCGAGGATGCTCGGTACCAATGACATTGTCTCCAATCAACAACTCTTCAAAAAGTTTTTCTCCAGGACGTAGACCCGAATATTGAATTTCAATATCACCCTCTGGGTTTTCATCAGTTTTTAACTCCAAGCCCATTAGCCCAATCATCTTTTTCGCGAGTTCCGAAATCTTAACGGTTTGTCCCATATCCAGAACAAACACATCCCCACCTTCCGCTAATGCACTCGCCTGTATCACCAACTGTGCGGCTTCCGGGATAGTCATAAAATAACGAATGATCTCAGGATGTGTCACCGTCACCGGTCCACCCTTTTTAATCTGTTCACGAAACAAAGGCACAACCGAACCGGAAGAGCCAAGAACATTTCCGAACCGAACCATACAAAAAGTCGTATCACCGGTCAGTTGAGATAAACCTTGCAAGATCAACTCGGCTAAACGCTTAGTCGCTCCCATCACACTGGTGGGCCTCACCGCCTTATCTGTTGAAACCAACACAAAAGTTTCAACATCACTCGCTCTGGCAGCCTCTGCCGCATAAAGAGTGCCGAATACATTATTCTTAACGCCCTCGACAACGTTGTGCTCCACCATCGGTACATGTTTATACGCCGCCGCATGATAGACCGTTTGAATTTCAAAAGTCGTCATAACCTCTTTGGTATGTAGACTGTCTTTTACGTTACCGAGTAATGCAATCAATTCAAATTCAAAATCGTTTTCAGATTTGTTGGACTCGACCTCTTGTTCAATGGCATAAAGACCAAACTCGCAGACATCTAACAATACCAATCGCTTCGGCTTCAACTGAATAATCTGGCGACAAAGTTCCGACCCAATGGACCCCCCTGCTCCCGTGACTAATACCGATTTCCCCGCGATACAGGAGTCCATCAATTTCTTGTCCGGTGCAACGGGATCACGCCCCAACAACTCCTCGACATCCACCTCTCGCACTTCCTCGATCTGCGATTTGCCACTTACCAAATCAACCAAGCCCGGTATGGTCAGCACCTTTACCGGTAACGGCTCTATCAAAGCCAAGATTTCAGCACGACGTGTTTGTGACGCAGAAGGAATGGCCAGTAGTACATGAGATACATTATATTTTTCCACCAAAGCCATCAGTTTACGAGGGGATGAAACCCGAATGCCATCAACCGTACTTTTTTGCAAAGACCGTTTGTCATCGACAATGGCCACTGGCTCGTATTCGCTTCCTTTACGTAAGGCGCTGACCAATTGCATCCCGGAAGAACCCGCCCCGTAAATAATCACATGCTCTTTTTGTTTTCTGGCCCAGGAGTTAATGATAGAACGAACGACAAAACGAGAACCACCGACCATCACAAGTAAAATAGCCCAATAGGCCACTAATACTGGCACTTCAATTTTCCCGAAGAAAACAAATTGCGCGAAAAGCAAAACGCCAGCAGAAAGACTGACGCCCTCTACGACGACGATAACCGCCTTCTCGCCCATGAAACGTATGACGGCTCGGTATAAGCCGAGAGAGGCGAACATCGCGAAGGTAATTAGGCAGGTGGTTAACGCCACTCCCGCAAACCCTGGCACGAGAATATCGTTTAAATTGGATCTTCCTACTAGGTAAGCGATATAGATAGCGGAGGGTAATAAGATGAAGTCGGTACTTAACATAATCACGCGTTTCATTCCGCGCGGTATACTCGTGATTTCTTGTAAACGCATAGCTTCCCTGCTTTGACACTTAGTTAAAAGTGGAGCCTTGTTTGAGTATGTTATTCCATGAACTCAAACAAGCATTTTAAATCACTCAATTGGAAATTACTTTTTATAGCTGTTGCGGATGGTAGGAACTAATAATAGCAGTGAATATGAGGTTCACCAGCGGGAAGCCGCCCACGCTAAAATGGCGTCTATCGTAGCATCTTGCGTTCTACGAAAAATAATCTATAAAGGGAGACGGTTTTTTTCAAAACGGCGGGCATCAATTTCAACTCCAGACTCAAAAAGTTTTGGAACCGTCTAGCACATAAAGGAAAGAAAGTTATTAAAATTTGACCATCTCACGCTAGTGATGCTGCTTGCATCACTTTTTCTATTCCAGTACAAGTGGCCGAAATTTCTTTACTACTTAATGTAGGATGCACTAAAAACATAAGGCTTGTCTCTCCAAGCTCCCGAGCGATGGATAACCGCTGATTAGGTACACTAGTCGTCCCCTCAAATGCAGATTCAAGATACATTTCGGAGCATGAACCTGAAAAACAAGGGATGCCTAATGTGTTTATTTCCGCCATTATGCGATCTCTTGACCATTCAGGCTTCAAACCCTCTTGAACAATAAACACATAACATTTATACCACGCATGCTCTATATCGCTTGGCACCGTCGGAACTCTTAAAGCACGAGGATATTTCATACAAGTATCTAATAAAGACAGTGCGTTGGAGGTTCTCTTTTCGTGCCACTCTGGCATTTTTTGTATTTGAATACGCCCAATCGCCGCTTGCATTTCCGTCATTCGCCAATTAGTACCAATTGATTTATGGAGCCATCTGAAACCTGGAGGATGCTCTTGATTATACACGGCATCCCAAGACTTCCCATGATCTTTGAAAGACCAAGCTTTTTTCCATAGAGACTGATCATTGGTTGTTAACATGCCACCCTCCCCGCCGGTGGTCATTATTTTATCCTGACAAAACGACCACGCTGCAACATCTCCCATAGAGCCGACAGACTTTCCTTTATACTTTGCACCGTGAGCTTGGGCGCAATCCTCGATAACCTTTAACTTAAACTTTGATGCCAATCCAATTATGGAGTCCATATCACAGGGCCAACCGGCTAAGTGAACGGCAACCACAGCCCGACTTCGATCCGTTAAAACATTGGAGATAGATTCTTTGGTGATATTCTGAGAGTCAGCATTAACATCTGCAAAAACTGGTGTAGCGCCCACCCTCACAATAGCTGACGCAGAAGCCATGAATGACCGAGAGGTAACAATCACCTCATCACCCGGTCCAATACCAAGCACACATAGCGCCAACTCTAAGGCGACAGTTCCATTCATCAAAGCGACAGCATATTCAGCGCCGCAGTATTGCGCAAACTCTCTCTCAAACTCGCGACCTTCTTGGCCAGCCCAGTAGTTGACTTTATTAGAACGCAACACTTGTGAAACACGCGTTGCTTCTTCTTCAGAGAAGTGAGGCCAAGGGTTAAGAACTATTTTATCTGACAATTCAATTCCTATTCTACAAATAAATATCAGTATTTCAAAAAGGAAAATAGACTTAGTTAAAAATTACTTTCTAAAAAGCACCTTTCCCTAAGTATCCAACTGTTTTTTATTGTTGAACATATATTATCGAACTCAGGGGGTGCAATGTATTTCAACAGTAGCTATACCGGCCCTTAGTGGGCATGTTTCAATTCTTGATTTCCTGAAGTTCCATCATCAGATGCTTTTCACAACATGAAATGACTGATGTATTTTCAATGAAAGACCGTTCTATATATTAATTTCATATCGGTTACCAAGCTATAATTTTCTATATATTCCCTATTTAATCTCACTTTTTCAGGATAAATAACTTCAGCATTATACTTTTCTGGGTTTTGTTTCCCTGCCAATATTTGTTCCTCGTTTTTATACTCTAATGTTGCAGGGCCTGTAATCCCAGGCCGAATGGAAAGAATAATCAGATCATCGCCTGATAGGTTATCGGCGAACCCAGGTACATCTGGGCGAGGGCCAACAAAGCTCATATCCCCAAAAAAAACATTCATCAACTGAGGCAACTCATCAATTTTAGTTTCCCTGAAGACCGCTCCCAATTTTGTAATTCGTGGATCACCACATGCAGTCACAGTTGTATTATGGCCATCAACTGCGCACATCGTTTTGATCTTAATTACCCTAAATAGCTGACCGCTTTTCCCAACCCTAGTCTGAAGAAAAAAACCAATTGATCTCGTATCGATAGAAGCTAGCACAAAAGAAAAAACAATTAACCATGAAAAGAAAATCAGACCTAACATCGAGAAGAGAAGATCAAAACCTCTTTTAAAAAACCTTTGCCCGACATCTAAACCGAGTACAGCAGAGTCATCAATGGTTTTCATAGCCCAGCCTTGCAAGCGTCACTCCTATTAAACCAGTTAGCGTATTAACTTCTTGCTCACCAAGCTGTCTTCGACCCTTACCTATACTACTAGCTGAAATATCGCTAATAAACCCAACTAACTCTTCCTCACCTACAGATTTGCCAACAAACTCAACTAGCCGTCTAATTTCTACTTTCGGATCACTGATCAAATCTTCGTATTTGACTTTTATTACCTTACCTTCGGGCATCACATCTAAGAATTTTTCAGCTTTGTTTACACAACGTTCCCACTGCAAGGCACAGACTTCATTTAAAGAATGTTCATCCAAAATCACACTCATGCCTTTTATCTTCGGCCCCCAAAACGCGAGCCGTTTGTTATTGGAAAATATGCGGTATAGGCGATTAACAAAATACCGAAACCCGTAATAGGGTAAATCAGAAATAGGTACGAACTTCACTTTTTCGAGTATGTACTTAATATCTAACTCAGCCGTCCAACGTATTTTTGCAGACCCGACCGCATCAATACCATCCCGGCAAATAAAAATATATTTTGCTTCTGGCAGAATCTCATCGACAAAATCTATTCGAAGAGAATTTGCACATGTTTTTTCAACAATCACATCTACCTTATGCTCATTGGCAATTGTTTTGAACTTTCCCCTTACATACTTTTTTACTTGCGGTGTTGCATCTTCTCTAACAAACTCATCGGAAATATGTGAAACGTTTCCGTGACGCCATATATAGTTTATTTCATCGCAAGGCCAAGTACTTACATCATCGAGTTGGGTTAGAATATCGCGAAGCATATTTGTGCCGGATCTAGGAGCACCGACAATAACCACAGGTTGGCAAGCTATTTCTGGATTAAGAATTCCCACTAAATTAACGCTCCAACTTTTTGATAAACATCTACCTGCTTACCCGTAATTACACCCAGTTCAAATTGAGAGACAACCATATTCCTTGCCTCAGCCCCCATCACTTCTCGCATGGAAGAAGACGCTAATAGCTTTTCAATAGCATCAGCCAGCGCAACGGCATTTTTGACTTCAACTAGAAAACCGGTTTTCCCATCAACAATAGCCTCTCGGGTTCCCGGCACATCAGCACCAACACAAGGAATCCCGTTTGATGACGCCTCTAAAACAGCTCTCGGAACACCTTCTCTATATGAGGGTAAAACAAAAACATCTATTTCTTTAAGTATCTTAGGTAGGTTAGAGACATACCCTAAGTACTTAACAGCACCAGCATCTACGGAGGCCTGAATAATCTCTTCTGAAATACCATCCGGGTGCACCAAGTCATATTCACCCGCAATTTCAAATGAAACATTCGGGTATAGCCCCTTGAGAATCTTGGCCGCTTCAATAAACTCAATTACACCTTTTTGTCCTAGTAGCCGGCCAACCATTAGAACCCGTAACCTCTCATCTTTCTTTTGCCTGGAATCAAAAGTCACAAAGGAATATTTATCGATATCAACCCCTGAACTAACAATCAAATGCGAGCATTTTTCTTTTGTCCAATTATTGTCAATAAACAATGTTCTATCATCCGAATTTTGGAATATTACAGCGTCTGAAATACCTAATGCTAACTTATATCCAAATCCAGCGAGTCGTTTTACCCACCCTCCCGATATAAACGCATGCCCCAACCCAGTAATGGAATTCACAATCTTAGTTTTTCTCCCACAGGCCAATCGAGCTGCAATTGACCCCATAATCACTGGCTTTGCATGAAAGTGATGAATTAGTTCAGGCTTATAGTGACGATAAGCCTTGTACATCACCCAAAATACCCTTATATCATTACATATAGAGAACCCACCCCTATCAAAACAAGCCACCACTAACTCAACCCCAAGCGACCGTAAATAACGTGAATGCTCATCATCAGCAGTGATGACTATAACCTCATAACCTCTATTAATAATTTGTTCAATTAATTTCAAACGTGAACTCCTAATTGCAACCCCCCTATTCGCAACTAAAACAATTCTTTTAGAATTCAAGTGCAGTAACTCCATATATCAAAAAAAGCATAATAGTTATGTGGATATAAGAACATGTCTTTAGAATATTAAACCTATTTACTTGTTCAAGACCAAAATATTTTTAAAGCTATTTTTTTTCAGCAACCACAATGCGTCTATCAAATTTATTGCATTCATATTCTCTAATAACAAGGTCTTCCCTAACCAACAAATCCGAAATTTTGTGATTGAACTGATAATTTCTGTTTTCATCAACGATATCAAATATCAAAAAACCAGATTCGTTCAAAACGTCATTAACAATCACGTCAATTCTATTTTTCAAGGTGTCCGGATCAATATTATGTATCCAATTAACCAAAACCACGGCATCTACCGGATGGAGAAAGGAATCTGTCACAAAATCGAAAACACAGAAAGAATCCTCACTCCTGAATTTGGAGAATATAGTCAAAAATTTTGCTGCTTCAAGGACATTTGGCGAAAGATCCAAATAATATTTTTTTTTATAATCTACTTTTCTTATGATGTCTCCCAATCCACAACCGATTTCAACAACACTGTTCCTTGACTTTTTTTTATTCAAAATCTCTATTATATTTTTAACATAGTCCCTATTTTCCGCTGGACTTGTATGCCATTTTTCAAAACGATAAATACACATTAGACAAGTTCGCGCGATTTTCTTGAAAACGACTACTAGCGAAGTCATATTAACTCTCCTAGTTTTTTTAAAAAAAATACAACCCTGTACGCAAATTGAAAAATGCTATCTAATATAGATTTATGCCCAACATGCTCGAGTACATAATCGATGTGTACGAATTTTTTATGTTTCTTCCTCAGCATGTTTTCGAGATTTTCGATGGCTTTTTCTGACATAGAATTTGGATGTAAACAGATCGTCCAAACTCCGAACGGCATCCAATGATATTTCCAAAGTTGCTGAGGAACCCAAATAAAACCTAGGTATTTATATGGTCGATATGAAATCCCGTCACTAATTACCACCACCTTACTATGCTCTTTCAAAGCAATTAAGGTGTCATGATCAAAGGTATGGGAAGGAGCTACCCAAATACGTGGTTCAAAATTATTATCATTAAATATCTGCACTCCACACTTAATTCGTCGTTTTTGCTCTTCGAGTAATAAACCGGCAAACTCAGACTTTTTATTAAATGGTAAGTATCCGCTGCATTTAGTTATGTACTTGTGTTCAAAGCCATGCAATGCAATCGTCCATTCCTTAAGCTCCCAACTAGTTACTTTTGTCCAAAATTCTTTATCATAGGTATCTATTAAAAGTTTCTTATCCTTATTGTTAGGAACCACCGCAACGATTGGTCTAATATTATAATTGTCTAAAATGGATTCGACCCTAGACCACTTTGATAAATCCATCGTATGACAAGCGTCATCCAACCTTAAAATATATTTTGCCATGTCAGTTTCTAGTATATATCCAGGTATTTTTGAAAAACTTGTTTCATATTGAAACCTTGCTTAACAAACTCACGATTCTTAAGACCAATTTCCCTTCGTTCACATGAATTCATTTCAATCAACTTCATTATTTTTTCACTCAAACCACGTATATCCTTTGGCTCAACTATATAACTCTGATCACTAAATAAAACTTTAGTATCGCCAACATTAGTAGCTACACATGGTATCCCAGCTTCCATTGCTTCCCCTACTGAATTTGGCATCCCTTCAGTATGGGAAGCATTAACACAAATATCTAAGGAACTTACATAAGGCCTAGGATCACTAACTTCACCGAGCATGATAACAGCTCCAGTTAGACCTAAAGAGGCCACAGTCTCTACGAATTCTTTTGAATCTGTACCACGACCGATACAAACAAATAGAACATTAGGATAAGATTTTTGAATAATTGCACACGCATCAAGAAAAACATCATAGCCCTTCATCTTGTGAAAACGCGCAACTTTCCCAACCAAAACCGTATCAGTTGTTAGTTTCTTAACAATATCTGCCGAAAACATGTCACTGAATGATAGACCCTCACTAACGGGTAAAACATTAAATCCATTATGGATTACTCTTGCATTATCAGTGCAATAACCAAACACCTCGTGTTGTTTTTTTGCTTTAGAAGAATTATAAATTATGTAATCTGCGAACACAGACAAATATTTTCCAATAATAATTGAAACTTTGCTTTTTTTGCTTTCCAACTTCCAATCTTGCAAGGAATGCCTTACATTAAAAATCAGTTTTCTCTTATTAAAAAATAATAACCAGACAATCGTTGATGCAACATTTGCATGGTACATCCAACCTTGCACCACCTTAATATCATCGACTTCTCTAATATATTTAATTGTGCGCCAGACATACCCTAAAGAGGGTCTGGCTAAACCCAAATAGAAAACTTTCGCCCCAGTACTTTCAATTTCCTCAGCTAACTCTCCCCTATCCAATAGCGACAAAATAATATTATTCACTTTCTTACTTTGGGTGGATGTAATAAGTTTGAGCAGCATCCGTTCAGCCCCCCCCCGATTCAATCCGTTTATGATATGTAATACAACAATCATGATCAGGTCTCGTAGCAATGACACCAATTAATAAAAGTAAACGCAGTCCACAATATGTTATTCCAATCTCTGTCACCATTGCAGTGACTTTTATACATTAATTTAAGCTCATCCATATTGATAAACTCCTGAATCGTCGCATTATGGCTATCAAGTAACTCCTCAGCCCAGGATTTTAAAGGGCCTTTTAACCATTCCCCTACAGGTACAGTAAATCCTCTTTTCTTATTTTCAATAATGTTTTCAGGCAAATAGTCATGCTGCAAAGAACGCAAAATTAATTTGCCTCTACTTTTACTGAACTTTTGATTTGACTGTATCCGTGACGATAAAGAAACTATTCGGTAATCTAGCAACGGAGCTCTAACTTCCACGCTACTGTACATCGATGCTCGATCTATTTTAGTTAAATTATTCTCTGGCAAGTAAGTAACTTTATCGATTTGCATCATCAGTTCTTGGAAATTGATGCCGTCCGTTTTCAAATCTAAAGTATCAAATATTGATATGTCGCTTTTAACTTTTAATATATTATCTATTTCGGATCTAAACGGTGAAATAATATTTTCATACAATCCCAACTCGTCAGAATAACTTATAATTTTTGAAAATTTATATAGTGCCTCCCTCGGTTTATTTGACATGCACTTTGATAAGTGACTGCTATATAAATCATTCGCTATGCCTCCACTGATACGTCGAATATTCTCAGGTATCCAGCTAGTATGCCTATAAATAAGATCAGCCATATTATACCGAGTATAACCCCCGAACAATTCGTCCCCTCCATCGCCAGTTAAACAAACTGAAACTGAATTGTGTGCAATTTTACTAATTAATATAGTTGGTAATAATGAAGTATCGGCAAATGGTTCCGAATATACAAAAGGTATTTTCTTAACTAATTCGAGAATATCTTTATCTTGAATAATCTCAACGTGAGATTTTAAACCAAGATAATCTGCTATGGTTTTCGCCGAATGGCTTTCATCATATTTTAAATTTGAGAAACCCACTGTAAATGTTTCAACATTCTTCCCCAACTCTTTTTTAGAAATAGCTGCAATCAACGAAGAATCTACCCCTCCAGAAAGAAGAATCCCAACATCAACGTCAGCAATTAACTGCTTTTGAATCGAATCTATCAGTAAGCTTTTGAGCTCTTTTTTTGACGCTAAAGTGCATATAGGATGAATATTTTCATAAGTAGATTTAACGCTCCAATATTTCCCAGTAGTTGATTCTAGTGAATCTATATCAAACGTTACAACTTCACCAGCCACTAGCTTTTTTGTGTTTCTATATATGGAGTACGGTGCAGGGATGTATTGGTGCTTAAAATAGAGACTTAATGCATCGCCACAAATCATAAAGTCAGTATTCACATTTTTTCGAATACTGCTTAACTCCGATGAAAAAAACAATCCCTGCTCATTACATAAGTAATATAATGGTTTTTCTCCAATTCGATCACGGCATAAAGTTATTGATCTTTCCTGCCTATCATAAAGAGCAAAGGCGTACATACCTATAAGTTTCTCAAGTGTTTTATTTATACCATGATGAGTGATATGAGCTAATAGCACCTCGGTATCAGAATATCCGTAAAAGCTAAAACCCAAGTCGATTAGTTCATTTCGTAACTCAATAAAATTATATATTTCCCCATTATAAACAATAGTATATCTCTCATCACTCGATAGCATAGGTTGGTTACCAGCATCCGATAGATCTTGAATAGATAAGCGAGCATGAGCTAAACCAACGTTGTTATTATCATCAATATAAAATGCTTGACGGTCTGGCCCCCGATGATTTTGTAATTGAATAGCGCTATCTAAGCTTTGCTGAAAAGGTTTATGCAAGAACGAACTATTTTTAGAAACAAATCCAACTATTCCACACACTGTGCTGTTTTCCCTTTAAGAAAATAAAATGAGATCACCATAAACAGAAGGATATTACCGCGCTCAAGCGAATATGTGTGAGCCATATAATAAGGGATTAGTCCCAATGTAATCATTATATAGAGGAGACGGTTATTCGTTACGCTTGGTTGAAGAAAAGCCATAGCAAAGCAATACACAATCATTGAATAGGAAATAGCGACATACACCCCATAATCGGAAATAAGATGAAGGAAGTTATTGTGCGGTTCCTGTGAATTGATTGCAGAGCTCCAGACACCAACTCCCCAGCCAACAAAAATATTGATCGGCTCCGTTGAAATTGACTGAAAGAATTCAATTACTATTTGGACTCGGCTAGCATCATTGATCAAATTTTCGGTCAACCGTGATGATGAAAAATCAAAAGAAACATACAAACGTTGAATTATGATAAGAAAAAGAAAACCTAATCCAACTATGGCACCTCTTTTTATAATAACGGGAGTGAGTATTAAGAAAAAACCAAGCAACAAACTACGCTGGCCAGTCAAATAGATGGCGAGAAATGTAAACAACAAATATGCTGAAAAATAGAGGAACGCCAATTTCCTTTGATAGAACAGATATGACACATATGAAAAAGCAATTATATATATAGCAGTAGTTCCCGATGTTGTGGGCTGATATCTTGCGACCAAGTCAAATTTCACAAATGGATGACTAATAATAGGGGATATAATAATAGCAAACGACAATAGCATTGATAATATCGAAATACTGTTTAGAAATTTGTCCAAACTTACTTTGTCGAAAAAACACTGAATAAATAGGGGAACAAAAAAGAGAATAAATATTAACTGAGAAAGGGACTTGACAGCCTCCTCGGTTACACCATAAACCAAAATTATAGTAAAAACAGCTATTGTTACCGTAATAAGCGATAGCTGATATGTTAAAGAGGCAGTGTACTCTCCATTTAACTTGATTCTCCATGCAACTGTATATAAAACAATTACCAGATCAAGCAACGAAAAATTTCCAACGATTAAAACCAATGATGATAGAGGAACTAAGCTGATAAAAAGTAAATAAAAGATACTATTTACTGAAAGTCTCTTTGTCATTTAGTCACTTACAATTTCACTAACACTCAGGACGTTATCAACTTTTAGTGCAAGTCGTTTGCTATGCGAAACACATATTGCTAAAACGCCTTCATCCCTGCACTTTTTCAATAGTAGTTTTATAAATATACTTTCACTATCCTGATCCAGCGCGCTAGTAGGCTCATCGAGCAATAACACATCAACATCTTTTGCCAGAAACCATGCAAGTGCAATACGCTGTTTTTCCCCTCCTGAATATCGGTCAAGGATGCTATCGTTTATATCGACTCCCAGTACCTTTGCAACTTCGATGAACCGCTCAGAAAACACTTCAATACCGTAAGCAGACTTAAGATTTTCCAAGCTTGACGGAAGAGTACTGCAAAATTCCTGATTAAAATAAGCTATCCTTTCACTATCATAAAATCTTTTTATCCCACTTTCAAAATGGTTATTTATACCAATAATGGAGTCGAGGAAGGTGGTTTTGCCAGCACCTGAATCACCAACAACACAATAAACACTACCTCGTTCTAATATTTTCCATCCATTTCTTAATTTTACTTCAAGTAATATGTCCCCCTTTCCAGGGGGAAAATCTACATATAGAGGTTTGGAATTCTGCTCCTCATCTATTACTCCAGCAATAGTTTTAAGCGGTAAATATGCCCTCGATACTTGAATAGCCTGACTATTCAAATAACTAAACCGTGGAAGTACACGATATATAAGTAGTAAAATAGCAATAAAGGACTCCAAGTTTTCTTTAAATACAGTAGCAATAACATACGAAAACCCAAGTAAGAGAATAATTAGTGCCGGCGACGATATAGATTTTTTAAAATCTGCGTGGATATAGTAGCTGACCATTTTTGTAATTGGCTGTTTAGAGTTTTCTGCGAACTTAGAAAAAGCTGAATCGACTAATTTTCGTGAATATAAATACTTATAATTTTTAATTATCCATGCGAGTAGTTCACTTAACGAAATATCCGAAGGAGTATTATCTGATGCATTATCTCTCGTTTTTTCACCTATTTTACCTGACAAAAAAGTAACCACAGATGCAGAAATTATAAATAAGACGCCTAAAACCGGTGACAAAATAATAATAACAAGGCTATAAACAACAATATACGAAATCGACTCCATAAAATAACGTAAATAATAATTTGCTTCCGAGATTGTCCTAGAGTACTTATTTAGGATAGTCGTGCTTTCTGCTATTACAGCATCCCTTTCAAGATTCTTTATAAGAATTGAGTTATAAGCCCTAGGCAACAAACAAGCAGTAAATTTTTGTTCGAAACGTTCATAGGACGAAAAGAATATTTTACTAGAAAAATACATCAAAAAAGAGGATAGGCTAATCATGGCAATAATAATTAGACCCAAAATTTCAGTCGGCACAGATATTGAATAATCAACAAAACTAAGCGGGCTCATAGCCTCGCTACCAAAGAGGAAAAGGATAAATTTTGCTAACGCATAAATAGTAGTGCTTTCCAGCATCGTCGATATTAGTAAAATAATAATGGAGCTGGCATATGCTTTTCTGTTTTTACTAAATAAAAATAGAAGGACATATAACCCCTCTTTATACATTTTATTTATCACCTTGTTTTTCTATATTTAAAAATTAGTTGTTTAGCTTTAAATATCAAACTTGAAGGCAGAAAAAGTAAAACTAGCGCGTTAGCTAAGCTACCAACATTTTTCAGAACGTCTGCTAGTAGTAGCTTAATATATGGCAAGGCTACTTTCTTATTCCCTTTGTGCAAACATAATGACCTTATCAAAGACAACAGCCAAGTTCTTTTAAAGTTTGCCGCCATATTTCCAGAATATCTATCAAAGATATACTTTTTATAAACTAAGGCCCATTTGAAGTATTTCTCTGAATTAAGTCCTTTTGTAACATTATCTTCACCCCAACCAGCCACAATTAGATATTTGGGAAAATGTTTTTCTACATATAAACATTTTAATGCTACATCCATAAAAGCAGAATAAAAATGTTCCGCTGACAAAAAGAAGTTCCTAAATTCTTCCCAATAACATTTTCGGTATACAAACAAATAATCAACTTGCTTATAGGTGTCGGATACGACTTCAAAACTTGAATAGGTTCTTTCAACATAGCCTGAAAAAGTGCCAGAGTCCTTATCTAAAGAATCCTCTCCTTTCCATAAATAGCCAACTTTCCAAACATTATTATCCAGCTTACTATAATCACCAATTATACTTTCAAATGCGTCTTTACAAAAATAGTCATCAGAACCAATAAATATAACAAGTTCCCCTGCGAGCTTCCCTACAATATTTGCGTTAAAAAGTGCTTCTGGATGTCCCAAGTTTTCATTAAAACGTATGTAGGAAAATCGAGTGTCTGCCAGTTCTCTCATCATCTGTGAAGTTGTGTCCGTTGAGCCATCATCAACAACCAACAATTCCCAATCAGCATAAGATTGCTGTAGCATTGAATCTACTAGCCTTTTTAATTTCTCCTTTCGATTGAAGGTTGATGTAAATACGGAAATTTTCATGCTTTTCTAATCCTGATAACATATTAATTATTTGCAATTTTTTTCTAGAATTCTAGCGGTGAATATAGAAAATCATGTCAATCTTTGCCTAATACTTTTAATAAATTTATTTGGTTTAGTTCTTACACCTGTGTATTCAATATCTTTAAGTTTTAGCTTCCCGTCTCCTGTTGCAACCACAATGTAGTCGTCCTCTACTCTCAAGTTAGTAATTTGGCCGGGGACAGCTAAGTAAACCTCATCATCCAAAACAAGCTCTGATGCCCAAATGATTATTTTCTCCCCTTTATATTCTGCATATGCTCCTAAAAAAGGCTCACTAGACGCATTAATCAACCGATGTATATTCATCGCCGAGTCCTTCCAGTTTATCTGCCCATCCTCGGGTCGCCTAGGGTAACACCTGAGAGCATCTTGTTTTTCTTTAGACTGAGTCTCGAGCACAAAGCATCTATTTTGGACTAACTGTTTTACCGCATGAGTGAACAACTCAGGTATACGTTTTTCCATCCATGAATAACACTCACCAATCTTAGTGTTAATATTTATTTCTAAATAATCTCGCGCTACAATATCACCACTATCTAACTCACCACCAATCATCTTGTGGATACACAATCCGATTTTACTCTCTCCATTTAGGATCGCCCATGCTTGACAAGCGTTCCCTCTATATCGCGGTAAGTCACCGCCATGGGCATTAAGGATCCCCAATTCAAAACAATTAATTATTTTCTGGGGGATTACTCCCGAGTAATTGACACTTAAAGCTATATCACAGTTATTGTACTTATTAATAAAAGATAAGCTCTCAGAATCTCCTAGGCTAGCAGTGTACATATACGCGGCGTCAATTCGTTTTGCAAGCTGAGCGAAGTCATCGTTTTTAATCTTATATTCAGGTGCTTCTTTACATGTAATTATAAGTGTTATATCGAATCCTTTATCTAAAAGAAGTACTGCCGTTTCATACATTAACTCTGAACGGCCTATCAATGCTACTCTCATAGTTTCCTTATACTCTAAAAGTTTTTCAATATTTAGATACCCGAAATTGGTTGCACTAAATCGTGCTGTATCCCCTTACTGAGACATTCCGCGACCTTAAATCCCGCGACTTGTAAGTTAATCACAGGTTGCTCCCCCAAATAAGCCAAACTCTCTGTCATTACTCTCGGTTTTCCGCGCTTAGCAGGAAATATAATTCGCCCTCTATTTTCAAGGTACCTATCATCGATATCTCCATACAATTGAACATACCCTAAGGCAGGATTAAGTCTACCTAGTTTATCAACATCAATTAGGCCACCTTCACCCACTAGGCATTTAGTTTCGTTATAGTCACAAAAGAATATAAAATCTGCAGTAGGGGCTAGATGATATAAGTGCTCTGTATCCGTAGTAATTGTGACACTTTTAGCTTCGATTTTCTCAAAGTATGTCTTTGCCATATCGCCAAATTCATCTGAAGACCAGACAATAATATTATTTTGGTATACCTCATAACCTGCTTCCATAGATAATTTTATGGCTAAGGGGCCAACCCCTTCAAAAACTGCGATTTTTGGATGATTCTCCCATGTGCCAGCTACTCTAATTGACCTTTGATAACACACATTGATGTCTATATCTGTAGACCTCAACTCCCATGCTTCATACATTAACGGTATGACACACTTATTGGGATCAACATACTTTAGAAACGTAGCATCAATTGGCCTAATAAATCCTGAATTCGTGATCACGTTAGCGGAGTTGATGTGTTCAATATTTTTCTTATTCACAGTGACAGTTATTCTATTTTCTATACCGAGTTTTTCGGCTAGCGCTAGGCAATTTTCTTTAATTTTATTACCTTCCCCATATCGAGTATCCCCGGTCCAGGCAAACACATGATGCGCACCAGCCAAAGCTGCAATTAGAGGCGTGTATAGATAATTATTACTTCCCACTTCTGTCAGAACAACAAGTCCAGATAAATCCAAATCTAAAGACTTAATGCTCTGGTTTATTTTTCTAATAGCGCGACAGTGTTTAGTTTCCAGCATGATGCTCCCCTATCATTATACTAAAGTCAGACTGTCATAAATTGCTGAAACCATTCCTCAATAGACAGTAAAGACCAAATCATCAACCTGCGATTTTGTTTTCCTTCAAGGTGTTCGTTAATAAGGTTTTGTGTACTGGTAATATCAATCATATTATATATTGACGCATTCGGATCCATTAAACGGCGTTTAACAAAATCAATACTATCCCCCTTAAACCAACTTGCATCTGGTCCAGAAAAACCTTGTTTCTCTGCTTTAGTAATGTCTCGGGGGATTAGATCCTGCATTACATCACGTAATATTTGCTTCCCATCTTTAGTTTTTTCAAAATATTTTTTCGTTTTGTGCCCAGGTTCATTTTCGTTAAGTTGAACTACATTTGACAAATTGTTTAGCTTAAGGTGGACAGGACAACACATTGAAAAATCTACCAGATCATTATCTAAAAATGGGACCCTACTCTCCAAACTATGAGCCATACTTAATTTATCCTCAACCATCAAAAGTCCATGCAAGAATGTCTTTGATTCAAAGTATAGAGAATGATTTATGTAGTCTTCAGGTCTGTATAAATTTTCAGAATGGTGCTTAAAAACATCCCTAAAGATATCTCTAGTCCAAACATCTTTCACCTCTTCCCAAATTGGTTCAAAAACTTTCTTGAGTTCACTATTAGGAATAAGCCTTTTCCAAAACTGATAATATTTATCGATATAGTGCTCGAAATTATCATTCACCACCGCTCGATAATAACGCCATGGATACCCCCCAAATAGCTCGTCCCCTCCTGTTCCCGACAGAACAACTTTTACGAAACGAGAAGCTAATTGTGCAGCATAATAATTAGGGTAACTTTGTCCTACCCTAGGCTCTTCAAGATGCCGAGCCAACTTAGGTAGAACACGCTCCATATCACCGGCTTTAAGCACCATTTCATAATGTTCGGTCTTAAAATGATAAGACATGTACTCAGCTCGTTCTCTTTCGTCACAAGCCAATTCCATCCCAGACGCAGAGTTCAAGTCAAAACCACAAGTAAATGTTTTCATATAAGGATACGATTGCGCTGCAATTGCTGTTATTGACCCCGAATCCATCCCGCCGCTAAGATAACAACCAAGTTCAACATCAGTTATAAGCTGTCGGTCTACAGACTGACGGAATAGCCTACTTAACTCTTCTCGATATTCGCCATCGCTAGCTTTTTCTATCGGTTCACGAAAATCAAAATCCCAATATTGGGTTTGAATCAGTGATGGATTTTGAAACTTCAAATCAATATGAGCATAGTAACCAGCAGGAAGTATTTTTATATCTTCTAGCAATGTCCGATCGGTAAAAATATTTTGAAAGGTGAAATATTCCAGCAATGCGGACTTATCTACTCTTCGGTCAAAACTAGAATTAGCTAATATAGCTTTCTGCTCGGATCCAAACGCGAAGCTTTTCCCCTGAAAGCTATAATACAGAGGCTTTATACCGTACCTATCACGTGCAAGAAGTAATTTTTGTTCTTTCCGATCCCACAGGGCAAAAGCAAACATTCCGTTAAACTGGTCAAGCGCTTTGACTCCCCAAGCATCGAGAGCATTCAGTACGACCTCAGTATCAGTATTCGAATGAAACCAATAGCCAATTGATTCTAATTCAATCCGAAGTTCTTTAAAATTATATATTTCACCATTATAAGACAAGACGTAACGATGATTAGTTGAGATCATCGGCTGATGGCCTGCAGGTGAAAGGTCAATAATTGATAGCCTTCGATGACCTAAACCAACATTTCTTTCTATCCACTGCCCTTCATCATCAGGCCCCCTATGAACAATTGCATCCATCATCTTCTTTAATACAGGGGGTGACACGGGAGCCCCATCAAGATGAATAAGGCCGGTAATTCCACACACTAGCCTAGCTCCCTAATATTAGTTACGACGTATTGATAATCTTCTTCTGTCATTCTGTTATGCAGTGGTATTGCCATTGTATAGTTATTGCAATCTCTAGCACCGGGAAAATCATTTTCAGAAATATCGTACTTATCTTTATATAGGCGTAACATGTGAACTGCATGTGTACCAGGTCTGGTAGATACGCCTTTCTCTTGTAAAAGTTCCATTATTTTATTACGTGACATTGGCGCTGTTTGAGGATCAACATATGTAACAAATGATTGCCAACCATGCGTTCCATTTTTCGGTTCTTGAGGAAGACGAAGCCATTCGATATCACACAACTGCTTGCGATAGAATTTTGCCCATTTCGCTCTTTCTAATATAAAACTCTCCAACTTCGGCAGCTGAACCAAGCCAACCGCACCCTGTAGGTCAGTCATACGATAATTAAAACCGAGCAAATTGAAATCTGGTAATACATAGGGCTTAGGACCGTGATGGCGCTGCTCCTCTGACATCGTCGCACCGTGATTTCTCATCTGGTCCATAAGTTCAGCTAATTCACCATCATTTGTCGTCACCATACCACCCTCACCCGTCGTGATAGACTTACGAGGATGAAATGAGAATGACGCCGCATCACCCAGTGTTCCCGCATAACTAGTTTTATATAAGGCACCGGCAGCGCAGGCGGCATCTTCAAGCACCTTTACATGATCAGGAATAGCCGCTCTTATTGCATCCATATCTGCACATAAACCAAATAAATGGACAGGAATAATCGCTTTAGTTTTTGCCGTCACTTTGGCCGCGATCTGCTCAGGGTCCATATTGAAAGTGTCACGACTAACGTCCACAAAAACAGGTGTTGCGCCGCAATACAAAACGACATTAGCAGTCGCAATCCAAGTGAAAGCAGGGACAATAACCTCATCACCAGGCCCGACTCCCATTGCAGCTAATGCTAGATGGAGACCCGTCGTACATGACGTAACAGCTAAGGCGTAATTGGCACCGTGCAATTCAGCAAACTGTTTTTCAAACTGTGCAACTTTAGGGCCTTGAGTAATCCAACCTGACATTAATGGTTCTTTAACCGCTAACCACTCCTCTTCACCGGTAACCGGCAGCGCAATGGCTATCTTCCGCTCTTCCATTAGAACTTATCCTTATTATTTTCTCGCCACGTAATTAGGCTAACAAGGCCTTCTTTTAAGGAGTCCTTATATTCGAAGCCCAAATCACTATTTGCTTTCTTTGGACAACCAATTCGATTTTGAACCATACGGCGAGCATCCTCTGCGGAATAGGGTTTGTATGTAACTGTTAGCTCAGACTGCTTAAGATCGAGTATCAAGTCGCACAATTCTTTAATACTGGTTTGCACTCCCGAGCCAACATTGTAAAACTCATCAGTGGCATCTGACTGCATCGCTAATACGTTGCAACGTGCTACATCTTGAACTGAAATAAAATCGTAAGCCTGCGTACCATCACCATTAATAACAGGGGATTCATTTGCATCAATTTTATTTAGCATAATAGGAACAACACCGGTGTACGCTGCTGTTTGGTCCTGATGAGCACCATATACATTCATGTAGCGTAGACCCACATAATCCAAACCATATCGATCAAACGTAGCACGGCACATCGCTTCACCCGCGATTTTGCTAGCCCCGTAAAAATTCTTATTATTAAAAGGGTGTTCTTCAGTCATAGGAACTTCTACCGCATCCCCATATACGGATGCCGAAGACGAATAAACCAAGCGCTCTATATTATTTTTTACACAAGCCTCTAGTACATTAAAAGTGCCTTGGATATTCACATCAAACGCGGTTCTAGGGTAGTCCTTACAGTGAAGCAGCCACATCGCTGCCAAATGAAATACTCCATCCATACCGTTCATCGCATCATTGAGAATATCTATTTCACGCACGTCCCCGCCGTTTGGATAAAAAGAACAGCGCTCATCTTTAAGATGCTCCTCAATATACTCCAGTTTACCTCGAGCAAAATTATCATATATAACAATCCGCTCAACATCCGTTTTGAGAAGCGCCTCGACAACATGACTTCCTATAAAACCAGCACCACCAATAATGAGTATTTTTTTTCCTGAAATATTCATCAAACCACTCCTATAAATTTTACTTATTAGTTACCAACGCCTGAGTTACAAGGTCAATTTGATCAGCAGACATATAAGGGTGCATTGGCAAACTAAAGACATATCTAGACAAGCTCTCTGCGACTTTGAAATCACCATCCTTATAGCCCAAGCTAGCAAATGCTGCTTGCTGATGCATACAACGTCCATAATAAATAGCAGTTGGTATTTCTTGCCTTTTCAGCTTAGCCATAATGCAGTCTCGTTTTTCAGAAACTAGAGTATATTGAGCCCAACTACTCAAATACCCTTCCGGTATATTTGGAATCCTATAATTACCTTTTAACGCTTCGGTATAAGCTGATGCAATATTGTTTCTAGCATCTAACTCAAAACTAAACTCAGCGAACTTTTCAAGTAGTATCGCAGCCTGAATCGTATCTAAACGACTATTCATACCAATGCGAACATTGTCGTATTTATCCTGCCCTTTACCATGCACTCGAAAAGAGCGCAGTAACTCTGCGTACTCATCACTATCTGTAAAAACTGCTCCACCATCACCATAGCAACCCAGGGGTTTCGCCGGGAAGAAGCTAGTCGTTGCTATATCACCAAAGCTTCCGCTTTTTTTACCATTAAGTTCACCACCGAAACCTTGTGCAGCATCTTCAATTAGTTTTAATTCATATTCTTTTGCGATGCGATCAAGTTCTGAGTAATTAGCAGGTAAGCCAAATAAATCTACGGAGATAATAGCTTTAACTTTCAACTTTCCCTCTGCAATCACCCGTTCTATTTGTTTTTCCAAGTCCAGCGGACAAATATTAAAAGTTGATTTATCAACATCCACGAAAACAGGGGTAGCACCAACCAACGCGATCACTTCAGCTGTGGCGAAAAAAGTGAATGTAGGACAAAACACTGCATCTCCTGGTTTTATACCTAAAACCATCAAACTAAGTTGCAAAGCGTCTGTGCCATTGGCACAGGTTATTGCGTGCTTTACACCAACATATTCTGCCAACCGATGCTCTAACTCGAACACTTCCGGCCCCATGATAAATGCACCGTGACTAAGTACTTGTTCTATTCGAGCATCAATTCTTTTTTTTAAGTATTGGTACTGCATTGCTAAATCGATAAACTGCATGGGTGTAATCTTCTAAATTAGTTTAATATTTTAATTCGGTTCACTATCTACTTTAGTTAATTCGCCGTCTGTAAGCTTATATACGACACCTGTATGTTCACAACTTGCTGCACCATCACCTTCTATATTCAAGTCAAGCTGTTCCCCAAACTCGCTCATCCAGCCAATTTGTTTTGCTGGCACACCTACCATCAATGCATAAGGCTTTACATCATTATTCACAACGGCGCCCGCTCCAACGAAAGCATACGCGCCAATAGTAACACCACACACTACTGTGCAATTCGCACCTAAGGTCGCCCCCTTTCTAACAAATGTGTCTCGGTACTCTTCTTTTCGATCAATACCAGAGCGCGGGTTATACACATTAGTGAACACCATACTGGGCCCACAAAAAACTTCATCTTCCAAATAGACATTATCGTAAATGGATACATTATTTTGGATTTTACATTTATCGCCAATGACAACTCGATTACCAACAAAAACATTTTGGCCCAGCGAGACCCCCTTTCCAATTTTGGCATCCTCACAAACATGAACAAAATGCCAAATCCTGGATCCTTCACCAATTGTGGCTCCTGCATCAACAATCGCACTTTGATGCACATGATAATCAGTCATTAAAGAAGTACCTTATTCAGATAAGGATGCATATCACTCGGTCTATTAGTAATACCCTTATTACGAATTTCACTTACAATTTCAATACTTTTACGCGCTTCGTCCAAACTAAAACCATTACCACTTAATATCTGCTGATAGCTCACTGTATGTAAATCATTAAATCCTCCCGAGAATTCTAGTTCCATGCCGTCTACCATAATCGAACGGTATGTTGTTTGACTTGAAGCCTTTACTTCTGGAGGTAAATGATCGGAATTTATCGACAAAAACCACCGAACGCGTGCATGCTCAAATTCCAAATACCCAGCATTGGCATCAGGTTGCTTCACATGAATTTCATTTTTTTTGATATCGCCAAATACCCAACCAAGCATATCGTAAAAATGCACTCCAATATTAGTCGCAATACCACCAGACTTTGAATCATCACCTTTCCAGGAAGCATAATACCAATTGCCTCTACTGGTAACATACGTTAAATCAACGTCAAATACTTTATTGGGATCTTTGGTAATTTCGAGTGCTACTTGTTCTTTCAATCCTATAATGCTCGGATGCAAACGAAGCTGTAAAATATTGTGAATTTTTTTCCCTGTTTCTTCTTGGACCACTTTTAGTGCATCGATATTATGTGGGTTTAACACTAAAGGCTTTTCGCATATAGCGTGAGCACCTTGACGCAAGGCAAAGCGAATATGTGAGTCATGTAGATAATTGGGTGAAGCTATACTGATATAATCAACACGAGTTCCTTCACGCTTCAATAAATCAATATGGCGATCAAAACGTTCATACTCAACAAAAAACTCTGTGTCAGGAAAATAGCTGTCAATAACACCTACCGAGTCACTCTTATCCAGTGCAGCAACGAGGTTGTTACCTGTTTCTTTTATCGCTTTCATATGCCTTGGAGCAATGTAACCCGCCGCACCAATCATCGCAAAATTTTCCACTTAAATGCCCCCTATTATTAACCAGCTACATATCTGACAAACCAATCGCACTACGAAACTTTTTTATCTACTACAAAAATAACAAACCCATCGATTTTCTACTGAAGAATGTTAACTCAAATTGCACTGGACTCTCTCGATAGCCTACCCTTTACAAAGTACCGAATTAACACACACATCACAGAAAACATCCCCCCAAACATTCCCCCTAGAACAACAATTTGTGCTCGCTTAGGCTTCGCCTTGATCTCTGCAACCATAGCCGGACTCAACGTTTTAAATACGTATTCACGACTACTCTCCGCTAACATTAGCGTTTTAGTTTGCTCCTCAATTAGCTGATAAAAAATCGCTTGCATTTCTGCCACTCTCGTTTTTCCAATTTGTGTCTTTAAGTATTCAATACTGTTTAGTGCCTCTTCTCTATCTCGCATTTGAATATGCCTATTTATCGACAAAACCAATAAATCAACCCAGCGTTTTGCGACAACCGGTGAGTAGTGCTCCACGCTTAACAATATAAGCCCTGTCTTTTTGTCTTGGTTGACACTAATCCTATTTTCTATTGCAGAAAACAATTTCCAGCTCGACGGTGCAGCCTTTTCTGTCCCCGGTTTCTTTTTCCAACTAGACGTCCCCTCATCATAAACACTGGAATCAATAAGCAGTTTATTATTTAATTTATCCCAGCCATTAACTGCAAACACCTCAACCTCAAGTCCATTATTTTTAATAAAAACCTCTAAAAACCCTCTCGTTTTTATCAATTCTATGGCAATAGTAGATTTATCTCCGCTACCACCTCCGCCCAAACTCACTCCCGCTAGAGAGGCTAGACCACCAAATTGACCAGCCAACTTTGATAGTGACGTAGAACTCGAAGCGGATGCCGGCACCAAAAGTGCCGTTGATCTATATTCGTCCTGAACTGAAAAAGCATAAAGAATGGAGACCACTAAAAAAGCGATCGATATAGGCAATATCACCCATTTACCTTCCCAAACGGCGATTGCTAACTCACGCAAATCAATTTCATCTTCCGATATCGATGATTTCTGCTCAGCCTTCAAGTCTAACGGTTCTCCTTTTATGAACACGTTTATACCACCTCCTTTACAATACGGCTCCATGCAAACTCATGTCTTAAATTCCAAATTCTTGTCGATGCTATTTTTTCTCCTACCTCTATCACAAAGCCCCAATAGTCTTCAAAGCAGCGCCACTAGAAGCCAACTGAAACAGTATCTTACTAATCTGCCCCCAATAAACCAAAGGCCCTACCGTATCGATATCCATAGGCACAACAACCGCATCTCCAGGCTGCACCTTGTCGCTCCGACTAAATACATATAGCCAACGCCGCTTAAGCGGTCGAACCTGACCATCGCGCTTTATCACATACGTTCTACTATCATCGGCATTCCGCGTATAACCACCACTAAAGCTAATATAGTCCCGACCACTTAAGTGAGAATCAAACAAGTGAGAGGTAGGGAACTGTACCTCGCCTAATACAGATACCTCTTGCTGCGTAGCAGGGATCACTAATTGGTCCCCTTGCTTTAACACCACATCCTTTTTCTCTTTACCCAAAATGATGCTCGGTAAATCGATAACTAGCCGGCCGATCGCTTCGGTGCTCTTCAAATCATTCAGTAAGGTAGCACCCGCAGCCTTAGCGGCGGAGACCTCATCATCAAGCAACACGGCCTTTTTATCTAACTGCGCAAGATCGGCTTCCATCTGTCGCGAGAAGCGGTGCATGATTTCTTGCTCTTTCGCTTTGAGCGATTCTCTTAGAAACACAGCGGCTTTCGGGTCTGCCTCTTTAGTGAGACCGCCTGCCCGTTCAAGCACTTGTGCCATCGTCTCCCCTGCGCTCACGGGATAGACTCCAGGAAATTTCACTTCTCCCAACAGCTCTACGGTTACCTCTCGCCCCCAGTTGGTTATTCTCTTAACCAACAGTTTGTCTTGTGGCTTTAGTAGAAAGGCGGTTTGTTTGCTTTTGTCACCTAATGAAATGCTTAAATGCTCTTGTTCAAACTGATTCTCGGCATCCAGATTCGTACGTGTAACCTCTAACGAACCGGTATAGGCGCTGTCGAGAAAACCGCCCGCTAGTTCCACAAGTGAATCCAAAGACATATCGTTGAATAAGGGATACTCTCCAGGAAACCGAACTTGACCCGCAATGCTGACATACTGAGGCATAAGCTGTTTGCTATTCGATAACTTCAATTGCCTAATGACGGGTAACAGTAAATCTTCTCTTGGGCTGTTCAATCCAAAGATGAAGACTTGATCGCTGGATTGTATCGGTACCGCTAAGTCTATATCCGATCTTAAATCGAGTCCCTGTACTGAAGTCACTCCACTTGCCTCATCCAATTTCACTAACAATGCAGTTTGTCGATTAATCTCTGGTAGGTAGCCTGCGGCACTTTCAATTAGACCTGCCACCGTCATAGCGTCATAGATGGGGTAAGTGCCAGGGAATTTCACATGGCCGAGTAAGGTAGCAACATGCGGGTATTCTCCATTGGCCACTTCCGTTTCCAATTGTTCAACTAAACCCGACACGGCATCGGCGTGATTCTCCGCCATACCGAAAACCTGAATCTCATCCCTGGACTGTAATGTGACATCCTCCACTCCAGCCGTATCAGCGAGTGCTTTTGCTAAGTTGACTCTGAGTACTTTCGTTAAACGACTAGGGCCGACTTTTCTTTGAATCAGTGCGAAATTGGTATTGGGGTTAGGTAGCAGTTCATCGTAGCCTCCTACCACATCTGAAAAACGCATTCCTGGTTTCCAGCTAAACCCACCGGGACGATGCACGTGGCCGCTTAACAGAACAGCTCCCTCTAGCTTGTCCAAAATAGAGTAGATTTGTAATACATCGCCATCAAACACTTTAACGGCTTTGCCTTTTCTTTTCGTGAGATCGACATCGACAAAGGTCCGGTCTCCGTTTTTAGCAATTCGGTCGACTCTCGACGCTTTGGGGAATGCAGTGGGTAGTAGGCCTCCTGAAAGACGCATCAATTCACCCATGGTGTTTTCATCATTTAGTTCATAGATGGCTGGGCGTCTGACCTCGCCTGTGACGCCAACTGTTTTCCCGACGGGAGGAATAAACAAGACATCACCTGGCTGTAGTCGCGCGTCCGCTAAGGTGTCGCCTCGTAGCAATAGATCATACAAGTCTAATTCTGAAATCACCTTGCCTCTGCGCTTGAGCTGTATATGGCGCAAAGAACCAATTTTGGTGATACCGCCACTGACAAAGAGTGCATTGGTAATCGTCGATAAGGAGCTGACGGTATAGGAGCCAGGTCGGTAGGCTTCGCCTAGTACGAATACTCGAATGGATCTTAAGGCGCCCATGGTGACTGAGGCTTTGACGCCGATCATCTGTTCGCTGACGATTTCGTGAATACGTTCTCTTAGCTCTTTGAAGTTTAGGCCATTGATGGTTAAGGGGCCGATGTTGGGGAATTGTAAAATCCCTTGGCGATCGATGGTCACTTCGTTAATGGAGCTTTCTTTTCCGTAGAGTTGAATCAGTACGGTATCGCCGGGGCCTACTACGTAGTCTAGGGGGACGGGGATGTCGGTTACGGGGGCGAATGTTGAGGGGTTGCCTGCGAAGAGGTCGTAGCCGAATTGTCTTAATGGTTTTTTATCAGCGTGCCCCTTATCTACAAGATCTTTGTCAGCGGGATCTTTATCGGCAACAGGTGTTTGAGTATTTTCATCCTGAGCGACTAGCTTAGCAAATTTTGTGATTGATGCTTCATCGGGTTTTGCTGTTTCTGTGGGCCTTGGCGTCACCGTTATGGGTGCTTCCATTTTGGTGGTAGTGGCTCCAACCAGTGCACCTGCAGGTATGCTGACACCAAATTGTTTTGCTAGCCTTTTTTGGTCTGTGGGGCTGAGATTTTTGAATTGTTCTATTTGAGCGGGTGTTGGGGTGATCGCCCAGAGGCTGTTGGAGGCGAGTAGAATTAGTGCTAATAGTGAGGCTAGTGATAGAAACCTGTTGTAGGCTTTGCTAGTAAAGGTTTTATTTTTTGAGGGGTTGATGATCATTTACTTATTTCTTATTCTCTGGTTTTGATTTTTGGTGTGGGTTTGTTGGTTGTCAGATTATTATTGCTTGTAAGATAGTGTTAGACGGTTAGTGAGGGCGCGATGGTGGTTTTCTCTTTTTCTGATGAGAAGACGGAAACTACCTTATCTTTTTCGGATTCTTTTTTGGCCTCTTTTCGATTAGTGATTTTTTTATTCCACACCCAATCAGAGATGGTTTCATTGGGGGAATAGTCTGTATCACTATTTAGTATTAGTTCGCGCACGCTTTCGCAATGACCCCTATCGCATGCTTTGACTAATTGATTCAAAATCGTTTTCACACTTTCCCATGAGGGCTTATATTCTTCGGCACATAGGATACGGGGATGATCAGTCCCCCAAGGGTTATCACCTACCAACAACTCTTCATACAATTTTTCGCCCGGTCTCAATCCGGTGTATTTTATTTCGATATCACCATCGGGATAGTCTTCTGTTTTTAGTGTTAGCCCCATGAGGTTTATCATTTTTTCGGCGAGTTCGGCTATTTTTACTGGCTCGCCCATATCTAGCACAAACACTTCACCTTTGTTGGCTAACGCTCCTGCTTGAAGAACGAGTTGAGCGGCTTCCGGTACGGTCATGAAATAGCGAATGATATCGGGATGGGTGACGGTGACCGGTCCACCCGCTTTGATCTGCTCTCGAAATAAGGGGACGACGGAACCGGAAGAATCTAAGACGTTACCGAATCTCACCATGCAGTATTTGGGTGCATCGACTTTTTGTGCCAGGCCTTGCAATACCTGCTCCGCTAATCGCTTTGTTGCTCCCATTATATTGGTTGGGCGAACGGCTTTGTCTGTTGAGACAAGAACAAAGGTACTGACGCCAGACCCGATGGCCGCTTCGGCACATTGCCATGTTCCGAATACGTTATTTCTCACTCCTGCGATAATATTGTGCTCCACCATGGGAACGTGCTTGTAGGCGGCTGCGTGGTATATGGTATCGACATTGAATGTCGTGAATATTTCTTTTAGTCTTTTTTTATCTAATACAGAGCCGAGAAGAGCAGTTAACTTTTGCTCTGTTTTCTCCTCATTTTGCTCTTCATTTTTTATTAGCTCCCGTTCAATTTCATACAAGCCATATTCACAGGAATCCAGTAGTAGTAAATGTTTGGGGGCAAGGTTGATAATTTGGCGGCTCAGCTCAGAACCTATCGAACCTCCTGCGCCAGTGACCAAAACGACTTTATCCTTTATGCAATCCTCTAGCATACTGTGTATCGGTTCCACTGGATCTCGACCTAATAAATCCTCTACTCCAATTTCTCTGAGCTGGTCGATTTTTTTATTTTCATCACCCATTCCTTCGTTGATCCCTTCATTTAGTTCGGCCAGTGCTGGAACGGTTTTCACTTTGACGGGAATCGTTTGTAATCTATCGATTATTTTTTTTCGTTTTTCTCTCTCTAACCTAGGCATTGCCAATAGCACTTGCGTTATATTGTCTTCCTTAACGAGTGTTGCGAGCTTGGTAGAGGGGTGAACTTTGAGCCCGTTTACATTGATTCCATGAAGGGATTCATCATCGTCAACTAAAGCGACTACCGTCATTTGGTCACTATTTTGCAAAGCATGTTGTAGCTGAACACCGGATTTACCTGCACCATAGATAAGAACTCTGAATAAGGATTTGTTGGTGATAAAACTGTAGAGCTCCGCGATCAGCAGCCTTGAAACAACAAGAACAAATGAAACTAGTATTCCGAAAAGGGCCGCTGAGCCTATATCTAGTGAGCCCACATCCAATGAACTCATCTCCAATGAACCAATGTCTAATAAACCAATGTCTAATAAACCAATGTCCGACTGAAAAAGGTTACTTTGAAAATTGGAACTTTCTGGGATAAAAAACTCTCTACCCTTCATCACCTTCGCACTGGTGTACAAGCCAAGATAAAACACCGTTGACGTAGAAGCTGCCAATAGTATTTTTAAAATCTGACTCGCTCCGACATAACGTATCATCGTTGTGTACAGTCCACAGGCGGAAAAAACCGCTACCGACAGTATGGCGACAGCCACAAATAGGGGCACAAGAAAAGAAAGCGAGGCCGTTTGCCAGTATTCATTGTCACCTTGCCAATCAAACGAGTAAAAAGTTGAAACGCCAAATGCGAAAAGCAGGACCACTAGATCAAACAGAACAAGAATTATTTTTTTCTTGTTACGAGACAGATTGAATAAAAAAAGTGGCAGCATTGCGTTCTGCAATCCTTTGCGTGTTAGGTGTCAGTTAGTGACTAGCTCGACTTAATACGATTTCGATATGCCGATAGCTTCGAAAATTAAGAGGTTGATTTGGGAGAATAGTTACAAGAAAATATTTTGGGTTTTGGCACGCTACCGCCCTAAGATGTTTTCCTCTCATGGGGTTGTTGCCTTATTTCTATCTACTAGTTCGATCTACAGATTCTATCTATTATTACAGCTTCATTATTGCAACTTTACGGTATAGTCTTGCCGTTTTCGTTTGGACTTCGCTGTAACGCATCTAAATATTAGCTAATTGTTTTTGCTTGTCAATTTTGAAATTCAATTAATATTCAGAAAAAAACAGAGGTGATATCAGTTTGTCTCGCAAGGGTCCCTCACTCAAATATTATTTAAGTGAGGGAAAGAGGAACAGTGGTTAAAGAGGGGTTGAGTGGCTCGGACTCGATAGGTCTTTAGGCTGAACTCACATATCGATCGGGCATTTCGATGCTTTGTTTGGAGTTCAATAAATTTAACAGCAGTATGACTCTATCCTTGCCGCTACGGCACTGATAAATAGCTTCCAGGTCTTTGAAAGGGCCCTCGGTGATTCTCACTTTTTGATTTTCTTGGTATATATCACGTTGCACTGAATTCGCATCTCGGTTTCGAATCGCCTCGATGACTTCATCGGTTAACATCGCGATATATTCACCGAATCTGACGTAGTTGAGAACACCGTAAGTACTGCGTATTTTGTCAAAGGGCGTGGGGCCTGCTTGGTTTTTGATAAAGATATAGCCTGGAAAAAGTGCTTCGATTTTTCCGTTGTCTCGTGTCAGTTCTGGCAGGTAGTGAGTGAATCCTTGGTTCTCTAAGTTGAGTTTAGCTTTGAGCTCTTGACGTGGCTTTGTTCTAACGACAAACCAGTTCATATGTGGATCCCTTCTTTCCTGAAAATCGATACTCCTGAAATCGATAGTCTTTGCTATCAAGTTTACCGATAATAAAATGTGCAAATATCGGCTTCGTCGCGTTATTCTAATTTCGTCTAACACCGTTTCACATATACTTTTTAGTACAGGGTAGGAAGTTCGTAAAGTGGATTCAAAGGGATTTAACAATTTCTTTCTGGGATGTGACGAAGGGGACTATTGATTGCTCAAATAAAGAGATCAAGACACCTTCATTTACCTTGCGTGATGTATTTTACGCTCAGTGCCTTGATCTTTAGATTATGGGTTTATTTCATCAGAACTGTCCCTCATAAAAACAAGAGCAGCTTCATTCAAATATAATTCGTTGCTGGTTTTTTGCCACAAAGGACTTGCCTAGTCCTTTTACCTGGATCATTTCCTCAGCGGTTAAAAAAGGTCCGTGCAGTTTTCGAAATGCGATAATTGCCTCTGCCTTTTTCGCTCCAACGCCTTTTAGTGATTTCGCAAGTGTCATTGCATCTGCTTTATTCACGTTTACTTTATTGCTGGCTTGCTGTTCTTGTTGCAGTACATCTGCCTTTACCGTGGGTTCTTTACCTTGGGAAAGGCTCCCCTGAACAGGATAATCGGCATAGGATGTATTGATTGAAAACGATGCGCCTAACAACATCGCAGTTAGTAGTCTGAAATAGGTCATTCTTTTTGTCATCTTCAATTCCTCGGGTTTAGTGTATGCAAATGTGTGGACCCAATAAGATGTAATTTAGATCCTACTGGGTCCACACATCGACACGACTCAATTTAAGGAACAGGAACTCAGAATAGAATTATTCAAAAACTAACGGATTACTTTGGCAACCCTGACACGACTTCTTTCAATACTGCTACTGGGTCAGGGGCTTGTGTGATGGGCCGCCCAATAACGATATAATCAGCGCCGTTATTGATCGCTTCTGCTGGAGTGCAGACTCGTTTTTGGTCCCCCGCATCAAACCCTGCGGGCCTTATTCCTGGCGTGATGAGATTAAACCCTGGCCCGGTTAAAGCACGTAGGGCTTTGGCTTCTTGCGCGGAACAAACAACCCCATCTAAACCACATTCGCTCGTCAATGAGGCAAGTCGTATCACTTGTTCTTCTAGTGTAGCGCTAATTCCGATTTCGTTGAGTTCTTTCTGGGAACTACTGGTAAGTACAGTGACCGCAATTAAAAGCGGGGCACTACTGCGATTGGCTAGTTTTTCTTTGGCTGCTGACATCATTTGTCCACCGCCGCTAGCATGCACGTTGATCATCCATACGCCCAGGTCAGCAGCTGCCGCACACGCATTGGCAACGGTGTTCGGAATGTCATGGAATTTTAGATCTAGGAATATTTCATGCCCTAGATCATGCAATCGGCGTATGACCTCTGGCCCGACTTGGGTGAAGAGTTCTTTACCGACTTTAACGCGACAAAGAGCGGGATCGAGTTGCTCGGCCAAATCTAAAGTAGACTTAAGGTTAGGAAAATCCAATGCGACAATTAGCTGGGCCGCTTTTGAGGTTGAGTTGGATCGAGAAGAATTGAGTTCAGCAGAATTCATTTTTTAGGTTTCACGCTTATCATGTAAGGGATGGACATGTAAGGGTTTGACATGCCCCCATTTTTTACAAGTAGGGCATAGCCAGTGTAAAGAATGGCCGTTAAACCCACAGCTGGTGCACTGATAGTCGGGTTTATGCTCTTCTAACTGCTCGGCTAAAGTACGTAGTACAGTTAGACTTTCCTTCGCCTCATGATTTTGACTTCGCGACAATTGCATATCGATTAATCGCCGAAACCCTTTCACCGAAGGTCTTTCTTTGAGAAAAGCGGTCATGGCCTCCGTCCCTTTTGCTTCGCCTTCCAGGTGGCTTACCTTATCTGCCATTAAAAGTGCAATCGATATCGCGGGATGATCATCCAGGCAAAACTTCAAATATTGCAAAAAACCCTCGCTCTCCCCTATTTGATGATAACACTCACCTAGGGGCTCAACTGACTCGGTGACATAGGCAGCATCTTGTTCTTTTACCTTCTTCAGAGCCTGAATCGCGTCCTGGTATCGGCCTGCCTGAAACTCCAATTGGCCTTGGAGCAAACTTGCTCGAACACAATCACGATCATATTGGAGGGCTCTTTGTAAATAAACCCGGCTATCTCTCACATCGCCAGACGCCAAAGAAGACTCTGCTAGCTCACAGCAATAATGTGCGAGAGGTTTTAGGATACCCTCTTCACCTGACGCTAAAAGTTTCTCTGCTGTGATTATGGCATCGCCCCACTCTTTCTCTTGCTCAAAAACGCTGAGCAAATACTGCAGAGCTTGCTTCGCATTTCGGCCATTATCTTCTACGAGCTCTTGCAACAAACGCTCAGCTCGATCCAATAAGCCTGCCGTTAGATAGTCTCTGGCTAATGCCAGTTTGACATTTTCTTGCTGGGTTCGATCTAAGCTATCTCGTGTTAACAAATTCTGATGAATTTTTATTGCTCGGTCCACCTCACCGCGACGACGAAATAAACTGCCTAATGCGAGGTGGGTTTCAACGGTTTCACTATTCACTTCTAGTTCTTTTATGAAAATATCGATCGCTTGGTCAGGCTGCTCATTAAGAAGATAATTGAGCCCGCGAAAATACTCGCTACCTAAACCCTCATCTTTCGTCCCTTTTTGTGAGCGCCTTTGGAAACGGCCCAACAACCACCCAATTGAGATAGAGATAACGATTAATAAAACTAACAATGCATCTGACATTATTTATTTTTCTCTGCCGGATTACGATTTAACGGGACATCTATGAATGAGCGCTACACGGGTATGGTGCGCAATTTTTCCAGCTCTGCTGTCGTTTGATTTAGCTGCTTCTTCACTTTTTTCAATGATCGCAACTCCAATGCGGTGGGCAACAAGCAGATAATAAACCCCAACAACAAACCGCTAGCAAATACCCAAACTAGCAGCCCCCCTAACGGTAAAGAAGGGAAGTCTCCAATAATCGTTCTCACATCGACAACAGCGTGATTTGCCGAAACCAGCACTACCACCGGAGCTCCGATAAAAACTAAAAAACACACAGCCCAAACTATTAACTTAATTTTCATTTCTTTACACCTTCAAATCAATCACCTGTTGCACCTAATTCTAATTTACCAATGACCTTATCGTAAACAAACTAACAGCTGACAACTAATAACCTATCGTAAACTACTTATAACTAGGATGTTCTATTCTCGAATTCGAATAATTGGAAACATAAAAAAACGGCATGATCGTGTAATCATGCCGTTTTTTTATGTTAAATCAAGTTTAGCCTGCAGATGAAGGGGGTCGAGACATTGATCCAGCAGGTCGGTCATGCTCTGGAGACCGTTCTGAGGATGAGGGCATCGCCGGTTGCCTCATGTTCGGTCTTCCTTCTCCTGCTTCAGCAACAACACCGGAAATTTTGATCTCTTCCTCCATGCTGCTGTTGACTCGGTCTCTTAACTCTTTGCCTGGCTTGAAATGAGGAACGTACTTTCCTTGCAAATCTACCGCTTCACCCGTCTTCGGATTGCGTCCGGTTCGTGGCTCACGAAAGTGCAGAGAAAAACTACCAAACCCTCTTATTTCAATTCTGCCTCCAGTGGCTAAAGTCTGAGACATTTCTTCAATCATTGTCTTGACTGCTAGCTCAACATCTTTTGCTGATAATTGAGTTTGTTTTTCCGCTACCAATTCAATTAGCTCGGATTTCGTTAAAGCCATTCCCTTAACCTCTCGCGACCACCAAGGGATGGTGACCACACTAACATTAAGAACTTTAAACTACCCCAAATATGTGTCTAATCAAGGAGTTTGATATAGTTTGTGACCGTTTTAAATACGATCCTTTTCACTATAGCACCAAATTCTAAACAAATAAGTAGAATATCAATCAGTTACACTTAAATATTCACTTTTTTGCATCCCCAAATAGCCAGTTTGGGGATATTAGACATTTTGACTTGCAAGATTTTGACTACATTAGCTATTTTCCTGCAAGTTCAGCTAATCTTCAGAAACGGGACTAGTCGCTCTTACCTTCCATCTGAGCTTTGATTAAGTCGCCAATTGTCTTAGGCGATTCAGCTTGATCTTGGCTACGAAGATCCTTAATAGCTTCTTTGTCATCGGATACGTCCTTAGCTTTAATGGACAAGCTAATAATACGACTCTTACGATCAACACCGACAATTTTCGCCTCAACGTCATCGCCATCTTTGAAATGAGTACGCGCATCTTCAACTCGATCGCGACTAATCTCAGAAGCTTTAAGAACACCTTCAACACCTTCATCTAATATGATGACGGCGGCTTTAGCATCAACTTCTTTGACTTTACCAGTGACGATTGCACCTTTTTCGTTAACAGTGACATAGTTAGAGAAAGGATCATTCTGTAATTGCTTAACACCTAAGGAGATACGCTCTCTGTCAGGGTCAACAGACAAAATAACGGTTTCTAGCTCGTCACCTTTCTTATATTCGCGAACAGCATCTTCGCCAGACTCATCCCAGGAAAGGTCAGATAGATGCACTAGGCCATCGATGCCACCGTCAAGACCGATAAAGACACCAAAATCAGTAATCGACTTGATTTTTCCTGCAATCTTATCGCCTTTAATGAATTTCTCTGCAAAGTCATCCCAAGGATTAGTCTTACATTGCTTGATACCAAGAGAAATACGACGACGTTCTTCATCTATATCAAGTACAACGACAGGCACTTCTTCGCCAATACTAACGACTTTAGAAGGATGAATGTTCTTGTTAGTCCAGTCCATTTCAGAAACGTGAACCAAACCTTCAACACCTTCTTCTATCTCTGCGAAACAACCATAATCTGTAAGATTAGTCACAGTCGCTGTAGTCTTAGCCCCTTCAGGGTAACGCTTAGTGATTTCTAACCAAGGATCTTCACCCAATTGCTTCAATCCGAGAGAAACACGATTACGTTCACGATCAAACTTAAGGACTTTAACGCTGATTTCGTCACCAACATTAACGATTTCACTTGGATGCTTAATTCGTTTCCAGGCCATATCTGTGATATGCAATAGGCCATCGATTCCACCCAAATCAACAAAGGCACCGTAGTCAGTCAAGTTCTTAACGATACCCTTAACTTCCATACCTTCTTGTAAATTCTCTAGCAACGCATCACGTTCAGCGCTGTTCTCGGCTTCTAACACAGACCGGCGAGAAACAACCACATTGTTACGCTTGGCATCTAGCTTAATGACTTTAAATTCAAGCTCTTTACCTTCTAGATGCGCTGTATCTCGTACAGGGCGGATATCAACTAATGAACCCGGTAAGAAAGCACGAATAGATTCAACATCAACAGTGAATCCACCTTTTACCTTACCGTTAATCACACCTTTGACCACTTCGCTGGCTTCAAATGCGGCATCCAATCGCTTCCAAGCTTCTGCTCGCTTCGCTTTTTCACGAGAAAGACGGGTTTCACCCCAACCGTCTTCCATTGCTTCTAAGGCTACGTCGATATCATCACCGACAGCCACTTCCAACTCGCCACTATCGCTAAGGAATTGTTCGCGGGGAATAACGCCTTCCGATTTTAGACCAGCATGGACAGTTACCCAGTCATCATCGATGTTGACAACAACACCAGAAACGATGGAACCGGGGGTCATATCAAGTTCTTTTAAACTCTCTTCAAAGAGATCTGCGAAGCTTTCGCTCATTAGTTTTACCACTCTGTGAAAGCGCTATGCGTTTGACTTTAATTAAATGACTTCAATTAGGAGTCGGTACTGCATGATCACGCTTTTTTCGCCATCCTCTTCCAGGTTAGAGGGATGGGGTCATTGCTATAAATGTTCGATAAAAACAACCTGGTCCTTTATCTTTACCGAACGACAAAAGCATTCTGTTAGTCAGAATTAACATCTGACTAACAGAATGCAAGAATAAAAAATCATATAACCCATTGAATTTAATAGGCTTAAAACCCTAAGGCAACTGAAGTGATGGCTACAACTTTAACGGTAGAGCTTTCTTTCAATACTCTTATTCAACACTGAGTTGAATACCGCTTCTATGCCCATTTTCGTACTATCAATAACGATAGCATCTTCAGCAGGAATTAAAGGTGCAACACTACGATTAGTGTCACGCTCATCCCTGGCACGTATCTCATCCAAAAGGCGGCTAAGGCTATCATTAAAGCCCTTTTCCTTCAACTGGTTATACCTTCGTTGAGCCCTTTCTTCAACGCTCGCAGTCAAGAACACTTTCAATGGCGCTTCAGGGAAGACGACCGTTCCCATATCACGGCCATCGGCGACCAATCCGGGTGCCTCTTGAAATGCATGTTGTCGACTGAGCAACCCTTCACGAACCAGCGGTAATGCCGCTACTTGAGAGGCCGCTTTACCCACTTCTTCCGTACGAATATCCCGAGAGACATCATCACCTTCCAGAATTATCTTTAGGCCATCATCTGAACTAATAAATTGTACGTCCATGTGCTCAGCGAGCACTTTTAATGATGCTTCGTTGTCCAGCGCCACGCCATGGTTAATGGAACATTGCGCTAACAACCGGTAAAGAGCACCACTATCCAATAAATTCCATCCCAGCTTATTTGCCAATAGCTGTGCAATCGTTCCCTTTCCCGATCCGCTCGGCCCGTCGATGGTGATGACGGGGACAGGCTCTATACTTTTCGCCATTATTATTTCCTTAATACTGCTTTTTTCTTTTCGCTAGCTTTAGCTTTATCCATCACTAACTTTATTCATTACTAACGTTTTTTATCACCAAGCTAGGAATTCATTTCCGTAACCTCTAGAGACATACCTGCAGTCGTCAACAATTCCACAAAGTTGGGGAATGACGTGGCTACGTTTGCACAATCATTGATGCGAATAGGTCCATCTGATTTTAAAGCAGCAATGGAAAACGACATCGCAATGCGGTGATCGTCGTAACTATCTACCTCACCACCATTAATTTTTCCGCCTTGAATCACGATACCATCCAATGTGGATTTAGCATCCACTCCTAGCGCAACCAGACCGTCTGCCATCACTTGTATCCGGTCACTCTCTTTGACTCGAAGCTCCTCCGCACCCGTTAATACTGTTTCGCCTTCTGCACACGCGGCAGCAATAAACAATGCGGGAAACTCATCGATCGCCAGGGGTACTTGATCTTCGGGAATGCGGATACCTTTTAATGCCGCTGAACGAACACGAATATCAGCTACCGGCTCCCCGCCCACTTCACGGGTATTGTTGATCTCAATATCCGCCCCCATGGCTTTAAGAATATTCACGACTCCAATGCGTGTGGGATTAATGCCAACATGCTTTAAGGTGATGTCAGAATTCTCAGCGATACTTGCCGCCACCATAAAAAATGCAGCCGAAGAAATATCGGCAGGGACTTCTATACTAGTGCCAGTCAATGTACCCCCGCCCGTCAAACTGACTTTACTGCCCTGTGTTTCTACCTGATATCCAAACCCTCGCAGCATTCGCTCTGTATGATCCCGAGTAGGCGCAGGTTCCGTCACGGAGGTCTTTCCTTCGGCAAATAATCCTGCCAGCAAAACACAAGACTTCACCTGCGCACTCGCCATGGGCATATCATAGTCAATACCCTTTAATACTTGCCCGCCTTTTATTTTAAGCGGTGGAGTGCCTTTGGCAGCCGCTTCGATATTCGCTCCCATCGACGTCAGTGGATTGGAGACTCTCCCCATAGGCCGTTTCGTCAAGGATTCATCGCCAGATAACTCCACATCAAAAGATTGGGGCGCTAACAATCCCGACAGAAGTCGCATAGACGTACCGGAATTGCCCAAATAAAGCGGGCCTCGGGGGGGCTGCAAACCCAGCAAACCAACACCGAATATTTTCACATGACCATTCACAGGGCCCTCAATTACAACGCCCATATCACGAAAAGCTTGCAGCGTTGCTAGACTATCTTCACCTTCAAGAAACCCTTCTACTTCAGTCACACCTTCAGCCAAGGAACCCAGCATAATGGAGCGATGAGAAATCGATTTATCGCCAGGAACCCGTATCTCACCTTTCAAGCATCCGCCGTTTTTCACCACAAAAGATATTTTTTTCGTATTCATAATTTGTTGCTGCTTCTCGTAGGCTCGATGTTCTAAAATCAAGGAGAAATGTTCTCGAGCCACTTTCGCTCTCGTAAAAACTCCCAACACTTTCTCACCATCATTGTATTGAATTGCTGTTCTTAATTCCGCTAACCCAGTACTGAATTGATCCAGCACCTTTAACGTTGCATTTTGATTGGCAACAAAAATATTGTGCCACATAGTAGGGTCACTAGCGGCAATACGCGTAAAATCGCGAAACCCTCCGGCGGCATATTTGAAAATTTCTTTATTGTCAGGCTTGCCGGCTAGTGTATCCACAAGTGAAAAAGCGAGTAAATGAGGTAAATGACTGGTCGCTGCTAGCACTTCATCATGGTGATCCACATCCATTTGAATAACATTAGCACCTACGGATTCCCACATTAATCTAACCGTTGTTACTGCCTGCTCATCGGTTTCGCTCATTGGCGTTAAGATCACATTATGATGCCGATACAAACCCACATCTGCGGCGGTCACACCACTTTTTTCAGAACCCGCAATAGGATGGCCAGGAACAAGCTGAGGAGGAATGTGACCAAAAACATTTTTTGCCGCTTCGACTACATACCGTTTCACACTGCCTGCATCCGTAATAATAGTGTGATCGGACAGTTCATTCTTCATGCTTTCAAACAGTGCTTGGGTACTCAGTATTGGCGCCGCAAGCACTACCATATCGGCATTACGCACAGCCACTGCCACATCAAGCTCGCCTTGATCAATCATCCCCATTTGCAGCGCTTTATCTAATGTGCTTTGACTTCGGCTACAACCGACAATCGTTCCCACATAATCCGCGCGCCTCAAAGCCAATGCCAAGGAGCCGCCAATCAAACCCAAACCAATGATAACCAGCTTTTTTATCTTTGGCTCCTTTGCATTATTCTTATCCTGTCTATCCACCATTCGCTAACACTGCACTTAATGCTTCTAAAAATTTAGCATTTCCTTCAGCCAACCCAATACTCACCCGCAAAAATGTCGGCATGCCATAATTGGCTACGGGCCTCACAATAACGCCCTGCTTCAACAACGACTCAAAAATGGGCATCGCTTCCTTTTTAAAATTCACTGTCACGAAATTGCCAGAAGAGGGGATAAATTCCAAACCTAGCCGAGCGAAACCTTGTGTTAATTGCTGCATCCCCTCTCGGTTAACTTGACGACTTTTTTCTAAATAATCGCCATCACTGAGCGCTGCTGTTGCCGCTACTAAAGCCATGGAATTAACATTAAAGGGTTGCCGAACCCGATTGAGAACATTGGCGATGGATGGATCTGACACGGAATAGCCCACACGTAAAGAGGCTAAGCCATAGGCTTTAGAAAATGTCCGAGTAATGACTAGATTCTTATATTGCTTTAAATACGCCGTTCCATCTAACCCATCCGTACCTATTCCACCAGAGACATACTCAAAATAAGCTTCGTCCAAAACCACGATAACATTTTCAGGTACCTGCTGAATGAAGCTCTCCCACTCAGCCACGCCAAAGGAGGTTCCCGTAGGATTATTAGGATTAGCGATGAAAATGAGTTTCGTCTTATCAGTAATCGCGTTAGCTATAGCCTTAAGATCATGACCCCAATCCTTCGCTTTGATAACCACGGCTGTTGCACCAATTGCTTGAGTAACGATGGGATAGACTGCGAAGGTATATTCTGAAAAAATAACTTCATCACCGACCGATACATAGGCCCTTGCAATCAGCTCTAATACATCATTAGATCCATTACCCAGTGTAATATTATCCAGGCTTATGCTTTGAGACGCCGATGACAGATGTGTCGCTAATGCTTCTTTGAGTGTAAATCCATTTCCATCGGGATAACGCCCAATATCGGCAAGGCTTGCTTGGATAGCCTGTTGTACTTTTTCACCTAGCCCTAAGGGGTTTTCATTACTTGCCAGCTTAACGATATGGCTAATGCCCAACTCCCGCTCCAACTCCTCAATGGGTTTTCCCGGTTGATAGGGGCTTAAACTCTGGACACCCTTGTTTGCCAATGAGATATAATCACAAGTCACGAAGGTACTCCTGTATAAATAGTAATAAGCCTAACTTTTTAAATCAGGAGGCTATAGGACAGCTTTAGGATAAGACCCCAACAACTTTAACTGCACAGATTCTTCCGCAATTTTTTCCATCACTTTTTGTATATTCTCCTCTGACTCATGCCCCTCAAAATCAATGAAAAAGACATAGGCCCAGGTACCCGTTTTATCAGGGCGTGTTTCGATGCGAGTTAAACTAATATCTAGCTCTTGAAAAGGCGCCAACAATCGATACAAGGCTCCCGGTCTATTTCTAGTAGAAACGATGACGGACGTTTTATCCTCATCACTTGCTGGCACTTCTTCCTGGCCAATAATCAAAAAACGCGTAGTATTATCAGGGCTGTCTTCTATATTTTCAGCAAATTTAGTCAAGCCGTACAATTCTGCCGCTGTATCACCCGCTATTGCCGCAGAGTGCCATTCGCCTTTTGTGCGCTTAGCCGCTTCTGCATTACTACTCACAGAAATACGTTCTACACTGGGCCAGTGGGAATCCAACCATTTCCTACATTGCGCTAAAGATTGTTGATGAGAATAAACGCGAGTAATATTTTCTGGCTTTCCGTTTTCACTCATCAAAAAATGTTGATGAATTCTTAATGCAACTTCTCCGCAAATCCGTAAAGGTGAATTCATAAATGAATCCAAAGTATGATTCACCATACCCTCACTGGAATTTTCCACTGGCACTACACCGTAATTCGCAGAGCCAGCTTCTACCTCTCTGAACACTTCATCGATGGTGTTAAAGGCAACCACTTCAACAGAATGACCAAAATGTTTTAAGGCTGCCGTTTGGGTAAAAGTACCTTCTGGACCCAAATAGGCAATTTTCATTCTTTGTTCAACGGCCAAACAACTCGACATTATTTCTCGAAATAGACGAGCTACCACTTCTCCGTCAAGAGGCCCTTCATTACGCTCCATGACTTTCCTGAGAACTTGCGCTTCTCGCTCAGGCCGGTAATAGACAATCTCTGAATTCTCATTGCCCTGTTTTTTGGCTTCAGCAACACTGATCGCCAAAGAAGCTCTCTTGTTGAGTAGCGCGTGAATCTGTAAATCGACATCATCAATTTCAGTTCGCAGAGATAGGAGTTGTTTCGTTTTATCCATGATTTTGCTCAAAATCTTTCATGAATCCGATTAACGCATCAACCGAAGATTCAGGTACCGCATTATAAATACTGGCCCGCATGCCACCCACCGACCGATGGCCTTTCAAATTGAGAAATCCATTTGAATCCGCTTGCTTCAGAAACTCGCTATCTAATGAAGCGTCCCCTAATGTAAAAGGGACATTCATCCAAGATCGATATATTGGCTCCACCGGATTCGCGTAAAAACCGCTGCCATCAATCATGCCATAAAGTTTGTCAGCCTTACGCTGATTGATCTTCGCCATGGCTTCAACACCGCCTTGCGCTTTCAACCATTTAAAGACTAATCCAGCTAAATACCAAGCGAAAGTGGGTGGAGTGTTATACATAGAATCACTATCTGCATGGGTCTTATAATCAAACATACTCGGCACACTGTTAGTCGCAGCAGCACCCATTAAATCTTCTCGAACAATGACAACGGTAATACCAGCAGGCCCGATATTTTTCTGTGCACCAGCGTAAATCAAACCAAATCGAGACACATCAAACGGCCGTGACAGAATAGTAGAAGACAAGTCTGTTACCAGCGGTACATCCACTTTTGGAATTTTATCAAACTCAACTCCACCGATAGTTTCATTATGAGTGTAATGAAAATAGGCCGCATCCGAATTCAACTTCCATTCACTCCTAGCAGGCACGGTGGAGAAACTTTGCTCCTCACTGGACGCCACCACGTTTACTTTGCAAAAGCGTTGCGCTTCCTTAATCGCTTTTTTCGACCACTGCCCCGTATTGATATAATCAGCGCTAGTTTTGCCTCGCAAAAGATTCATAGGAATCATGGAAAACTGCGAACTGGCCCCACCCTGTAAGAATAAGACTTTATACGTGTCGGGAATCCCCATCAAATCACGCAAATCCTGCTCTGCTTGCTCCGCTATAGTCACAATCTCTTTGCTGCGATGGCTCATTTCCATAACGGAAAGACCATGCCCCTGAAAATCCAACAGATCCTCTTGGGCTTGCTTTAATACTGCTTCGGGAAGCGCAGCGGGTCCTGCGCAAAAATTATGAACTCGAGCCATCGGCTAAATCACCTATACAAAATATCAATACAAAAATAATCATTGGGACAAAACAATAAAAATAAATCACCTTATCTAGCGTATTACGAGTCGCTATCAGGCTCTACATCATCATCCGTCTCGTCTTCGGGTTTTCCCTCATTAACCGAATCAGCAGATGACGCCTGCGTTTCCGACGTTACACTAGCGGCATCACTCGCTTCATCTGGTTGCTCTGAATCATCTAGCGCAGCCAATTCATCAGGTTCCGGCTCTTCAATTCGCTCTACTCCCACCAGATGCTCATCTTCGGATACTCGAATTAGCGTCACGCCCTGCGTATTTCGGCCCAAGACTGACACGTCATCCACTTTGGTTCGTACCAAAGTTCCTTGATCGCTAATCAACATAATTTCATCGGTATCACTAACTTGAACAGCGCCTACCAATTTACCATTACGCTCATTAGTGACCATGGCAATAACGCCTTGTCCTCCGCGTCCTTGCACAGAGAAATCACTAATACTAGTCCGCTTACCATAACCATTGCTACTGGCTGAAAGCACCTGGCGGCCCTCTTCCTCTATGATAAGAGAGATAACACGATAATCTGGGCCGACTTTAATACCTCTAACACCACGAGCAGTTCGTCCCATTGCACGAACATCCGATTCTTTAAAACGAATACCTTTCCCTTCTGAGGTAAACAACATTACATTCTGTTCACCATCAGTAATCGCAACGCCAACCAGACAATCATCTCCATCCAATTCCAAAGCGATCAAACCACTGGTGCGCGGTCTTGCGAAGGCTTCGATAGCCACTTTCTTAACCGTACCGCTTGAAGTCGCCATGAAAATAAAGCTACCTTCAGCAAAATCACGATAAGGTAAAATAGCCGTAATCCGCTCATCCTCATCCAAAGCCAAAACGTTAACCATGGGTTTTCCGCGAGCTGTTCGACCAGCTTGCGGTATTTGATAGACCTTTAACCAATACACTTTTCCGCGATCGGTGAAACAAAGAATGGTGTCATGGGTGCTAGCGACAATAAGGTGTGAAACATAATCTTCATCTTTCACAGATGTGGCAGCCTTCCCCTTACCTCCTCGCTTTTGAGCACGATAGGTATCGATAGGCTGTGTCTTGGCATAGCCACCATGGGAAATAGTTAACACCATGGTCTCTTCAGTTATAAGATCTTCTACAGTCAAATCACGTTTGGAGGTGGTTATTTCAGTTCGTCGATCGTCTCCGTAATTATCTCGAATCTCTTCTAACTCTTCTCGTATCACTTCCATCAACCGCGCGGGAATAGACAAGATAACCCCAAGCTCTTTGATGACATCTAATTTTTCCTGATATTCTTCCAGGAGCTTATCGTGCTCCATGCCGGTTAGTTTTTGCAGCCGCAAATCGAGAATCGCTTGAGCTTGCTGTGGCGACAAAAAGTATTTACCGTCATTCAGTCCAAATTGAGCAGGAAGATCATCAGGTTTGCATACGTCTCCACCCCCAGCGCGCTCCAACATTTGCAAAACATCACCCGGCTCCCAAGCCTGATCGATTAAACGTTCTCGCGCTTCTGTAGCGGTGGGGCTTGCTTTAATGAGAGCAATAACAGGATCAATATTATTTAAAGCAATGGCAAGGCCTTCCAACAAATGGCCACGCTCACGCGCCTTCCTTAACAAATAGACTGTTCGACGTGTCACGACTTCGCGACGATGGCGGATAAATGCCGCTAGAATTTCTTTGAGATTAAGTAGTCTCGGCTGCCCATCCACCAGGGCAACCATATTGATGCCGAACACACTTTCTAGTTGGGTCTGGGAATACAGGTTATTCAGTACAACATCGGCGACTTCGCCTCTGCGCAAATCAATAACAACGCGAATCCCATCTTTATCGGATTCATCTCGTAACTCGGAAATGCCTTCTATCTTTTTGTCTTTCACCAACTCGGCAATTTTCTCAATCAAGCGTGCTTTATTTAGCTGATAAGGCACTTCGGTAACAATAATCGATTCACGCTTGTTCTTCTCGTTTGTTTCAATATGCGTTCTAGCGCGAATATAAATGCGACCTCTGCCCGTTTGATACGCTTGAACGATACCCGCACGGCCATTGATTATTGCGGCGGTGGGAAAGTCTGGCCCCGTCACGTACTGCATCAAATCATCAATGGTGAGCTCAGGATTTTCCATCAACGCCAAACACCCGCTCACGACTTCCGTTAAATTATGCGGTGGAATATTGGTGGCCATGCCAACAGCAATACCCGAAGAGCCGTTAACTAATAAATTGGGAACACGAGCCGGCATCACGCTGGGCATATGCTCTGTACCATCATAATTGGGTACAAAGTCAACGGTCTCTTTATCTAGATCAGACAATAGCTCGTGAGCAATCTTGGACATTCTCACTTCGGTATACCGCATCGCGGCTGCGTTATCACCATCGATCGAACCAAAATTCCCTTGGCCGTCAACCAGCATGTAGCGCAAAGAAAATTTCTGTGCCATACGTACAATGGTGTCATAAACCGCAGTATCACCATGAGGGTGGTACTTACCAATAACATCACCAACAACACGAGCGGACTTCTTGTAAGGTTTATTCCAATCGTTACCCAGCACTTCCATCGCATATAAAACTCGGCGGTGTACTGGCTTTAATCCATCACGAACATCGGGGAGTGCTCTACCCACGATCACGCTCATAGCGTAATCCAGATAAGAATCTTTTAATTCATCTTCGATATTGATTGGTACAATTTCTTTGGCGATATCTACCATGTGTAATCTACCTTAGGACTTCTAATGCCTAAAAATATTCTGCAGTGACCCATATAAACTTCTTTAATACAGCTCACAACAAACCTCACGATCCTGTTCAAACCCAATAAACGTAGACCATTAACCTCAAAAAGTTCAGCTCAATTATACCGAGCCTACTTTTCAATCAATAAATGGGGTTCAGCCCATTTATTGATTGAATTAACGAGCTAACTGGAGCCTATAGTGAACAAAATACATTCTCGTACAGCTAGACTCTTAGGTTTGAAACAATCCCAAAATCACGTCTGATTAAAACCTGAAATTCTACCATAAATCAGCCTTCTAAAACCCCAATATTTATGAAAATAACGCAGCAATCCCTTCGAAACACGGAGACTCAACCACCCCTTTTTCGGTCACAATTGCATCCACTAATTCTGCAGGGGTCACATCAAATACTGGGTTCACAGCAGAGACCTCAGGTGGTGCAATATTAGCACCTGAAAAAGTCACTATTTCATCTGAATGTCGCTGCTCTATTGGAATCTGCACGCCACTTGCAACAGCTAAATCGATCGTAGAAGTGGGCGCCACCACCATGAATTTAATACCATGATACCGAGCAGCAATGGCAAGCTGGTAGGTCCCTATTTTATTAGCTACATCTCCGTTAGCCGCAATTCGATCTGAACCTACGATAACCCAACCTATCTCTCCCTGTTTCATCATATGTGAGGCAGCCGAGTCAGCCAACAAGTAGCAGGGGATGTTATCCTGACTCAACTCCCAAGCGGTTAATCTCGCGCCCTGCAACCACGGCCGCGTCTCATCCGCGTAAACTTTAGTAATAACACCTTGCTCAACTCCACTACGTATCACACCGAGAGCCGTGCCATATCCTCCCGTTGCTAAAGCACCTGCATTGCAATGCGTTAAAACGGCGGTTCGACGAGTATCGGAATTCGCGATTAACTCCGCCCCCAATCCACCCATCACTCTATTTGCATCCCAATCGTCTTGATGAATTTGACTGGCCATCGTCAGCAACTGTCTCTCGGCATTTTCTCTATGCAGTTTTGATAGCAAGCCTGACATGCAATCTAACGCCCAAAATAAATTAATCGCGGTAGGACGTGATTGCCGAAGAAACTCGATATCTTTTCCTATCTTCTCAGACCAGCTAGCATCTTCACTATCTTGCCTCTGATCGGAACAATGCGCTCTAGCAGACAAGACCACCCCATAGGCCGCAACGATACCGATAGCCGGCGCACCCCGCACCACCATATCTCGGATGGCATCAAAAACAGATTGAACATCATCGATGTGCAGGTATATTTCTTGTTGCGGCAAAAGACGCTGATCCAGCAGTTTAAGACGCCCCCCCTCCCACTCAATGGCTTTCACTCGGGTATTGATCAAGGCATATCTCCCAGGGTTCGAATTCAAAGACTTTTATAGATTGTTATAGGTCACCATAGGGCAATATACCCATAGGCCATTGATCCGTTATACTGCGAATCTTTATTTAACTGAAAATGTTGGTTATGACTGAGATAAATTCTGTAGGAAATTCAGCAGTAGAAACCGTGGACTCGTTAATTCACGCCCGATGGATCGTCCCCGTGGAAGATTCGAATAGTGAACGAATACTGACGCACCATTCTATCGCGATTATTGACGGCAAAATTGTCGATATTCTCGATTCAGAACTTGCCAGAAAACGCTACCGCGCCACGGATGTGACTGAACTAAGCGAGCACATCCTCATTCCCGGACTGATAAACGCCCATACTCATGCGGCAATGTCTTTATTCCGCGGTATGGCGGATGACCTTACTCTAAAGGATTGGTTGAGTCATCATATTTGGCCAGCGGAAGAAAAGTGGGTAAACGAACAGTTTGTCTGGGATGGCAGCATGCTGGCTTTCGCCGAAATGCTGCGCGGCGGCACTACTTGTTTTAGCGACATGTACTTTTTCCCTAACATCGTCGGCAAGGCAGCTCAAGAATCGGGAATCAGAGCTAACATCTCCGTTCCCATTTTAGATTTTCCCTCCGCTTGGGCACAGAATGCCGATGAGTACATACATAAGGGCATCCAGCTACACGACGACTATCGTAACCATCCTTTAATCAATGTGAATTTCGGCCCGCACGCTCCTTACACCGTATCCGACCAACCCCTTAGCCGAATTCAAACCTTGGCGGAAGAAATGGACGGCACTATTCAAATACATTTACACGAAACACAGGATGAAGTAGAAGACGCCAAAAACGCAACAGGCAAGCGACCAATCCAACGACTCCACGATCTCGGACTGTTAACACCGAGACTCCAAGCGGTCCATATGACGCAAGTCGATGACAATGATCTGGCACTATTAAGAGACAGTGGATCTCATGTTATTCATTGCCCCGAATCAAACCTAAAATTGGCGAGCGGGTTTTGCCCCACGGCTAAACTAATGGAAGCTGGAATCAATGTCGCTCTTGGCACCGACGGTGCTGCCAGCAACAATGACTTAGATATGTTTAGTGAAATGCGCACCGCTGCGTTACTCGCGAAAGCCGTTGCAGGCGATGCCTCGGCACTACCCGCAGCACAAGCATTAAAGATGGCGACGCTTAATGGAGCCAAAGCACTGGGTATCGATGATCATGTGGGGAGTTTGGAAGTAGGCAAAGAAGCGGATATTGTGGCAGTCACTACGAACTCACCAGAGTGCCAACCGGTATATCACGTGATTTCGCAATTGGTATACGCATGTAATTCCGACAAAGTCACCGATGTCTGGATCGCTGGTCGCAGAATGCTCGACAATCAACACCTCACGACTTTGGATGAAAGCAGCATACTAAAAGCCGCAAGAGATTGGGCAGATAAGATCGCCCAGCATGATTAGATGTCAATAATACAGAACCTGAAATACTGAACCTGTAATACAGGGTCTAAAATACTGGGTCTAAAAATATAGAGTTTAAAGCCATGAGCACTAAAACAGATAACACCCATTCATCAGATTCAAATCAAAACGTAGACCCTGCAGAGATTGCTAAGTTCGAAGCCTTGGCCTCGCAATGGTGGGATAAAAAGGGTGACTTCAAACCACTACACGAGATCAATCCATTGCGCACTAATTTCATTGATCAACGAGCGGTACTTGCAGGGAAAAAAGCCATCGATGTGGGTTGTGGCGGCGGCATCCTATCGGAAGCCATGGCTCAACGTGGAGCGCAGGTACTAGGGATTGATATGGGAGAAGCACCATTATCTGTTGCGCGAATCCATCAGGCCGAAAGCGGAGTCAATGTAAACTATGAGCGATCCACCGTAGAGGCGCTCGCCGAAAAGCGCCCTGGTGAATTCGATGTCGTTACCTGCTTGGAAATGCTCGAACATGTTCCTGATCCATTATCCGTTATCAAAGCCTGTTACGATTTAGCAAAGCCGGGCGGTAATCTTTTTTTCTCAACCATCAATCGCAATCCCAAATCGTTTTTACTGGCCATCGTTGGTGCGGAGTATGTGTTGAATATGCTTCCCAGAGGAACACACGAATATGCACGTTTCATCAGACCATCGGAACTTTCTGGCTGGTTACGAGAAGCGGATTTAGACTTGCAAGAAATGATAGGGCTCACCTTCAATCCTCTGACTCAAGTTTACAAACTGTCTAAGGATGTAGACGTCAATTATATGCTCTGGGCGACAAAACCCATCTAATCATCATTCACCTTTAGCGGAAGTATCACCAGCTATGCCAATAAATGAAAACCAGTTACAACAAAAGAACACCGACAAATCCCTTTTTGATGCGGTTTTATTTGATTTGGATGGCACGTTAATTGATACCGCGCCTGATTTTATTTCATCACTTAATCTTTTGTTAGCAGAAGAAAATAAAGCGCCACTGGCAGACGATGTCATTCGAAAAACAGTTTCCCACGGCGCGCGGGCATTGGTTACCTTAGCTTTTGGTTTGAATGAGAACGACGAGAGTTTTGCTTTACTACGAGATCGTCTTCTTACCATCTATGCCGACAATCTCTCTGTGAAATCCCGCCTATTCCCAGGCGGTGACAAACTCATTGCGACTATAGAGGAAAAGCAATTACCTTGGGGAATTGTGACCAATAAACCCAGCCTTTATGCCATACCTCTTATACGAGATTTAGGGTTAAAGTGCGGTACCCTAATCTGCCCCGACCATGTCTCTCACCCCAAACCCCACCCCGAACCTCTCTATCTTGCAGCTTCAGAACTTCAAGTGAAAAGCGACAAGTGCCTGTATGTAGGCGACCACCTTCGAGACATCGAATCAGGCAGAAATGCGGGAATGCAAACTGTTGCCGCACTCTACGGGTACATTGAAGACAATGAAGACCCTAGTTCTTGGGAGGCAGATTTCTCCATTAATTCAATTTTAGAAATACTACCTCTCCTATTTCCATCGATTTCGAAATTACGTTATTGAATGGCTAATTTGAACAAAAGGACAAAATTAACCGCATTACAGAAACCAACAACATCTTCCGCTATCACCTCTCCAGCGCTTATTAAAAAGCCAATTTTCTGTCATAAATAGGGGATAAAGGTATACATCCCCTCGACCATCTAGACTCATAGAGTTTTCACCCGATAATAAGTCATTGAAACATCTATACTTATTTTGTATCGCCCCCTTCAGCTATTACTTTGGCATGATAATCGCTAGGTTTCTTGTGAGTTTTGATATTCTAGGGATTGCATGATGGCTTCAAATATTGCTGTACAACAAAAAAATCGCTCTGCTTCAAAAAATAAATCAATCACAGGTCATATGCCTCACTTGAGCGCCGCATCGACATTCAACCAACCTCAATTCGAAAAGGGGACGACAAGAACGGTCGAAGACACTAGAAATCACCTTTACGCCCTTTTGCAAACTTCCTTAGACCTAAATGAATTACTCTCTCTTTTTAGAAAAGAAGTCTCATCCATAATTGAAATAGGAAGTTGTCACTATCAGAACACAGCTTCCGATGTGCAGATCAATCTAGGGGAAAGGAAACGACACAATTGCACCTATCGCCTACGCACGCAAGATGACCACTTAGGTGAATTAGTCTTTACTCGCAGAACTCGCTTTACTGATGCTGAAATTGATACCCTAGAATTGCTAATGTGCACAGCGATTTACCCAATTCGAAATGCACTCAAATATCGCGAAGCGATGAACTCCGCTCTCACGGATGCGTTGACTGGCGCGGGCAATAGATTATCGCTAAACACATCACTGGACAGAGAAGTTGAATTATCGAGACGCTACGACCAACCGCTATCATTGTTGATCATCGATTTGGATCATTTCAAAAACGTTAACGATCAATACGGCCACACTACTGGAGACAGGGTACTAAAGCAGGTTGCAAAGGAAATTCAAAATAGAAGCCGCTGTGCGGATATGACCTTTCGATATGGCGGTGAAGAGTTTGTCGTGTTATTGAGTAAAACTGATAAAAAAGGCGCTAAAGTTATCTCTGAGCGAATTAGAGCTGCGATAGAAAAGCTATCTTGCGTACAGGAAACTGGCCAGAGGCCAATACCGGTAACCGTCAGTATTGGCTGTGCCACGCTATCCAATAACAATGCTGAAGAACTACTTGAAAAAGCTGACGAAGCACTTTATACAGCCAAATCGAATGGTCGTAATCTAGTCTGCTACGCCGATTAGATTACGACTTTTCTCTGCATTACATGCTGAATTTAGTTTTAGCTTTAACGTGGGTACGTTCAGTTTCGACGACGGCGCAGATATCCGCTACGTTTTTCTTTTTCTTCCTGCCTAACCGTGCGCATCTTCTGTCGCCCATATAAACCGGTTCGTTTTTTTAATGGTACGCCTACCGATTCTGATATCTTGTCTACATCCTTGCTATCCAGTTCAGCCCACTTCCCTTGCTTCAATGAACGGGGCAATTCGACGTGAGCAAACCGCACTCGAATCAACCGACTCACTTGCACGTCTTGCGATTCCCACAAACGACGTACTTCACGCTTTTTCCCTTCTCGCAATACAACGTGATACCAGTGATTACTGCCTTCGCCACCGGAATCAAATATGCTGTCAAACTTCACATTGCCGTCTTCTAGCTCAACACCTGTAGTGAGGTTTTGAAGCATTTGTTCAGTTACCTGACCTCGAACTCGTACCGCATACTCCCGCTCGATCTGCGAGGAAGGATGCATCATTCGGTTTGCCAAATCACCATCAGTGGTAAAAAGCATCAATCCAGTTGTATTAATATCCAACCGACCGACAGCAACCCATCTCTCACCATTTAATTTCGGCAGGTGATCAAACACAGTGCTGCGACCCTCAGGATCTGTACGAGTACAAACCTCTCCTTCCACTTTGTTATACATAATAACGCGGCGGCGCATTTCACTTTCCTCTTTAAATGACACAATACGGCCATCCACACGAAGTACATCATCCGGACTAACCCGATCACCTAAAGTTGCAACCGTACCATTAACACTAACTCGGCCAGCAACGATCCACTCTTCCAGAGATCGTCGGGAACCCAATCCACATCGAGCTAGCACTTTTTGTATTTTCTCAGACATTAACTCAGTTAAATCCAGGTTGAGATGCTTAGCAGATAGATTTTGTCTTATATCTATCAGTCTAGACATCAGTAGGTATTTCTGCTTCCTCCGAAACAGTATCCACATCTTCTTCCGAATGTTCCTTATTCGGTATCCTATCGGCTAACTCTTTGAAAGTTAAGCCTAAACTACTACTATCACGATCCTCTGACAGGGAATCGCTGATTTCTTCTATAATTTCGTTTTCTTGATCATTCACTTTAGCGTCTAAATCAGTCGTATCGGCAACATCGCCATCCGCTTTATGGGTTGATACAGCTTGACTACTACCATGATCTAACAATTCCAATTCTTCATTAATCTTATCGAAATCTCGAATTTCAGCGAGGGACGGAAGCTCATTTAAATTGGTAAGATTAAAATAATCAAGAAAGCCTCGAGTTGTTGCGTACATTGCAGGTCGCCCCGGCACATCTCGATGCCCCACTACACGTACCCAATCCCGCTCCAGCAAAGACCGCATGATATGAGAACTGACACTCACTCCCCTAATCCCTTCGATTTCACCTCGCGTAATAGGTTGTCTGTAGGCAACCAATGCTAGCGTTTCGAGCAATGCTCTAGAATATCGCGGTGGCTTCTCATCCCAAAGACGACTCACCCATTCACCGACTTCTGTTCGCACTTGAAAACGAAACCCCGAAGACACCTCCTTCAACTCAACTCCACGACTGTCGTACTCGCCTTGCAATTCCTCTATCGCTTCACTTATATCCTTTTTAGAATCAAGATCACCTTCAAAAAAAAGCCGCGCCAGGTTATCAACAGTAAGCGGTTTATCCGACGCAAATAAGGCGCCTTCTACTATTTTTTTAAGTTGCTCTTTTTCAACAGCCATAGCACTCAACACACATCTCTAGTTAAGGTTTGAAAGCATCTTTATTTCGGTTTTCGAGCAATTCAACCGCCACTTCATCTTCTTCGGTATTAGCGGCATCATCACGCTCACTTAAAATAGAAAAGTCATCCGGTATCGACAAGTCTTCCAACTCTTTTTGCGCTCGAACTTCTTCTTGTTGCAGTTCACTCAGCTCGTAAGTATCGTCATCCTCAACGATGCCAGACAACTCCTCCTCCATCGCAACAGCCGACTCGGACTCAGAAAGGGCATCCTCTCTCGCACGAACATGTATAGGGGCGTACGCCTCTGTCTGAATTAATTCGATCAATGACTCTTTCACTAATTCTAAAATCGCTAAAAAAGTAACGACTACGCCTAAACGACCCTCTTCCACGGTAAATAGCGCACCAAAAGGAACAAAGCGACGATGACGAATTTGATCTAAAACTTGAGACATCCTTTCACGAGTAGAGAGTGTTTCTCTCGCTATCTTATGGTGCTCAAACATATCAGCCCGTAACAAAACTTCCTGTAACGCCAACAACACTTCCCGTAAATCGACATCAGGCAATGGTTTCTCAGCTTGAACCGAGGGCGCTTGTGCCGTACCGAGAAACAAGTCCCTCCCTATTCGCGGGATGATTTCAATATCTTCCGCTGCTTGCTTGTATCGTTCGTACTCTTGTAATCGTCGAATCAATTCCGCTCGAGGATCTGATTCTTCTCCTTCATCATGTTTTGGACGAGGTAATAAGGAGCGAGATTTAATTTCTCCCAGCAACGCCGCCATAACCAAGTATTCCGCAGCCAAGTCAAAATTGGCTGCGCGCATCAATTCTACATATTCAACGTATTGCTTCGTAATTTCGGAAACTTGGACATCGAGTATGTCTAGATTCTGTCTTTTGATTAAATATAATAACAGGTCTAAAGGTCCTTCAAATGCCTCTAAAAAAACCTCTAATGCATCGGGTGGTATATATAAATCCTGCGGTACCGCAGTAACCGCTTCACCATAGACAATAGCGAAGGGCATCTCTTCTTGTTGAGGCGAATCACTCCTAGCAACGGCTTCACTTTCACTATTATCCGCCACCTGACCGCCCCCCTCTTGAGAAGTCACTTCATCAATTGCCAAGTCTTCCGCTTCTACCATCCGGTCGTATTCTCTCGGTTACAATTCAAGTGATATCCCAAACACACACGTCACATCCGTCTATCTATACCAACACTAGAATAGCTAAAACTTAACGATATGAAAGACCCATAGCGGATTTCACTTCCTCTAGAGTATGTTTAGCCTCTTCTCTAGCTTGGTCGCAGCCTTCCAATACAATAGACTTCACCAATTCAGGGTCTTTTTCATACTCTACCGCGCGTTGTCGAATAGGAGCTAACTCTTCTTGAATGGCATTAATCACGGGCTTCTTACACTCAAGACAGCCAATGCCCGCACTCTTACACCCTTCCTGAATCCAAACACGGGTTTTTTCATCACTATAAACTTGATGCAATTGCCAAACGGGGCATTTTTGTGGGTCACCAGGATCAGTCAACCTAACTCGCGCAGGATCTGTTGGCATAGTCCTAATTTTACGCTCGACTTCTTCAGGCTCTTCTCGCAACGAAATGGTATTGTTATAAGATTTAGACATCTTTGCCCCATCTAAACCTGGCATCTTAGCCGACTCAGTTAATAGCGCTTGAGGCTCAGGTAAAATCACCTTACCGCCACCTTCAAGGCTACCAAATAATCGCTCTTTATCACTCAGAGGGATATTTTGTTGATCGCCGACTAGCGCTTTTGCCGTTTCAAGTGCCTCGTCATCTCCCTTTTCTTGGTATTTTTTACGCAAACTAGTATACAGCTTTGCCGCTTTTTTACCCATCTTTTTTATAGCAGCATCAATGGCCTCTTCATATCCAGGCTCCCGCCCGTATAGGTGATTGAATCGTCGCGCCAACTCTCGAGTCATCTCCACGTGAGCAACTTGATCCGCACCCACAGGCACCAATCCAGCTCGATAAATTAAAATATCAGCACTTTGCAGCAAGGGATAACCCAGAAAACCATAGGTCGCCAAGTCTTTTTCTTTTAACTTCTCTTGCTGATCTTTATAGCTTGGCACTCGCTCTAGCCACCCTAGCGGTGTCATCATCGAAAGCAATAGATGTAATTCGGCGTGTTCAGGTACTTTAGATTGGATAAAAAGAGTAGCGGAACCCGGGTTGATTCCCGCAGCCAACCAATCTATCACCATATCCCAGGTGGCCTGCTCTATTAGGGAAGGGTCATCATAATGCGTAGTCAGTGCATGCCAATCTGCAGCAAACAAGAAACACTCGTACTCATGTTGCAATTTAATCCAATTTTTAATGACACCGTGGTAGTGACCTAGGTGTAATTTGCCAGTTGGGCGCATACCTGAAAGTACCCGCTGATGCGATACGACTGAACTCAAAATTGTCTCCTAAGGATTAAATAGTATATTTGTTTAAGGCGTTATTATAGCGATTTATCCCGGGTAGAATCCAGAACTCCCCTTATGGTTATCCGGCCCCCTAATGCCCACCTCTCAAATAGATCCTACAGCAGTATTCAGGAATCGTATCTCGATCTAAATCTAGGAACCATGCCATCGACATGAGGATACTGAGTTACGGATTATTCCAAATGATGCCGGCGAAGAAACGCCAGTAAGTCATGTCAACATATTAGGATCGCCTAGGCCTACGCGTAATATTTCGGGGTAGCCTTCGACCAAATCCACAACAGTTGTCAACTCGAGCCCCCCGTAGCCGCCATCAACAATCAGATCCACCTTGGGCTCCATAAACGTTTTTATGTCTTCAGGGTCGGACAGCGGATACTCATCTCCCGGCAAATGCAAAGTTGACGTAATCAAGGGTGCGTTTAGCTCCTCTAATAAAGCAAGAGCAATCCTACAATCGGGCACGCGTATACCAATCGTTTTACGTTTTGGATGCAACAACCGCCGCGGAACATCCTTCGATGCTTTCAGCAAGAAAGTATACGCTCCCGGAAGAAAGGATTTCAAAAGGCGGTAAGAACTATTGTCCACAATCGCGTAAGTGGCCAATTCCGACAGATCACGACAGATAATAGTGAAGTTATGCTTATCCCCCAACTGTCGAATTGTTTTAATTCGGTCCAACGCATTTTTTTCACCCATTTGACAACCGATTGCATAGGCCGCATCGGTAGGGTAAATAATTACCCCGCCTTTTCGTATCAACTCCACAGCTTGCTTAATAAGACGAGGTTGGGGGTTTTCAGGGTGAATTCTAAAATATTGACTCATATCAACCAATGCTTAATAAGGAGTACAAAAGTGGATCTCTCGACTCGTGAAGTGCCGGGCATAGTACCTTATAACCCCTGAATCTGAAATGAATAGAACCTGAATTAATCTAACCCCGAAACGAGAAACCTTGAAATTCACTCTTCCAAAAAACCTGCGTGATCCCACAAGGTATGGCAGGTTTTCGGTAAAACGGACATTTTCCCCAACTCCTGCCAAGCCTCGCCAGGCCGATGAAAATCACTCCCAACTGAAGCCTTTAAGTCCAAATCTTCAGTCAACTTTGCCAATCGATTCACTTCGTCACGATGACGTAACCCACTCACTACCTCAAGCGCATCCCCTCCCGCAGAAGCGAAACAACTGGCTAAGCGGCGCAACTTAGTATGGGTCATTTTATATTTCCCGGGGTGCGCTAATACCGAAACTCCACCGGCATCGGCAATCCATTGAATGGAATCTTCGACTGAACACCAGTTAGTGGCAACATAGGCAGGCTTGCCCATGGCTAAATATTTTTTAAAAGCCGATGCTACGTCTTTCACCGCACCCTTTTGTACCAAAAATTTGGCAAAATGCGGTCGCCCCGGTGTCACAACTCCCTGCTCATCTAACCAATCGTCAGCGCCGCTATATCCCAGCTTACTGAGTCGCTGCACAATCTCTTCCGCTCTTTCTCGCCGGGTATGCTCCTGAGTCTCCAGCCTTTCTAATAAACGGGCATCTTTCGGGTCAAAACCCAGACCCACCACGTGTATATCCACTTTATTGTCCCAACGAGTCGATATTTCAATCCCGGATATTAACTTGATAGGGTGTTCATCTGAACAATGCTTAAGCGCAGAAAGCTGTGCTTCTTCAAACCCTTTCACCGTATCGTGATCAGTAATAGCCAGTAGACCCACCCCTTTCTCCACGGCACGAGAAACAAGCTCCGCAGGAGCCAGGGCACCATCAGAAGCTGTGGTATGGCAATGTAAGTCAACTATCAATGGAATCTCTTTTCTTAAGCTGAGGATTAGATCTATTTAATCTATCCCTTCAGGCACTGATTCGGGCTCTGAAAACAATTTAGTTTTCTTCTAAAGTTGTATACTATTCTGCAGCTCGCTAATCACGGCAGATCGGCACATTGTTCAAGAATGCGTAAATCAATATTAGTAATTCAATAAAAATTACATAATAGATCTATAATATAGGACAATGAGCACACTAGACATATAAAGATAGACTTACCCTTCGCGCGAACTAAATTAAAGTGTAGTTATGAAACAGCTTCTCGATTTTTCACCCGTTATCGCCTTTGTCATTGCCTACTTCTCCACACGTGATTTCAAGTTAGCCACCATGGTAATTATCGGTGCCTCGGCAATTCAAATTGCTATTTCCTGGTCAATTTGGAAGAAAGTAGAACGCATGCATTGGATCACCTTTTTAATACTGGTGGTGTTAGGCGGCCTGACCTTAGCATTTGACGACGAGCGCTTCTTAAAATGGAAACCCACCATCGTTAACTGGTTATTTGCTGCGGCACTACTCGGCAGTCAAATATTTGCTAAACGTAATTTTTTGCAACGAATAATTGAAGGAATGCTGAAGAACACGGGAGAAGTAACTCTCAACGTACCTCAAAAATCATGGGGTTTCTTAAATGTCTATGCCAGCCTTTTTTTTATTCTTGCAGGCTTCATCAATCTTCATGTGGCGTTCAATTACGATACCGATACCTGGGTCACCTTCAAACTTGTGGGGTTAACAGGACTCAATCTTGCGGGAATGATCGCTCTATTTTCATACCTATTCCGCTACATGAAGCAAAATGAAAGTGAGAGTGTTAACGACAACAAGGACTCCGATTAAATGTTATACGCCATCATCAGCCAAGACATCGAGAATAGCTTAGAAAAAAGAACCTTGGCGAGGCCAGATCACGTTGGCCGATTAAAAACGCTAGCGACACAAGGACGACTGTTTGTCGCTGGGCCCCACCCAGCCATAGACAGTGAAACACCCGGTGAAGCCGGCTTTACTGGAAGCTTGGTCATTGCTGAATTTAACTCTCTAAAAGAAGCGCAGCAGTGGGCCGATGACGACCCCTATATTAAATCAGGAGTATATGAGCGAGTTACCGTAAAACCTTTTAAAAAGGTACTACCCTAGATAGTTAAATATGACAGATAACTAAAAATTCAGAAGACTAAAAACTAGGGACTCGCCATGAGGCAACAAGGAATTTATTTATGAGCCAAATCATAAAAGCCATATCACTTGGCCTAATCACTATCGTATTTAGTATCACCACCGATTTAACCATCGCACCAGCACAGGCCAAAGACATTCAATACATCTCGGATGCTGTCCCAGTGGAAATGCGCAGCGGGCCATCTAATGGATATCGAATTAAAGCTTGGCCCAAGCCAGGCACCATGCTTGAAATCAAAGAAACCAGCACTGACGGCGACTGGATCAAAGTCATCACGATGAAGGGGACAGACGGTTGGGTGCGCAAACAGCATTTATCGAATAGACGCTCATCAAAAGAACTTCTCGATATAGCCAAAAATAATATCTTGAATCTTGAATCTGAAAAAATGAAACAAGATACGATCATTACCCAACTCCAGGACGAACTCAGCCAAATTAACAATTCTCATTCTGCGCTCGCAAACACCAATTCAACGTTAAATAGCGAATATGACAGCCTGAAAAAAATATCAAAAAATGCAGTACAAGCAGACAGATCCAACAGAGACCTTCGTAAAAAGAACGAACTTTTTAAAATTAAGGTTGAAGAACTGGTAGCAGACAATGAACGTCTCAAACACGACCGTAATGTAGAAGGGATTACAACAGGAATGCTGGCTGTCGCCTTAGGTGGCATCATGGCGTTTTCTTTCATGCAACTAGGTCGCAGGAAGCGCCAATCAAGCGGTTGGGACTGAGTTTTATTTTAGCCCCTTATTAATACTAGGCTCCTGGCTTTATGGAATTACTTCAAGTAAAAAATGTGACTTTGGCTTATGGCCACAAACCTCTGTTAGACAATGCCCAACTGCAGGTAAATACCGGCGATCGAATAAGCTTAATTGGACGCAACGGCACTGGAAAGTCCACCCTTCTGAAGGTCATACTCGGAGAGCAATTACCCGATAGCGGTGAAATCATTCGTCGCCAAAACCTCGTCATTAAGCAGCTACCTCAAGAAGTCCCCATGGGCTCAGAAGGCACCATTTTCAGCTTGGTCACTCAAGGTCTAGGGGAGATTAGCGAGCTCTTAATACGATATGAAAACCTAACTCACGAAATGGCCGACAATTACACCGACGACCTCATGCTACAACTTGAAAAAGTACAACATGAGTTAGAAGCGCAACAAGGCTGGTCCCTATACCAACAAGTGGAGTCGATTCTCTCCCGCATGGATCTCGACGGCCACATGGAGTTTAAAGGGCTCTCCGGCGGGATGAAAAGGCGCGTTCTCATCGCCCAAGCATTGGTGAGCTCTCCCGATATATTATTATTGGATGAGCCTACCAATCACCTCGACATAGAAGCCATCATTTGGCTGGAGGAATTCCTTAAAGACTACCAAGGCTGCCTCATCTTTATCACTCACGATCGTTCTTTTTTAGGCAACATCGCTACTCGTATCGTTGAACTCGACCGAGGCCAACTCACAGAATGGCCAGGACAATACGACCTTTATCTTGAACAAAAACAGCATGCGTTAGAAGTTGAAGAAATTGACAATGCTAAATTCGACAAGAAATTAGCCGCTGAAGAAGTTTGGATTCGCCAAGGTATCAAAGCTCGACGCACTCGAAATGAAGGGAGAGTCAGGGCATTAAAATCTTTGAGAGCAGAACATAGTGATAGAAGAAATCGATTAGGCAAAGCAAAACTCCAATCCAATGAAAGTGAAAAGTCAGGAAAGTTAGTAATAGAAGCCGAATCAATCCACGTTGAATTAGGCGGAAAAACGATTATCAATGATTTTTCCACTCGTATTTGGCGAGGGGATAAGATTGGAATTATCGGCCCCAATGGATGCGGTAAATCAACGCTACTCAAAACGTTTCTTAACAAATTAACGCCCCAGAAAGGCAAGGTCACTCAAGGCACGAAATTAGACGTTGCTTACTTTGATCAATTACGCGATCAATTAGACGAATCCATGAGCGTGCGCGAAAATATTGGAGAGGGTAGCGACCAGGTCATAGTCAATGGTCAGCCAAAACACGTCATTGGGTATCTACAAGACTTTCTATTTACACCTGCTCGAGCACAACAACCTGTTTCCTCTTTATCGGGCGGAGAGAAAAACAGACTACTACTGGCGAAGCTATTTACTCAACCGGCTAATCTATTCATTCTGGACGAACCTACTAACGACTTAGATGCAGAGACCTTAGATTTACTCGAAGAATTACTCACTAACTATAAAGGCACGTTATTGTTGGTCAGTCATGATCGAACCTTTCTCAACAATGTCGTCACCAGTACCATCGTATTTGAGGGCGAAGGAAAAATTTCAGAATTCGTAGGAGGTTATGACGATTGGCAGCATCAAATCCAAAATAACGCAGTAAAAACAAACACCCATTCCCAAGCCAGAACTAAAGACCCTACTATCAACGCGGCGGCCACTGCCAATAATAAGCCGCCAGTCCAAAATAACAAAAAATTGAGCTACAAAGATAAGCGGGAATTGGACAACCTCACCAAAAAAATTGAAACGTTAGAATCAAAAGTCGAAGACATTCAAAACGCTATGGCTGATTCCAGTTTTTATCAACAAGACCAATCTACGATCACTGAGATCACGAACAATCTGTCTCTAATAAACAAGGAGTTAGAAGAAGCCTATAGTCGTTGGGAAGCACTAGAAGAGTGAGTTTAAAAATCCAGCTTAGATCCTGTGATTAATCATCGTAGGATACAGTTATCCCATTACTAGCTAATTCAATGTAATTTGGTTAAAGCATTTTCAAGATATCTCCTAATCATCAATATTTAGGCTTTACCAGGAAATATACTTCATCAGGAACTATCCTTTATCTAGATAGATTGTCACTATTTAGATAAAGATACACTCCAGTATACATTGAGGTAAATAAACATGACCGTATCCTCCAATCTCTCTCAAGATAACAACGAACTTGTTATCAGTGTTAGTGGTAAATTTGATTTCACTCAGGTCAAAAGTTTCAGAGATGCATACACCAGCAATCTCGACAGTAGTAACGACACTAGCGACGATATGCAATATGTAGTTGACCTACAAGAAACAGAGCATATGGACAGCTCTGCATTAGGTATGTTGCTCAACATGCGAAAACACCTCGGTGATAGCGTTAAAATAAGCATTACCAACACGAGACCACAAATCAAAAAAATCCTGACCATTTCACGATTTGATAAAAAGTTTTCGGTTCAGTAATACAGACAAATTGGGCGGTCTATGAGAATACTGATTGTAGATGACTCGGAAGCTAACAGAGAGCTATTAGGCTGGGTCCTTGAGGGTGAAGAACACACCCTATTTTTCGCTTGCGACGGTCAAGAAGCTGTTAATAGCTTCGACAACCACAATCCAGAATTAATATTATTAGACATCATGATGCCTATCATGGATGGTTTCGAAGCCGCTGAGATCATAAAATCCAAATCTCAAGGGCGTTACATGCCCATCATTTTTCTCACCGCAGTAACCGATGACGAAGCACTCGCTAAAGGCCTGGCCGTCGGCGGTGACGACTTCATGTTAAAACCGTTCAATGAAATTATTCTCAAAGCCAAAATAAAAGCCCATTCGCGGATTCTAGAGCTCAACAATTTGGTCACCACTAAGAATAAAGAACTCACCAACTACAAGAATATTATTGAGCATGAACATCAGGTTGCGGAACACGTATTTCAATCGGCTCTAAGAAGAAACCGAACTGATTACGAGCACATAGAATACTATCAATCTCCCGCTACGACATTTAGTGGGGATTTACTACTCGCTGCACCCGGACCAACGGGTAGCATGTACTATCTTATGGCCGACTTTACCGGACATGGCCTACCCGCCGCCATCGGAGCCGTCCCTCTATCTCAACGGTTTTTTGAATTAGCGGAATGGGGTAGAAGTATTAGCGGCATGGCAAAAGCAATTAATCTATCCCTACTAGAAATATTACCGGATACCATGTTTTGCGCTGCCACACTGGTGGAGCAAAAATCAAATGGTAGAGACTTTACCATTTGGGCAGGAGGTTTACCCGACGCTTACATCGTCAGCGAAAAGGGTGACATTTGTCATACAGTACGCTCCGATCATATGCCTTTGGGAGTTTTAGAGGAGGATGAGTTTGAGATCGATGTACAGATTTTAAGAATAGAGGAGACCTCCTCTCTGTTCATCTATACCGATGGCCTGACTGAAGCTATCAATAAGGAAGGCACCATGTTTGGTGAAGAAAAACTCGAAACACTTCTCACCAAACCAGAGTGGAATATCAGTCGCATCATCGACACTCACACTCAATTTATGGGGGAAGAACAACCCGATGATGATGTCACACTTGTACGTATCATTTCTCAGCCATTACCCGAATTTGAAACCACTGAATCTTATCAATTAGGCGCCTTTAATATACCCTGGAAAATAAGCTCTCACCTGGACGCTAACGCTCTACAAATGTCTAATCCGGTGGACGAGCTCATTGAAATGATGGCTGGTTATAACAATTTATCCGAACATCGTGATTACTTACATACGATTCTATCTGAGCTTTTTAATAATGCGTTGGAACATGGGATTCTTGAATTAGATTCAAAACAAAAGCAAACTGAGGATGGATATCTCGAATATTATTTAGAAAGAGAGACGCGCCTAAAAGGTTTAGAATCGGCAAATGTAACCATACAAATAGAGCACCCCCAAAACGAGAGAAAATTCATTATCATCACCGTTACCAATAGTGGGAAAGGCTTCGACTATGAACACATAGAACCCGCCACCGATGATGATAGCTACGGACGCGGCATTCCACTGATCCAATCTCTTTGCCAAGGGTTAGAATTCAGTGATAAAGGAAGGAGTGTCGCTGTCACCTATACCCTGCAATAATCTATTTTTTACAACTACCTCTTTTTCTTCCGCAATTTTTTTCCAACCTAATCAAATACTATTGTTTTATTTCCGTGAACAATAATACGATCTTCTAAATGACAACGTACGGCCCTGGCCAATACGTTACGTTCAATATCTTTCCCTTTTTCCCTCAAGGTTTTCACCGTATCCCGGTGTGAAACACGCAAAATACTCTGGTCGATAATAGGCCCCATATCCAATTCACTCGTCACATAGTGAGAGGTAGCGCCAATAATTTTAACGCCCTTATCGTACGCTTGCTGATAAGGGTCTGCTCCAACAAAAGCCGGTAAAAAGGAGTGATGAATATTAATAATTTGATTTTCAAACCGTGACACAAACGACTCACTCAGCACTTGCATATAGCGCGCTAGAACAACGAGATCGGCTTGATCTTCGATTAATGTCAAAACTTGTTGCTCTGCCGCTGGCTTATCATCTTTCGCAACGGGCACATGATGAAAGGGCAACCCGAAGCCTTCCACCGACTCCCTTAAATCTTCATGATTGCTTATCACCATGGATATATCAGCCGCCAACTCTCCACGAGACCAGCGCCACAACAATTCCAACAAAGCATGATCATGCTTGGAGACTAGCAAAACGACTTTCTTTACATCGGCTGCATAGGTAATGCGCCAATCCATGTCGTAACGTTTCCCGACGGTTTCTGAAAACGCTTTCATCAAAACCGATTTCCCAATATTGAGATGTGGCGTCTGAAATTCTAAACGCGTGAAGAACGTACCTCCCTCGGGATCAGTCGAGTACTGGTCCAAGGCCGTAATATTCGCGCCATGATTAAAGAAAAAAGTAGATACTGCAGCAACGATACCCGGCTTATCCGGACAGGTGATAAGCAAACGAGCCGTGGTGTCATGAGACTCGGAGACGTCAGAAGACATTATTCATTCCTAATTGTTTAGTTCGAACTGTAGTTTCTTAGCGAAATGCAGCTCATTGACTTTGAGTATAGAGCAACTCACTGCGGTATATCGACGGGGTTTTACCCGTCCATTTCTTAAATGCTCGGTGAAAAGAGCTGGCTTCAGAAAAACCCATCAACAATGCAATCTCATCAATTGAAAGCTCATGCTTCGACAAATAAAAAATGGATGCGTCTTTACGAATACTATCCTTAATTGCTTGATAGCTCGTATTCTCCTCCTTTAGACGACGTCTCAACGTTTGCGGCGTCATATTCAATTTGCCACAGATAACTGAAAAATCCGGAAAATTATTACCAAACTCCTTACTAATAATATTTCGAATTTGTGCATTCAAGCTCGCATTTTGAATATTGCCATCCATTAACTCAGCCAGAGATGACTTGAGAAACCGTGAAAGTGAAAGAGGATTTTGAACCAAAGGCATTTCAAAGTATTTTCGATCTATGACTATTTCATTGGCCGATTGGCTAAAGAGAACAGGACAACTGAATAGCTCTTTATATTCATGATCATCCTCTTGTTCTGGAAATTCAACGGTAATTTTTCGCGGCACAATTTGCTGGCCGATCAACCAACTCATAAATCGAATCGAGAGAAAAATAATCGCTTCTACTAAATAAGGACCAATTTCAGAATCTTCAGTCAATGGAACGGTAAAAATGGCGTCCTTATCGGTAAACTCTAATTTCGATTTTCCTCGGTGATCAAACAACTCATAAAACTTCAAACTACGCCGCAGCGCCTTCTCAAGTGTAGAGCAATTTATCACGGCATGGGCCATCATACTAAACGTACCCGGCTTGGACTTACGGCCAAACCCAAACCCCATGAACTCATCCTCTGTTCGTCTCATGATGGTCAGCATAAGGTGTATGAATTTTTTCTTATCGACTCTCGCGTCGGGTTCATACGCAGAAGCGGGATCAATACCCACCTCCTCCAATAATTCCTCTACCTTAACGCCGCTACGTTTCGCGCCCTCTAATAATTGTATGGCACGTCTCACCGGCACACTATTCAAGGGCTCTTTCGATTGATACATAAGCTGTCTACTTTTGTCGTCCTAGATCTTCCCAACTAACGCATAGTTTCTAACCACCCGTCACACAAAGTGACAAGAGGAACCCTAACAGTCATATGCATTTCTCAAGCAGAATGGTATATGACTTTATCAATACACAGTATACAGTTTCTAGAATAATAGTTTAATAGATAGCACAGAGGCTTCCACAAGGCATCCAACGCAACGGGAATCCTATTACGCTGATGCCTTTATACTGGAGGACAAAAGAACCATATCACTTCAATTATGATGTTGAAGATTAAATATCACTCATCATAGAGATTTGAAATAATCGAGCCTTTACCCGATAGCGAACAACAGAGTTTGCCTCGACTTAGTTTGCCTTTACGTTCTCATTCTCAGTTGAATACTGCCGATCTTATAAATCATTACAAAAAACGAATAATCGAGACAACAATCGCTGTCAAAACTAAACTCACTCTCGCGATAACTATTCACATCTCTACCAACACAGCCTCGCTGTCAGCAACCCCCTTATTCTAAAAATTGTCGGTCGAATGCAAGCGATTGCCGAAGGTCAGAATTGGCAACATGTAAAATTATTCTACTGAAATGCATCGACGATGCATGGCCAGAGCACCAGCATGAAATCGCCGAAGCCAAGGCAAGCATTCATCTTTTTCGCCTAGGGGGAAAGCAACCTATTGATGAATTCAAGAAAATTGTTATTCGTCTATTTGACAATATCGACACCGTTATAGACAAGCACGTCTTGGCGAAATTCAAAACACTTGAATTAAAAAACGGAGTCCTCGATAAAGTGGATAACAATCTAAAAGCACCCTACTCCACCTGGACATACCTAATTAATGATCAACTCATGAAAGAGGGTTTACTCGACTCCATGATTAGCAGCAATGGTTTTTCCGTAGCTCTTGCCCTCTTCGGTGAACCGCTTATGCTCGCCTACTTAGTGTTAAAAAAGTGTTTGGATAGGAAATGAGTGTCACATTGAAGATTAAAAACAGCTGAGTGATAATGAGGAATTCTCACTTTTCGGTATAAAAGTAACGGTGTATAAGGACAGACCCCATGATCAGAAGAAATAATTTACCTTATCGCTTTCCTCATAAAATTTTTGCTCTGGCCTTTGGTCTGATACTCATTTTACAGGTTGGCTGCAGTCGTAATATTTTCCCCGAAGAAAGTGCAACTGAAGAGTCCCTTTTGGAGATGACCCATCTCGAGTCGTTGCCTGTCTTCAAGGATCGATCTTATTTCCAAGCTAGCAGCTCTCAAAGGCCAAATGAAACCCAACCGGTACTCGGCAAGTTAGAGCAGTTTTTTACACAGGGTATGCCTTGGTTTTTCGGCTGGCCGGAGAATTATGATGCGAATCATTTTCAATGTCGCCCTGCCAAACTAATTGCGATTAACTCTCCGTCCCTTCCGCACCGCTACGATCATTCAAGCTGTGAAGAAGACTATATCCAAGGCGCCGTTTTAGCGAGATGGGAGGGTTCCGGCATCATGACACGAATGTGGCTGACTCAAATCACTCGTTTGATCGGCCTTGTCCCCACCGGCACCATCCGCCTATATATAGACAATCGGACGACCCCTGCCTTTCAGATGGAGTTGTTGGAAATGTACCAAGGAAAAGTGAACGATCAACTCACCTATCCCTTTGGCGCAGCCAGTGACAATTTCATCGCTTGGAATTATCCCATTAGCTTTAACTCAAAGTTGATTGTAACTTTAGATCGAATGCTCATTCTTGACGAGGCCTACTACTATCAAATCAACGCCGTATTAAACAACACAGCCCAAGAAACGCCAGTGGCTACTACCAAATCTCCACTCAGAGACGAGGTTATCGACTATCTCGGCCAACTGAACTTTGAGCCCCACGGTGATTTAGTTAAGATGTCCCATTCAGTTGATTTGAGTAGTACGGCACAGACTATATGGACACTCCCTGGACCGGCGACCGTACAGCGATTTAGTGCGACCTTTGACGAACAAGATTTGGACGAGCTCAATAAACTTCACTTAACCATAGGTTGGGATCAGCAACAAACAGAGAGTATTGATCTGAAGCTAATGGATTTATTTTCTGGCTCCCAAATAATACCAACCGTCAGCAACATCATCTTAAGTACCCGCGCCAACGACAATGATTCGACTATTACCTTAAATATTGATTTACCCATGCCCTTCAGTCAACAAGCGGTTATTACCTTATCCTCTGAGAATCCAGTGAATATTCCATTGGAGTTGACGGCCTATCTCAGCACCAACGACACGCCGGTACAACCATGGGGTTATCTGTCCACGCAATATAATGAAACCCTTGCATCAACAGATAGTGGCGGCTATCACCCGTTTTTCACACACACGGGACGAGGGCGTCTGGTGGGGATTTGTGCCCAGTTTCAAGGGCAATCCAGCGACGGTATCGGAGGCCGCACACGCTTCAGTTATCTAGAGGGAGATGAACATGCCATCATTGATGGTGAAGAACGAATTGTTGGCACCGGCACGGAAGACTACTTTAACTCCTCTTTTTATTTTAAGGATGCCCCCTACTCCACCCCCTTTGCTCAAAACTGGGGTCGAACAGTGGATGAAGAGAATGATGAGGAAAATAGCTCGGCCTGTCGATGGCACCTTTTTCACGACGCCATTGACTATCAAACAGCGATTAATTTTCGACTTGAAATAGGAGCCATGACACCCGCAGCGTTGAAACGTTATCGCACAGTGGCCTACTACTACACTGACTGAAATTGGCGTTCGTTAAATAGGAATTCAGCTTTTACATTATCTAGCTGTTGCTTTAGGGCTATTGGGGCTTCTATCAGTAATGGCAAGACAACACCCTCCCCCAGCGACCCTTTTTACACCGCAATCCTATTAGAAATTGATGCTTGAAATTTTGACAATTAAGTAACATTACGTCTTTTGATGTTATTTCACCCCTCTTTTCATTCAAAATAATAACCACTGACCCTGTATCTGATAGATATTGTCAATCAATTTGGCACATTGCGTCATGTTGGCTTTAGCCCATTAATCTAATAATAACGCCACATAAAATAGGGTGGCCACCCTTAATAAGCTACTGGAGTCTCGACATGGCAGAACGCGCATTATTTGAAGAAGATCACGTTATTTTCCGTGATAATTTCCGTCGTTTTTGTGAAGAAGAAATCAAACCCAATTCAGAGCAATGGGCGAAAGACGGCATCGTTTCTAGAGACGTGTGGCGTAAAGCCGGTGAAAATGGTTTTCTAATCCCCTTCGTCGATGAGGAATTCGGCGGACTCGGTCTAAGAGATTTCCGCTACTCCGCCATCATGATAGAAGAAGTCTCTAGAGTGGGTGAAACCGGATTTGCGCTAAGCCTACACAATGACATTATCGCTCCCTATATTGACGCGATCGGTAATGATGAGCAAAAACGTAAGTACCTACCTAAATGTGCATCTGGCGAAATTATTTTAGCCATTGCTATGACAGAGCCCGGTACAGGATCAGATCTTCAAGCTGTTAAAACACGACTCGAAGATAAGGGCAGCCACTACGTCTTGAATGGTTCGAAAACATTTATCACCAATGGTATTTTATCTGACATCGTCATTGTTGTTGCGCAACTCGAAGGCGCAGGCATCACCCTTTGTATTGTAGAGCGTGGCATGGAAGGATTTAATCGCGGACGCAACCTCGATAAAATGGGAATGAAAGGTCAGGATACTGCCGAACTGTTTTTTGAGAACGTTGAGATTCCCAAAGAAAATATTCTAGGCAAGCCAGGCCAAGGCTTTATTTACCTCATGCAAAAGCTTGCTCAAGAAAGACTCTCTTGCTCTATCGCTGCCATCGCTTCTGCTCAATACGCATTTGATCTGACGCTAGATTATGTGAAAGAGCGGAACGCATTTGGTAAGCCCATCGGCAAATTCCAAAATACTCGTTTTAAAATGGCAGAAATGAAAACCGAAATCACCATCGGACAAACCTTCATCGATGACCTCACCATGAAACACTTAAAGGGCGAGGCTACGCCACAAGAAGCGTGCATGGCAAAGTATTGGACCACTGACTTGCTCAACAAAGTAGTTTACGAATGCGTACAGTTCCACGGTGGATATGGGTATATGAATGAATACCCCATTGCCCGTGCTTACACGGACGCTAGAATTACCACTATTTTTGCTGGAACTAACGAAATAATGAAAGAAGTTATTGGTCGAGACTTAGGTTTATAAACCTAAGAATTGATAACATTAAGTCTTAACAACAAGAAACATTCACCAACAAACAAAAGTACAACCCACTAACGCTCTTGAAAAATAGAGCACGGAGAAAGAATATGTCTGAATTACGTTTTGATGATCGAGTCGTCGTCGTTACCGGTGCAGGTAACGGACTAGGTCGCAGTCACGCACTACAATTTGCCTCACGTGGCGCAAAAGTCGTAGTTAATGATTTAGGTGGTAGCGCATTCGGCGCTGGATCTGGCACTTCTGCGGCGGACAAAGTCGTTGATGAAATCGTAGCAGCAGGCGGCGAAGCCGTTGCTAACTATGATTCAGTTGAAGATGGCGACAAGATCGTTCAATCAGCACTGGATAACTTTGGCCGCATCGACGTACTGGTAAACAACGCCGGTATCTTGCGTGATAAAAGCTTCCAAAAAATGACTGATGAAGATTGGGATCTTGTTTACAACGTTCACGTTCGTGGCGCATACAAATGTTCTCATGCAGCTTGGCCTCATATGCGAGAGCAAGAATACGGTCGATTCATCTTTACTGCATCCGCTGCCGGAATCTATGGCAACTTTGGCCAAGCCAACTACAGCATGGCAAAACTAGGTCTACACGGTCTATCTCAAACGTTGGCGGCTGAAGGCAAGAAGCGCAACATCTTTTCAAATACAATCGCACCTATAGCTGGCTCACGTCTAACAGAGACCATCATGCCTCCTGCTATTTGCGATCAGCTTAAGCCTGAGTATGTTAGCCCTCTCGTTTTAAAACTCGCCAATGAAAATAGCGATGTTAACGGAAAGTTATTTGAAGTCGGCGCTGGCTGGATTGGCGCTTTACGCTGGGAGCGAAGCAAAGGTGTAGGATTCAAATTGGGCGAAGACTTTAACTGTGATGATGTTGAAAGTGTTTTCGACAAGGTCATGGACTTTACCGATGCGGATCACCCTGCTGGAACTTCTGAAGCATTGGCATCAATCATGGCCAATCTTCAAAACACATAGTACGTATTCGATAAACAATAGTATTGCTACAGCAGCTGAGGTCGAGAAACTCACGATCTCAGCTGCTGGCACTTTTCATATCCCGCAATAATTTAACATCAAGGAGCTCTACCATGAGCAAGCGCGTAAATATTATCGGCGTAGGCATGACAAAATTTCAAAAGCCCGGTGCCGGGGATGATTATCCCGTACTAGCAAAAGATGCAATTAATCTCGCCCTAGAAGACGCAGGCGTTAACTACGATGAAATCGAACAAGCCTACACTGGCTGGGTTTATGGCGATAGCTGCTCTGGTCATCGCGTAGTTTATGAAGCAGGCATGACTGGTATTCCCATTTTCAACGTTAACAGTAACTGTTCAACTGGATCCAGCGCGCTATTCCTTGCACGCCAAGCCGTTTCATCCGGCGCTGCAGAGTGCGTTCTTGTTGTAGGATTTGAAAAAATGGAGAAAGGGGCTCTAGGCTCTAAATTCATGGACAGAGCCAGCGCCATGCAGTTTCACGGTGAGACTATGTTGCGACTACAAGATTTCAAACCCGCACCACCTGCCGCTCAGATGTTTGGTGGAGCCGGTGTTGAATATCAGGAAAAATACGGAACTCCTGATGAAGTCTTTGCTATGGTTTCCGTTAAAGCGCGTCAACATGCTGCTAACAACCCTTTCGCTCTATTCACTGACGCCGTCACGGTAGAAGAGGTTCTTGCCTCACCTGCACAGTATGGACCCTTAACAAGATTGCAATGCTGCCCACCAACTTGTGGCGCTGCGGCCGCCGTTATTTGCACAGATGAGTTTGCTAAGAAAAAAGGCTTAACAGAAGCTGTGCAGATTTTAGGTCAAGCGATGCAAACAGACCAGCCTGACAGTTTTGAAGACAGCCGAATGGATATGGTCGGCTATCATATGGCTCAACGCGCTGCGGATGACGTCTATGAAGCGACGGGCATCAGCGCAAGTGAAGTAGACGTTGTTGAGCTACACGACTGCTTTACTTCCAATGAGCTAATAACTTATGAAGCACTACGTCTTTGTGAAGAAGGCAAAGCAGAAGAGTTTATTCGCAATGGCGACAACACCTACGGCGGTAAAGTTGTAACCAATCCTTCAGGCGGATTATTGTCTAAAGGGCATCCTCTTGGGGCCACGGGTCTTGCCCAATGTACTGAATTAGTTTGGCAGCTTCGCGGCCAAGCTGATAAACGCCAAGTGAAAGATGCCAAAATTGCGCTTCAGCATAACCTTGGAATAGGTGGCTCTTGCGTTGTGACCATGTACCGGAAAGATGCGCTGTAAATTTTGCTTTAATAATTTCCGCATAAAAACAAAGGGCCTTTTGGCTCTTTGTTTTTATCTAGAGTTCGACTATTGCCAATACACCCCAACCTCTCCCCATGGAAATAGCCCACATGTATTCACTGCATCCGACGCTTGCGAATGATTGTTTTTTGCTTGGTAATTTTCCGTTATCACAGCTACTACTAATGAACGACAGCCAATACCCTTGGTTTATCCTTGTGCCGCGAAGAGACAACATTAGAGAGGTTTACGAACTCTCCGATGAGGATCAACAACAACTCAATAAAGAATCTTCTTTTCTCAGCAAAATTCTCGCAAGCGAATATACAGCCGACAAGATGAATGTCGCAGCACTGGGCAATGTTGTAGCCCAATTACATATCCATCACATTGTTCGCTATAAAACTGACCCATCCTGGCCATCACCCATTTGGGGGAAACTAGCAGCAGTACCCTATCAAAATGTAGAAGAAACGAGAAACCGTATTCTCAGCCTCGTAGGAACTACCTTAGAATTTGCAGCCATTGATTAACTAGCTAAACCGATCTAACTAATTTAGCTAAACAACGCTTAAAACCGGTAATAAGTATCAATTCTTAAACAGCCCTTTGAATACCTCTAATGAATAGGTCTACACTTTAGGTTAAACCGATATCAAATAGTCACTCCTGTAATTGCCGGTAGAACCTAATGAAAGTGTTGGTCGTCGAAGACAATAAACCTATCCGTATGGTCTTGTGTCATATCATAAAGGGAATGGATCATCATTTTGATGTAGCAGAAGACGGAGAAACAGCGGTAGCGCTTTTTGAAAGGGATAATTTTGACTTGGTTCTCATGGATGTAGAAATGCCAGGCATAGATGGTTATGAAACTACACGTCGCATTCGAAAAATGTGCGGTGACAATTGGTTTCCCATCATTTTTCTCAGCTCGAATACAGAAGACACCTATTTAGCGTCTGGCATCGAAGCCGGTGGAGACGACTATCTATCTAAACCTGTTAAGCCTATGGTGCTCAAAGCAAAAATAAATGCCATGGCTCGAATTGCCAAAATGCAGGATCAACTCACCGTCGCAATCGACAACTTAGCCCTCGCAAATGAAGAGCTGCAACAGTTAAGCTGTTTGGACGGACTCACCTCAGTCATCAATCGTCGCGGACTAGACCGGCAATACGAGGTAGAATGGCGTCGCAGCCATCGCGAGTCCACTCCTCTCTGCGTCATGATGATAGATATAGATGAGTTCAAAGGTTTCAATGATAATTATGGCCACCTTGCTGGAGATGATTGTCTGCGTAATGTCGCTCAATCTCTGAAGAGCCAGCTGTTACGTCCGGGTGACTTAATTTCTCGCTATGGAGGAGAGGAATTTTTGATACTCTTACCCTGCACCGATCTTGCTGGTGCAACGGATGTTGCCGAAAGAATGTTTAAGGCGCTAAACAAAACCAATATCGCCTATCCAGCAAGCTCTGTATCCGACAGAGTCACCATTAGCATGGGAATTTATTCTACTGAACAGCTACTGGAAAGTAATAGCACAGAAGATAAATCAATTTTAATGAAACGTGCTGACGAAGCACTTTATATTGCAAAAGATACAGGTCGTAATCGATTTATTGTTTACGGATCAGAAGAGATGAATTTCGACCAAAGAGAAAAAAAGGCTGTCTAACCCTTTGCCAGACAGCCCTATTTTTCGACCACACCTACTTGCTATTTATTTAACTAACAAAACTGAAACCTATCAATCCAGAAAAACTATTAAACCAAACCCATCAAGAGCTAACTATTTTTTAACAGCTTACCTATGATGCGCTCTAAGTGATTCAGTGAATTACACACTTCCGCTTTATTGGTATAGGGCAGATAGGACTTCATAATCGCATCTCCCGTATTCCACCGACTTCGTGTTTCTGGATTTAGCCAAATCACTTGTTTACTACGATCATAAAATTCCTTCAAAATATCAGATCGTGATTCGCCGTCATTATTACGAGCATCACCGAGTATAATTACCGTTGTCTTGCTATCGACAGCATCAAGGCACAACTCCTTAAAATCCACTAACGATTGCGCATAATCCGTAGATCCCATATGACGAGTAATCGTTTCTTCAATCGCCTTTTCCATGTCCATTCGTTCAAACAAATCGGTAACTTCCCCCGTACTGTTTGAGAATGCAAAAGAGCGTACTTTCGGAATTACTTCACTCAGGCTATACAAGAACATCAACAAGAAGCGAGCCACCGCACTCACGGACCCACTCACATCACAAATGGCAATGACTTTAGGTCTATCCACTCGAGTGGCCTTCCAGCGAGTATCAAACAAAACACCATCGTAAGCGGCATTGTTTCGCAAGGTGGACCTTACATCTAACAAGCCTCTTTGTGTCACCCTTCTTCGTCTAGAGTGAACAGCAATTAACTTCTTCGCCATCTTCCGCACTAAGCGCTGTACGTCTTGAAATTCGCGCAAGTGCTCCAGCTTAACGGAACGCATCACTTCTTCTCGCAATTCCTTGCCCGTTTGCGCTGCCTGCAACACATATTGCTGCTCGACATAATCTTTAATTTGTTCGCGTAAATTATCTCGACCGCTCCTCAATTTCTTCGCGAGTTTATCGCCTGCGTCATTGTCTTGCTTCTCCGCAGCCCACATCTCTTTTTCCATCTCATCCAAACCCATGGCTTCCATTATTCGGCGCCCATACAAGCCTTTTTGAGTTAAGGTCGTGATTTTTGTCATGCCTATTTTGTTAGCTGCTTTAGCAATTGCCATGGACAATGCAACTTGATCATCTTCGAGCAACATCTTACCTAGCTCAGTTGCACTCTCCGACCCGCTTTGATTCCCTGATGATTCGCCCTCACCAGAACCGCCTCCGGAGCCAGGGCACTTGCCTTGACCTTCGCCAGCGCTGGATGGATCGTTGTTTTCAAGTTGAGACAGATCCAAATCGGCTAGCTCTCCTTCTAACGCCTCATTATCATTGTCATAGGCACTAAATGAGAAAAACTGATCAAAGCATCTTCCATAATAGGCTTTTTCATCCACTGTTTTTGGTAGCACCAAACCCAAAGTGATTTTGAGCAATGCGCGATCCTGATAACCTACCATATTGACGGCGCTAACCGCTTCAATTGCTTCCGCCGTCGAGACAGAAACATCAGCACCACGCAGGGCCTTAAAAAAATGCACTAAGGTTTTGTCAGCCATATTGCGATTACCTTTCTTCCTTTTCCAACTCACGCATAATTTTATGAACCTCACTGCCCACAGCACTGATATCTTCCTCATGCTTCAACAGCACATTCAAGGTATCCTTGACGAGCTCAGGATCAAGCGTGTCCGTATGCATTAGCAACATCGTTCTAGCCCAATCAATCGTCTCGCTTATGGCAGGAATTTTCTTCAAATCCATTTCTCTAAGATGCTGAACAAAAGACACCAAACGATTACGTAAGCTTTCAGCAACATCGGGAACTCGAGACTGAATAATGCGCCGCTCTAAATGAACATCAGGAAAAGGAATATACAAATGTAAGCAACGTCGTTTCAGCGCATCGCTTAATTCACGGGTATTATTACTGGTTAAAAATACGATGGGGGTTGAGCGAGCTTTTACTGTGCCAATTTCTGGAATAGAAATTTGGTAATCCGACAACATCTCTAACAAGAACGATTCAAACTCCTGATCGGCTTTATCAATTTCATCGATTAGTAAGACAACACGGTTTTCCGCATTTAAGGTTTTTAAGAGCGGTCGGGGTTCAAGAAATTCTTCCGAATAAAAAATATCACCAAATTCATGTAAACGCTTAACCGACTCATCAAGCCCCTTAGCTCCCTCCAGAATATCTCCAAGGGTTTCTTTCAATACCTGGGTGTACAGCAATTGCTTACCGTACTTCCATTCGTACAATGCTTTGGACTCATCCAAGCCTTCATAACACTGCAATCGAATCATCTCACAACCGAGAATCTCGGCTGTGGCCTTAGCTAATTCGGTTTTACCGACTCCCGGAGGACCCTCCACCAGAATCGGTTTTTGAAGACTTGTAGAAAGAAATAATGCGGTGGATATATCCTTGTTACAGATATATCCCACATTTTCAAAATTATCGGTGATTGCTTTAATCTGATCTTGAGCTGAGAGCTCTTGTTTACTATTCATCAAAAAACTCTTTTCAAAAATGGATCGAAGGAAGAAAAGGGAAACCCTTCAGTCACTTAGCTGCGTTGAAGCGTTTTCTCGGTTGTCGATAATAGAGCAAGGGCCTAGGATTAGAAACTCTTTTGTTCACAATGACAGCGTGCACCGCAGTAATCAGAAGGAATCCTCACAGATCAGGAACTTACCGTTTGGTTGGTTATACACTTCATAACGATACGTATCGCACAAGGTTACACAATATCGCTATTAGACAAACCATACTAATTTAATAAGCTGAATGACGCAGCGAAGACGGGCCTAGTTCGTCAACATTTCCAGTCGAGCAATCAGCACCATCGCTTGTTCTTTGCTAGTACCACAAACATCAAGATTTGCCTGAAATGCAGCGCAAACTGCTGGGCGATCCGGTGCATCAAAAATTTTACAGTTATAGGAATCGTCTAACTGCACGCAATGCACTCCTGCCAACTTACCAGCGGGCATTCCCGGAATCGAACTCGTAATTGACGGAGCAATACAACAAGCTCCACACCCTGCTCGACACTGCATCATTTCGGTATTCTTACTTTCACTTCGCGACACAATTAAACCTCGATACTCGTATAACCTATTTTAAAGCCCTCACTCCTTGGCAGCCAGCCGATTATACAATTAAGCTTGGCTCCAACCACTTTTATAGCTAATATTCTCTTCAAAAAAAGCGCTCCCAACGTAAATGTAAATTGGACAATACGCTCTTTTCGTCGGTTAACACCTTGGCGGATAAGCCCTTGTATCATGCGCCAAGGAACTCGGCTCTCTAGTATGAAAATTTTCAACTCAAGAGCTCCAATTCTCGCGTCACGATTTATTACGCGGCCGTTTCCGACAATAATCACTTATCAACAACATTCACTTATCAACCAGTGTCACTTACCGACACCAGTCACTTACCAACATTAATCATTTACCAACAACGATAGCAATTCGAGGGAATATCATGGCTCCATCTCAAAAAGAACTAGATGAATTCAAACTGGAGGCCGAATCCTGGTTTGATACCAATACGCCTGCACAACCCAGCTTTGCTCTGCCCGATAGTTTTATGGAGGTGGGTACTGATGAGCAATTTAATTTTCTCAGAGATTGGCAAAACAAAGTATACGAAGCCGGCTACCTTGGCATCGCATGGCCTAAAGAACTGGGTGGACGAGGAATGGACCCAGCATTCCAAAACATCACTGACGCCGTCATGGCAAAAAGAAAAGTGCCCTTTATGATGAATACCATCGGCCTATGCTGGGCCGGTCCGATGATCATGCAAATGGGAAGCGAAGAGCAAAAACAGAAATATATTAAACGAATTCTCAGTGCTGAAGATATCTGGTGCCAAGGTTTTTCAGAACCCGACAACGGATCGGATCTCGGCAACGCACAACTGAAAGCCGTAAAAGACGGAGATGATTACGTACTCAATGGTGCAAAAATTTGGACTAGCTTGGGTTCTCATGCAGATCACATGATTCTCCTAGCCAGAACAAACCCTGAAGCTACTAACAAATATGCGGGTCTCAGCTTCTTTCTTTCCCCTATGAAAATAGACGGCGTCAAGCCTGTCCCCCTGAGAAAAATCACAGGGGAATACGGTTTCACTGAAACCTTTTTCACCGATGCTCGTATTCCCGCTAGCTGCATGGTTGGCGCAGAAGGCATGGGATGGCAAGTGGCAATGGCCACTCTCGCTTTTGAACGAGGCGCCTCAACAGGACAAGCGGGCGGCCAAAGTATGGTGATGCTTGAAGCGAGTCAAGTTGTCGATCTTGCACGACGCGCTAAACGCGACGGCAAGCCAGCGATCGAAGACCCCATCGTTAGAGATAAAATAGTTCAATTTCTCATTACCGAAAGAGCACTACTACTGAATGAAAAACGCCGGTCTGTTGGCGCACTAAATGCTGAGCGGCCCTTCGCGATTCCTCTCGCATCAAAATTGCAGTATTCCGAATTCCGACGAGAACTATGCCAATTCGCCGTATCCCTACAAGGCAGCGAAGCCACTCTCTACTACGGAGATGAGCAAGCTATTGATAGCGGTTTTTGGCAGCGCGCATACTTCAATGCTTTTTCTGCAACCATCGGTGGGGGCACCAGCGAGATACAACGAAACATACTGGGAGAACGAGTACTAGGGTTGCCAAAAGGCTAACTCGACCAACAACTCCTATTAGCATCTAAACAGTATTTTCCAACACCGAATTTTCGCAACAGAATGTAAAGAAAGGACAACACCATGGAAAACCTGGATATCAATTTCAGTGAAGAACAAGCCATGCTAATGAATACGGCGCAAAAATTTAGCCGAGACAATAGCAGCCTAGATAAAGTACGCGAGCTAATCGAAACCGAAAAAGGATTTGATCAAAAAGTTTGGCAAGAGATGATTCAATTGGGATGGGCCGGCATCGCCATCCCAGAAGAGTTCGGTGGTAGCGGACTCAATGTCGGTGATTTAGTACCGGTATTTGAAGGAATGGGTCGCCACCTAGTCAGCGCCCCATTATTCACTCAGATTTTAGCAAGCCAGCTTCTTCTTGCGGCGGGTAGTCCTGAGCAGAAATCTCAATGGTTACCGAAAATTGCCGACGGCTCCATCATCGCCTCTATCGCCATGACGGAAATGAACGGCTCTTGGAATTCTGCAGATATAGAAGCAAGTCATTCCAACGGCACTTTAACTGGCACTAAAACATCCGTACTCAACGGGACAGACGCTGATCTCATTATCTCTGTGGTCAAAGAGACTGACGGTCAACTCCAATTGGCACTGCTAGAAAAAAGCGCCGTCGCCGGAAAAATGCAACGAGAGACAGCAATAGACGAAACCCGTCGCAGCTTTCGGCTAAATTTAGACGGTATTCAAGTCGCTCAATCTCAATTATTAAATAGCGGCAACGTGAATGATGCAATTGCGCAGATGTCACGTACAGCATGGTTACTACTGAGTGCAGAAATGGCTGGCGGAATCAACGGCGTAATGGATGTCACCGTTGAGTACCTTAAACTGCGCAAACAGTTTGGCCAGCCTATAGGCTCATATCAAGGACTCAAACACCCCATGGCTAACATTTTAGTTGATTTAGAGTCCTCTCGATCCCATTGTTATCATGCTGCTTCTGTCGTCAGTGACGGCCCGGAAAGCGAAACTGCTGAAATCGCAGCACGCATGGCAATTAGTCTAGCCAGCGAAACCTTTACCTATGCCTCGGATCGCGCGATTCAATTTCATGGCGGTTTTGGTTTTACTTATGACTGTGATGCGCAGTTATTTTTACGCCGAGCACGTTGGTGTGAATTTGCTTTTGGCGATGCACAACATCACCGTAAGAAGCTCGCAGACTTACTTTTATAATTTGGGCAAAACTAGACGCCACTAAACACAACTAAAGGCAAGCCCGAACGATCAGGTTCAAATTAAGCTCAACACACTTTTATTTTGAATCTGATTCACCTAAGCACAATTTACCTAAGTCCAATTCACGCAAGCCAAATTCACACGAGCCATACAGCAAGAAGAATCTTTATTATGAGTCAATCTGAAACTGCAGTAAAACTATCCCTCTCAGACCACACCTTCGAAGCCATATTGTGGGAGATCAAAGGTCATGTATTGGAAATCACATTGAACCGTCCCGAAAAGAAAAATGCGCTCAATGCCGTCATGGGTATTGAACTGGTTTATGCTCTCGATTTTGCTAAACAAGCGTCAAACATTCGGGTGGTGGTACTCGGCGCAGCAGGCAATATTTTTTGCGCTGGCGGCGATCTCGCTTCAATGGGTGGTAAAACTCAGCAGACCACAAGCACGGTCCCTAAACTGGGAGAACTCAACGATCTTGCGCTACGCATACGAGATTTATGCAAACCCTTTATCGTCAAGGTACAAGGTTCCGTATTTGCCGGTGCACTACTACTAGTAGCTAATGCATCGCACGTCGTCGCAGTCAAACACGCCACCTTTAGCGCTCCGGAAATCAAACGTGGTTTATGGCCCTACATGGTAATGGCTGGCTTGTTTCGAGTGATTCCGAAACGGGTAGGTTTAGATTGGATAATGAGAGGATACGAAGTTGATGCCAATACAGCGCAAAGCTGGGGGCTAATCAATGAAGCGGTCAACACCGAAGACTTAGACTCTGCGGTAGAAAAAATCGCGAGCGATCTTACCCAGCTACCCCCCAACACAATGAAGTTGGGGCTGGAGGCCTACAATAAGCAAGAGTCTCAGAGCTTTGCTGATGCCCTCCCCTATTTAGCCGAGATGCTAGCAAGAACAATTGAAGAAGGTGATGCGCAAGAGGGAATTGCCGCTTTTTTCGAAAAACGTAAGCCTAACTGGCTCGAATAGATATTATCGTATAAAGAAGTGATGCAAGAAAATGGCGATACCAAAAATTTAGCTATACCAAAATTGTGGCTATACCAAGAAACTGAAAATGAGAAAGTCGCTTTTTAAGAAAGTAAAAAGAATAAACGGGGCATTAACTGATTTTTGCCCCACATTTTAAGCTCTAAAAAATAAGGCTAAGAGACATACTGTACATCGTTACGGTATCGTCAAACCCAGCCGGAGGAGCCTGAACTAAGAGTGACACCCCATCAAACAACTCACCGTTAAAAACTTGCACCTTACAGGACAAAGATTCACTAAAATCATATCGAACGCCCAACGTAATAGACTCCCCCTTGTATTTCGTTTCCAGAGTGCCGGATTCCGTATTGCTAACAGCATAGGTCATTATTGGCACCCATTGATCCATCGCAACATATACAGAGACATATAAGCCATCGGTATTTGATCCAGGAGAACTGCCATCCATATATCCATACTCCGACATTACACCCCACTTCGATGCGGAGTAATGTGCCCCTAACACATAGATCTGGGCAGATGCGGGTCGATCAAGAATTGGTGGAACTATAAGCTGAAAGCGAAGTTGAAAAGTAGAAATACGAATATCTAAATTGTCTGTCCTAAAATTAAATTGCCCTCCGTACATTTCTTTGGTATCCAGCTTCCCCGATAAGCCTAGCAATTCATATGAGCCCTTACTCTGTCCTGTAAACAATTCAAATTCGACATATGCATCATTAAAAAACTCAAAGTAGGTATCCCCAACATTATGCGAATAAAGATAACTAACCCCATTATATTGAGTTAAACCTACGGTCAGACTATAAACCTCCAGAGGAGGTCGTACCCAATCATAAGATTGCCCAACCCAAATAGTTTCTGACATGAGAAAAAGCGGAATACGTAATCTTCCTGCTCTCAGCGATGAATTATTGGAAAGCTGATGAGAAACAAATAGCCATTCAGCTTCTAGATCAAAGCTATTGTCGCGCTCCTTGGCAATGAGTTGCACGGAAAACCGAGTATCCATGGAAACTTCTGTATCTATCTGCAACCCGAAGAGGGTATCCGCGACATAATTTGTTTTTTCCTCAATTTGATTCGCCATCAAGATAGGATTATTAGTATTGGCATCACTAATACCGGTAGAGAAAAAACCACCAATATTTAGAGGAATCGCAAAAGCTTGCAAGGGAAGAAGAAGGAATTGAATTAAAATAGTCATCAAAAATAAAAATTTATAGAAACCAGGAGCTGTCATAATTTATCCCTGCAAGAAAAAGAAATTTAATTGCCTACTTTTAAACGGGAATTTCCCAAATAAAGGGAATACTTCTGGAACTCAAAAAAGCACTACAAAACAATCGGTCAATAATCAGGTTAAAGCGTAGTTCACGACATCATTTGCATCCAATTTCTTAACAAATTCATCCTTTTATATTAAAACTGAACATACCATACTCTATTTTTATCGACACACTTATAGCGTAACGCCACACATCAAACGGAGCTCAATTGTATTTACCTCATATAGACAGCTTTAGAGCGATTGCCATACTCGTCATTATTGCCGGCCACTGTATTTGGGCATTTAGCTGGGAAAGCAGTCCAACCACGAAAAATAGTTTGGCTGACTTGCTAGAGAACGGTACCGTTCTTTTTGTGTTTATTTCTGGCTACCTTTTTCAATATTTATCTGCCAGCTATCAATATCGATCCTATCTCGTTAAAAAATTGAAAAATGTTATTTTGCCTTTTATGGTCATCTCGATTCCCGCCCTCTTTTACAGTGTATTGAAAAATGACCCGACTCTTCAGTATCCACAATTGACGGGGCATTCCACTGTTTACCAACTCCTGTGGTTTCTAGTCACAGGTGGAGCGCATATAAATTACCCTTTGTGGTTTATTCCAATGATAAGTTTATTTTTCTTGTTCGCTCCCGTTTTCTTTCTGTTCAACAGGCATCCGAAGCTATACTTTATTATCGGTCTTCTACTTCCCTTATCGCTGCTCCTACACCGCCCACCCCACCCCAATCTCAACACACTACATTTAGCGCTCTATTATCTGCCGGCCTATCTTATCGGCATGTGTGCTTGCCAATATCGAAGGCAGGTAGATAAATTCTGCCTTCGATATTTCTATCCATTATTATTGTTATTTGTCATCGCCGTTATCTGTCAATTTAATTATCTATCCGTTCACGGAAATCTTACGACGACATCCCTTTTTAGTTTTCAAAGCGGGTTCATTGACTGGTTGTATTTGCAAAAAATTCTTCTCTGTTTTGTGTTGCTAGGTTTAGGCTTAAAGTTTACCGACAGCATTTCTACGCCGTTAGCTCCTCTAGCAGATATGAGTTTTACGCTCTTTTTCCTGCATGGCTATTTTCTATTTGCATTCAAATTAATTTGCAGGTGGGAAGTCTTTGAGGGGAGTATTATTTATGTGAGTCTATTGTTCTTGGGAGTTTTAGCTTTATGTGTGGCTTTTGCTTTGGTGGGAAGAAGGCTGTTAGGACGAAGAAGCCGAATGATAATTGGCTGCTAGAGGAGTTTGAAAGAAGCCCTTTGAGCAAGTTCATTGCCTGTAATAGCAAACAACAACGCTTTAATTATAGTGCTCGGAATCAGGATCTAGAATCCAAGAACAACCTACGCTTGGCTCTGCATTGATGGATACGGGAAGTGCTACGCTTAGCGCAAAAAAAAGGCCGCCTCTCAACAGCCTTACTGTGTCTACTGCGTAATTAGACACAACTTTACGTCTAAAAGTACATATTAGCTCTTAAATCTAAAGTCGTTGTTTCAATGTCAACTTCAAAGTCCTCATATTCGGCATCGGGATATACCCCATACTCCATAGCGACTCCGAATTGCTCATTAATCCGTATCTCGGCACCTATGGCATATGAAACCCCACTACCATCTGCCTTGTCAGAGTCTACATCATCAAACTCAATGCTAACCAAACCAAGCTTACCGTATAAGTTAAAAGTATCTGTTACAGGTAGAATCCCAACTCCATAAACACCAATAAGTTGTTTCAATTCAAATTGAAGATCAACCGGACCGACATCATCATCAGATAGCCCGAACCCTAAAACACCTTCAAGAGACATATTTTCAGATATTGTTACACCACCAATAAGATTCAGAGCAGTAGGTTTAGAATCCAACGATGTTCCGTCAAAAGAAAATTCAGTATCCGCCATTGAGTGGGCCACACTTCCGTAAAAATCCTCAGCTGACACCAATCCAGATGAAACACATAATAACGAAGCCGCAACTAATCTTTTCATATTTTCCCTCATATTATTAGTTAATTTTCGAAGATAGTACCTCATACTGATCGAATAAGGGAGAAAAAAATCATCTAGTATATTAAGGACAATAACGATATATATCCGTCGCATAGAGTGCATTCTCAAGCGCAGAAATTTGTAAGCAAGTACTTTCAAACAGTTCACCTAAACGAAGGTAGTCGAGAAATATCAAGCTTTCTAAAGGGCTAATGTCTGTCAAAAGGTTTCTATCCAGATCTAAACTTCTCAATTTTGTGTGGGCTAGATTTTCGAAACCAGAAAGGTCTGCTAGCTGATTGTCACTCAAATCAAAACTATCCAACTGAGGCGTATAAATACCCTCTAGATTTTGAATCTCTACAATTTGGTTCTCGTGGAAATCCAGTCGCTCTAGCAATGGAAAATTGGCAAAGAGCTGCATATCAACAACGGAGAGCAGACCTGTGATTAATCGAACTTCCCGAAGTTTTGGCGCCCGCATATCACTTAGACTCTCAATTGAATTAAGTTGGGTATTGACAACATCCAACACTTCAAACTCAGTCCAATTGACTCCATTCAATCCCTGTAGTGTCGTTAAAGGGTTATTGTTAACTTCTAGAGTCATCATCATTGGAGTATTAACCTGATTTAACCCTTCCAATGAAGTTAATTCATTGTCACCCAGATCGAGTGTCGTCAGCTTTGGGATAGTAAAGCCACCCAACCCTACCAGTGACAGTAAATCATTCTCCTCCAAAGAAAACGAAAGAAGCTCTGGCATTTCTACTCCCGATAGGCCAACGAAAGAAGTCAAACTGTTATTATCTAATCTTAGATAGCGAAGGTCCGGCAACACAACACCGGACAACCCGGACACGTCGGCAATTTGATTATAGGACAGGTCTAGTACGTCAAGACCATTAGTATCTAAACTAGATAAACCGTCAACATTGACCAATTGGTTTGATGAAAAATCTAAGCTATAGCCAGAGGAGGAAAGCTGCATTCCGGAAAAGTTTTCTAATGAACTTATTTTATTATTATAAAAAATTAAGTAAGACAATGATGGAAACTGCTGATCTTGAAACCCAGTCACTCCGTTTATTTGATTATCATATAACTCAAGACGTGTTAGAACAGTGGTGTCCAGCCCCTGCACCCCATTGGTGTCGGTCAGTAGATTTCCTGCCAGTTCTAAGCGTGAAAGCGAAGGTAACGTTGTCGTTAAAAATACAGCCATACTGGTCAATTTATTATCCTCGAGATTCAACTCGCTCAAATTCATTAGAGTTGCGGAATTCAGCCAATCGAGAGATTCGAGTTGACTAGATCTCACCTCGATAGCAGTTAAATCTAGCCAATCCGTATTTGCAATAGTAGGCATGCCAGTGATTGTTGTCGCCCGCAGATAGAGCGATTTCAATTTTGGCGCGGAAGTGAATTCCAAAAAACTCATATCAATCGTCGCGAATTGTGCCAATTCGAGAGCCTGTAAACTAGGAAAACTAAGATTGCTGTCTAACGTATGATAGGAGGCAAAGTGTAAATCGATAGTAAGGTATTCAAGTAGAGGTAGATTTTGAAATTCGCCCCAATCAATGTTATCAATCTCACCGCGTATTCGCAGAGACGTTAAATTTGGCATGTGTAGATGATTGAACCCCGTAAAATCCTCACATCTACGACACTCAATATCTAATCGATCTAAGTTTTCCAGCGTCGCTTCCGTTGTCTCAGAAAAAGGCGAGTCTGTTTGTAGTAATACCTCGAGTGAAACAAGTTCAGTCAAAGCCTCGATACCCGTTAGAGAGGACAAAGAATAAGAACAATCTAAATAGGTCACCTCAGCGAGCGTCGTCACTCCTGAAGATCTCATCTCTTCCTCAATACAAAAGGCTAAATCATTACTGAGTTCGAGATCCTTGAAAACTGTTGTATCAGAATTATTACAGGCAGCGAGCATTGAAAAAACCACAACTGCGCAGATCTGCGCAGTTCGTTTAAAGCGGGATACAACAACCATTGACTGACTCCAAGTATAATCAAGGTAAACACGACATCCGACCTATTCTAATGCAAGCAGCAAAGTATTGACATAAATTGAGACTAACTCACGCAATGCGACATTAATGAGAGCCAATGTATTACAGAAAAGCTTCTCAAATTCCAAGAAGTTCAAGTGATAAAAAGTGGATGTACAAGACTGGAAGTAAAATCTAAAAACCGTTTCCCTGCGATGATGTGTTTGCTCTTAAAAAACGATTATATGATAAACGGCCTCACGATTAACGAAGTATCACTAGACACAAAAAACCATTTTTATAAATCGCTAACGACCTATTCACCCAGCACTATCCATATCTGATTCATACCACTCATATTATTTCGGATCAGCTCTCACTAATAGCTCTATACACTATCCTTTAAGATATTTAATAGATATTTGTTCGCATTATAATGGCTTTAATTCTATCTTAATATAGAATTATTCATATTAAAGCAGCTAATTGGTCGAATCTATGAAAGTGAGCAAAGAAAGGCAAAAAGAAATACGGCAACAATTGATCGACTCTGCCATTGAAGTATTTCTTGAGAAGGGATTGAAAGCGGCAACCATGAGGGAAATTTCAAAAAGAGCCGGTATTGGTACTGCCACTATCTATAACTATTTTCCGAATAAAGAGGCACTGTACTTAGGTTTTTTTGAAGAGAGACATATTCGACTAGTTGAAGCCTTAGAGGGTATCTCAGACTTCAACGAATACTCCTTGAAAGAAAAACTGCAAACTCAATTAGAAATGATATTGGATTTGTATCTAGAGGAGAGAGAGTTTGTCGAAACCGTTTACGAATCCGTTTTTCAATCTCCTGCTAAATCTTATGCGCAATTCAACCCCGTAGGGACTTTATATCGGCAGAGTGTTCAGGATTTTTTAGATGCTGCAGTCGAGAATGGGGAGATACAAGCTCTACCCTTTAGCGCCATTGCCATTAATCTTTATTCCGATTTCGTTGTTCTCATTGTGAAATATTGGTTAAGCGATGAATCTGAAAACTTTGAGAAAACAAGTGAGTTAATCGATCTCTGTTTGAATTTGATCGTTGAATTACTGCATTCCAACATGATCGGAAAGACCGCCGATATCTTTTCATTCTTTTTCAAAAGTCAGTTACACAACAGCGCTAAATCCATCGAATCGCTATTTGAATCTTTTAGCGCGATTAAAAATAAATTGAGTTAATGGAGCGAGAAAAGGATATGGAAACTTCAAAAAACAGCCTACCAGAATCAAAATTCTCTCGCACGCGAGTCGCCGGAGTCACAACGGCAAAAGTAGGTATTAAAAAAGCGGTTTTTCTCAGCAAAAAACCCTTTATCTCGAAAACGAAACTGATAACTGCTGAACTGGAAAACAATGAAGAAATAGCAGCGCTGTTATTTAAGTGTATTGGACAGATGAAAGGGACAGCGTTAAAACTCGCCCAAATGTTGTCAATGCAACTGGACTTTCTCCCTGAAGAAATTCGGCAAGAGCTTGAAAAGTCAGCCAGTAAAGCACCCGGGCTCAATAAAGCGCTCATTCGAAAAACAATCACCGCGCAACTGGGTAGCCCACCCGAAGCACTATTTAAACATTTCGAAAACACACCTTTTGCCGCCGCAAGCTTAGGCCAAGTTCATAGAGCGGTCACTTTTGACAATGAGGAAGTGGCTGTTAAGGTGCAATACCCCGGCATTGCGACCAGTATCAAGTCAGACATTGATTTAGTAAAAATACTGTTGAAACCTACCCAACTTTCAAAGATGTTCAGCGAGGTATTCAAAGAATTAGAGCGAGTGCTGAAGGAGGAATTAGATTATGAAATTGAAGCGGAAAATACCAATTGGTTTTACAATAACAGCTCTGGCTCCAAATTCATCATTCCTCGTGTCTATGCCGAATTATCTACTAGTAAAGTGATCACAACATCCATGATAGCCGGAGAACACTTGGACGTTTGGCTATCGAAGAACCCCGACCAAAAAACTAAAAATCACTACGGCCAACGGCTAGTCGATTTCTACGAAGAGTCGCTTTGTCAAAACCTGAGGTTACAAGCTGATCCTAATATCGGAAATTATCTCTTCCGCGCCGATGGAAAGCTTGGTCTCATTGATTTTGGCTGCACTAAAACGATAAAACTCGATGAATCCAATCTAATGATGCAATTATACGGGGCAAAAGAAACTGACGATTTTTCAGATCCCCTTTTCTTAGAAAAGTTATACGGCCATTCTGGAATTGTCTTTAATCGCCCATTTGACGACCCTGAATTTAATGAGGCGTTAACATTATGGGTTCGATGGAATAATTTACTTTCTAGCGGAAAAAACCTTGATTACTCCACCAGCGAAACGACTACCGGTCATTGGAAAATGGGAATGGAACTATTTAAAAATATTTTTCCTTTTATCAAAACCATGGGGGAAGAAGACGTTTACTTCATGAGATCAATTCAAGGTCTGCATCAAATTCTGGACCGCCTAGATGCGACAGTCATTTTTAAACTTCATCAAAATTTTTAAGAGTAGATCTCTATAGCCTATCCCATCCAATGGACAAACAATCTAGAAATGAGATCACACACGATGGACTTTAAGAATTACCGATAAATTATTAACCGGAGACGGCGAACAATGGTATGTAGCAGTTAAAACGCAAATCCCAATGAAGGAAGTCTCTATACAAACTTAAAAAAACGAGAAAACACGACGCAACTAGCCTGAATAGGTGCCCTTATTTTGGGTTCGACGTACCAGTGAATACAATATCAAAGGCACCACTATTAATGTCAGTACCGTAGAAGCCAATGTGCCAAAGATCAGCGATATCGCTAGGCCGCTAAACATCGGATCAGTTAGCATGACAGCAGAACCCAGAATAATAGCAAGCGCTGTAAGTATAATGGGACGCATACGCACGGCACCGGCTTCGCTTACCGCTTCCCGCAAGGGCATTCCTAATTTTAGGTAATCTAAAATAAAATCGATAATCAGCAATGAATTTCGCACCACGACCCCAGACAGGGCAATCACTCCAATCATCGAAGCGGCACTAAACGATTGCCCCATGATCCAATGACCGGGAAAGACGCCAACCAATCCTAACGGTATGGCTGACATGGCCACGAGGGGAATGAGGAAGGAGCGGTAGTACCCAACCAACATCAAATAAATAAAAATAAGCGCGATACCTAAAGCGACTAACATATCTCCAAAGGTATCCAATGTAAGGCGCATTTCACCATCCCATAGTAAGTGATAACCATCGATGGTATCCGGTATCGCGGAGTTTAATTGCAGATTGGCGGTAGTCAGTTTAGTACCATCACCCATATCCAAATTATCCAAGCGACGATCGAGATCTATCACCGCATAGGCTGAGGCCGATTGCCTCAATTCACCTCCTACATAGGTCACCCGTTCAAAATCTTTATGTTGTATCGGGCGATCCTCCCAAGACAGTACTGAGCGCGTTAACTCAGATAACGGGATTTTCTGATTATCACGATTAGTGACAAACACGCGCGACAACATGATGGGATCAATTTGATATTTTCTCGGGATATGCAAACGTATCGGGATAATTTGCTTTTCTCCCGCCACATGAAGTCTGCCAAGATTTTCACCATTCACTAAACGACGAATGGCATTGGCCACGTCATAAGCGGATACCCCTGACAGTGCCGCTTTCTCTCGATCAACCAACAAACGATACTGACGCACGTCTTCCACTTCGCTATCAGTGACTTCCACCATGTCATAGGTTTCCTCGAATGCCTTGCGAACCTCACCAGAAAGCTCGCGCATTTTTTCTAGGTTTACGCCATATATTTCGGCCAGCACGGTAGCCCGAACCGGTGGCCCAGGCGGGTCTTCCACCAATTGAATAGTACTGCCTGCATAGCGTTTTTCGATTTCTTCAATGGCTGTTCGTAAGTTTTGTACCACCACGATGGAAGTCTCATCACGCGTGTTCTTCGGCACCAGATTAACCCGAATCTCGGCAATATTAGGCCCACGCTTGTTGGAAGAACCGCGTAACAGTCCATTAAAATCAATAACCCCCGTCTGTCCCAGCCACACTTGATAATTGGTCACAAGAGAGTTGTTGCGCAAGAGACTGCCCACCTCACGACAAAGTTGATCGGTCAACTCTATAGGGGCCGTTTCCGGTAAGGTGATCGTTACATTAAAAGTATTTTTATTATCTTTTGGCAACAACGCTAAGGCCACCCCTCCAGCAGAAAGCGGTCCCGTCACACCGCTGCTACGCATAAACTGCCAAGCAGGCTGCAATAAGGATAATAAGATTAAAACAATAACAAACAACATCGCGAAGTAGCGATAAGACCGCCGCGATAACAAAGGACCAATGACCCAATGATAAAATTGATGCAAACGGTCGGCCTTGTGGTGTTCACTTGAATCTTGATTCTCTACATTTTGATTCTCTATATTTTCACTCTCGACGCCATGACCCTCTGCGGGCTTTAAAAAACGATGCGCCGCCCATGGCGTCACTATGTATGCCACGACCAAAGACGCTAACATTGCCACCGGTACGTTAAAGGCGATGGGGTAAAAATATTGGCCCATCATTCCTGTGACCAGCAATAGCGATAAAAAAACTAACATGATGGCAAAGGTCGCCAGGTTCGTCGGACTTCCTATTTCATTGGTGGCTTCGATGGTAGCCATGCGCTTATCTTGGTTGTTCAGTGTTTTATAATGGCGATGTATGTTTTCTATCACCACAATGGCGGAATCCACGAGCAAGCCCAAGGACAATATCAAGCCGAACAAGCTAATACGATTAATCGTTAAACCACACAAATAAGCAATGCCTAGCGTTAAACCCAAGATCAATGGCACGGTAATGCCGACGATAAGCGCCTCCTTGATTCCCAGAAATAAAACCACCACTACAAATACGGAAAGCACCGCAATGCCCATATGCTCGATGAGATTGTTAACCGAGTGATTTGCCCGCGCACCGTCATTACGGGTGATAACCACATGGACATCATCCGGTACCATATTTTTTTGCAGCCGGCCTATGCGTTCGAGTATTTTTTCAGACACTGTCACCGCATTGGTGCCAGTCTTCTTCGCCACCGATATCGTCACGGCGGGCATTTCGGGATCATTCACCATTCCAAAGCGTGAGTCGGCGGGTCCAAATGCGAAACGAGATAGGGCGTCGCGGTCATCTTGCGGCGCACGTTTCACATCGGCAACATCGGCTAGGTATATGGGCCTGGAATTATGCACCCCGACTATCAGCCGTTTAACATCTTCCACCGAGGTTAAGTGGGAATCTAAATGGATTCGACTGTTTTTACCCTCGCGCACCTGATTGCGCATGGGGACCGATACATTCGCCCATTTTAGGCTGCTACTGATTTGATTTAAGGTAATACCGAAAGCCAAAAGACGCTCTGGGTCCAGCTCCACCCGCACCTCAAGGTCTCTCCCCCCTCTCACCTTGACGATTGAAACCGACTCCAAGGTATGCAAGCGTTCCACCATGCGATCTGCGATACGCTTCATGGCAAAATCATCATACTTGGAAGATGACAAAGTCACAGTCACCACTGGCACGTCATCCACATCCACACTGCGTAGCAATGGCGTGCTAGCTTCTAGTGGCAGCTGGCCTCTCTTACCCAGAATGCGATCGTACAATTTTACCAAGGATCTTTCTTTATCCTGGCCCACCTCAAATTGTACAGAGACCACCGCTAAAGAATTGTATGCCACTGCATAGGTGTGATCGACACCCGGAATTTCTCGCACAATCGCTTCTAAGGGATACACCAGTAATTGCTCAACCTCTTCGGCACTGGCACCCGGAAGACTAACCATGATCTCGGCCCCTGGCACCACAATTTGCGGATTCTCTTCCCTGGACGTCATCAAGATCGCCAGCACTCCCAACAGGGTGCAAGAGAGCATCACCAGAATAGTGAGCTTGGAGGTAATAAAAGTACTCGCCAACCAGCCTGCCGCATTGAGCTTTGGATTATTCATCCTTCACACTCGGCGTTGAACTCTTAATAATATCGCCTTCGCCAATGGCTGGATTAACCGCGATAATAATACGCTCTCCACCCTCCAAACCCGACCTCACTTCAACAGTCCCTGCGGTAGTGACCCCTAACTGCAACCAACGAAAATGGGCACGATTCGTTTGATTTATGACAAACACCCCCTGCAAGCCACCCCTCTCAATGATGGCCGTAGCGGGGACAACCGGTGACTCTTTTGATTCAAGAACAAAATGCACTCGCCCAAACATGCCCGACAAGAGTCCCTCTTGCTCAGGCAATGCCACCTTCACTTTATAACGACGTGTTATTGGATCACCAACTGGGACTACCCGCGCCACGACGGCGACGAGAGACAAGCCTAGCGCATCGATTCGCACCTGCACCGAGTCGCCACGCTTAATCTTGCTTATTTGGCTTTCTGCGACAAACGTATCAAATAATAAACCCTGGCTAGCCTCTACCGTTAAAATGGATTTACCGGGTGTCGCCAAATCCCCCTCACGATGATGACGAGCAACCACCACACCCCGTATTTGACTCGATATATCAATATATTCACGGCGTGATAACGCAGTTTTTAGAGCAGTCTTAGATTTAAGAAGTGCCTCCTGCGAGCTGTCTCTAAACAGACGAATCTTACGCATTTGACTCTCAGAGACGTTGCCTTTCACATACAAATCTTTAAACCGCTGAAAGTCGATGTTGGCATCTTTCAATGACAGCGTCGCTGTCTTATGGACAGCTTCCGCTTGACTGATGGCTCCTTCAACATCGGCACCATCCAATTTAATTAAAATTTGCCCTCGCTTAACCTCCTCGCCCTCATGCACCAAGATCTCACGAATATAACCCGTGGACCTAGACGATACTTCAATACGCTGATCCGACACCACGGTGCCAGTTGACATATAAGTCACTGGCAATTTTTCCAGCTTGACCACATCAATGGGTAGAGACCATATTTTTCTTTCGGCTACAACAGGTGGTGCTTCACTTTCACCGCACGAGACAAGCACTAAACCGATTAAAAGCTGAATAACAACCTGTCTAAATTTCATATTGAAATCCTTCAGTTATTTTTTTGCTTACAAGTTTTGACTATTTTGTTCGAGTGAGGAATTTAGATAGCGCGTACCCTGTTAATTAAATTTGGCGACTTGGCCACCAACAGAGACTACGCAGCTTGGCTACTAATAATACTTCCCAATAACTTAAACGATAGACTAGAACAAAGAATGGTGATCTTTTACTTTGAATAGCGAAGACGAAAAAAAAGACAATTTAATTTAACAAAGGTATATTTGAAATCAATAGGGTTTTCAATATCTCAATTCAGGATAATCGATGATGCCAAAAATATTTATCTTTATAGGTATAGGTATTTTCGCTTCTATTGTAAGTCTCATCCTATTTTTTTACACACCCCATCATTCTGTAACCATCAACACGGAAATCAAAATTGTCGCCACGCCCAATCAAGTATGGGACGTCATCACCGACCTTCAAAGTTACCCACAATGGAATCCCTATCACATAGCAGCCACAAGCTCGTTGATAAAAGGGGATGAGGTTTTCCTGAGCCTTGACCCGGTTCCGCAGTAATGAGTTAAGTTTTTACGAGGCAAACTGATTGAAAGGTGAAAAGCTTAAAGCCAAAAATTCCTTTCCGCTATTTTGGCATGATTTATATAACGAATTAGCCCGTCGAGATTCTTTCTATAATCACCGTTCAGTATTGAAGTTAAGTCCGACGCGACGATACCAATAATAGCGATAGTTATTGATTTGCTACTCTGATAGACCCTGGTGGGCCAGGTAGTTTGAGATCACTTACTTTCGTGATTTCTCCAACAGGGTTCAAACTGATAATTGACAGTGTTTCACTTGCAAAATTCCCCACGTAAATGTGAGTATTATCTTCTGAAAATGCTACGCCCTCCGGAAAACTCCCAACATCAATGGTCGATATAACCGACGCCCGAGGACCATCTAGCTGGAGTACACTGAAACGCCCTACTTCCTTTCGGTACCATGCGCCCTTAGGCACAGCAAAACTTCCAGCTAGTAACGAGACCGCAGCAAATCTCCCGTTTGGACTTATTACCACGCCTTCAGGTGCATCACCAACAGAAAGGTGTTGGACCACTCTTGGTGGAGAAACCGAGAGATCCAATATGCTAACCGTATCCTCATTTCCATCAGAGGCACTGTTATATCCAATATTTGTTACTATGGCTCTATTACCGTCTTGAGATAGAGTAATCGCCCATGGGTATAGACCAACCGGGATATCACTGCCCTCGTAAGTCGCCTTACCAGATACACCTATTTTCAATACTGCAACTTTATGCTCTGCATTCTTGACTGCGAATGCTTTTCTACCATCAGGAGATATAGCAACAGCCGTAACTCCCCCCCCAACATTAACAGTATCGGTGACGACAACTGATGTTCCATTTATACTTAATATTGATACCGTTGAATCCTTTCGATTTGCAACAACCCCAAACTTACCTACCTTATCGATAGATATTCCAGACGGCATGGTTCCGACAACCACTCTATCAATCACGCGTATAGGCCTAAGACTAAGATCTACAACTGAAATAAAATTCGAAGGCTTCATTTTGTATCCTGAGGCAGTGAACTCATCAGGTTCAGTCGATACAGCGTTAGCGATTAGCCCCAGCCTTTGATCAGGAGTAATAGCAATGTTCGTGGGCGGGCCAATTATAGAGTTTTCAACCGCGACCGAGCCAATGAATTTTGGAAAACCAGGATTCTCTAAGTCATAAAAAAGCACACTGTCATTACCCGGTTCTAACCATTCATAGCTATTAGTTTTTTCGCTATAGGTGAATTTATTATCAACACCAATAGCCATCAGTTGGCCGGACGCATATGATACCCCCCCATACAAAATCGTGGACATCAAAACGGGCAATTTTAGGATAATAAATAATATCTCTTTCATTCAACATTTCTCCTTCATATATTCTATGACTAATATTTTTTTCAATATTCCACGGAACCTATTTTTAAAATACTCCCACTATAATTAAGCGAAGCTCGATCTTTCTTTTTAGAACCTATCAACCTATTTAGACTAGTATGGATAACATATATATCGTCGCCTTTAATGACCGCTGTTGTCGGGTAAACATCATCCAGCTTATGAATCTTTACGATTTTAGCGGAATCCCAACTATTATCGGTCGTAATAGAAAAAACGGAATTTGATTTTATACCTGATGCGCTATTCGCGACCACTAGCATATGATTATTGTCCACCAACAACACGCCATCACCGCCCACCATTTTTGTAGACAGATTCACACGCTGAATTAATTTAGGGTTTTTGATTGAAACTTTAAATAAAACCCCATCACTCTTCTTAATAACCAATAGATATCCATCAGGATGAAAAGCAATTCCATTTAGATTGATACCTGTCCCCTCAAATTCTCTGCTTCTTGAAAATATGCTAGCCTTTCCCTCCAAATCAACTTTATATATAACTGGAGAAAAACTATCCGTAATATAGGCATTCCCCATATCATCGATTGCTACTCCGTTAGCAAGATGACTCGTTTCTGGTAACAATCCTCCCAAATCAACATAATCTATTACTTTCCCCGTATCCAATTCATAAACCCCTAGCGCTGCAAGTTTTTTAGGATGCTGAAAATTAGAACGCATACTCACACCTATGTCGGAGTTGGCAACATATAGTCGCCGTCTTTTTTGATCAACTGCTATTCCTAATACGGAATTTAGACGCACATCGTCCACCAGCACACTAGTAGAACCCTTTTCGTCAATTTCATAAACCTTACCATCGAAAAATGAACCTACAATAAATCGACCATTACTCTCGTTTAGCCAAATGGACTCGGGAAAGATAGATTTCTTTTGAATGCTAATAGGGTTATGCCGTTGACCTATATCTACAGAAACCCCCATAGATTGGGTAATTAGGGCGCCGACTACACCTAGGGCCAACACAACATTTTTAACACAACTGCATATTGATTTCTTTATTAAGTTCACATCTATTCTCCATAGCTCTGTGATGATTTTTTTGAATATTACCTAGCTCTTGGTGGACCTTACTTCCCAGTATAATTTGTTGGTAGCTATATATTTTTTTAGCGCGCTGACTATTCTTATATAATTTTCTCGATCCATCTCTGAAAATCCTTGCTCGCTCTCCAAATTTATTAAGTATTGATCAGTTGCATTCTTAAGCAATCGTAGGTCTCTTTCTCGCCACAGAACCAAACGAATATCATCCATTTTGGTCGCTGTATTGTCGTTGTAGTTCAATATATCGTGAAGTTTTTCACCTTGTTTCGACAAACTTTCACTGTAAGAGCGCATCACATTTTCTCGAGAAACTTGAGTTAACAGTAGCTTTTGTTTTACCGACAATTGATTCCATATTCCTTTGTTTATCATCATGTATGTAATAAGGAAGGGCTGATGCCACCCTGGGTAATGAAGATATCTAGCTCCAATGGTGCCAGGATTAACTTCTGATTTCTGAAATAGACCCCCTATATCATCTAAGGGTGTGGATACTTCAAAAGCTTGAATTTCCCCGGATATCATACTTTCATACACTCCGGCTCCCGGAGTTGGATCGATAAAACTAATATTTTTCTCTGGAATTTTTCCTTTTTCTAGAAGGTTATCGCACGCCAAGTCAAGAACATCACGAGCAATCGGAATGTAACGTATTTTCCATTTTTTCACACAGAGACCTTTAAGGCCTATGCCTGGTCTACCGAGTAATTTACATTTTTTTCTATCCAACTTATTCAGACATCTGTTAGGAACAACCTTACCAATTGGTTTCATAAAATAACCGGATCCCTGTTCACTTCCACCCACTATAGGTAACACGATAATATTTTTCCCTGATTCGGATATTATTTCGTTGAACAACTCAAGCCCGGTCATTGTTCCATTGTCTACACTTTTACCGTAGAGAAACCCCATAAATTCATCGAATTTTGGGCCAAAGGGAACACCTGAAGTATATATAAAACCCCACGCAGGATTTATAGAAAGTGCGGGAACATACGCAGCATCTAATCCACCATTATTTGAACCGGCACTAACAGCCTCAACTATATTTTCGAAGTTTGAGGCTACACCAGAATCAGAAGACAGCTTCGAAAAAACAATAGCCTCCTCCTCTCCTAGAACTGCAGTGGACATAGCTTTAAGATTAGTGGAAAACATTTCTGCTGGCGGACCAATCGCCTCCAAATTAGAAAAGTTTGTATAACCAATTTCAACCGCCATCAATTTTTCTGACAGCGAAAAAACAAATAGTGCTGAAAAAATTAAATTTACCGAAACTAGTCGGATATTTTTCATAAATATTTCCTTATATAATTGTAACACTTAGGCGATTTCAAATTTTATTTTCTTAAACCATTGTTGATTTTCTTTATAGATCATATTCACGTTAAGCAAAGCTCACTATCCTTCAGTATTTTTCGAGCATGGTAAGAAAATGTAGCCCATATTCTGGCATCCAACCGTAACCACTGCTTAGCCTCTAAACCAAGATCGAATTGAATATTTTTAATTTCACCTGCACCCATTGCCAGCAACTGTAATTTCGCAGCTTTTTCGACAATTAGGGCAAGATAGAATGCCTCCTCGACATTTTTACCAACAGTAACCAGCCCATGATGGGACATAAGAAGAGCACTCTTGTCCCCAAGCGCCTCAGAAATAATCAACCCTTCTGAATTGCCTAATGGTACTCCTGGCCATTTATCTAAATAGGCAACGTCATCATATAGAGCACAACAATCTGTATGCGCTATGTTTAACGGAACCCCCAACATAGACAACGCCGAAGTATATTGAGAGTGTGTATGTAAGATGCTGGCGACATCCGGCCGAGCATCATAAATCCAACTATGAAATCTATTTGCTGGGTTGGGGGACCCTACGCCTTCCACCACTTGCAGATCACTATCTATCGTCAGTAAATTGGAAACGCATATTTCGTCGAACCCCAAGCCCAGTGCTTGAGTGATATATACGTTATTTTCTAACCTAGCCGTTATCTGACCGGATAAGCCAGAATCGTGACCTGCTTTGAATAGCATCCGACACGCTAACGCGATCTTTTGCTTGGTATCCCAATTATCGTGCTTTAGCAAATGTTCAGTTTTATACATTTTAATATTTCTAATAACATCTTCATTAATTTCACTTAATTCAAACATACGTCACCTAATATCCAACATATCAGTATAATAAATTACAAGTAGTCACACTCTAATTTTAATACGTCTACCTTTCTCTCTAATACCATATATATATCCACAAACAACTAACGTTCCAGAAACTACTCCATAAAGAAAAATCGCCTCCAAAATTCCTACGGTATCTCCTAAATATCCGATACCAACACAGGGAAGACCAAGTCCTAAATATCCAAAAATAAAGTATCCAGATACTGCCCGAGATCGTAGTTCGCTTTTCGTATCCATAACAGATCTAAGGCCTCCCACATAAACAAATCCCAAACCGCTCATTCCTGTCAAACCAGCGGATAGCAAAATTATTGGAACAGAGGAAAGATAAACACCCAGTAGCAGAAGAACATATGATATTCCCGCGATATACAAACCCGTTTCTAACGCCCACTCTGAGGATCTTTTCCTACATAAGGGTTGAAAGAACGCTCCACTCGATACCGCTAGGAAAACAACAAGCCCTGTCCCGCCATGAAAGCCCATCACCAGCAATATAGAAGGAACAACAGTAATGACTACACCAACTAACGACCAAGTAAAAAAAATAGAGCAACAAAACTTCCAGCTCTCGTTGGTTACGATAGGAAAACGTATCATTTTCCCTATTCTCCCAACGTCACCTTTTTTGATGAATATTGCTAGAACCAAACATAAGAGATTTGCGCCAGTTACCATAAAATATGACGCTGGAGTTTCCCATTTCAAAAGGCTCAAACTAAAGGAAGTTATTATTGCACCACTGCCCAATCCTAGTGAGACTACGATCCCATGAAGATTAGCCGCTCTATTCAAATCACTTATACAATCAGATAAAAATGCAGCACTCGCACCTAGTACAATTGCAACCGATATTCCTTGTAGTAACCGGACCAGAAATAGTACTTCTAAACTACCATTCATTGAGACCAGTACATTAGATAACAACGATATCAACAAAGCGGTGACAATCGATCTTTTCCGCCCTATACGATCTGAGATACCTCCAAATATAATTAGTACCGGTATTAGTCCCATCACATATACTGAGAAGATAAGCGCAATAAAACCATCTCCAAAACCGCCTTCAGTAGCATATCTCGTATATAGTGGTATCTGTAGATTCACAGAAAGTGTGATAGTGAAGAGAGATGCGGCTATTACCCACACATCGTATTTATTTCGCGTTATCGCGTTCATGTCACTTCCTCGACATCCCTTTCCATGCATTCTTCAAAAGATATCGACGTATATTTTTCTTTATAAACCTCTTTAAGTTCATTCTTCTTTATCTTTCCCGTCGCTGTTTTAGGAAGATTATATTCAATGAAATAAATTGGTACTTTGTATCCGGGAAAAATGAGTTTACAGCATTCTCGAATATCATTGGCATCAAGATCACATTCGTTATCCAGTTCGTAGAACGCTACTACTTGCTGATCTTCAGCATCATTTGTCAATGACACCCCAATCACTGCCACATCAGAAATTCCTCGTATTCCGCTAATACCATTTTCTATCTCTATTGAGGAAATATTTTCCCAACCATAGTCAGTCGTGACATGAATAATATCCTTAATTCTATCTTTAATTTGTATATAGCCATCATCATGTCGAACCGCAATATCGCCGCTATGAAACCAGCCATTTCGAAAACTATCCGTAGTTGCTTCTAGGTTGTCAAAGTACTCATTAGCGACCGTATTGCCTGAGACAATAATCTCACCCATAGTTTCACCATCCCACGGCACATCGATTCCTTCGCTATCCACTACCCTAAGACCACTACCAGCATGAATTGCGGGCACACCTTGACGAATACCATTTTTGGACCAATCGTTTATATCCAGGTCTTTCCAATGTTCTTGTTGTTCGCAAACAACGAATGGACCACACGTCTCATTTAGACCGTATTGATGTATCATATCAATCCCTAGTGCACGCATTTTTTCAACCAAACCAGATGTAGGCGCAGCCCCGCCAGTTAGCACTGTCAAGTTTTTTAGCCATACAGCCTCTTCCTTGGATTCTGCTATGCGCTTCATCAATCGTGGAGAACCAGCAAGATGACTAATCTGTTGTCGCATCAGCTCCTTTAGTATATTGGCGCCATCTAGATTATTCTCGTAACCCGAAATATATTGTGTAGCCCCCACAACTGGAACCGCCCACATATGCCCCCACCCATTAACATGAAACATTGGAAGAGACCAATAATAGCGAGATTCTGCTCGTAGGCTCAGCATTAAAACCTGACCCATTGCATGTAAATAGGCGGCCCTATGGGTATAAATGACACCCTTTGGCTGCCCCGTAGTGCCTGAAGTAAAATTCATCGCAATAGGATCATTTTCGGAGCGCAGACATACATCAAGAGGTGTGTCATCCCTATAGTAATCCAGTTTTTTTAGAACGCACATCGCGCTACCGTCTTCACAGCTCGCCCCATCGATAACAAGAATTACTACATCATTACGTATGCTTTCAATCATGCTTCTATTTTTGGTAAATAGAATGTTACTAACAAGAAGGATTTTTATTTTTGAAAATAGCAACTGCTTCAATAGGTCACTCTCACATAGCCACGGATTCAGCGATACAATAACGCCCCCAGCACCAGGAATAGCGAAATGCGCTTCAACTCCTTGAACACTATTCTGTGTCAGCAAACCAACATGATCTCCATAACAAATATCACAACTCTGTAGCATATCGGAAAGTTTTCTCGACCTCGACAATAGTATCGCGTAGGTTATTTTTTTGTCCTTTGAGACGACAGCCGTCTTATTCGGAAATGCTAAGCCACTTCTTTCAAGAAACGAGGTTGGCGTTAGATTGACGAATGAATGTGTATTTTTCATTTAGCATCCCTTAAGATTCTTTGCAGTCATTAAGAATAGTCATTATAAAATATCCGTATATTCATCAATGGATTTCAGATATTCAACCAATTGCTTCCTCTTCGATTTTCTCTTTAATGCATCGTATCCACTGTCTCGCCCTGCAGCACGATGCACCTTATCGCTGAGTACACAGAGCAACGTCTCGCAGGCACCATTATGATAATAAGGAGGCGTATGAAATGTTCCGAGTATCGACGATATGTTGTAACCAGATCCTTTTCCATCTCCGTCATAATCAAAACCAAGTGCAGGTAATCCCCCATTGTCAATCTCTACCCCGCCGATAGTACGATAACCTTCAATAGATACACCACTACCGATCACGTTCAAATTGTAGGAGCCGATATCATTAAGAAATCGTGATAAATACTGAAATTGATTTACATTAGTACTCGCATCTTCCTTCGCTACTTCTGAGGGATCAGGAGGAGAAGTAAAGTCTTTAGTACTTGCCGTCCACTTGCCTCCTCGATGGCAAGTAACACAGCCCGCTTCTTTAAATACTCTTTTACCTCTCATTACTTTTATTTGGTTCAGCCCACCCACTACTGGCGCACCTACAGCGAATAATTCCATTTTCATCATCGGCCTATTAGGAGTACGCACGGCATATCGTTGCCAGTCAATCAGTGCATCGTGTGCCTTTACCAAGACATCGCTTCCGGGAAGCTGGACATAGGGTTGCGGCCTGTTACTATTAGGTCGTTCAAATTGGTTTAATACGCAAGCGGCCACCTGGAATTCGTCCCAATCACCAAGAATTAAACCATGATCAGGATCCACTTTGCTTTCCAGAAGTCCCGTAAGAGGTGGGGAATCGATACAGGGAAGAGGGGATTCTAGCCATCCCTTACTAGAAACCAATCTAGTATTAAAATCCGCATCCTCTACTTCATCAAAAATCGCCGACGCATTTATAATTTTTTGATCATTGACGTCGTGAGGGTTAAAAGTACCGTTAATGGATAACGTTTTTCTCGGACCTGTTGCAAACTGCCACACGATGCCGTCAGTAAGGCCATCGGGATGACAGCTCGCACAGTTTTGTCGGCCTTTTTCCGACAATCGATCTCGACTTGAACCGTATGCATAATCATCCGTAACAAAATTCCCCCTTGAGGAAAAAAACATTTCCGCTCCGACTAAAATCACTTCATCCAGTGACCCGGCTTCAGGTAATTCCGTCGTGCGAATAACCTTGATAACTTCATCTGTATTAAGATCAATGACCGATACATTTCTTGAAACGTAATTTGATACATAAGCTCTAGATCCATCTGTAGCAATCGCTATACCGACAGGGTTTTTCCCTGCATTATTACCACTAGTCAAAGGATTGTCAGGATCATTAAGATCTATATATCGAGTAGTATCACTATCTTGAGTAAAGTCTATGTTTCCATAGGTATCAACAGATAGCTTAACGACAATGTCACTTCCAGCAGAAACAACATACGCGCTTCCAGGGCCCTCCCCTGTACTAAATCCTATGTCGATGGGATTCGCAAAATATATCTCCTGTTTTCCAAGCTCTGGATCTCTTCCTCCTAAATGGATATTAAGAGCTCCAATAGATTGTTCATCGCCGCCAATATTATCTATCACATTCACAAATGATTGGGTAATAGTATCGAAACTTTGAGGGCCAGAAGGCGACGCGGCTATATTCGGCAAATAGGCTTTATCGCCTCTTATCACAATACGACTCAGTTGATTAGGAAATGCATAAGTATCAATATTGTTAGCATCTTTGAATCCAGTAATCTGAGTTTTCATTGAGATAGTTGCCAGAGGATACAGCCTAACTCTATTCTCACGATTTTTTACAACCCTCAGTTTACAGATAATACCTTCCTTTCCAAAATCATCACGCTGCACTCCTTCATTCGTAGTAAAAGACAAATATCTCGTAACATAAAGATATTGACTGTCCTTTGTTATTGCGAGGGCCATAGGTTGAAAATGCCTGTTTTTATCGCCTACATTGCAGATGCTTTTTCTAAGATTCATCGCACCCACAATTTTATTATTTTTGGTAGATATAATAGAGATGGTATCCTGACTGCTATTTGCAACAAATACATGATCTCCTTGAGGGTCTATCACCAGAGCTTTCGGCTCAGATCCTGTTATTATTTCCCCCCCAGATCCAACATCCTCATCAGAGACCGCCCAAAAATGATCTACATTATTCTTATTCACAGAAATAACCGATATCGAATTTCCAGCTGAATTGGCCACATAGATCTGACTTCCGCTGGGCGTGATTGCAAGGCTTCTCGGTTCATCCCCCACCTCGAATGTTGATATAACTTCATTTATATCCGTTCGGATTACGGTGACTGAATCCAAATCTGGATTGACCACCCATAAAAATCGTCCGTCCTGTGTTAATGCCGTATTTTTCGAATGAGTTGCTGATTCAAATCCATTTCCATTGATTTCATCATCACTAGTAAAAAACGCCTCTGCATCCAGCGTCACAAATGCGACGAGTAAAGTTAGATATAGATTTGTCATCACCTGTTTGTTTGGTCTATTACCACCTATTTTCTCTCTCCCTAGCATTGTATCCTCGCCTTTATTAATTTATTTTCTCTCACTATCAACTACCGAATAGGAAAAGATGAATAACGTAACATCCAACAGTTCCCACTAGCCCATCACCATCAAATAGTGTATTCAAGCCCACGATAACAACCATTATAGAAAATCAAAGGTTCATCTCCCTCGGTACATTGAAAATCAGTAACCCTTCCAAAAAGAATATCGTGATCTCCCGCTCTAATTGTTTTCCATTTCTCACATTCGAATTGTGCAATGGATTCCTTCACGATGGGTAACAGGTTATCCGAAGTATAATATTCATGGATGTTCATCACATGATCTCCCGGTTTTGCATACCGGCTAGATATATCCTTCTGAGTATTGGACAATACACTGATAGAATACCGTTCCACTTGAGAAAATATGTCATAACATTGGGACTTATTTTTGATACTCCACGATACGATAGAAGGATCTAACGACACAGAGGTGAACGAGTTAATCGTTATTCCGATGGCATTATTATTTTCGTTAAAAAATGAAATTATGCATACTCCAGTCGCAAAATTACCTAAAGCATTCCTAAACCCTCTCTCAATAGTACTCATACCAAACCCTCCTATTTAGGCGTTGTTAGATACTGATTGATGGCTAACAAACCGAAACCTTCGGGTGCATACCGTGCATGTTTGGATCTCCAAAATTACGAAAATTATAGGGCGCCATTTCTTCTCGTATATACTGGTTTAACATCTCTATCTCGCCACCAACAACCGAATCCCATGATGACCAAGTCATCACTTTGCCATATATCTCACCAAATTTATTGACGAAGTTTGGATCGCCCGCATTAAGGAGCAAACTAGAAAGATCCATCCCCTTTTGAATACCATTGTTTGCGAGAAAACTTTCAGCGCCCATAAAGCAAAGTGAGCAATAGTGTTTAAATACATCATAATGTTTAAAACTCTTGTACATCCCATGAACCATCTTAGAAGCGTGAAGGTACTCCTTTTTCATCGCCAGCTCATAATCCAACAAGATATCTCGACTAAATCTTTTTCCAGGAAATACTCGTTCATTTAGAATGTCCGCCAAACGATGTATGGCAATAAACGAACTTGCGAGTCCTGTGCTAAACCATGCATCTAATCCATATGCAGAGGCTGGCAACATTGCCCATCGATCACCTACCATTTCTTTGTTGTAATATTGCATTCTTCCCGTTTTAACAAATGGCCTAACGTTGTTAGAATTTATAAGTAAATCCATAATTATCGGATATTGCTCTATCACACTCCAAAACTCATCTTCAGCATCCATATCATTCATCGGATATTTATCAATATCCAAATTTAATCCTATGCTAGTGACGCCGTTTTCAAACGGGATTATCCAGACCCAACCACCATCAAAACAATGATGTTGAGTGGCTCGTGCCCTTGGAGCTGGAGATTTATCTATAAAACCCTTGTCTGCTTTAAGTTTTTCTTCAAAATCACCTACATTTTTAAAATGGCTAAATATACTTCTACTTTTGAGTTGTATATTTAGATCGTCACCCTGTACTTTAAGATCGTATTTTTCGCCAATAATTGATCTGAAGCCAGTACCATCAATGACAAATTGTGCATCTATTTCTAAGGACTCATTCTGTTTTTGGCAGGAAATCTGAACACTATCTGAATTAAAGTCTATATTCTCGACTGAGGTGTTTTCAAAATATGTCACACCGTATTTCCGAGCGATTTTTACCATATATTCGTCTGAATCGGATCTAAAGTATTGAGCATCAACTTCAGGAGTCTGTACAATAAATTCAGGAATAATTCCATTATGAGATATTTTCTTCTGACCCTTTTCATGTATAAAATAATGAAACAGTTCTTTGGGCCCACAATCAATATCCAAATTAGATGATTTTATTTTATCATACGTAGAAAATTCATCGAACTCGGGGATTCCATATATCTTACCTAAATGTTGAATTTTTTTACTTGTTACAGGCGTCGCAGATTCACCGATAGCAAACCGAGGGTGAGATCCCCTTTCGATAAGCGCAACGCAATATCCCAATTTGGATAATACTAATGCGCAAGCACTCCCTCCAAGACCACTTCCTATCACCACAATATCGTATTTTTTCATCACCTATTCCTTTTCGTAATATTAAAATGTCTTTCAAACGAAATTCCATATCCATATTCATATTCATGATCTATTTCACAACTCTACATGACGATCACACATAACGTAGTTTCCTGGTTCCTTCGATCCTTTTTGAAGAACCTAGCTTGTTTCCCATTGACCGTAAGAACTCGAGTAATATCATTGTCAGCGCAATCGCCAAGAAAGTTAAAAAAATCCCGATAATTTTTAACTCTTGATATTCTTCTACACACACCCACACGTATTGAAAAACGCACAGTATCGCGACAAAATATAAAGTAAACTTCCGTCCGACATAGCCAACGATAATTACACCTATTGGAGCCCCTAATATCACTACCGGAGCAGCGGCCAACCAATTTTCGTAGACTCCGGGGTAGAAGCCACCTGTGATACATTTTGTGAATACCGCAATAATTGAGGTAAAAGCCATGATAACGACGGAGGTAGGTATTGCGATTTTTAAATCTGTCCTAAATAGTAACACCAGTGCGCAATACAGAATCATGTCAACTCCTACGCCCGTAACAGACGTCAATAAAATTGTTGCGAACAGGGACAATATAAAACCTATCTTCAAGTCGATTTTTTTTTCGTACCCCCCATGCCCAATATTCCGTGATATTTCCTTCACTCGGAATAGGTGTAGCGCACCGAAACTTGCCCATACTATGGAAAAAATCAGCTTAACCCATAATCCATCTAGGTAGGGCGCCACATAGATAATACCGACCGGAGTGCCAACCAAACTTCCGAGTATGGCTCCAATTAATACATGCTTAGCAACCGGTTGCCTGCGTACGAAAATCAGGATACTAGCGCTTGTCATTCCAATTGCCTGGATTACAAAGCTAAAATCTCGCCCCAACGATGAGGGCATTTCATACCACATAACCAGAACAGGAAATCCAATAGTACCTCCCCCCATTGGTGTAGCACCCGCAGCATAACTACCCATTGCCATTGCAAGAGAAATAGGCCAGTGATCCGCTACCGAACCCCATTTAGCTTGCCCCACTACCAGTAGAATCCATATCGTGTAGAACACACCAACCCACAGAAACCAGATCCAGATGTAAGTTTTAGGCGCCGATTTTGTAACGTTCCAATCTTCCATATGTAGCACACATCGATGTCCGAATATAAAGACTAGTTATCTCAGTTTCTACACTCGGACATTTCCTTATTTTTATTGTCTAGTTCGCAGTTCTGAGTTCTGAATCAACTGCACCGATGCTTGCGGTTATTTCTTTTAATTCTTTACGATTAGATTCGATCCCTGCCAAAATCCCATCGTACACTCCTGCCCTAGCTTCTAGCATTCTAATTGCGCCAGAGTATGCATTATCGAAGTCTTCAGCAGACTTGAGATATGGAATGCCAGCGGCGAACCAACCATCCCCATGAGACTCATCTAATTCACAATGTACAACAAAGAACTCCACCAGTTTTTCACTAAGTCCTCTTCTACGAAGATTCGCCAATATTCTTCTTTGCTGTGCAGGAATGCTGAGCTCCAACGCACCCATACCACCTAATCCATAGGCCAAACCATCGGCAAACCAGCACAGATTTATTTTCGTATTGAGTAAGTTATAGGTTTCCGGGTTCCAATCCTCTTCTAGAGCACCGCCGAAAAAATCCATCAGCGGTTCGAACAAATTTGGGTGAGCTTTTTTGAAATCCCCTTCTCCGAATTCATCATGAAGATTCTCATATAGTTCTTCACGCATTTCAAACGGTACAATTAGACTGTACGCCGCAACATGAAGATGAAACCTTTGCATGTTGACGCGATAGTTTGAAAGAAAATATCGCATTTCTTCGGTGCTAATGTCATCGTTATCAAAATATATAAATAGAGGATGCCTATTTACACGATGGCCAGCTATCTTTAGCTTTAACCAGCTAACAAATTCTTCTGCATCAGTTAGCTCAACTGGAGCAATATATCTGACCAACAGTTCCTGCTCCACCTTCTCAATAATATTTCTTATTTGCCATTCCTCAGAAGCTCCACTCACGCCCAGAGAATACCCTTTGGTCATTAGCTTATTGTTGATATAAAATAACGTTCGCTGAAGCTCTACCCATAGATCTCCACCCTTGTTTTTTAGCGCTTCTCTTATGATACTTTCAAAATCACTAATATGACGAATCGACTTTATCAATTCCAATTTGGTGTCGTTCAACAATTTAGATTTATCGCTTTCCATTTTAATTTCCTGATTTTTGTCTAGCCTTCGTAAGCTAACAATTGATGTGTTTGTACCTACAATTTATATTTTTACTATTCTTAAAGTATAAATTGCTCGCCGCAGTTAACTTGGGTGGGTTTCTACTTGAGTGACACCTACGATATATTATACATACCGGTCTGTCTAATAAACTTAGAGATAAACGTACTCAATTATCACTTTTATTTGATCCCTAGGTTTATAGCCATCTAATAGTTTCGAACCAACAGAAAAGTGACCGACTACACCAATCAATAGTAAGCGCCAAAGCAGCCAGGCAGCCCTCTTCAGCACAACACCCTATAAAATCCCTAATCCATCACCAAAGGGATCTCTAAATGAAATCGAAAAAGGAATTGATTAGGAGAAATTGTTCCGTTGGTTGGCCTGCTGAAGGCTTTGCCGTGACACATCAAACTTGAATGCGTTTATCTCTAACGAGATTCAGTAGACTTTAGAAATTCATATATCTGTTTGGCCGCTCTTGCGTATTCCGGTTAAGTTGAACACCCCCCGTGTGTCAGGATTGTTGTCGCCTTAATTTTTAATCTCAATAGGGCGGAAGGTGCGTTATGTTATGCCTGCACATTCATTAGCTGAAGAGTTGGTACAAAAAGGTAAATTTAGACTATTGCCTCCCTATAACTGGTCATTAAGGCGAGTGGCAGATGAAGAAGGTTGTTCCCCCGACACCGTTTTTAAGTGGAGAAAACAATTGGAAGAAAAAGGAACATTGGCCCCTAAAAAACCGAACAATACGGATTGGTCCACCGAACAGAAGTTTGCATTCGTTCTTGAATTTGCCAGTCTTAACGAGCTGGAGCTGGGCGAATACTGCCGAAAACAAGTTCTTTGTCCTGAGCTACTTCAAGAGTGAAAACAAAACTGTCTTGCGTCTAATACTATGATAGTAAAAAGGCCTGATGCTGATACTCAAGGTGATCGCAAACGAATTAAAGCACTAGAAAAAGAATTGAACCGGAAAGAGAAAGCACTGGCCGCAACAGCCGCGTTATTAGTATTGCGGGAAAAGTGCAATGCCCTTTGGGAAAAGGACGAGGAGCAATGAACACTCTCCCAGAGCGGCAGCAGTATATCGAGTGGATTAATGAGGTGACAACAGATCGACGACCGACAATCTTCCGACCTGAGCCAAAAAATAAACTGACCGAATGGGAGCGAAAGAAAATTTTGGCAATCTGCAATGAGACAAATTTTTCTCATTTTCCACCAAGTCAAATTGTACCAATACTCGCTGATGAAGGTATATATCTAGCATCAGAATCAAGTTTTTATCGTGTCCTTACTAAGGCAAACCAGCTTAAGCACCGCGGTCGCCATAAAAAGAAAGGAACATACACCGAGCCCACGAGTTACACAGAGATGCAAGCCAACGAAGTGTGGAGCTGGGCGCGTATTCCGGTGAAGTTGAACACCGATTCCGATGGAAGATGAACACCGCTAAGGACACATTACATAGAGAGGAAGTGGGTCGTTTCAGTGTACTTCGTTTGGATGGGATGCAGGTGCCTGTCATATCAGCAATCTATGTTGGGGGTTTTCCAGAGGGCGTGGCTTATTCCGAAGATAGTACACACATCTATGTGGAAAATTTCGCAAACAAATATTTGTCTATTGTCAGCTGAGTGCTGATGGGGAAGTTCCCAGGGTTAATAACATTAAATCGCCTGGACCACGTGGATCTATCAGAGTAGCAAACCAATAACAGGGAACTTGGTCGATTATTTAAAATAAGGTGAGCGCATACCACGGCTCGCGTCCTTTACAATTTGCCCATCAAATACACGAGTGTAAAATGCTGCCTTTAGTTCTTTGGCTACTTTAGGGAATGACTCCAGCGCAAATAATTTTGCATTTTCGATTGTGTCGAATGCATAGATGCCCCCAATGGTATTTGTCTTGTATCCACTGAGCCATGTTTTTGAGAGAAGTCCGGGGTGTTGCTTTAGAATAGAATTTCTCTGTTGCCATGGGACGTTTTCAAAGGGCAGATGGACTTGGATCTCTGTGTAAACGAATGCATTTGGAGCTTTGGAAATCTCACCTCCAAAATCTACCGACCCAATATCTCGACTGGCATCTTCAACAATTACGGCATCAAATATACGTGTTGTATGTGCGACACCTTGTTTCTTTGCCTGATTTGGGAAGAAATCGGTCACATATTTTTGAGCGTTTTCAATAGTGTCAAAGGCGTAAATACCACCAACTGAATGATTGCCAAGGCCTGATAGCCAGGTTTTGTATTGAAAGCCTGGTTGAGAAGATATAACGGGGTTACGCTGTTCCCAAGGGACTTTATTGAAGGGTACAGATGTTTGTACTTCTGTATAAACGAATGCTTTGGTATTGTTGGTTTTAGCATTTACTGCCGATGTCGTAAGTAAGTGTGCAATGCAGATCATCGTAAGAGATGCTATAACCCCCCTTAATTTTTGACTAATTGAGATAACACCATTACCGTTTTCTGGATAATTACTATTGGTTTTCATAACGTAGTGTCCATGTCATATTTTAGATATGTGATCATTTATTTGAAGGTGGAATCGTTAGAGTTGTTGTGGCAAGCATTGTCCCTCCCCTATAATTCGTAGCTCGATAAGTAATGGTGTATATTTTATCCGAGTCTCCTCGGTTGATGGTGTTAAGCCAAAAAGATTGATCCTGTTTTCCGTACTTCGCCCCCTTGATGTCTTTCCTTGTGTCTCTGTTATTGTTGGCTGTGATAGAGACAAGTTCTATCTCAGGATTGTCATCAATAAGATCTACTGCTAGAAGGAACTCGACTTCAACCTTTGAATAACCGAGTAACCTGAGCCAAAGATCCCTGAACCCATGTTTTCCATAGCTCCTCTTTGTCTTTTGGGATAGTGAAGACGATATGAAGAAACTTGGTCTTACCGAAAATGTCAGACCTCTCGGCTCTTCGAATCCACTTATTCCTCCTACGGATGATTCCCTTAAATATTCACCAGTTACTCGGTCGTAGATAAGAACCGAGTTTGAATCATTACTGACGACATAGAGGTCTGAATTTAGACCTCCAAAAGCGATCGCTCGAGGCCCGTTCAGTCCACCGCTTCCAGTGGGCACAAAGTCGCCCATATATTTACCGTTTTTTCCGTGATAGCGCTTTACACTGCTAGTTCCGGAGCTGGCGACATAAAGGTGCCCATCGGGTCCAAAACTCATACCGATTGGTACCTCTAGCCCACCTACGCCGGGCGCCACGAAATCACCCTCGTAGGTTTTTGTTTCTATATCATAATACTGGATGCTGTGGGTGAAGCCGCTTGCAAAAAATATCTTCCCACTGAATTCTCGATGGGGTGAAAAAAGCGGCATAAAAGATCCGTCTATGGGACTGGTATTTTCTTCTGCAAATATATCGATAAACTCCCCAGTCTGACCATCATATCGATAGTATCCATTTAAATCTAAATCACCAACGATAATATACTTACCATCCGGAGTAATAACGGGTGCAGTTGGTCTGCTTAGTCCACCGCTACCGGCATAAATTATGTCATTGAGGTATTCACCTGTTTTCCCGTCGAAGCGTAATACCTCTCCGCTATTTTGGGCTGCGACAAAGTAGTCGCCATCTGTACCAATAAATGAAGCGAAGGGGCCAGGAATGGAACGGTCCAAAATTTGTAGAGTTTCACCAGAATTTTCTTCGATAAGTAATACTTTATCCGTGATGCTACTACTGAGGTAATACCATTGCGGTACGGCTTCATCAGATAATACGTGTTGGTCGAATTTGGCATTGAATTCTATATCAGCATTGGAATAGAGAGATAGTGCCATGCTGATACAAAAAATTAGCATATTGGGAATTCTATTTTTCATGAGGTTTCTCCTTTAGATATACACACATCGATTATTTACATCTTTTTTGTTCATTGCTCTTAATTTGAGTGAGCTTCAAGTTGAATGGTAACTACGATATAATAGACAGACCTATCTGCCTATTTATTTTAACGAAAGATATTACGCTATTATCACTCCTATTATTTCCCCAGGCTTATATTCATCTCATAGCTTTGAACCAACTGATATGTGGCCAACTACAGCAGTCAAGAGTCAGCGCCAACTCAACTAGGTAGGCCGCCTTCAAACCAACATGCTATAAGAATCCTATTCAATCAAGCAAGGGATCTATAAATGACGCCTCGCGCCGCCATACAAATACGCAGTCGATTAAAGACAGCTCGAGTTAAAACAGCAGGAACGTAGAAGCTATTGATTACTTTCATCCGAGAGCGCTCAAAACTTTTTTTAAGTGGCATCATTGCTAAGTTGTTACTGGATCATTAAAAAACAGAATCTGCTAATCACAAAGCGTAACGAATGCGGCAAAACTTATCTGGCTTGCACACCGGGAAATCATGCCTTCCATCACGATTACAGCCTACGCGACAATCGAGCAACACGCCCGCTTGAAATATTGACGATAAGTCACGGAGATGGAAGTTACTAAATATTATTTAGTCAAATAGAGAAAGCAGATCTTGATCAGTCCCGACCCCATATTGGTGGGTGTTCGAGCCTTGAGACGTCGTCGCGTCTTCTTTCTTACGCCTGTTATATGTCGATAGACCTTTCCGCCTATATTCCTAACCAACTCTCTACTCACTGCTAATAGCCTCACTCCTGTCGTTTCAGCCTTCTCACTTTGCGTGCAATCCCTTTTTTTAGCGCTGAATTCTGGTTTCTTTTCTCGTAAATCAGCTGTCGGTAATTTCTCGTCATCTCTTGCCGGAGAAAAAGAATAGGGACTTGCCTTCAGCTGACTTCTTTTCCTACTCAATTAAATGATGCACTTCAGAGTTGAATCTGCGTGACTTAAAACAGCAACAGATAGTTCCGTCATCCTTACCTTTCGAGATACCCCAAATCCTAATTTTTCAAAAGCTGCTTAACGTAAGACCACGTGATACCCAATTTTTCATCGACGCCTGAGCGAAACATATTAGAATTAACCGTCAGACCATCAATAATTAACACTAAGTATAGAGCCAACGCTTCTGGCCGGCCAACCCCAATATCACGAAGTATTCCCACTATGACATTTTGTAACCATTCTCGGTAACCCTGTGATACAACTCGCATTGCATCCCCATCCGTCGAAAACTCCTCAGAAGCTTTGATAAACATACAACCATGAAAATCAGGATCACAAAACCAATTACCATACCAATCGAATATCGCTTTTAATTTTTTAGTAGGAGATCGATACCGGGAAATTTCTTCAAGAATATTCTCTCTCAATATCTTATCTCTTCGAATAAGCACTCTTTCTATCAATGTGATTTTTGAAGGGAAATATTTGTAGAATGTCATCTTTGCCACATTGGACTCTGAAATAATCCGGTCTACCCCTACCGCATGGTATCCATGCTCCGAGAATAGTTTTGTTGCCGCATGCAATACAGCCTCTTCTTTCTTGCGCATTAAAAATCTCCAAAAATCAAGCTTAAGTATATTGCAATTATACCCTATCCCTGCCCATAATACAGACCTGTCTGGCTATTAAGCGCTGAATTTACATTCTAAGCGTTTAATTTTTTCGTCGTACGATTAGATATTATCAATAGACCTAAATATGAGATTAGCTTATGTATTCACTTAACAACCCAAGGCAACAAGCACTTCTAGCAATAAAGTCAAGCGTTCCCAAACATATCTGGGATAAAAACAATGAGTTCACATCAGTTCTAAAAAACCAAATCCGAAACCATTGCATGAGCCAGCATCCTATCATTTCTGAACTGTATTCTGGTATCTATGACATAAGAGCTATTCGTCAAATTCACCTAGAATACAAACATGCAATTGTGAAATTATTTACTGATGCTTTGGTGATGGCTCAATTCCAAACCCGCCAGCTCGAACCTAGATTAACTCCTGGAGCAAAAATTGCACCTCGATTTTTGCTTACGCTAAACGCCCTCGACGAATATGGATTTCAACCAGGTCTCGACACTAACAAATACTATCGGGGAAACCCGAATACAGCACACTATCCTTTGTTCGAAGAAATCCTTGATGAATTGAAAATTAGCTCTAGAAACCGGGCCAATCACATACCCAGCATTCAATCTCAAGAACTGTACTCCTATTTGGAAAGCTCTTTTTCTGACTACGCTAGTATATTGGTTTTGCTCGCTATAGCAGAAACACAGGTTATAATTTTTAGTCCCGCTTTACGCAAGGCAACTGAGTCCGTCGGAATCGATGTCGATCAGGGTTACTATCATGTGCACGGGATAACATCGGATAACGACACAAGTGCGGCAGATGATGACCACGAAGATGATCTTTGGAGCGCTTTGAATCAAGCCTGCACCGCGGATGACAAGGATCATCTACAAAAAATAACAATTGAGTATCTTGATTTATGGAATAAGTTCTGGAATGTTCAACGTTCAAAAAATTCGAGATTCCTCGCATCTGCTGGAGGAAAACAAAAAAACACTAATGATAAATTAGGTTACAATGCTAAACCATATATTGCTTGATTCACTTCTAAATGATACCAAAGTTAAATGCATTAAGTTAGGTGTTTTGTCACCGCCCCCCTAAATCCCAAGTATCGCTGTAGCTCAGGTGATTATTAACGTGTAGATAGGTGAAAAACATACTAACTGCCTATTTTTCAGTTGCGTTGAATCCGCGCCTTTTTTTTGAAAAAATAACAACACTGTTTTCGGCTTACTCAGCTAGAGCACAAAATAGATCTGCAGGCGACAGAGTGCTGAATAAAAGTGTTTAAAACCAAAAATAATACGCGTCATACGATTTATACCACTGTACGGGATCTGAAATCGTAGAATAAAACACCCCGTTATTTAATAGACTTATTACGACAAAACAAAACCTATACGCCACTAACTTTAATAGACTCTACTATCTAATAGAGTTCGTTGATATAGGAAATGCACAGTCGCTGCGCTCTAGCATAAATAATTAAGAAGGCTATCTGAGTATAAACAGGCTCACTTGAATCTGTAAAAAATAGGATGTTACCTTGTAATCTGATATTGTGAATCAATGATTTCAAAAATATTGCTATTAATATTCACCTCTATGATTGGTCTCACCCTTTTGTATTACACACCCCATCATTCTGTAACCATCAACACGGAAATCAAAATTGTCGCCACGCCCAATCAGGTATGGGACGTCATCACCGACCTTCAAAGTTACCCACAATGGAATCCCTATCATATAGAAGCCACAAGTTCGTTGATAAAAGGGGATGAGATTTTCCTGAGCCTTCAATGGCCTAACGGACTAAACTTTCGCGTTTCGCCCGTGGTCATCACGAACAATCCGGCACAGGAACTCACTTGGGGTGGGGGGATTAAACCCATTTTTCATGGTAAGCATGAATTTCTAATAGAACAGGAGACCCACAGTTCTATCAACTTTATTCAAAGAGCCACTTTTACAGGTATCCTGACTTATTTAATTCCGTTTCGATATCCAGAAGAGGGATATCGAAATATGAATAAAGCACTAAAGGACAGAGTGGAAGGAAATACTGATGAGTGAAGAGCTTAAAGCGGAAAATAGTTTTCCGCTATTATCGAACGATCTAATCAATGTTCGCCACTGAAGTTAATTCAGAGTCAAAGTCTATTAACGCACCACGACTATCAAACAGGTTCACACCTTCTATAGCCAACAAATCCTGCATTGAAAACAATTGTGCCGGTGCGAAAGCACCACAAGGCTGACGTTGAAAAAGTGTTTCAATAAAGCGTACACTCAGCTGCGCTGTTAGATAATACACTTCGCCCGTATGCAAACCCGCTTCAAAAACATCCCCCTTTTTGTTTTCGGCTTTCGCCCAAACTTCAGCATAGCCCTTTTCCCGAAAGGCGATATCAGAGCCTTTCACATAGCGATCAATGGCATTTTCTAGTTTCTTAACGATCCAAGATGAAGAGAGCGATAGTTTTAAAAATGGCGAAAAGTATTTAAGCGATTTAGCCGCCAATGTTGGCTGAGCAATAAACACCTTAATATTTTTGGCTCCCGTTGAATAATAAGCGGTATAAACATCCGCTATGGGGGCTAGCGTTATCGATTTCTCCGAACTGGGGAATTTAACTTTTTTAACAATGTTACCCAATGGGACTTGTTCGATATTACCGTTTACCCGAATGCTAGCCTTACCATCTCGCATAATACCTAAAGCAGATTTTAGCGTGCCCGGACTCGGTCGCACATTCGCATCAATAGCCATTTCAACCGAATCAAGATCATCAATCTGACTCGCGACATAAGACAGCAAGCAATCCGTTGGAATCACGTCAAAACCAATTCCGGATACAAAGGCGACCCCTGCTTCTTTCGCTTGTTCAGACAATTCAAAACAACGCTTAAACACAGGTGCCTCGCCCGTGATATCTACATAATGCGTGTTACCTTTAAGGCAGGCCTGCATCATTGCTTCAGCGGTATAAATATAAGGGCCGGCAACATGAAAAACCAAATCTACTGCGGCTACTGCATGTGCTAAAGCCGCTTCGTCCTCTAAATCAATTGTTACTGTTTCCAGTTGATACCGATTTGCCAACTCAGCTAGCTTTTGCGCGTTACGCCCAGCCAATATCGGTTTATGTCCACGTGCTATCGCTTCTTGAATAACCAGATTACCGGTATAACCTGTTGCTCCATAAATCATCCATTTATTTTGTTCCGTCATCCTATACGCCCCTCTGACTCTTTATTGTGTTTTCTAATCACTATCAGCTAGAGACTGTTAGCAAACCTTTATTAAAGGCTTGAATCTTACTACTGTTATCCCGCAATAAGTATTGGAAATTTATCAGCGACCGTAAAAGGCGGTGAATAAAATTAAGGCTGGTGCGTTATATTCGTACCAGCCTTAATTTTGCCTTTCTTTTTCGCCCCCCCCCGCACTAAGACCTTCTATAGAGCTGGGAGTTTCTAAAAAAGATTAGCGACTAACGATCACTTTGACTTGCTCGCTACTGCTTTCACCTAAAGCATCAGTAACCGTTAACTCAAACACCAACGTCTTCGTTCTATTATTTCTCACCCGAGGGGATCGAAATTTGGCAATCTCTGAGGTTGCATTTTTTAATGTTACCGACTTACCTGACACTTGATGCCACTGATAACTCAAATCGCTACCTTCTGGATCATATGATTGACTAGCGTCTAGATATACAGTGGAACGAGGCAATACTGTTTGCTCGTTACCGGCGTTAACGATAGGCGCTTCATTGCTAGCAGCTTCCTCTACACTATCGTCTGCTACATTATCATCCTCAACACTACCGTCAGTATCCGTTGGATTGGTATCTTGACTTGTTGTTCCCTCGGTATCAAATAGGCTCACGAAAGCATCGTAACTACCGCCATTGAAAGTGCCATCAAAACTATTCAACGTGGTTGGATAATCGATAGATGTGGTTGAACCCGCAACATAAACTTCACCATTCATGCCGGTACTCAATACTTCTGCAACTTCATTTTCAGAACCACCGATATAGCTAGAATAAAGCAATGCTGATAATTGACTATCAAATTTGGTGACAAATGAATCCCAACCGCCATTAAGAGAAGAGTCAAAAGCGTTACCCGAAACAGGTAGGTCGTTTGATAATACTTTTCCAGCAATCAGTATATTACCAGCGCTATCGACTTCAACATCATTCGCTATTTCTACACCGGAACCGCCAAAATAGGTTAGCGCCTCTGTCGTCAACAAATCAAAAGAGTATTTCGCTAAAAACACATCCGCCGTTAAATTACCTGTACTACCCGTTGGATTGCACAAACCATCGGTGCCACAACCCGAATCATACGCATTGTCAGCGACCGGTAGGCTGGGAGACCTTGAAGAACCCACGACAACAACAGCGGAACCGGACGCATCTATCGCTCGAAAACTATTATTAAAGGGATAGCTGATATGACCCAACTGTGTACTTAAGTCCGCAGTCAAGCTTGAAATACCCGGATTCGATGTGTTTGGCGCTTCGATAGCATAAACGTTTGAATTACTAGCAACGTCAAAGTCACTTCCGCCAGAGGCGCCGAGATAAGTAGCACTTAACACAGAGGTAAGATCCGTCGACAGGCGCTCAATATAACCAAAGTACTTCGGTGTTAAGAAACTACCCGATGGCTCGCACAAATTGTCTCGGCCACAGGTATTAATATAAGCATCATCCGAAACCGGAATGGTGGGTGTATTGATTCGACCCGAAAGATAAACGCTGTTATTTGCGACATCAATTTTTCCAGGATTACTTTTTCCGGCAGCGATTGCGGTCGCTGTTAACACATTAAGTCCATTATTAAATTTAGCAACATAAGTACCCGTCGATCTGCTGGGGTCATATTTATAAGATCCGTCAGTTAAGGGGAAGTCCTGACTAATGGTGCTACCAAGAACGTAAACATTGCCAGCGTCATCGATAGACAGACTATAAATGTCATCCGATGAGCTGCCCCCGATAAAAGTTGACGCTATCAAAGTAGACAGATCTGAAGAAAACTTTGAAACAAATCCGTCAGTAGAGCCTCCACTATACTCAGCGCTATAGCCTAACTGTGTAGGAAAATCCGAGGAATATGTCTTGCCTGCAACAAACACGAAGTCGCCCTTTTTCTCTATCGCCCGGATCGTTTCAAAGTCAGAACCCGAATTTGAATTTCCACCGCCGATAAAGGTTGAGGCCAATAGTGGATCGATGATTAGCGTTTTGGATTGATCATATTCTCCCGTTGCAAAACCGTAAGCTTGATCTTGAATGGTGTAAGCAACATCGACATAAGATCTTTCTCCGTCGACTATTTGATATGCGATAGGCGCCGTGAAATTAATGTCTCCTATGTCAGTCGTTAAAACCAGTTCTCGCTGATCAGAGGCGCTTATTTTATTGACGCCTTCCACTTGAACTCTGATTCGATCTGGATTGGCATGAGGAGCAACGGTAAATATTTTTTCAATACTATTTTCCTTTGCATTGAGCGTTAAGGATATTCCCGGATAAACACCATTAAAAGACAGGGCTTCGAAGGCGTTAAGATCAGAATGCCAGTTATTTTCATCACCGCTAAAATAATTTATTTTTGTCGCACTAATCCCGCTGCTCTTTATATCTGCCACCTTACTATCAAGCAACCGCTCTTTGAAAGACCAGCCTTGGTTAGTGTTTGTTGCTGTCTTTTTGGGTAGGTTGTATACCCATTCACCCTCTTTAGTGACAAACAATGTGCCACCAAAGGTGCGGGCATAGAAGGCGACATCCGATTGTTTGAGTTGACCCACATTCTCAATAAAGGGTATTGAAATTTGATCGGGGGCTTGTTGATGTTTTATCATCGATGCCATAGCGACATTACCGGTCAGTAATGTTAAGCAAAGGCCTGCTTTTAACGTAGTCCTTAATTGTAAGGATGATGGATACATATTTTTTCTCCAGTGAATCCAGTCTCTGTTTAATCCGTTAAAAATACGATATTAAAAAAAGAAAAGTGTCACGCGGAGATAACAAAATTATCACAGACTCAATTGATCAGGAGTGATTTTGATATGGCTTTTGTTTTTTTTGGAAATCTGAAATGGCACATTGCCCCCACTGAAGATTAGGATCAGCTCATCGAATATCTATAGGTTTTAGCGAATATGATAGTTATAGAAACTATCACCGCAAAAGAAACCATGATAACTACAGTAACAATAAAAACTACAGTAACCATGATAACTACAGTAACCATGATAACTACAGAAGCTATGATAACTACAGAAATTAGGACAGCCACTCACACTACGCCGCTCTCTTTAGCTCGCTAGGTTCAAGCGTCAAAGGTTTTTCTTTACGTTGATAATAAACTACTAAGATTGCGGGCATTAACAACATGTCGCATAACCATGCCAAGGCAAAAGCTAACATAAGAAATGCTCCTAAAATTAAGTTGGGAATCAAATCAGTCGATATGCTTATTAGTATCCCATTAACAATAAATGCGGCAGAGCCAATAGTAATAGCAGACCCAACAAAATCGTAGGTTTTTTCCAAGGCACTTTGATAATCCATGGTACTCACCGCATCTTTAAATTTGGTGATAAAATGAATCGAATCATCGACAACAATACCGATAACCAACGTAATCCCCATGCACGTCGCTTGATTAATTTCTCCCGACAAAAGAGCCCACAGACCAAACAACAGTATAAAGGGAACGAAATTGGGAATGAGAGAAAAAAAACCCCATTTTATGGATCGAAAACTGACTATCATAAATAACGTAATCAATACTCCGGCAATGCCCGCACCAATGAGAGACTTGCGTACCGTCTCCTCTGCTAGCTGAGCATAAATCACGTCACGACCTGAAACAGAAACGCTCACCTCTAAGTTTTGCTGCGCCCACCAACTTTCAATATCCTGTTTTTTTATCAGCAAATCATGATTGGTATGATCTTCCAAATACACTGTCATTAAAGTCTGGGAGCGATCCGGTGCGATAAATTCCGATACGCTTTGGCCAGCCTGTAACGATAACTCATAAACCAGCAACAGCTGCTCATACTCTTGCCGACTCTGAGGTAGATAAATTGAACTCGGCTGATTATCCCAAATACTCTTTATCTCTTTAATGACATCATTAACGGTAAAAGTCTGCACTACAGCAGGATCTGATCCGAGCCAGCATTCAAATTCATCAATTGCCATCATGATGGCAGGTGAAGTGATTGACTGATTACCTGTGGACCTCAGATCAACCAAGATTTGATTGTCACTGTTAAAATCAGTTCGTATCGCTTCAAAAGCAATATCAAACTCGTTGCTAGGTGCAAATAGGCCACTGGGATCCTCGTCGATAACATTTAGCGGGATTAGGGCAAGTGCAATACTAATTAACACGGCGAATGCTCCAATGATCCATTTTGCTTTTTCAACAACCGTGTTCTTCACGAAAATGACTAGCGGTGTGACGCGCGTATTGCCATTTTTCATCGATGGTTCGGGGAGCCATATTGCAAACGAAGTTAACAATGTAAATGAATAGGCAAATCCAAGAAAAATTCCCACCAAAGCAATTTGTGCAAAAAGTACATAAGGGGGTGAACCGGTCAGAAGCATCGTCGTTAACCCCACTCCGGTGGTCAGTGTGGTGAAAAATACAGGAATTAAATTCGCGCGAATGGACTCCTTAATCGCGGCTTCTTTGCTGAGCGATCTGCTTAGGCAGACCAGATACGTATTCTGAATATGAATGCAATCAAGAACCGTTAGCAACATGACGATAAAAACACTCATTATCGCAGTTTGGTCAAAATAGATCGGTAGCCAGCCAAATATCCCCGCCGCCGCAATCAGAGTAATACCTGCGGTAGTCAGACCCGACATGGCAATATAAAGGCTGGAGACTAACCACGCGACTGTCAGGGAGACGAACAAAATGATTGCAGGACCAGCGTATAGGACCAGGTTCATAAATTCATTTCGAAAGGCTGCATCCAACGCCGCGGTCCCCGAAAGATGAACCTCAATATCAGGGTACGCTTGCTGTATTTCCTTCACCGCTTTTTTTGCCGCTTCCAAAAGTATATCGGTACTTTGATAAAGGGGTTCTGGTAAATCTAATTGCGCTAAAACAATCGCTCCCGAATAATCGTCAGCAATTAATCCGCCGAGTAATTGCGGTTGCTGAGCGATGTATTGATTCACACCTTGAAGGCCGTTCTTCTCCCTCGCCCAATCACCCAGATACTTGGCAGTAATCGTTTCATCATCAGAAAAGGGTTTTTGATAGGAGGTAAGCGACTGAACATATCGAACATAAGGTAAGGTGCTAGCGATATCATCGGCGTATTCTATGACACTTATATTTTCAGCTGAAATATTGCCCGAGTTTAACAATTTAAGATAGAAAACTAAGGTTTGGCCTTTCTCATATTGCTCATCGATTGAGTCAACCGTCTTTATGAGATCGGAGCCGTCTTTAAAATTTGCGCGAAAGTCAGCTTTGTATTCGGCAAAATAGAGACCTGAGGCAGCAACAAAATAACTCAGTATTGCAATGAGAGTTAATTTAAAGTGATGGTCATAAATCCATTCTGATATTTTTACTGTATTGATCATCCTTGATCACCCCCAAATAAATACTCTACCTTTGATTTAACAATTTAAATTTATTATATTTAAAATAATGTGAGACACGCCACTCCCTACCTCAGCTAAAAGACTGCCAAGCAGTTTCCAACCGTTTGATCTTCGCCGATGTCCCGATACTCATTAACGCTTTATCACGCACCCAATGTGCCTGCAAATCCTCGGGTAACTTTTGCCAATGAGGCTTCATCGATGCCACCACAGTCTCAGCAAGATTCTCTGCTCCTGCTAGCGCTATATGAGTACTTGGGCTCAGTGTATCCATACCCGCTAGCTGAACATAGGCCAGTAATACCTGTAAAATATCTTGAGTGACCTCTTCGGGAAATTGATATTGACGGCTCAGTTTGAATAAATAGCCGAACAGTGTAGCGAACACATAGATGTCCTCTATGGTCCGCATCGGTTTGACATAGTCGGTGTAGGCATCGCCATCCAACACCAAGGATGTATCAATCATCACATTGTCAAACGTTGCCTCACCGTGACTCACCACTGGCATGAAGGACATGGGAGGTTTAATGGTGATATCAACGCCCTGCTGTTTTGCATCCACTACCGCTAACTTCAATTGATTGCGCCCATCCTTCTCTCCGATGGAAGCGGCTACCAATAATATTTCAGCCTCTTTGGCACCGGTGATAAATGTCTTTTCACCATTAAGACAAAACCCATCGCCTTTTTTCACGAGACTTGATTTAACCGCACTGGGTCGGTTGCCTCCAGACTCTGTCACGCAAAATGCGACAATCGCTTCTGGGTCTACTAAGGGTCTATTTGACAAGGGCTTAGTCGACAAAGGTTTATTCGACAAGAGAGCCCGCAAAGTCCATTGATATCCTGACGCAAAAACATAACCTACGGATGCACTAAAATACCCGTCAACGATGGCGCGCTCTACTGGCACACTCCACTGAGATGAGCCTTCTTTACACAGGGCGTACCATTCCTGTAGGTCCAAATCGTTTTCAGTTTTGCTTTCAGAATCATACTCAAATCTGCCTGCGGCGGATTGTTCAAACAAATAATCTAGCCAATTCATAACATCATTCCTTATTTAAACCATTCCTTACGAAAATCAAACCGAAAACTAAGTTTGCTCATTTCTCTGTTATTTTTTTAAATACAATTCAGTCAGGCAAAGGCTACAAGAATCAGATTCTTCATCATAGATTAAGAGGGTACTGCCATTCTTTAAACCAGAGAGAGCTGCCGATACTTTATCTTTTGTACTGATCTCCACAACACCATAATCGGTACCATCACGTGTCACAATTTCTTCAAGTAGATTTCCGAGAACCTCTGGATCTACTGTGTCATAGGGTATCATTGTCATATTATATGAGTGGGCACAATGTAATAGTGGTTATCAGGTTTTACTGCGGTAGAGGATTATTTCACAGGCGGATTGTACGATGCTTTAGTGGGCGTTCAACTAAACAAGCGCCGAACCCACCCCTTCTCCAACTCTTTCTGACAGGAACCATATTGTTGTTGGTAACGCCGAGATCGTTTCTGAACTTTTTTCGATACTTTGATTAACCAAGGTTTGCGTTTATAAGTTGCCCTAGCATAACCACCGTGCCCCTCGTGGTAAGCCAAATACAGATTGTAGGCATCACCTCTTTTTATTTTATTTTTACGGTAACTCTTATTGTTATACCATCCGATGAAGTCGGCAGCATCATCGAAATCATCACGATCGCCACCTCTGTTGCCTGTTGATTTACGATATTGATTCCAAGTACCGTCGAGAGCTTGTGCATAACCGTAAGCCGATGATGGGCGCGGCCCCGGTATAATCCATAATATTTTCTTTCGGGGTGGCGCCGCCTTCGCTCTAAATCTTGATTCTTGATGAATAAATGCCATGGTCACAAAAACAGGCACATTCCACTTTTTCTCTGTTGCTTTCGCTGACTTATACCAGCCGCGCTTCTGTTCAAACATGTGGCAGATATTATTAATATTGCTAGGCCGCGTCGCGCATCCAGCCAATGATCCCAATAACGTAAAACAAAAGAAGAGGCACCCTAACCGCCGCAGCGCATTAGGCGTTATAACGTGCCAATAATTTTTCAAGTTCATTCTCATCAATAACATCAACACCTAAATCCTGCGCCTTCTTGAGCTTAGATCCCGCTGCGTCACCTGCCACCACACAATGGGTTTTCTTGGAGACACTGCCACTCACTTTCGCCCCCAATTGTTGCAACTGTGCCTTCGCTTCATTGCGAGTCATTTTTATTAGACTGCCAGTCAGAACAAAAACTTGCCCTTCCAATGGTTTGTCTTGGTTAGTCACCACGTCAATCGCCGGCCAATGTACACCACTTTGTTGAAGCTGTTCAACGACTTCCACATTATGAGGTTGGGCAAAAAACAGTTTTAAGTATCGCGCGACAATAGGACCTACGTCAGGCACTTCCAACAAACTCTCTTCATTCGCAACTTGAATCGCTGCAAGATCACCATAGAAGTTCGCCAAATTCAGTGCTGTGGCCTCGCCAACCTCTCGAATACCTAACGCAAACAGAAACCGTGGCAAGGTTGTCATTTTACTTTTTTCTAACGCAACTACCAGATTCTCAGCCGATTTCGCCCCCATTCTATCCATACTCGCAAGCTGCTCAGCGCTAAGTTCAAAAAGACCCGCCACATTACTGATCTTGCCCGTATCCACCAATTGCTCCACGAGTTTATCACCAAGCCCATCCACATCCATCGCTCGCCGACTGGCAAAGTGTTTTATTGCCTCTTTACTTTGCGCCTTACAAATCAGCCCGCCACTACAACGCGCAACGGCCTCACCTTCAGGCTTCTCAATCGGTGATTCACAGACGGGACAGACCGAGGGCATCACGATCCGTTTTGCCCCTTCAGCCCGCTTGTCGAGTATCACTTTTACCACTTTGGGAATCACATCACCGGCACGATAAACCATCACGGTATCGCCAACCCGCACATCCATGCGTTCCACTTCATCCATATTATGCAGTGTGGCATTGCTTACCGTCACGCCACCCACCAAGACAGGTTCCAAACGTGCAACAGGGGTAATCGCCCCGGTTCTTCCCACTTGAAATTCAACATCTAACAAGCGGGTTGTCTCTTCTTGTGCCGGGAACTTATGTGACGTCGCCCAGCGAGGGGCTCGGGAGACAAAACCTAATTTATTCTGCAACGTCAAAGAATTCACTTTATAGACAACACCATCAATCTCATAACCCAGCTCGTCACGTCGATTGAGAATATCGAGGTAATAGGCAGTACACTCCTTCGGCCCCATCGCTGTTTTCACTTCGGGGTTGGTCTTCAGTCCCCACTCCTGCAATTGCGCTAAAATTTCAGACTGAGTATTCGGCAACTCACCGTCAACGTAACCAACGCTATAACAAAATATATCCAAAGGTCTCTTCGCCGTCATACGAGGGTCCAATTGTCGTAAGCTGCCAGCTGCGGCATTACGTGCATTGACGAAGACTTTTTCTGAGTTAGCGAGAGCCCGTTTATTCAGCGAGGAAAATCCTTGCTTAGACATAAAGACCTCCCCTCTCACTTCTAACTCTTTCGGATATCCCTGTCCACGCAACTGTAACGGTATGCTGCCAATGGTCCTGACATTTTCAGTTATGTTCTCTCCTACGGAGCCATCACCTCGGGTAGAGGCCAAAGTCAGCAGGCCATCCACATACAACAAGCTCACCGCTAATCCATCAATTTTGGGCTCGCAGGTGTACTCAACAATAGCTTCACTTTCCAGCCGATCGCGAACGCGACGATCAAAGTCATTTAACTCCTCGTCGTTGAAGACATTGCCTAAAGACAACATGGGCAAACGGTGGGTGACTTGGGTAAAGCCCTCGATGGGCTGAGCGCCTACACGCTGAGTCGGCGAATCCGACGTAATCAGTTGCGGGTATTCTTCTTCTAACTTTCGAAGGGTATGGAACAACGTATCATAAGCCCCATCGGACACAGTGGGGTCATCTTTGATGTAGTAACGAAAATTATGTTCGCGTAATTGTTCGCGAAGATCTTTTACTTTGTCTTCAAGCTGCTGTCTGTCTGAGATTTGGGTCATCTTTTTTTGGGGACAAGACCTAGCGAATGAACCTAGGTCTTATTGATTGGTGAGTGTTAATTGGTGAGCCATGTAATATGGCTAAAACGTGACAAGAAATTCCGGCTGGAATGAGTGATTAATTAGATAACACGAGAGCTACTTTCAAATTCTGACACCCGTACACGATAATTTTCAATCGTCTCTTGTGTCATCACTTCACGCTTTTCATCAAGCATTTCACAATTTAGCGCGTTTGATACTTTTCTCGCCGTATCCACCAACATATCAAATGCGTACATGGCTCTTTCAGGCCCAGGTAAACTCAAAAACAGACACACGCCTGGGGTAGTAAAATCAGACATATTATCGATATCAAAGGTACCCGGTTCCTCAATATTAGCTACGCTAAACATCAAGCAACCTTCGCTATTGGCTTTTTCATGTCGGTGAAATATATTCATTTCACCGTATCTTAAGCCCAAGTTAAGCAATTGTTGTAATAATTGCCTACCCTTAATAACGCTATCTTTCTCCGCGATCAAATAGATAATCACTACATCCTGCACTGCCGTTTTCGGCGTCAGTGCAGGCTCTAAACCCTCTGCACTAACCCCACTCTCGTTAGTCTTAGTCTCTGGTTTATATCGGTTTTGATCTGTTTGGCGTTTTTCAGCTGTGGTTCCTGAAAACATCTCCTCTTGTTCGCCTTTTACAGCCCCATCATTTGAAACCGGCGTAGGTGTAGCCGAACCATTCGTCGAGTTATCAGCTTGTTCCGCAGTACGTTTTTCGTTGGCCTTTGCCGCTTTATAATCAGAATAACTGGTTTCAACTTCATCAAATGTTGTGATTTTTGGAGTCGCAAATAAAGGATCTTCATAATCTACAGGATCATTTACAAATGAGGGCTCTAAGCGATCTTCCTGTTCTTCATAACCTGCAGCCACTCGGGCACCGCCTTTGGGTAACTCCCCACTGAAATCGAAATCGCTGGCACTGCCGCCAACATCGATCGACATTCCCAATGCAGATTTACGTGATTGACGCATTCGGCGAAGTCCATCTAGCAAAATGACTCCAATAACCACTACGCCAACCAATATTAGTATTTCTCTCAATCCTATTTCCATTACCACTCCCAACCCATTCCAAATCTATTTCTTGTCCACGAATACGATTAATCTATATGCGTTATATTTAAGACTAATTGTGGCAATTTGCGAATTTTTCACCTATATACTGAATCTTTCTACCCAGCACATCCCAATTTTGAAATATTACATCACCGCCAAATCCACGGCCTGTTCTACGTCTACCGATACTAATCGCGAAACACCCGCCTCATGCATGGTTACCCCCATCAATTGTTTTGCCATTTCCATCGCAATTTTATTGTGGGTGATATAAATAAACTGAACCTTCGCTGACATCTCTTCTACCATCCGAGAATACCGACCGACATTGGCATCATCTAGCGGTGCATCCACTTCATCCAGCATACAGAATGGCGCCGGATTAAGCTGAAAGATAGAGAATACGAGTGCAATTGCGGTCAGTGCTTTTTCACCACCAGACAGCAAATGAATCGTACTGTTACGTTTGCCGGGTGGCCTAGCCATGATAGCGACACCGGTATCGAGCATATCATCGCCGGTCAGTTCCAGGTAGGCATGGCCACCGCCAAATACTCGCGGGAACAGATCCTGTAAACCGCCATTCACTTTATCAAAAGTTTCCTTGAATCGGGTTCGTGTTTCTCGATCAATTTTACGTATCGCATTTTCTAAGGTCTCCAGAGCGGTAATGAGATCTTCATTTTGCTCATCTAAATAGGTCTTTCGTTCCGACTGCTGTTTGTATTCATCAATCGCAGCCAGATTGATCGCACCAAGACGCGTAATTCGATTGGCAATTTTTTCTATCGTTTTTTCCCAATCCTCTTCGTTGGCTTCTTCTGGCATGGAGGCAACCACCTCTTCCACTTCAAAGCTACCCTCCGCTAACTGATCTTCCACGTTCTTAAGGTTCACTTTTAGGCCTTGCCACTCCATCCGAAGCGATTCCAATTGTCCCCGAACAGACTGCGCTGATTCATCAGCCTCGGACCGAAGCTTTTCCAACCTTCGCATTTCATGATCCACTTCTTCTAACTTTCGCCGCGCTTTGCCTAACTCGTCTTCTACGATGGCGCGCTTTATCAGTAACTCTTCTAACTGCGCCTCTATCAGCTCAATAGGATCATCGTTATTGGCAGATTTCTCTTTCAAAAGCTCTACCCTTTCTTTAAGTGAACCCACTTGCCCTCTTAAACGCTCCAACCCCAAAGAAGTAGAATCCATTTGAGTCACGAGAGACTGAGCCTGCAGCGCTAACTGGTGAGATTTATCTTTGTCTTGCCGTGCACTTTGACGCACTTCATCCAAAATAGAACGGTTTTCGTCCCTTTTTGCTAATAACTCTTCTCGCCGTTCCGTATCATCCGCCATCGCATCCAAGGAATCTTGGAGAATGATACGCGCCTCACCTAAGATTTCTTGTTCCTGGCTAACCTGATCCTCACACTCTCGTAATTCTGTTTCTAGCCGATCTCGACGCATTGCAATTTGTTCAAGACGTACACACTTTGCGCTATGCTGAGATCTCAGTTCTCCCAGCGCTCTACTGGTCTGACTGACTTCTTTCTGAGCCGCTTCTCGCTGCTGTTCCCGCTCACTTAAGTGCTCTCTGCCCGCTTTCAATTCATCGCTTAATAAATTGATACGAGCCTGAACCATTTCAATTTCCGGCTCCAGTTCTTCAATTTCATGCTGTCGCTGAATAACGCCTGCATTTTCGTCTACATCTTTAGCGACTTTAATCCAATTGCTACCTATCCAGATACCCGCTTTCGTTACAATGGATTGATCAGTCGTAAGTTGAGACCGTAATGCTAAAGCCTCGTCTAAGGTGTCCTTCAAATAAACGCCTGCCAGTAGCGCACTCACATCACAATCGGCATCGACCACTTCAGACATCAATTGGACCGACGACATTTCCGGCCCGCCCGTCTCTCTTAGGCCCATTTTTTCTAGGTCAACGATAGATTGAACTGACGCAGCTCCCTTCAGCTTCTCGATAATAGAGATAGCGCCCGATGCCAAATTACCCAAGGCCAGACCTGCCGCATCTAAATCGCTAACGCATACCGCTTGTAAATGCCCCCCAAGCACCATCTCAACGGCGGTTTCCCAGCCACCTGAAACTTGTAGTCCTTCCGCCAAGCGCGAGTTGTTTGCCAAATCACTGCTTTTAAGCCAGTCAACAATCGCCTCATTCTTTTGCCCTAGAGCCGCCTGCTGTAATGCCTGTAAAGATGCGAAACGGCCTTTCATTTCTTGAATATTGCCGCGCAATTGGTCTAGCTCAGCACTCGCATCACTATTCACGTCTCGCTGGAGTTTAATTTGATCAATCAACTCATCGACTTTGCCTTGTAGCGTCTCAACTTCTATCTCAACTTCTGCCATGTCTTCGGCAATATCGTTTGCTTCCTCTTCTAGAGGCTGCGCGGTTAAAGTCTCTCGTTCATTAGTCAGACGTTGCACACGATCTCGACTGCGCTGTACTGATTGTTCTAAATGCAGTATCCGCGATTGCTCAACCTGAGCACGCTCTTTGGGCTCTGCGGCTTTCTGGTTAAAACTGTCCCAGTCACTCTGCCAGCTCTGCATCGCCTCCTCTGCATTGGCCAGAGCTTGACCACTCTCCTCCTCGGTGGCTTGTACCAATTCCAATTCAGGCTGTATCGTATCCAGCTCTAGGGTTAATTCTTCTAATTTAGTTTCGTCCGTATTCAGATGCTCAAGCGCTTCCCGATGGCTTTGTTCTGACTGCACCAAGTCTTGATGTAGTTGTTTGTGCAATTCCTTTTGGTGCTGAATATTTTGTTCCGCGCGTGCAATATCAGTCCCGACACCGTAGAAACGTTCCTGAACGGAACTAAATTTATCGCTGAGATCGGCATGTTCACTGCGATGTTTCTCAATTTCCGTTTCTTTAGACACTCGATCGGTTAAACACGCTTCTAGCTTAATTTCAAGATCCCTGATGAGGCTCTCTTTGCTACCGACTTGATTGCCGATACGAGTCCAGCGCATGGCCTGTAGTTGGGCTTTATATAGCCGTTCTTCCTCTCTAAATTCTTTGTATTTTTCAGCGGATTCGGATTGACGGTGCAAGTGTTGTAACTGCCGACCTAATTCGTCTCGAATGTCCTCTAAACGTTCCAGGTTTTCGCGAGTACGGCGCATGCGATTTTCAGTTTCACGGCGCCTCTCTTTGTATTTTGATATACCGGCCGCTTCTTCGATGAAGATTCGCAATTCTTCAGGCTTAGCCTCCACCAACCGAGAGATCATTCCTTGCTCTATAATGGAATAACTACGGGGTCCAAGTCCGGTCCCCATAAATAGATCGGTGATATCTTTTCGCCGACATTTGGTACCATTGAAGAAATAATTGGATTGCCCTTCACGAGTAACGAGACGCTTGATGGAGATTTCAGTGTATTGCGCGTACTCGCCACCGAGACGTCCTTCGGAATTGTCAAAAACCAATTCGATAAAGGCTTGAGCCACAGGCTTTCTGGCATTGGAACCATTAAAAATAACGTCTGTCATGGATTCGCCACGCAGATGTTTAGCAGAGCTCTCACCCATCACCCAGCGTACTGCATCAATCACATTGGATTTGCCACAACCATTGGGGCCGACGATAGCCGTTAAATTGGTGGGTAGATTTACCGTTGTAGGGTCGACAAAAGACTTGAAGCCGGCAAGTTTAATACATTTTAATCGCATAGTTTCTTCTATTTATTCGCCGTGTTGAGGACTCTAAATTGCCGTGTTGATGACTTGAATTCACCGAGCTGATGGCTCTAACCCAGGTAGTTCTATTCAATCCATTCTTGCTTTCGGTTTGGCAGCCGTAGTGCCAAGATCATTCGCCTGATAGTTTAGCTAAAGATGGACCAAACCACTAATCAAAATAGGGACTAAATAGTATCGTAACATCATGCAAAACGGGCTCGGAAAAAATCAAAAAACGTTTAGTCTAGCGCTGAAGTCTCCTGAAGAGCTTTCAATATTTTCTCGTCCAGTGCGCCTGAAATCGCTACAATCCGAAATCTATTTTAAACAGTGCACTATCCCTAACTAACACGACTGACACTTATCATCTAACAGTGACACATCATTTGGAGCCAAAATGAGTATTGCAGAGTTTTCCCTCGGCGCTTCCTATTTGCAAAAAGGTTGGCAATTAGCAAAACAGAAAGAGCTCAGGGCCTATTTGGTTGCTCCTATTTTGTTCAACTTCGTGTTTTTTAGCGTCATGATTTATTATGTAATTGGGATGATGTCGGGGTTAATTAGTGGGATAGGTGAAGACTATGTACTCCCTAGCTATCTGGAATGGTCCCAATCCATTATTGATTTCGTCTTTGGAGCAGTTGAGGTCTTTCTGTGGTTAGTCGTAGGGCTGATACTGATCTTCTTTGTCGGCTCAACTTTCACGATGATAACCCACCTTTTTATCGCACCCTTTAACGGAATTTTGGCAGAACAAGCTGAGGCAACTCAGCGAGAGCTTCGCTACCCCGAGCATAGCCTTCGACAAATTATTGGTCGGACAATGTCCAGGGAATTTCAGAAGCTGAAATATTGGATATCTCGCAGTATCCCCGTGCTAATAATTGCCTTTATTCTAGGTTTAATACCGCTGGTTCAACTCGCTAGCCCGGTTATATGGTATGCCTTCGGCGCCTGGATGATGGCTATTCAATACATCGATATTGCAGCTGATAATAACGGCTTATCTTTCGAAGAAACCTTAGCAATACTGCGCCAAAATCGCAGCCTCATCTATGGCTTTGGAGGATTGGTGATGATCCTAACTATCATTCCTTTGGTCAATCTCGTGATTATACCGGTAGCAGTTGTGGGAGCCACATTGTTATGGGTGGACAAGTTACAGTCTTAAAATTCCATTTTTAAACTCTATCTTTAAACCCTGTCAATCAAAGTCCGGCTACTCTCAAAAGCCGGACTCTCGCAAAAATGACAATACTGCCTCGTTAAACGCTTTCGGCTGATCGATATTGGCGGAATGACCCGCTCCTTCTAACACCACCTTTTTCGCCATTGGGATTTTTTTAGCCATGTGGTCACAAGCATTAAAGAAAGGCTTGTCGTTCTCCCCAACCAACACCAACGTCGGGACTGCAATGGTAGACAAGGAGTTCATTACCTTGGCATCGTCTTGAGTCAACATGCCTCTAGCGGAATTGGCCAACCCTTGCTGAGAAAAATGTTCCGAGCCTTCCTTTAACTCCCCCCCTTCCAAACGATCCGCTTTTGAAATTGAAAACTGATTCCAATCATCACGAGCCTTATCATTACGAAAGCCGGGCCCCGTATCAAAAAGCATTAACGCTTGCACACGCTCGGAGTTAGTAATATTGAAAGCCAATGACATATACCCGCCCAACGACAAGCCACTGATCACTGCTTTTTCCACATCGCAAGTGTCCAGCAGTTTATTCATATCAGAAAGGGTTAACGCTTCTGAATATTCCTCGATATCACTTGGGCTATCCGATCGTCCATGACCTCGCAAATCCCAGATGATGACTTTATATTTTTCACTCAAAAAATCGATTTGGTGTTTCCAAGTGAGTGATGTATCACCAAACCCATGAGTGATTAATATCGCGACTTCACCTTCACCCTTCACTTCGTAATAAAGCTGTGTTCCGTTGTTATTAAAATACGGCATGAATGTTTCACTCCTTGATTTTTGGGCTCAGGGAGAATACCACATGAATTCAAACATCGTCATTTCCCTCAACATTAGGGTAAACTACCTCGGCTCGTCACCTAGCTCACGGCAGACGATGCCTAACTGAATTATCGATTGATATGGAGATCTCCTTATGACTTACCCAATGCCCGCTGTCAGTATTGCTGCTGTTCCAGGTCGCCGACGTGTCGTGTTAGATTTCGCAAAAGAAATAGAAAAAGCAGGATATAGCGGACTCTATTTGCCCAGCATGTCTGACTCGCTATCGTTGTGTACCGCCATTGCCATGGAAACTAAAAGCATCACCATCGGCACAGGAATAACCCCTATCTACGGCCGTACACCAGCTGACCTTGCACAAACAGCTGCGTTTATTAAAGAAATATCCGGCGACCGTTTTCAATTTGGCGTTGGCGTTAGTCACGCACCGGCGCTAGCCGCTCAAGGATTAAAAGGTGGCAAGCCTTTGGCCGACATGAGGCAGTTTGTCAAAGATTATAAAACCGCCCCCAGAGTCGGTGAAGTCCCCCCTATTATCCTCGCTGCAATGCGAAAGAAAATGATTGGCCTGGCTAGCGAAATTGGCGAAGGCATGATTATCGCCAACGGTGCTCGCTCTTACATTCAAGAATCGTTAACTGAGTTGACCAAAGAACAACGCTCTAACAAAGAGTTTTTCATCGGCGATATGATACCCACCTGCATCAGTGATGATGAAGAGGCAGCCAAAGCGGTAAACCGTAAGACCTTGATCATGTATACCATGTTGCCCAACTACCGAAATTACTGGAAAGCAGCTGGATTCGAGCAGGAGATGAGCGACATTGAAAAAGTCGTTACAGAAGGTGACATAAAGCGAATCCCAGAGGTCATGAGTGATCGCTGGTTAGAGCAAGTCACCCTTTTTGGCTCCCCCACCAAAGTCCGCGACGGCATCGAAGCCTGGTTTGACGCGGGTGTCAAAACGCCAATTATCGTACCCTCCTCCGCAGCAGGAAACCAATTGAAAGCGCTTGAGGAATTGTTGGCGCTGTATCAATAGGTAAAGAATCATAGGTGAGGAATCTTAGGTGAGGAATCACTAAGCAGAAACTCGAAAAGCCAAACCTCGTGCTCCATTAACTTATCATTGACTCGCATTTGAGAGCCTTTATGACCGACAAAATAGAACCGCAAACCAACATCATCGCAATCCTGGGAGGCACCGGCGCTCTAGGAGGCGGCCTAGCAAGACGTTGGAGTCGAGCAGGGTACAAAATCATCATTGGCTCACGTACCGCGGCAAAAGCGGAAACTGCCGCCTCCGAATTGCTTAACGAGTTTCCTGATCTGAATGTAAAAGGTACCGATAACTTGAGTGCCGCTCAAGGTGCTGATTTGGTAGTTCTCACAGTGCCTTTCGCACACCAAATTTCAACTTTAGAAACAGTGCAACCCGCATTGACTGATAAAATCCTCATCGACGTTACTGTTCCTCTTAAGCCCCCCAAGGTGGGTACCGTTCAGCTGCCCGAGCAAGGCTCTGCTGCACTCATGGCACAATCCTTATTGGGCGAAAACGTGCAGGTGGTATCGGCATTCCAAAATGTCAGTGCTCAGCACCTCAATGAAGACCACGCTATTGCTTGTGACGTATTGGTAACGGGCGATAAAAAAGCCGCTAGAGATGAAGTCATTACACTGGTAGAAGCCGCCGGCCTTAAGGGTTGGCATGCCGGACCTTTAGCCAACTCGGCAGCAGCAGAGGCCATGACCTCGGTGCTCATTAGTATCAATCGACATCATAAAATAGCCGGCGCTGGAATTATCATTAGCGGCGAAGCAAAATCCTAAATTCTATATCCCAAATCCTAACTTTTATTTTTTAACTTCAAAAGATAAGCAGTTTAAGTCGGAGTCAATGCACACAATGGAACTCACCTTTAGCGGTTTGAACGGCATACCGCTAGTCGAGCCTGAAGATAATATTGCGCAACTCATTATGAATGCGGCAGAAAATCAGCAGAAAAATATTGCTGAAAATGACGTCATCGTCATTGCTCAAAAAATTATTTCAAAGGCAGAAAACCGCTACGTGATACTCGACTCAGTAACGCCGTCTGAAGAGGCTATAAAACTGTCTTTGGAGGTACAGAAAGACCCGCGTTACGTTGAGCTGGTTTTGCGACAATCAAACGCAGTCATACGAAAGAAGCCCAATGTGCTGATAGTAGAACATACTCTCGGGTTCATTCATGCCAACGCCGGTATGGACCAGTCTAATATTGAGCATCATGAGGGTAAAGAGCGCGTCTTACTTTTACCCGTAGACTCTGACGCTAGTGCGGAGAAAATTCGCCAGACCATCAAGCAGAAGCTAGGCGTTAACGTGGGAGTCATTATCAATGACAGTATGGGTAGAGCCTGGCGAAACGGCACTCTCGGGCTGGCAATCGGTGTTGCAGGATTTAACGCGGTAGAGAATTACATCGGAGGTCAGGATATATTTGGCCGTGAATTAATGGTGACAGAAGTCGCGGCGGCAGATGAAATGGCTGCTGGCGCCTCTCTCGTGATGGGCCAAACCCAAGAGAAAACACCGGTGGTATTGGTTCGAGGCTACCAACCCTCAGAACCCGATGACCCGGCGCAAAAAGGAGTCAAACCACTCCTACGTCCCAAAGAGCGAGATCTATTTCGGTAATGAGAATACCTGATCCGTTAATCATAACTCGGCCCAATAAAACCAGTGCCTCCCAAAATTTCAAAATCTGATAATGCCATGAGCAAACACAATCACAAAAACGATACATCCTCTGGAACAAAACCAGACTCTACCTACCTCGCACTATCAGGCGGAGTGGGTGGTGCGAAATTAGCGCTAGGTTTAAGTCAGTTATTAGCCCAACGTCTTTCTATCATGGCCAATACTAGCGATGATTTTGTTCATTTAGGCCTCAATATTTCGCCAGATTTAGACACGGTCATGTATACCCTAGCGGATCTGAATAACAAGGAGTTGGGCTGGGGGCTGGCCAACGAAAGTTGGCAATTCATGGATGCACTAAAGCAATTAAATCAGCCCCACTGGTTTCGATTAGGTGACAGAGACTTAGCCACTCATATCACCCGCACAGAACAACTCAAGCAAGGTGATGATTTATCGCAAGTGACCCAACAACTGAGCGATGCACTCAACATTAAATCTCACCTCTTCCCGATGACCGATCAGGTAGTCTCCACTTTCGTAAAACTTGAAGATGAATCAGCTCTCGGATTTCAGGAATACTTTGTAAAAGAGCAGTGCCAGCCAAAAATATCTGGCTATTTTTTTGAGGGCATTGAAAAAACAAAACCTAGCCAATCATTTTACGACACACTAAGCCAACCTAGTTTAGCCGCTATTATTATTTGCCCTTCAAACCCCTTCGTTAGCGTTGAACCGATTCTATCCGTCCCTCATATAGCCGATACGATTCGACAGCATCCGGCTCCGGTAATTGCCGTCTGCCCCATCATTGCAGGCCAAGCAGTGAAAGGTCCTACCGCTAAAATGATGAAGGAATTAAATATGCCCGCCTCCGCATTAGGCGTCGCAGAATATTATCAATCACAATATGGCGGCTTACTTGACGGCTTCGTTATTGATGAGAAAGATCACCACTTACAGCCCGCATTAGAATCCATGGGACTATCGGTTTTGGTAGTGAATACCATGATGAATACACTACAAGATCGTGTTACCTTGGCAGATCATTGCCTTTCTTTCGCAGCACGATGGACCAACGAGCACTCATCATCATGACGCAGCCTATCGAACACAATAGGGGTATTATTACTGCCGCCGTAGTGCCAATCAAATCATTACAGAAAAGTAAACAACGTCTGTCCCATTTGTTGAGCCCTCAACAGCGTGCCGATCTCAGTCTAGCGATGTTAAAAGATATCTTACACACCTTATTACTGTGCAGAGATATTCACAAAATCGTCATTGTCACCAGTGATCCACAAATCACGCAGATTGCACTGAATAACGGTTTACCAGATAACGATGTACTGGCAAACAAAGTAGAAGTCCTGCCTGAGCCAGTCCTACCCGAGCCAGAGAAAGAAGGACTGATTAACGCCGTCACTTATGCGGGAAAAACCTTAGCGACGCAGGGTGTTCAACGAATGCTCTTCATTCCTGCTGATGTACCCTTGGTAAGTGAACAGGAAATACAACGCGTTTTAAATCCTATATTCAATGCGAAGGAACTCTCTCATTCTGGAGATATAAACTCATCTGGACTCATGAACCCATCTGGACTCATTAATATAGTCCCCGCAACGGAAAGTGGCGGCAGCAATTGTATTAGCTGCATGCCTGCCAATTGTATGACATTCAGTTTTGGTGAAGACAGTTGCGCCCGTCACCTGAGCATTGCCAATGATTTGAATCTACAGACCATCGTGACGCAATTACCCGGAATCGGCTTAGACGTGGACACGCCAGAAGATTTAGCTCTCTTGGCGCACCAATTAATGACTGATAACTCAGGCGACCGTTTCGCAATCAGGGGACAAAACACTTACCGTTTTTTATTAGACAGCAGCATTATCAAACATCTTCAAAGCCCCGAACGCGTTGCAGAATACATTAGAGCCAGGAACTAGCATGACCGACTTTTCACATATCTACTCTACTATCAGCGCGGGTCTGACTCACCAAGGCATCCCGTCTGAGGACGATCAACTCGGTTATAGCCGATTCGAAGACACCGACCTACTCACTTTATCGGATGAAGAGGACACGGCTAAACTCGTCAACTATGCTGGCCAAATAAGAGATCAAGGTCACGCGCAATTATTTTCCTATTCGCGAAAAGTGTTTATTCCCTTAACCCATTTATGCCGTGATGTTTGCCACTACTGTACTTTCGCACAAGTGCCAAAAAAAATAAAAGCGCCCTTCTTAACGATTCAAGAAGCCGTCGACATCGCCAAACAAGGTGCTCTGAATGGTTGTAAAGAAGCCCTTTTCACTTTGGGAGACCAACCGGAAACGCGCTATAAAGTCGCCCGAGAATGGCTGAAGGAAAATGGCTACACTTCTACCCTGGATTATCTCGCGGATGCGGCACAGCAAGTGTTTGATCAAACCGGTTTATTACCTCATTTAAATCCCGGTTTAATGACCATGGATGATTTACTAAAACTAAAAGAAGTGTCCGTCTCCATGGGCATCATGTTAGAAAGCGCCTCCGATCGACTCACTGAAAAGCACATGCCCCACTACGGCTCTGTAGACAAAATCCCGGCTAAGCGTATCGAGACTCTACGCTTAGCCGGAGAAGCGGCAATCCCTTTTACTTCCGGCATTCTGATTGGTATCGGAGAGACCCGCAGAGAAAGAATCGAATCATTGTTAGTGCTGCGTAATCTCCACGAGCAATACGGACATTTGCAAGAAATCATTATTCAAAATTTTCGTGCGAAGCCTGGCACGCTAATGGCAATGTCACCGGAGCCAGATCTTAATGAACTAATTTGGACCATTGCGGTAGCGAGAATTATTTTTGGTCCAAAAATGAATATCCAGGCTCCGCCCAATCTCAGCCCCGGCGTACTGCCTCAATTAGTGAACGCAGGTATCAATGACTGGGGCGGTGTATCACCCGTCACGCCGGATTTCGTCAACCCGGAAGCCCCTTGGCCGCACTTAACGCTGTTAGAAGAGGAGACAAAAAAAGCGGGGAAAAATTTGTTAGAACGCTTAGCGATCTATCCCGATTACGCGCAAAATGCAAAGCAATGGACGCATAGCAATATCACTCCCTCCGTACTTCGCTTCGTCGATGGACAAGGCTTCGCACGAACGGATGATTGGTTTGCCGGTGCGACTCAACCGCCCTCCGAAAAAGATCTCGCGCTGATCAACCCTGTAATACCGGCGACGCCTAGTGATGAAGTTAAACGTATTATTAACCGAATAACAGATTCCTCTATAACAGATTCACCTTTAACTACAGCACCAATCAATGAAACAGAGTTAGTCACTTTAATGGAAGCGAGAGGCGCAGACTTTAGTTATCTGTGTCATGCCGCCGATCAACTTCGACAACAGGTAAGCGGTGACACGGTGACTTACGTCGTCAATCGCAATATCAATTACACGAACATCTGTTATTTCAAATGCCAATTTTGTGCATTCTCCAAAGGTAAAACCAGTGAGGATTTACGGGGCAAGCCTTATGACCTAAGTCTTGAAGAAATACAACGGCGCAGCATTGAAGCATGGCAACGAGGCGCGACAGAGGTCTGCCTACAGGGAGGCATTCACCCTAGCTATACAGGACAAACCTACATCGATATTTGTCTTGCGATTAAGGAAGTCTGCCCCGACATTCATATTCACGCCTTTTCTCCACTTGAAGTTTGGCAAGGTGCGCACAGCTTAGGTATTTCATTAGAAGATTTTTTGATTCGTCTTAAAGATGCCGGCCTCAATACCCTACCCGGTACTGCGGCTGAGATTTTGGACGATGAAGTACGAGCCGAACTCTGCCCCGATAAGATAAACACCCAGCAATGGGAAGAAGTCATGACCACAGCTCATCGCGTGGGGTTTAATACGACAGCCACAGTTATGTTTGGCCATATTGAAAAATATAAACACGTAGCACGCCACTTGCTTCGCATTCGCTCTATTCAGCGGTCACATCATCAGAGCCAGGAACTAGACCGTAGCGATAAAACAGACGGTGAGAATCAAACAAACAGTAAGCATCAAATAAACAATGACGCCTCATCGACAAATTTGGGTTTTACCGAATTTGTTCTTTTACCTTACGTTCATATGGAAGCCCCTCTTTATCAAAAAGGTAAATCACGGTCCGGCCCCACTTTTAGAGAAAGTGTTGCCTTGCATGCTATTTCTCGATTAGTCCTTCACCCCTATTTCAATAACATCCAAGTTTCCTGGACTAAAATGGGACACATGGGTGCTACGGCTTGTCTTGATGCGGGGGTAAATGATTTAGGCGGAACATTGATGAATGAAACTATTACTCGATCTGCTGGCGCCAGTCATGGTCAGGAAACTTCGCCCACGTCGATGGAGGAGATCATTCGTTCGGTAGGTCGTAATCCACAGCAAAGAGGAACGCAATATCAGAAGGCATCGCTATCTCAAACTAACCAGTCTTTTGATGCAACGCCACTGACTGACCCCCTATACGATACCGTAGGTATTTCAGCCACAACGAAAACTCAAAAACGCATTCGTATTAGCAATAGCACACCCAATACAGCTTAAAAACCACCGACTCACGAACCCTCTACATTCAAACACAAGGAAAACGACACATGAAACTAGGTATGGTAGCCGGATACTCAGGCAAGTATATAGACCCACAAATTGATAAAATTAAATTTGCCGAGAGCCTCGGTTACGAAAGCACTTGGACTGCGGAAGCCTACGGTTCTGATGCTATTTCCACAGCCTCTTGGATACTAGCCCAAACTGAAAAAATGAAAGTAGGCACAGCCATTATGCAGATGCCAGCCAGAACGCCTGCACTGGCGGCCATGACCGCTATGTCATTAAACCAATTATCAAAAGGCCGTTTTATTGCCGGCTTAGGGGCATCAGGACCGCAAGTAGTAGAAGGTTGGCACGGTGTTGCTTATGGTCGGCCCATCACACGAACACGAGAGTACATTGCAGTCATGAGAAAAATCATGGCACGCGAAGCCCCAGCTGAGAATAAAGGCTATCACTACAATCTACCTTACACCGGTGACGATGCGACAGGACTAGGCAAACCACTCAAAAGCATACTGGCCGCCGATACCAACATCCCCATTTATACTGCCTCCATCACTCCCAATGGCGTCGCTTGCGCAGCAGAAATAGCGGACGGGTTTTTCCCAGTATGGATGAGCCCAGATCAATACAGTGTTTTTGAGCCGGATATTCAAAAGGGATTAGATAAGTCTGGAAAAACTTTGTCCGACTTTGATATCGCCCCCTTTGTCACTGCGATTATGGGCGACGATGTTGCCGCGTGCCGTATGCCGGTTAAAGGCATGCTTGCCCTTTATATTGGCGGCATGGGTGCTCGCGAGAAAAATTTCTATAACGACTACGCCACCAAATTAGGTTATGGCGACGACGCGAAAATCATTCAAGACCTCTACCTAGACGGGAAGAAGATGGAAGCAATGATGGCTGTTCCCGATGCTTTGGTCGACGAAACCGCATTAGTCGGTCCCAAAGAGCGAATTATAGAACGCTTACAAGTCTGGAAAGAAGCGGGTAAAAAAGGGCATGTAGGTACAATGCTAATTGGCACCAATCAAAATGAAGTACTGGAATTAATCGCTAACGATATACTGTAGTTATGAACTGAAAGTTATGAACTGAAAGTTATGAATCGTCATCCCTTTACCCCTATCTCGCTACCGTTTTCAAAAGAGACGCTAGAGCGGGGTAAAAGGGTTTCGATATAATTAAAAAAAGGCTTTAAAACTTAATGTAAGCCATTTCGAGACTCGTACAAACCCTCCCAAAACACAGCAACTCCATCCAACATTTCATTCCCGTATTGAATAAAACTATCTTCATCCACTTCATGAGTAAAAAAATACTCTTCAATTTCTTGTTGAGTATGGTGAGCGTGATTCGCTTCCAATTTACTATGCCAGGTGAAAAATGCTAGCGGGAACTTATCTAGCTTATTTTTTTGTTTAAATATTTTAAGACCACTTATAAGTTCTTCCCAAAAACCCGCTGCGGCCCAGTTTTCTACGGCATAAGATGCTGCCGATGCAATCGCGAATTGCTCACTGCCGTAGAGACGTATTAACTCATCACAAAAATGCAGAGTTTTGCTCGCACCATGACTGCGGCGGCCCATTTCACTAAATTCGACACCGATGTTGTTTGCTAAGCTCACCAACCATTCAAAGTGAGCGGCTTCAAATCGAAACACACTGCCATCCACAGAACCTTCCAATCCAACTAGACCTTCGCCCTCCAAACCATCTGCTGATTCCAGCACATCGTTACTGTGCCCCTTACTGAAAACCACCCCTAACTCATTAGCTAATATTTCTTTCGACGCATGCATTTCCTCTACGGTTTCCGCGTTCAGCATCTTATGTAATTGCGCTACAAGAAATTGGTTAGAAAAAACAGAAAATTGGATAAGAAAATGCTTCACTTGGTCGAAACTCAAGCCACCCTTTTCAAACCATTGTGTATAGGTATTGTGTGTTATGACTTTATGAGTCAGTAACTCTTGATTGATACGCTGCTGAAAAAGAAGAAACGCCCCTGCCTTATCAGGCTTGAGCTCCCCTACCATTATCTTTTGTAATGTGTTTTCGGTTAACCCTTCAATATTATGTTCAACAGCATATTGCTTGATGTCACTACTATTGAGGCTGCTAGTATCCATATAGTTTCTCCTCGCATACCCATAACTAAAGATAGTTACCTTTAGTTTAGTCAACTAGATCTGCTTTATGGGGAAAGAAACCAAACAATAGTGGTTATGCAAACTCAATCGTTAAAATACGACGTAGAAACGACATATCTACATTCAACTTAATATTGAAATGTCGTATCATATTCTATTTAGGCATTTAGGAAATGGATTTTCACCCCACACAGCGACAGCTATCAGCTGAAAGGGATGAATTTCATGAAAACAGTCGACCTTAATTAAGGTGCGACTGTTGTATCAAACTCAGTAGTGGGACAATTAATTTCCTGCTTCATTAAGACGGTTCGTGAACAAACTTCAACGATATGGTGCCCACCAAACATTCGGCTCAAGCTAATCGATTTACGCTGTCTCCAGTTAGACCAACCGCCACCGTCGACTCTATAGCGATACTCTAAAGGCTCCCCAGTGCCATTAGCTCCCTCACTCATTTCAATCTGCGCCTCTCCATTTTCAACACTGACAACATCTAATACTGTGTTAGTCGTAAGATTCAGTGATGAGGTCGGTGCCGTCGAAGCAGCGGTCACCGCCTCCTCGACTAATGTGCCCGCTACGGAAAAGTTACTACTACCGGAACCCGAAACCCAAAGTTCATCAGCATGAATACGATAGCCACCGATAGTCGGCAACAATACCGAATCTAAACGAGCGGACAAATTGGGTAAAACAGTCGGCATAACGTAATCGACAATCTTATTTACAAATTGTGGTGTCAGCATAATTTGTCCAGGCATATCAAATTCCATTATTTCAATAATCGGTAGTCGCTCAATCCCGATATGCAAAAAGCCTTCGTCCGTTGCACCTAACTCAAAACCCACATCCAAATTAAACGTTGTGGTGAACACCGTCTTTGCCTCTGTCCATCCAACACGCTGTAAATCAAACTCCAGGCTCACATCGTGCCACCCAAGCATGCCATGTATATTGTCATTATCCATCAAGTTAATAAAAGGCGGACTAGCAGGTAGTATTCGCAAAGTAATGATGTCTTGGGTTTGTATATCGTCCTCTGGACTTTGAATGACAGACACACCTTCGGGGTCTGTACCACCACTATCACCTGACGTTAATACAAAATGAGTAATTCCAGCTTCATGAGCCGCATACAAACCTTGATTGATGAGGTTAGCCGAAATGGAAACACCCACATCAAACACCGTACCGTTTGGACTTGTTTGCCCTAGACTCGGCACATCACCCTCAGTAAACACAGAACCGAGTTGAGCTGCAGAAACATCAGAAGGTTCAGGTGACGTGATTGAAGTATTGATATCTACAGTCAGCCCGTGATCAAACGTTTCAAGGTAGGTAGGCGAAATCATAGCATGTAATATTTTTTCATCAATCGTAATGTCTGTCTCAATCAAGATCCCACCGATAAAATCAGACACCACCGGCACCAATGTCGTCTCAGCAATAGTCATGAATACCGGCGCTAAACCCGTTATTAACGACCCCAGTAAATTTCCAAAGAGACCATCTATCTCTATGTTAAGACCATCCAAGTTAACAACGGTGTTCGAGATACCGACGGACAGATCCGAGTTATCTATACCAATCAACACTTCCGTATCAATAACCAAGGTATCCATAGTCACTCGCCCCGAGTGCGTAAAGAGTAATGGTCTTGCCCTAATTTCTCCTAAAAAATTATGCAGTTCAATATGGATATCCATACTCTTGTTATCTAACACCGTAATCTGTACATCCACGCCATCGAAATAGAAAGACTTAAATGTCACCTCTGGATCACTTGCAACAGGATTGATACCCCCTTCTGATCTCGGCTTCAATAAACCTTCAAAATCATACTCGTTCAACGCTATTTCTGCCTGATCAGCAAGATAGGCAAAGCCACCATTATTAAGCCTTAAAGACATGGAAGGATACAACTCTTGATCGCCACGCGCGTAGACCACTTTTGAAGTGAATCCATTATTATCAATTGCTGAAATCTCATTGAAGGACTGACTGGTAAAAGTAGTTTCAAATTCATTTTGACCAAAAACAGGTACGATGCTTCCATCTATAGAAAGACTCGACACTCCGCTAGGATCTGCAACATAACCTGAAATTAGACCAGTCTCATGATCAGCACTGAGAATATGTACTTGGGGTCCCGTATCATCATAGTGAAAAACCGAATTAACGACTCTATTGTCACTGCCTAGCACTATGCTGAATTGGTTTTTGCCAGAAAAAACATAACCTGCTAACGACTCACCGTCTGCAACAGCGCCTGTTTCAGTAATCGTGAACAACTCTGTTACATCAGCAGAGTTCAGAACAACCTGAAAATCAGTTGGGATACCATTCACAAAATTAATCTGATAAAGAACCGGTTTATCAAGAGTAACCGTCCCATCGAGGGGTTCAGTAATCGTTATTTTCGAGCACCCCGATAACAACAGAAGTAGGGAACAGGCAATAGCCCTTAAAAAGGAAGATCTCATTAGTCGTCTCCGAAAACTCAACTGGCATCAACTATAACTAACACCAAACCGCGGCTATTATGTTTATTAGTGGTGATCAGTCTACGTTCAGAGAAACAGTTACCCAAGACAAAAAGATTTGCATATTGTAGATAAAATGTTAACTAACGCCTTTAATAATGTAATTTCTGTTGTCTATTTGTAACAAAAAAGGCCAGCTGAGTAGCTGGCCTTTTTTGTGTTCTTTGTATTCTTTGTATTCTTAGCTAAGCCCAAATTCCTTTGGGCTTATTCAAATACCAAACTATTACTCTTCAGCAACAGTCGTATCGAACTCGGTGGTGGGGCAGTTTAGCTCCTGCTTCATCAACACTGTTCGAGAACAGACTTCTACCACATGGTGTCCGCCTAGTAGACGACGCAACTTCAAAGTTGTTCGTTGTCTCCAGTTAGACCAAGCCCCTCCATCGAGACGGAAGCGATACTCTAAAGGCTCACCGCTTGCATTAGTATCCTCAGAAACCTCAATGTCCGCCTCTTCGCTGTCCACTGTTACAACATCCAATATCGTATTGGTACTTACTGCCAACAATGAGGTTGGTGCTGTGGATGCTTCTGATTCCTCTATTTCAACTAAACTACCTGCCACTGAGAAATTAGTACTGCTAGAACCTGCAACCCAAAGTTGATCGGCGTGAATACGATATCCTCCAATCGTGGGCAACATTACCATATCCAAGGTGGCCGACAAATTAGGCAAAACAAGTGGCATAACCCGGTCAACCAATCTATTGATAAAACCAGCAGAGAGAGGAATGAAACCAGGCAGATCAAAATCCAGTATCTCAATAATGGGTAAACGCTCGATTCCGATATGCAGCATACCTTCATCAGTAGCACCTAAATCAAACCCAACATCTAAGTCGAACGTAGCGGTAAAGACAGTCTTTGGCTCTGTCCATCCAACTCGCTGCAACTCAAGCATAATGCTGACATCATGCCAACGTAGTAAACCATGAATATCATCATCATCCATCAAAGCGATATAAGGCGGGCTCACAGGAGAGAGCGATATGGTCAAGAGATCTGTCTCTTGAATGTCATCACCAGCAGACTGAATAACCGAAACCGCTTCAGCATCAACACCACCAGTGTCGCCAGCAGATAATACAAGATTAAGTGCCCCAGCATCATGCGCAGCGTAGAGTCCTTGATTGATTAGGTTTACAGAAATAGATGCACCCACATCAAACGACGATCCATCAGGAGTCAGTGCACCCATACTCGGTAAATCACCGGTTTTAAATACAGATCCCAAATGACGTACAGCATTTTCGTCAGCCGGAAGAGCGGAAAGCGAGGACTCAATATCAATTGTCATTCCTAAGCTTGATGTCACTAAAGAGGTAGGTTCTATTTTTGCGAGTAAAAATTTATCATTAATGGGTATATCATTTTCTACGTAAACATCAGCGATAAAATCTGATGCTAACGGGATTAATGCTACCTCTGCTATGGTCACAAACACTGGTACTAAATTGGTTATTAACGACCCGAGAAGATTCCCGAAGAGACCATCTATCTCCACATCTAAATTAGTTAAATCAACAGTCGTATTGCTTATACCTATGGTTAAATCTGAGTTTTCTATTCCTACCAAAATGTTGGTGTCTATCACAATTTTATCTGAGGTAACTTCACCAGTATGCGTAAACAGAATAGGCGCAGTCGTTATGGCCGCCAAGAAATTATTAAGTTCTATATGTATGGCTAAAGAATCATCATTTAAAACTGAAATTTCGACAGCCGTATCTTCGAAATAAAATGACTCAAACCTAACAACTGGATCACTCGCTACAGGATTTATGCCCCCGTCTTCTTTCTCTGCTAAAAGCCCAGCAAAATCATATTCGTTTAAAGCAACTTCTGCTTGATCGGAAAAAAATGCGAAAGCGCCATTATTCAAACGCAACGAGATAGAGTTCCCGAGTTCTTGATCTCCACGCAGGTAAACCACTTGAGATTCAAAACCGTTAGTATCAACAGCAGTCACATCATTTAAGGCCATGCTGGTGAAAGTCGTGCCGAAAATATTCTGGCCAGTGACAGCAACAGGATTACCATCAATAGTTAAGCTTGTTACGCCGCTAGGATCTGTCACATACCCAGAAATATTGCCAGTGGAATGATCCGCGCTGAGTATATGAACAGTTGGACCGATATCGTCAAAATGAAAAACAGAACTGATAATTCGAGTACCGATTACCACGGTGAACTGGTTCTTACCAGAAAACACTTTATCAGCCAACAAGGAACCATCCGCTACTGCGCCTGCTTCCGTTATGGTGAATAAATCCGTGACATCCGTAGAGTTGAGTACAAGCTGTAAGCTTGGTGGAATTCCATTTACGAAAGTAACACCAAAAGTGCTGGGTTTCGTAAGTGATACCGAACCATCGACCGGCTGGTCAACGGTGATTTGAGAACAAGCAGTGGCAAATAAAATCAGGATGAGGAAGGACATCCTCGACATATAATCGATCATGGCTATACCCTATTTTAAACGGGATCACGTTAAAACCAGATAGCTTTAAGATCGACCGTTTGCGTTATTATTTTAAGGCCATTTAGAGTCATTGAGAACCAGATGAAGTCCGACGATGAAAACACTCTACCAGCCAATTTTAATTTTTCTCTATATAGATTCTAGTCTTCTATTCAATCTAGAGCGAAAGGACTCATTAAACCCTTATCACAATCTTAAATTTAAAACAAAAATCTACCTCGCGATTCTAGGTGTAATCCCCTATAGACACAACATAATTAAGCAAAAAAAAAGGCACAAAATCATTTCATTTTTTAAACCTTTGATTTTAGATACCTAAAATTACATTACAACAGTCAGAACAACTGCAACTTATTGTTTAAAACATCAGAGTCCTACTTCTCCTCTTCCATTGGATGCCCTGCGTTTTTCATCGCCTCCATAGCTTCTGGCGGCATATAGTTTTCATCGTGTTTCGCAAGCACCTCATCAGCAACAAAAACGCCTTGCTGATTCAACCTGCCGTTAGCCACGATTCCTTGCCCCTCGCGAAACAAATCAGGCAAAATCCCTTCGTAGTTTACCGTCACATGGCTAACATTATCGGTAATCACAAATTCAACCACCAATCCCGTCTTAACTCGACTTACACTGTCTTCCAAGACTAACCCCCCTATTCGTATGCGCTTTTCCAAGGGTGCTTCGCCGTTAGCGATCTGGCTCGGCGTAAAAAATAAATTTAAGTTCTCTGACAACGCGAAAAGCATAAGACCCACTATCGTGGCCGCACCAAAGGCAATCATGAACACTACAATCAAGCGCTTTTTTCTAACAGGATTCATAACCGTTTACTCTTTTTTCGAGAAGTTTCTCTTTCCATTCGTTTAACATATTCTTGCGTCAGCACCTTCCTGCGTTTGATGGGATACCAGAGGCAAACCAACAATACCAAGGCAGTGACGCCATACGCCGACCAGACGTACAGCCCATGCTGCCCCATTTGTAAAAAATTCGACAAACTATCAAAATACATATCGCGACCCCCCTAGTTTTTTTTCAACGGACGATTAAGCAATACCCGAGCTACCCAGCGACTGCGGACTTCACGTTCCAAAATTTCACAGCGCGTAATCATCATTAATAATGTAGCAAATAAAAAGTAATACCCGAAAACCATCACAATCAAAGGGAGATACATCTCTGGCGGCATCGCCGGTTTATCACTAACCGTAAACGAAGCGCTCTGATGTAACGTGTTCCACCAGTCAACGGAATATTTAATGATAGGCAAATTGACTAAACCTACTATGGCTAACACAGCAGATGATTTAGCAGCGGATTTCGCACTATCAAAGGAAGCTTGAAGTGAAATAATACCGACATACAAAAACAACATAACTAGCATTGATGTTAATCGCGCATCCCAGACCCACCAAGTACCCCAAGTGGGCTTACCCCATATAGCACCGGTAACTAGTGCCAATAAAGTAAATGCCGCACCAATTGGCGCAGCCGATTTCGCCACCATATCCGCCATTTTTATTTTCCAAATAAGACCAATGGCACCAGCTACAGCCATCATCACATAGACAGACATCGCCAGACTGGCAGCAGGCACATGGATATACATTATGCGGAAGCTATTACCTTGCTGATAATCAGCCGGCGCGAATGCCAATCCCCACACAGAACCCACCACCAAACAAAGTACTGCAGGAATCGCAAACCAAGGTAATAGTTTTCCGGTCAACTCGTAAAAATGTTTTGGCGAACCGAATTTATGATAATACTCTTTCACTAACGCCCACACTTTAATGACTACTCCTTATCGCTTTTAGCATAATTTGAAAAACACGTTCATCACTCACCCACTCACACTAATACGAAGAGAGGCTCCAATCGCAAAAGGGGCTAACACTATTGCCAGTACCAACAAGGCGCCCAAAATTGCCAACTGCCCCTGATAGGGCTGGGAATAAACCGATGCTTGAACACAGCCTGTTCCAAAAATGAGGACAGGGATATGCAAAGGCAAAGTAATTAACGTAATTAATATTCCACCCTTACGCAGACCCACGGTCAGCGCAGCACCAATCGCATTAACAAAACACAATACCGGCGTACCCAACAGCAGACTCAGCACTAACGCACTCAAGTGATTGGTATCCATAAAAAGCATTGCAGCTAACAAAGGAGACAACAAAGTCAAAAGCAAACCCGTGGTCAACCAATGACTCACCACTTTTGCGATCACTAGCAAAAAAAGAGGCTGAGGCGACAACAACAATTGCTCTAATGTCCCATCCTCAAAATCATGTTTAAAAAGCGCGTCGGCAGCCATCATCGTAGACAACAACGCCGCTATCCAAATAACACCGGGGGCAATCGTTCTCAATATAGAAGGCTCAGGGCTCACTGCTAACGGAAATAAAGAAACGACCATGATGAAAAAAAACAACGGATTAACTAGTTGGCTACGCTGCCGGTTCGCTATTTTCAACTCCCGCTTAAGCGTTGAAAAAAAAGCTCGCGACAGACTTAAGGGCTGATTATCCTCACCCATAGGATTAAACTCCGTCATCGTCAACACTAGCTTCGTGAAAACCAGAAAGGTCGTCTAAAGTAATTCGTTTGAGCCTGCTCGCCGTTTCTTGCAATGAATGATGCGTCGTTAAAATGACAATCCCACCTCGATTCGCATGCTGGAAGATCAAATTCTCCAATTCCCTCACACCCTCCTTATCGATCGCTGTAAACGGTTCATCTAAAATCCAAATAGGTGCCCCTTCTATATATAATCGAGCGAGACTAACGCGTCTTTTTTGCCCCGCCGATAATCGATGAGTCTCCACCCCTTCATAGCCACTCAATCCCACTCGCGCTAAAGCTTCCGCAATTTGACGATTATCGGCACCACCTTGGCCGTGAATATCCAACAACCATTGCAAATTCTCCTCCGCCGTTAAAATAGGATTGATCCCTGCATTATGACCAATATGGATAAGCTGAGCACGATAGAGCTCCCCACATTGGTTCATTGGCTCGCGACACCACTCGATATCACCAGAATAATCATCCATTAGGCCGCAGAGAATACGAAGAAGAGTGGTCTTGCCCGATCCATTGGAGCCAACGATTTGGACAACTTCACCGCCGACAATGTCAAAGTTAAGATTAACAAACAAATCGCGGTCATCCCGGCAACAGCTCAAGTCTTTAGCAGATAGCATTATTTCTGAAGGGTATTCCTGGTCCACGTTTCTATCTCTACCTTGTATTGACCGTTTCTACCCTGCACTAAGGGTTATCGGCACATTCCAAAAAATATCTCTAAAAACAGACGGCGTTTTCAGCGCCACTCATCAAAAATTTGCGCAAAATTATAACTCAATTATAACTCTTCTTGTGGGTAAACGTGCGTAATAGATTCAGAGGCATCACCCGAACTCTAACCCATCACCCTAGACATGATCGATTAGCATACAGATTATAGCGACTATACTAGAGAGGAAAATGAGAACAAGGAGGTGCCGATAAATGAGCGTAGATCTACCCAGCAATTTACCGGGGCGTCCCTCCAGTAGCACTCAATCTAGTAAGACTCCAGCGCAGAACATCCCAACACAAGGCAAGCTACCCCCTCAAAACTCCCAACCTGCTACCAATACAACCGCCACACCCGTTACTAGTAGCTCAAGCACATCACCTGGCGCTGTCACTGCCAGCGTGATTCAAGTCACTCAGACCTCAGCACAGCAATTTGATGTCACCATTGAAATAGATGGAAAACAATACCGGGTCACTAGCCCTACATTATTGCATCCAGGAGAACAGCTAAAACTTGAAACCTCCGCCAGCGGGGGCTTCAAGTTATTAGAAATCAGCTCTCCAAACCAAGAAACGTTAATCAACAATTCGATCCGCTCGCTAATATCACAACAGAATAGCTACCAGCCGCTACTCTCAATCCTGCTAACACTCGCCACTCCGACACTGAAAACCGACACCAGCACATCACCCTTCTCCACCCAACATTTGCAAAATACACTACCCCCCGATTCGTTAAAGGCCATCAACCAACTCATATCCCGACTACCCAAGTACACTGACATTCAAACTCCAAGTACCTTCAAACAAACGCTGACCAAATCGGGGTTACAACTTGAAAATCAATTAGCCAATGCAATTATCAACGGTGTGAGAGATGCCAGACCCGGTGCTCCGTTAAAACAATCATTTCTACAAAAGCTGTCACCACAGCAGCCACACGACGCGTTACAAACACAAAAGCAAGGACAAGGACAAACATCCCAGCAGCGAACTGCTATATCGCAAACGAGCCTCCAAAACACGGCCATCCAGAAAATCATACAAAACGATTTCAAAGCCAACCTACTCAAACTAATGACTAGCCTTATTCAATCGCAAGCCACTCATACCCGCACACCCAACACCTCACGTTCGCTGCAACAGATAATCTCACTGCTAACCTCAGAAAAAAATACGCTTTCCGAAGCCAAAAATACACAAAGGGAAGGACTGCATAGAGCACTTTCTGCGGAATTAGAGAAGGGAAATATACGCATATCGCCTCTGCTCGACACCCTACCCAAACCACCTCTGATAGGCAGTTTTTTCATGCAAGCTCAAGCGACCGCAAAAGCCGATACAAAACAAAAATCATGGATGGATAATATTGTTGCCACACTGGCAAAATTAACCTTATCATCCCTGTCTCGGCTCCAGCTTCACCAACTCGCCTCATTACCACAAAATCAAGATAGCCAGACATCACAATCATTGAGCCTAGAACTACCGGTACTACACCAAGACCAAGTTCACTTATTTCAAATTCATATACGCGAGGAAGAAGCAGAACAAAACAAGGAAGAATCAAAAGAGAAAATCTGGAAAATCAATCTGGCCTTCGATATTGATCCCTTGGGTCCGATCCATATCCAACTCACCATGTTAGGAGAATCAGCGAGCGCCACAATTTGGGCGGAGCAAAAAAATACCGTTGACTTCACCCACTCCCATCTCGGGATACTCACCGAGTCGCTAAAGGATATCGGCCTTACGGTCACGCAGATTGACTGTTTACGCGGTAGCCCACCAAAGAAAAAGGCCAGCCTCCAACAACGCCTTGTGGATATAAAAACATGACCGACAAACCCACAGCACCCAAAACTGCCGTAGCCCTTGAGTACGACGGCGTCAATGCACCCCGAGTTTCAGCGTCAGGCCGTCACGAAATCGCAGAGGAGATATTAAGAATAGCGGAAGAAAACAACATCCCCCTCTACGAAAATGCCGAGCTTGTTTCTTTATTATCAACCTTAGAGTTAGGAGATGAAATTCCGGAAGTCTTATACCAAGCGATTGCTCAGATCATTGCTTTCGTCTATTACTTGCAAGGTAAAATTCCAGATGATTTTCAATAACACAAAGCAGCCTAACCCCATTCGCTAACACAACAGAGTTGAGCGCTTCATAGAGCCCATCTAATTAAAGGTTTAATCAAAGGATCTACTCAACTAAAAGAGAACTCGGAAGCTCCTGCTCAATCGTTGCCACATTAAATTCGACAGGATGATCACTCGCCATCCAGGAATAATAACCTTCTCTAAAATAGTAAACATTCTTATATCCCCAACTAGAAGCAAAGAATGCAGCCATAGCACCCGTCGCACCTAAGGCGCTATCGCAGTAGAAAACAATCGGTGTTTCTCTATCTAGCGCATCCGAGACATACAGAATGACAAATTCATCGGAATTAAAGTCCAGGTGTACGGCACCTTCTATATGACCATAGCTCCATGCACGAGTATCTCTGACATCAATAAAAACAGATCCAGCATCAAACAACTTTTTTGCTGCAACCAAGTCGACAGTAGTGGCACCTACCACTTTAATCGGCGATTCAGCCATACTTGCTGTGCTAACAAGAGAAATCAATATCGATATAACAAACGTTATCACCGATGTTGACACCAAACTAAACGCTAACTTCATACGCAAACCTTTTTTCACTCTATTCCTTTCCTTGTCGATAAATCAACACCAAGCTTGAAACATTCAAATTATTTATCACCGCTCCCGACCAGGGGCACCCAATCCGTATGCTCGAAGATACCTATTTTCGAATATTCATATTTCATAGGAATAAGCTGTGACCAGTTATGAATAAAGTATAGGTAGGGAAATACGATCTACTTGTAACGTTTCGTCGCTAAAAAAACCTGACCTAGCATTCCTTATTTCTGACTCAAATGCGCCCAGACAATGAAACAAAACGTTTTCAAAGATTTAGTAGCACTAGTTAGAAAAGAGGAGAACATGACATATTATTGTCAGATACTTTTTTACAGGTATTTTATTGACGGAAGGGTTCGGAGGAATAAGTGGCCCCACTGGGCCGCATGACAAAGCCTAAATAAAAGTGTGTAACTCCTCCCTTAATTTAACTTGTTTTTGTTTCTTGCTAAGTGATTCAATTAACTCTACTTCCCCTTTAGCTAAGCCACAGGTTTTCATCACTTTCTCTGCATCCAATCCTGTCTGCATCATAGAAATTGCATGTTGATAGTTTAAGTTTTCAGGATCCCTAAGTTCCAACAGGGATTGCTGTTTCAAAACAACATTTAACTTCTTGTCGATTTTTAACAAACGCTGACCAACACCTATCGCGCCTTGATTAACCACTTTTAACGCATTAGATTGCATCACATCTGACTGAACCTGATTCTCATGTAACTCCTCAATACGCTTTAGCAATCGAGAGCATTGAAACATCAGCATAGAGATCAACACAAAACACAAGCCAAGCAGCAAATCAGACGAGTGGAAGAAATTTAAAATACTATCGATCATTATCCCTAACCCTTTTCGTCATTGGTAAACTCAATTTTCTGTCCAAAGACTGTCACCACTTTGATAGGTACAACACTGAAAATAGATTATGCTCGATACTCTACAATTGAAATTCTTCCAAACCGGCTTCAATCATCGCTTCCAGCTGAATAAGAATTAACAGCACATCATTCTTATTACAGACACCTTGAATAAACTTTGCAGTATCGTCATTACCCACATTCGGTGTCTTTTCAATTTCAGATTGTCGCAAGTAAACCACATCAGCCACACTATCCACCAACATTCCCACTACCTGCCCAACAGCTTCAATTATCACAATCCGAGAACTATCCGACACTTCTCCATGGGGCATACCAAATCGATCTCGGGTATCGATAATGGTCACCACATTTCCGCGCAAATTAATAATCCCAAGGATAAAATCGGCAGCGCCTGGCACAGGTGTAATTTCAACATACCTTAATACTTCCTGTACCTGCATCACATCCACACCGTAAAGCTCATCATCAAGCCGAAACGTTGCCCACTGGAGAATGGGATCGTCTTTTGATTCGCCGAGAACATTCGTACTTCTCGAATCTATAGTTTCCATTGCTAAAGCCATCGGTTCCTTCCTAAATTCAATCGATAAAACGAATTAACTTTGACTCACTGAAATTTCTCTGGGGTTAAGTAATCTCAGCAGTATCTATGCCAGTAATAACAATTGTCATAATCTACAGTCTGCACTCGATTCTTGGCAGTCATCTGATGAGGGAGAATAACTATCATAGGATCTCCTATTTTCAAAAAAAACAAACCTTTAAGTGGATTTAAATTACTGAAGATTTAGCGATCCCTTCCAACACAAAATAATTTAACTGCCGCAGTCACTAAAAATCCTCCATCTCTTCCCACTCATCATCCGACAGAAGTTTGTCTAAATCGACAAGAATCAGTAACTCATTCTCTTTATGGCAGACACCTTGTATAAACGCAGAATTTTCATCGCCACCCACATTGGGAGTGGTGTCCACCTCAGACTGCCGCAAATAAACCACCTCTGCCACACTATCCACCAAAATACCGATGACCGCTCTAGAGGTTTCAATAATGACAATACGAGTACTTTCGGTAATCTCACGGGAACTCAATCCAAACCGTTGTCGCGTATCGATAACGGTGACAACGTTACCTCTCAAATTAATAATGCCTAGCACATAAACTGGAGCACCCGGTACCGAAGCGATTTCCGTGTATCGCAGGACCTCTTGCACGAGCATAACGTTGATCGCATACAATTCTTCATCTAATAGAAATTTAACCCACTGTAACATGGGGTCATCAGCTACCCCTTCAGCCGCATATGACATAACTGTAACCTCTATAACATCTAATCTTCAATGACACCCAAACTTCAATGACACCTAAACTTCGAAATCTTATTTCTGGCAGTATCAAAAATTAGCTAATCTTCAGACTCAATACTCTCATTAAACTATAGATCAGTGATGGGTGCCTGACAAAGACCGATATCAGCTAACATTAACCGCAATATCTCCATATCCAAGATACAGCACATTTCATCGATAACCGTTCCTGCAATCCAAGGTCGAACTTTATGATTGACTCGCCACTTTACATTTCCCGGCTCCATTGTCATCGCACTTTGAACGTCACTACAAGCCAGCCCCCACTCTAAATCCATGAAGCTGATAACGAACCGAATACTTTCTTTAAAACCGGCTTCGTACTTTTCAGGCATTAGCCATTTAGCCGTATCCACTATTTGAAGATTCGTTTTCCCATTTTTCATTATGCCCAACGACCAATCCGGTTGACCTGCCAAAGTGGTAAAATTGGTGTCAACTTTGAGAATGGTTCCTAAGACTACGAGAGGCGCCGCTATTCGTAGCTTCCCCACGTTAAACAGCAAACAATCAAACCGTTCCTGCGCCCAATACGGTCGACCATTCTCCTGCCATATATCACTAATTTTAGCCTTTAGGTTTTCCGAATGATCCCCCACTATAACGGGGTTTTGTAATGCATCTGGAGTTGAAACTTCTGGAACTGTTGACTCTAGTTTTATTGATGGTTTTGACTTAGCTTCTATTTCCGCTAAATCAGCCGCACTACTGATTCTCTTCTTTATCTTATTTACGGCTTCTTTTTCTATATCACCAAAATCAATAGCCTCCGAAACAAATGCTTTCGGTTCAATTGGCTTAGGTTCAATTGGCTTGGATTCAATTGTCGTAGATTCAATTGACTTAGATTCAATTGACTTAGAATAAACAACCGTAGAATCGAGACTCTCAGTTTCAATAATTTCAGTATTGGATAGCGCCGGCTCTCGAAGCAGAGGTTCACCCAACTGATCCACTATGGCTAAACGGGTAGCTTCTAGGGAATCAAGCGAACTTTCTGTTTCAGTCGCTTCTGTCAGCAGTGAATTCAAGTAGTCGGTCAGCGCCTGCACTTGAATCGGGGACTCAGTCTGATTACGCTCTACGGTGCGGGGCCGTGGTTTCTCTGGCATCCTTAAAGGTTAGCAGCCTGCTTAACGAACAACAAACAACCTCACTTTCTGAGATTAGCTAATGAGAGGGTAAACCGGTTCAATATCATGTTGCGTTAAGTGTTTTAACAAAGAGCGATACGCTTTCACTGCACGACCATTCCGATCGTAATCGGAAGGTGCTATACCCGCTTTGCTTGCATCTCTCAATTTCGTATCGACGGGTATCGCAGAGGACCAAATGCAATCTTCATGGGTATTGCGCAAAATTCGCAAACTTTGTGTCGAGGAGTGAGTGCGCCGATCAAACATAGTGGGCACCACAAGGTAATCCAATTGACGCCCTTGTGATTTCATCACCATCGTCAAGGTACGCATCATTCTTTCTAATCCCTTAATTGCCAAATGCTCAGTTTGTACGGGCAGTAAAATTCGTTGGCATGCAGCCAGTGCATTAATCATTAAGATACCCAAAATTGGCGGCGTATCAATGAGTACATAATCATAATCATCCCACTGCTGTTTAAGGGCCTTTGCGACTACCAACCCCATACCGCTTTGACTGCTCATCCGTCTTTCCACTGTGGCCAACAAAGTAGAAGCGGGCCATAAATAGAGATCCGGTTTTTTGGTTTCTATTCGAATACGATCCGGCAGATCAATGGGAATGTCCCCTTTGTGTAGGAAAAAATTATACGTTGAATATTCGATATCATCGGGATTTCCACCAAAATAGCTAGTGAGAGAACCGTGAGGATCTAGATCCACCATCAGCACACGATGTCCGCGCTCAGCAAGCAAACCGCCTAGTCCGACAACCGTGGTTGTTTTCCCTACGCCTCCCTTCTGATTTGCCGTCGCCCAGACTCTCACTGAATCATCCTTTTTCTCGCTACTATTTTCTTGTGGAGCAGCTTGCTTGTGGACTTAATATTCGTGCACCATTTGCCATGCGGACCTTAAGTTCATTCATCTGCTATATCAATTCGACCCTTGGGATCAGCAGTAAACAATAGCCCGCCGCTTTTCAGACGAAAAGGATTCTCGGCCCGATCTAACACTTCCGTTTTTTCTTTTTTCGGCTTACTCTCGATAATCTCGTTATTTTGATTTTCCGTTTGTTTCGCTTTTCCCACAACCGCATCCACTATAGAATCAGCCATCACCTGAAAAGGATTAAATATCCCTTTTTCCTTCTCAGCCTCTTCAATCGAAAGTGCATTATGCGAATCTCGACGAATATTTTCATCCCTGGATATAATCAGGGCCACACGCCGATTTTGTTTTCTTCCCTCCACAGAATCATTATCGGCAATCGGTTGATACTCCCCATAACCCACTGCCGCTAAACGTTGTGGACTAATATTGCTAAGCATTAACATCCGAACAATGGAGGAAGCTCTTGCTGTAGACAACTCCCAATTTGATGGGTATTTCGCACTTTTGATAGGCACGTTATCGGTAAAGCCTTCCACTTGAATCGAGTTTTTATTTTTCCCCAACAAGTTAGCGATCTTACGTAAGACGAACCGTGCATCCTGACTGGTCTCAGCTGAACCACTTTTGAATAACACACTATTCTTTATTTCGATTTCAATATACTGATCATTACCCTTAACAGAAAGCGTCCCATCCTCAATGAGGTGTTGAAAGCCATCCAACAAACCACTTCTCAGATTATTAAATTGGGCTATTGATTCTTCTTCCGATTCGGGGTGACCAGTCCCCTCTCCTAAACCATCTGCCAGCGCCTCACCTCTGACACCTTCTTCGCCTTTACCATCACCCGGTTTAACATCCTCTTCTAAACCTTCTATGCCATATTCATACTCTCGATCACTCGCGTAATCACCCGGCACGGGAAAAACAATAATTTGATCCATGTTTTTCAACGCCCTTGCATCTTTTTGTCCGTCGACTACGGGGTACGGTGTCTTTGAAGTGGCAGTAAAAACGTTTTCTAATGATTCTGAAAGTACTTTGTATTTGCCTTCATTAACCGATGAAACCGAATACATCACTACAAAAAAAGCAAATAGCAGTGTAATAAAATCAGCATAAGACACGACCCAGCGCTCTTGATTTTCAGGCTCTATTTCTTGATAGCGTCTAGACAAAACTATCCCTCAGTTAATGACAGTTGAGCATCTTCAATATAACCGTAAAGTTTAAACTCAATGGTTCTTGGGTTTTCCCCTTCAGCAATGGCGATAACCCCTTCTATAAATAACTCTCTTGCTTGCGCTTGTTGTTGCACCATACTTTTCAACTTATTGGCTACGGGAAGTAGCAACAAATTCGCCAAACCAACACCATAGATAGTGGCAACAAATGCGGTGGCAATGCCTGGCCCCAAGCGGCTAGGATCTGCCAGATTGCCCATGACGTGTATCAAGCCCATTACCGCTCCGATAATACCAATGGTGGGCGAATAGCCTCCCATACAATCAAATACCTTAGCAGCGTGCATATCTCGACTTTCCTTCACAAACAATTCCACTTCGAGAATTTGCCGAATAGACACAGGCTCTCCGCCATCCACCAGGAGCTGTAAACCTTTTTTTGCAAAAGCATCCTCTTCCGTCTCAGCCACCGTTTCGAGACCGAGCAAGCCCTCCTTTCTTGCAATGAGGCTCCAGCCAATCACCTTATTAATACCCGATTGAATGTCCACTTTTGGCGGAAAGAATATCCAAGGAACGATATGAAATGCGCGTTTAAAGACAGGTAACGGGGTTTGCAGCATAGCCGCACCAAATGTGCCACCCAGGACAATCACTGCGGCTGGCCCATTATAAAGCCCACTTAAATGTCCACCCTCAAGAAAGTTACCCCCTAGAATAGCGGTAAACCCGAGCACAACCCCTGCAATACTAAGTAGATCCACACTTAAACTCCGCGACTAAGCGACGTCCCATATCCGCAATCTTCACCTCTTGATCAGATAGCTCAGCGTTTTTGACTGCCATCGGCATGCCATAAACAACACAGCTGGCCTCATCCTGAGTCCAAATGCGGGAGTTCCCTCGTTTTAAAATTTTTGCGCCTTCGCGACCGTCAGCGCCCATACCTGTTAATACTAAAGCAAGTATCTTGCCAGGCATCGCTTTCGCGGCAGAACCAAAAGTCACATCAACGGAAGGTTTGTACTGTAAGCGTTCATCGCTAGCCAGAATACGGATGCCTCCGGATGCCGCCACTAGCGTCTGCTGTCCACCGGGTGCTACCAACGCCTCTCCAGGTGAAAGCCTATCGCCACTGCGAGCTTCCCTTACTTTTATTTTGCAATATTGATCCAGTCTCTCCGCAAAAGGCCCCGTAAACGCCTCGGGCATATGCTGAATAATGACGATAGGTGCGGGAAAATTGGCAGGCAGATGCTTCAGTACTTCTTGCACTGCTACTGGGCCACCAGTCGATGCGCCAATTAACAGTAGCGAAGGCACCAAACCAGAAGTGGACTTAGATGTCGGGGCAGACTTAGATGTCGAGGCAGAC
>JAHRWA010000014.1 GCA_019090455.1 Pseudomonadales bacterium | reverse complement strand
CGATGTAGAAGCTAGTGCGCCACCAGGGTGCTTTATCGCCACTGCCGCGAATGGCACATACCAAGCAGCTTACTTACCGATATTGAGAAACTTCAGAGACCACTATTTATTGCCTTCTGCGCTGGGCACTGGATTGCCTGTCTACGCAGTAGCGTGGTTGGCACAAGAATCCATAGAACCTCAACTCCTCTTTTGCTTAGGGTTTCTTCTGTTGGCCCTATTGTGGAAAGTGAGATTAAAAATCCGAGCAGCGTTAGCCGCTGTATTTGGCTTGAGTGCTGCAATAGGGCCCCTCTGAAGTCACAGTGTGGAGAGTATTAAAAAGCAGGTGGTTGAAACCAAAAGATTTGAATTTGTTGAATGGCATATTCTATTTAAACCGAAAAGTGCTTAATCTTTTAGCTTACCTGTCCTGTCCGTCTATTCTGCTTACTAGTTATGTTAAAGGTCCAAGACTAATGATAAGCCTTCGCTTAAAGATGCCATTAGCTGAGGACTTAATTTAGAAATATGTTCTGTTAAGAAGTGCTTATTAATCGTGATAATTTGACTGACGTTGATGACAGATTCTTTGCTTAATTTCGAACGTTTTGATAACTGAATGTTATCTGGTGCATCTGCGAGTGTTAAGTTTGACGTTATTGCCACAGCTAAAACGGTGTTAATTCTACTCCTGTTAAAAACATCTGAAGACACTATAACGATTGGGCGTTGAAACCTCGGCACAGACCCTCTGAGCTCAGCCAATGATGCCCACCATCTTTCCCCTTTTTACACTACTACTAACCCCGAGTCTTTTAGCTAAAACCTCTGCTGATTGGTATACGGTATCGGGTATTGAAATTGCTGTTTTCATAAGGAAAGTATAACCAAAGCTATACCAGTTGAGCGACCCATTTATAGGGGAGAACCCGTCATGGTAGAACGGCTAGTTGCCTGGCCGTTCTACCAACACCTAAACTTTATAGGTAACCCAAATTAAAGAGCTGGCGTTAAAGACGCCGGTGCAGCAACAAATTCAAAATCGCTGAAGACAGTCAAATCCGTAGAGATATCAGCATTTTCATATCCGAGTACAAGATGAGTGACCGCTAAAACAGGGTCCTCTAAATCTGTCGGAAAATCGATTTCTAGTTCTTCTAAATTGATGGTGTAAACATCCAGGCTTATATCGACATCCGGTGTTTCAGGCTTAGTCTCACTATCGCTAACATACATTTTCAACGTGGTCAGCTCTCCTTCGTCGTCACTATTTGCATAATCTATCCAAACCCAATGCTTACCTGGATAAGTGGGAAGCGTAAAGCTTGAGCCACTTTCATAACCAAAACTTATGCCACCGAATACGCCTGTACTCGCGCTTATCTCACTTTGTTCAGTGTCGACTTCATTGACGGCACCAGATGCGATATATTTCAGGTTTAATCGAATAGCCATCTCCAGACCACATCGGCTCGCTAGCATTTGCTAAACGTGGGTCGATACCTTGTGTTCGCTCCATTGGCCCACCTTTGAATGCATTGGCCAAATTAGATTTCGAAACCAAGAAATTCGAGAGGCAAGCCATTCCCGATATATCAGAAGAATGGACGCTCGCAATTGCTAGTGGCGCATCGGTAGGGGGTGCGAGAAGAAAAACACTGGTGTCAGGTAGCGATGATGGATATCTCGTTAAATTTCAGCAAAAAAACGACACGATAAATATGCCCCGCGTTGAACATGCGACAATGCGGTTGGCAGCTTGTGCCGGACTTACAGTAGCCACAACGCGTGTGGAAGTCATCAACGGCAAGGATGCACTGTTCGTCACTCGGTTTGACATCGTCAAAGGTGTTCCCTGTCGGCAACTACTTTCATTCGATACCCTATTAAAGGGCCAGGCAAATGAATACGGTGATTTGGCCAACGTCTTAATTAAACAGGTATCAACATCTCGGCTCGCCTATTGTCTAGAGCAACTCTTCCGGCAGATGTGTATCAATATATGTATCAATAATACGGATGACCATTTAAAAACTTTTCTCTCCTAAGAGATGAAAATGGTTGGTGTCTATCACCCGCCTACGATTTAGTACCGTCGTTATTGTAGCGCGCAAAATTATCATTAGATGGAATTTGCATATTCTGCTGTACCGCCTAGGGGGGGGATCAATTGATTACCTATGGCGTTAACCGGTTTCATCTGCGAGACAGTCAAGCTCGACAAATTATCGATGAAGTGCAGGTGGCTGTTGCGAATTGGCGAGAGGAATTTATTCAATTAGGTGTGGTGGAAGATGACATTGAGTTTTTGAATAAGGTTATTGAGCCAAGGCTTAAATAGGGGTTTAGATAACTATGGGTGTGGGGTGAATCAATGATAATTCCGTTTTAGTAGTGCCTGTCCAGCTGCCAGGTTTTTTTTTCAATTGATGATGCGGTAAAATTTAAATGAAGTTTTTGGAAAAAAATATTCTTTATCTGTTCATTCTTAGTGTCTTCATTCCGTTAGATTCTTGCGTCCTTTATAAGTAGAAGTTATTTTGGGGGCGAATTATAGTTGCCCAATAAAGCTCATCTTTTCAGTAATACGCCATACATGTTTACTCAGCTTAAATGAATGCATGGGTAGGCGGCATTCAAGGCTAAGAGTCAGTGGGCAGACTACTGACAAACCGATGGAAATTAAAAAAGAGCAGATAAAAAAAATAAAGGTGATAATTTTCCACCTGCTGAATTGTTTTATTTTCTAGCAACGTAATCGGAAAAAAGTTATTTTAGATTGCTATAGCAGCTTGAAAAACTCAGCGAACCTAAAAAAATACTTGTTGTCCTTGTTGTCCTTGTTGTCCTTAGTGAGTATTATCCTACCGTCAATTTATGTTGAATCATCCCTCACTAGAAAAATAAATTTAAAAGTGAATAAAAATACTAAGCAAGGAAGTGTAATTTATGAAGCCACGGTTATTGTTAACAACCACCGCCATTATTCTGGCTGCTTGTGGGGATGGATCTGTAGAGAAAGGTGACACCGAAATTACTATTACTTACTCCTATGATGAATTGAATCGACTGGTAACAGTGAGTAGAAGTGACGGCCCTGTTATTGATTACCAACACGATGTAGTGAGCAATATAACGCAAACCTCTGTAACGTCGAGTCCGGATTCTGATGGTGACGGCATAGCTGATTTTGTTGAAGCAGACTTACCCATTGTCACGTTAAGCAGTTTGGAGTCTTTTCAATGAGAGAGAATAAAAAGTTCCATAGAGATAATATATTAATCCGACTTAGGACTGTCGTTACATTCCCTTTGTTACTAATTCTTGTTTCACTTAGTGCTGAAGCGGCGGACGTTACTGAGCTGATCACGCCACTTGCACCCATTCAGCAGACTAACCCTACTTATAACCCCGGTT
>JAHRWA010000013.1 GCA_019090455.1 Pseudomonadales bacterium | reverse complement strand
AATTAATGCTAACTCTGATGATGAGGATAAAGCTGCTGATGCAGGAAATGATTATCTAGAAGTGTCTAGTCTTTATGACAAGATTAAAGGGACGGCAGTGTCTACATTTGGGCATCAAATTACTAATTTTAGTAATGAGTACATATGATTTTAACAAGTCAAAGCACGTGGACGTGGCAAAGCTGTCGCCTTCTGTGCGAAAACACGCACAAAAGCTCAAAACGTTAAATCCCAAAAGAAAAAGGAGTGTTGTCCAGTGAGAATTTTAATACCTTTCTTGTTTTTAATAATTGGTGGTTGTGCTGTTGCACCATATTCCTCTCCGACGGCGGGGGATGTTGCGTATTTGAAAGTTCCAAAATCAACTAAGGGTTATCATTTGTTAGGCGGGTTTTCAAAGAAATGGGTCAGCGTTGGGGAGTTAGACGAGAATGGTTGTATTGGACTTAGGAAGTTTCAACCCATAGAAAATGACGCTATTCGAGAAGATGGTACTATAGTCGTAAAGGCTAATGCTGATTTATCCTTATCAGCGGGATCGAGACATGGAAATTCGTCCTGCAGCGTATTATCCGCTGTAAAGCTAGAGAAAGATCAGATTTATAAATTTACATACCATCCGGGTGTAAAATCGTGCGCTATAAGCTTAGTTAAGTTGAATCCAAACGGAGAAGAAGGTCTGCCGATAGAGTTAGCTCGGTTAAAAGATAAAATCACCAAGTTTTGTAAATAGTAATGGGAATTTAGCCAAACAATAATGCTGTCCTACGGCAGCAAATTGAAACGTTAAAAGGAATGAGCATGGTCGCAGTAATAGGCTTTCTACTATCTAGCCTTGTATGCTGGGAGCATATGTATCGCAGACACAGGACGCTGATCCTTGAGCTCAAGGAGCGAGGCTTACCAATTAGAAATCGGCTATACGATTTTAATGTTAACCAAAATAATCAACATGCTGAGATATTCATTCGGGAAAATCCCGACAATCCCAAGAACCAAGAATTGGCCGAGGCATCAAAGTGGGTAAAATATTCAAAGTTCATGACGCTCTCAATACCGTTTGTGGTGCTATTCGTCGTGAACTCCTTTTAATAAACCGTTAAGGCACCCTGGGATAATATGAGCAGGATTTATTGCATACTATTATTGGCATTCTATTCAGGCAGGTCATTATGTGACTCGCCCGTCCGCCCTTTACCAAAAGTTACAGTCTCAAATAGCGGGGAGCTATATTTCGCTATGATCCCTAAGAATGGCGAGCGAAACCTAGATGCTACGAAGGAAAAGGTTGAGCCTTTCGGAATAGCATATGAGCTCCTAACCGATGGTAAGAGCAAAGAATTATGGAGAGTGTCGGGGTGGTATTCACATACGGTGTTTCTATCGAATGACGGGGAACACCTTGTTCGGCTGGGAACTTTGCCTTTTGGTGAAGGAGCTTCGGACAATGACCTGGCTGTAGCTTTCTATAAGAATGGATCCATAATTAAAAGCTATTCGACAAATGATCTTGTGAAAGATAAATCTAAAATCGAGAAAACGAGTGGCCGCTATATTTGGTTTCGTATTGACGAAATATACGCAAGGCTAGAGTACACCAATAATTTTCATCTAAAGACGATAGATGGCGTGGAGTATATTTTTGATTTGTCCACCGGGGATACTATCAATCCTTAACAAAATCAATCACAGCGAAACTCGTGCCTCACACGCGTGTTGATGACGTTATACCCTTCGGAGGTTTTAAGTAAATGCCAAAAATTGACTACAAAAAAGAGCTAAAGGATTTCTATAGACCGTCGGCAAAAGAAGTAGTCGAAGTCAATATTCCAAAAATGAATTTTCTAATGGTGGATGGAGATGGGGCGCCTGAGACGACTGAATATAAAGAGGCAATTGAAGTTTTGTATTCAGTATCTTACACACTTAAATTCATGATTAAAAAAGGTGATATTGGAATAGATTACGGAGTATTACCACTTGAAGGGTTGTGGTGGGCTGATGATATGTCAGATTTCATCAATGACAATAAGTCCAAATGGATTTGGACAATGATGATTATGCAACCTGAGCTTGTGACAAAGGACTTGGTGCAAGCGGCCATTAATCAAGTCAAAGATAAAAAGAACCTTCCTGCTATTGATAAGGTTAAATTTAAACCTTTCCAGGAAGGTAAGTGTTCTCAAACTTTGCACGTTGGCCCATTTTCAGAAGAAGGGCCTACAGTAGAGAGGGTTCACTCGTTTATAGCTGAGTGTGGTAATGAGTTAATAGGCAAACACCACGAAATTTATTTAACTGATATTCGGCGTGCCGCTCCAGAAAACTGGAAAACAATCATTCGGCAGCCAATGTCGTAAAAGGGTATCACAAGTTGCTCAAGCATCGTTCCGGCGCAAAAGCCGCGCCTCCACTGGACAGCCAAAGCGCTTAGCAAAACGTTATGTTTGCAGCGGCACTAGCCTATCGTTATGAAAAAAATATTTCAAATATACAAAGGAGTTAATAGTAAGTGGAGCAATTTAAGTCGTTAGAAAATTTGCGTGAATATGCGGCAACGTTAAAGAAAAGTTGGTACGCAAGGCCTCACACAAGAGGGGAACACCCAACACTTTACCCAAATGAGGAAGGGCAGGTTGTTTACGGTGTACGTAAGATAGACTACTTATTTTCAAAAGGTGGAGCTTGGGTTCTTCCTACGCCAACGATGGGGCTTTCATTTTCTGGTCACTGGCAACACCTAAAAGGTATTTACAAGCGTATCGAAAAACGTAACGGGGAAATCCGGTAGATGTTGGTTGGGTATTCAACGAAATCAAACTACCTTCAGGCTTATAATTTGTAGATGATAAAAAGGGTTTTGTCGCATCCAGCAGCATCAGATTATCGTATGTTAGAATCGTTATTTTGAATCCGACGCGACAGAGTAATTCATGATCTCATT
>JAHRWA010000012.1 GCA_019090455.1 Pseudomonadales bacterium | reverse complement strand
TAGCTCATCCGCTATAAGCTGCGCCACACGTGTACAGTAGCCCTGATCATTTCCAAATACTGAAAGTGCTACTTTTTCGATCCCTGATTTAGCGATTCTACGCAAAATATGGAGGTCATGTTCTCCAAAGCCCCAACCATATACGACTAGCTCAGAGGGTAAATTGGCCAATACTTCGCGATAAACGGTGTTGAGGTAATAGCTGCCCTGAATGGATTTTATTTTCTGCTGGCTGGTCCCTTCACTAACAAATAGCGGGACATAACTACCGGCCTCCCATTTATTTAAAATTTGGTCGAGCAGACTAATCCCTCCTGAGGTTATTTTCCTTTCATTTTCTATCTTGTCTCTGGCCAGCACCAAACTTCCATGGGGATAGAAAACTAAGGTGCAAGACTGTTCTCCACCAATAGGATCGCGAAAACGAGACCAATCATCGTCAAACTCTGACTGCAAGAAACAGTCTTTAAAAGCATGGCGATCCTGAATATCCAATCCATACATCATCGCCCAATAAACAATCAGGTCATAGTTCAATGGTATGACAGTGTTGAAACTTTTAAGAAAGTTATAGATATTCGGAATGCTTTCCGAGACATGCTCGTACTCAGAATGAATATCTCTAACTGCCGCAATTAGGCAGTCTCTTACATGCAGGTATGCTTGCTCTGTCTTTTCATCTTCAATCTTTAAGGATTTATTGACATTGGTCGCCTGCCATACAATTCTGAGAATAAGCTCAAAGTCATCTGTATGGAAAAAGTCGAACAGACTCTGTATATCGTCAGTTAGCAAGCCATTGTCAGTCGCATGCTCCTTCAATGACCCATAGGCAAAACTATCGTCAATCGCGATGCTTGCTCCGTTCCCCAGCAAGATTGCCCCGCCATTGAATTCGTCTTTGATATCAGACCACTGAAATATTTTGGTCGGCAACTGCACATCCTCCTGATCTATAAAGACAGCTTGTCCACAAATAATGCCGAGCGACAATACACTGATCTAGCTGTAACTGTAACTGTCACCCTCAAACCCAATGCAAGAGGGTATCACCAGGTACCTTTTAGTGCTGCGGTGAGGTCGAAACCAGACTTTTTAATCATGTAATCAGCAATCCTCTGGCTTGCCTCTCGGAGTTTTGTCATGGAAGGGTGAATATAATGTGCATCCACGCCTTCCCTGGCATGGCTTAGTAATTCATCAATAAGGATTGGGCTGATTTCCAGTTCTGCTCCAATAGACTTGTAGGTTCGTCGCAAATCATGATTCGTAACAGATACTCCAGACGCGTTTTTAACGATCTTTCGAGCATCCTTTGTGTCCCTGTAATGCCCGCTGCCAGTAATTCCCGGAAATAGATACTCCGTCTGTTCAGGCAAATTCGCCAATCGATTACGAACAATCGTTTCAGTGGCAGTGTTCAGAGGTAATTCCACCTGCTTGCCGCCCTTCTTGATAATCTTGAAAGTATGCCTATTGAGATCAATACCGGCGATCCGGATAGTCACCGTACCCGTCAACCTTACACCCGAGAACAGCATAAATAACAAAGCATCCCGCCCATTCCGAAAGGCGGAAGTGTGATCATGCTCCCGGAGGCCCAGCACCGCTTTAAGATAGGGTTTGAAATCGCCATCATCCAGGCGCTCGGTGCGACGGTTAGAGCGATTGATGTTAACACCCAGTTGCTTCATCGCCCGGCTAACCGGATTTCGGAGAAAAAGGTCCGACTCGTCATATTTCGCCTGAGCCCAGTTCCATACTGATCTCAATATGCGCATCGCATTGTGCAATTGGGTTTCGCCTTTACCCACTTGCTGGAGGTATACGGCCTTCACCTGCTCTGCCGATATGCTGTACAGAGGCTCATCCAGTAAGTCCACCAACAAAGCCTCACATTTATTTTTGATATCTATCAAATAACGGTCACCGGGACGCCTCTCCGCAACAAAGCCATCGGGTAAATACTCCCCTTCCTGATCTGTTGGTGAGCCAAATATCATGTCTCTGAAAGATCGCTTAGCCGAGAATAGCTGTTGCTCATTATCCTGCTCTGCGGCTAGCTGCTGGGCAAGTAGCTGAGGGTCACGCCCTTCTTGTATTTCCAGGAAGAGGCTATCCGCTTTCTGCCTCAATTCCGAGATCGGCACTTCCGCGTTTCTCGCCTCGCCGACCTTCATAATTTGCCGTTTATACAGCTTACTTTTTTGCTGACCACGAATACGAATCCTTTCGTATAGACAAAAGGCACTATCTGAATATGATTGATTGGGCCTGACCCGTATAGCCAGATGGCTAACGTTGTCATAAAGGTATGACTCCTTGGTAAACTCACCGCTATTAATTCGGCGCTCAATTGCGGTTAAGCTTGGCTTGCTGAATTTGATCCGGTTTTCTGATGATCTTCCCATGAACAAGAACTCCTTTTCAGGCGATGATGGGGCTAGATTTGGGATACACCTGGGATACAAAACAGAGTAATTTTTGTATCCCAGAGGAAATATCGAGTAACAGTGAAAATTGACGAACCAGGAAAGAATAAGGCATTAAACCCTTATATATCAACCACTTGAGTAGCGTAAATCAACTTTAAGGGACTTCAATCAACACTGAGGAATGATTATACGAGAAGGATTCAAAATCCGTTGCTAGCAATAGCGTGCCGGTTCAAGTCCGGCCTCCGGTACCATAATAAAATCCAAGCGTTAGCCAACCCAGAAAAGGGAATGCGCCTCGCCATATTTATTTATGTGGAAGCAGTGTAGATAGGAAAAAAATACCGGACTAACAACCCTAAACCCTGTGGCTTCAGAGCCGTACCGTGTTCGATTCCAGCTCCAGCGCCAATAAAATCAATAAGCTAACCCAGTGACCTTCCCCCAAGGTTAGTGCCAAAGCTACTATGAAATTTATTCAGTGTAGACGCCGTTCAGGTGTTTAGAGTCCCTAGCTTTTAACCCTACCAACAGGGGCAGACAATACGTAGCGCCTTTTGTGTTAATTTGAACGACAGCGAAACACAAAAGGTGTGAAGTGTTGGCTGCCCTAGCAGCTGCTTTTTAGCGGCTATACCTACTTGGC
>JAHRWA010000011.1 GCA_019090455.1 Pseudomonadales bacterium | reverse complement strand
TCGTTTACTTACAACATGGTGTTCAACGGTGATCTTCCCACGGAGGACTTTCACCTCATTAGTTAATACCCGTGCCGGGCGTACACAAGGCGCTGCTGTCGGACAAATTTTCCGCTGCGCTCCAAATTTGCCGCAGAGCGCGGCGTTGAAAAGATTTTGTACCCTGGGGATTGCTGTTAGTCAGATGGAAATGGATCATTAGATTTCCCTAGTGGCGGTAGCGTTGATGATTAGGGTAGTGTGGCTTTGAGGCAGTGAAGGATTTCGCGTTAGTCGGTTTGTTAAGGAGTTGGCTTCGTTGAGCAGAGAATTAAATTGGAGCGGTTGTCACTTTCTTCAGGATTGGGTGCAAAGCATCGGGAAGTACATCGCTAAAATAAAAATAGAGTTTGGCGCCGGAACGAGATTCGATAAAAGTCCAATAGCGTACTAGTGCCACGATTCAACAAGAGCCGTCTAGAGGCCACAACTGCTACGCAGCTGAGGCTCTAGCGGTCGGCGTTAGGCGAGAAGAAAAAACAACGTTATGGATTCTAAATTAACCGTATTTGTTTGCAGCACATATAGCGATCTAAGTGACGAGCGCGGGGGCGTATTGGATGCAATACGCCGTCTCCAGCTAGAACACGATTCAATGGAATTTTTTGGTGCCAGAGCAAACCAGCCAATTGAGACTTGTCTAGCGGAAGTGCGACGAAGCAATATTTTGGTTGTAATTGTAGGGCACCGTTACGGTTCAATCGTTCCAGATATGGATATTTCATATTCAGAAGCTGAATACCAAGAAGGGTTCCGCCTCAACAAGCCTTGTCTTGTTTATATCCGTGGAGAAGAAGTTCCAATACTCCCGAAACTGATGGAACGTGATCCAGATAAGCTAAGGCTTCTTGAAGATTGGAAATCCACACTCCAAACGCGGCACACCGTAGCGTCATTTGAAGGGAAAAACGATTTATCTGTTCAGGTAGCAGCAGACCTTGGTCGTACAATTAGAGATCTCGACGAAGCTGAGCGAGCAAGAGAAGAGGCGCATACAGATTCACCTATTCACCTTATGGCAGAGCTACAAAGTTTAGTGTCCAATGCACTTGAAAAAGGCTTATCTGAGGAAATTTTACTATCGTCGATTCGAAGAGTTGTGTCAGTAGCTGTATCAGACGTTGAGCACTTGGCGGAAACGGTATTTCTCAGTTATGCACATTCGGATAGAGAAATTGTTCGTAAGGTCGCAGATGGACTGGAGGCTTCAGGAATCAAGGTATGGTTTGACGAGTCGAGCCTAAAACCAGGAAGTCAATGGGTTTTGGAAATTGAGCGCGCTTTAGATGCCGCAGATTTTATTATCTTCTTTATATCACCAAGTTCAGTTGGTAGCGGATGGGCTAAGCAAGAACTGCAAGTTGCTATGAGCCGACAAGTATCAAGTCCTGGTGGACCTCGTATACTCCCAGTTTTGCTTGAGAAAGCAGAAGTACCCCCATTGTTGAGGAGTATTCAGTGGTTGGATATGACAGATGGTGATGCAGATAAGGCTGTTGCGAATATGGTCAAGGCTATCCGTCACTTTACCGAGAAAAAGGCAAATGTTTAAGCAAGCCAAGAATCACCTAACAAAGCAAATGCACTCGGACAGCAAAAAGCGCCGCTCCTCGTTCCTCGTCGCTCTGCTTTTTGCTGCCGGTGATTTGCGACGTTAAATTTCAAGGAGTGAAAATCGTGAAATTGTTAATACTCGTCATTTTGCTTTCCAATCTATCAGGCTGCGCTTGGATTGCATTAGATCGGTACTATGGAGTTGACGGGATAAACGACCAATGGCAGTCAGAGTTTCGGCCGGGTAAAACAAGCACAAAAATGATGGGGTACCCTGATACCCAGATACATAGCTTTGCTCATTCAGAATTCAAACTTACTGTGGATATTAGCTATCAAGATACCGGAGCATTTGGTCCTTTAATTGTTCCAATCATCCCAACTCCCTGGGATAGCGATCAAAATATAATGGTTAGGGCAACAGTTTACACGGAATCTGAAATCGAGATTGATTTTAGTTTGTGGAAAATAACTACTAATGGGGTAATCCATAACCCAGAAAAAGTCTTCGTCATTGGTGTCGATGAGACAGGGCTAGGTAAAGTAAAGCTGGCCAAAAACTCTACCATTTTTATTGTGTACGAGTTGAAGGCAGTCGATGTAGATTCATTGTTACTTGATTTTGGCCCTGTTGAAAAAGGACCAGTGTCTATAAAAATACCGGAACTAAACTTATTAAAAACTAAGGGAACTTGGCACTATGAAGTTTGGACCGTATGAATTTAACAAGGCCAGGTTACGGACTCCATGGCGCGTCATCTGCTTTGCAAAAAAACGCAAAGCAGTCGCCACACCATTCCGCCGCAACTGGCGGCGTTAGAACTTTAAATAGGTATATTTAGTCGACATAATTCTAGGAATCGAGGAGCATCAATGAAAAAGTTACCAAAATGGGAGGAGCTTTTAAAGCACTTTCCAAACAAGAAAGCTGGCGAAGTATTTACTGAAATCGGTGGAAAAGTTAAGCTTAACTATGATATTGGCGTATTCACAAATGCTTGCGCAACTAGAGTGTCTCGGGCTTTGAATTATTCTCTAGGTAACCACGAAATACCATTTTTCAAAACCAAGAATTCCAAAGGTGAAGACGTCATACAGGTGTCTTCGGGAGGTAAAAAGCTATGGTATATTTTTCGTGTTAAAGCCCTTATTGAGTATTTAACAGATTCTTATGGTTCTCCAAAGATAGTTTCTCCAGGTAAATATAAACAAAGCCTAAGAGGGAAAAAGGGAATTATAGTCTATGAGGTCAAGGGATGGGACGATGCTAGTGGACACGCAGACCTATGGAGCGGAACTGACGCAGTCGGAGATGACTACGGAAGCAAATCCTATAACATTCTCTTCTGGGAGGCTTTCTAGATGCTAAGACTCTGCAATGTAGTATTGCTAATTGCGTTGGTGACCGGCTGCCAAAATAAATCAGGAATTTTAAATGAGGAAACCATCTCGCTTAATAAATTCGCGCAAGTAAATTGCTTGTTTCAGTACTTTGAACTCAAGAATTACGAAACTAAAGACATTCGAGCAATCGCCGGCGGAATAGTTGAAACAAGCAATATATCAATTGACAAGTTTCAAGAAATTGCACTGTTCATCAGTAATTTTGATCACAATACAGAGACTAAGCAAAACATCGACAAGAACTTACTAAAATGCTTTAGCTTAGCAAGAAATTTAGAGCTTCAAAATATTATTGCTCGGTGAGAATGAAACGTTTCTAACAAAGCAATGAAACGCGACATGGGTGCTTCGGCACTTAACTTGCGTTCGCAAATACGCGCCAAAACACCCATGCGGTTTATTGCGGCGTTAGGCATCAACATGAATCAAGTACAACAATCAAACTTTATCGCTGCTGGTGCAATTGGGTCATTTATAGCGTTTTTTGCTTTGATGATAATCGCATTTATTCCAAGGCCATTTATATCAATGGATCATTTCTCCATATTAAGTGGGGTGAAATCACTTTCAGTAGAGGAGTTGTCTAACTATAAAAATTATGTAGCATTAAATTTAACCTTTGATAGTCTTTATTTAATTGGTCACACCTTTATGTGGTTTGGTTATGCCTCCTATCTTTTCAAAAGTAGTAGGTCGCTTGCAGGCATTGTCGGTATGCTTGGCTTTGTTAGTGCTTGGCTAGACTTCACAGAAAACGAAATACGTTGGTCTGCATTAGAAATTTTGCTCACTGGTACTGCTTCAAATATGATGGTATGGCAATCGATCTTTGGGCTTAGCTTTTGGGCAGTTTTTCTTTGTTCTTTTATCTGCGGGGTGGCCACTTTGGGTAAAGCGCCAATTCATAAGGTGCCATTTGGTTTGGCAGTTGCTGGATTATTTATAGCGCCACTAAGCTATAAATTCGGTTTTCTACCAGCATTCTTATGGCTTATTCTATGGCACTTCGTAAGTGGCTTTTTTCTTTGGAGTTTACGAGGGGCAAAAAATGCCTAACAAAAACATCAAGTTCGCCAGCAAAAACACGCTGGCTGGGACGCGAAAAAAGCCCCGCGCCCCTTATGTGAACGTTGAACTAAACCGCTACGCGGTAGCTTTACAACTTCTACGAAATTAATTATTGCGTTACACCACCCCCTCATCAATTCTTAAAGTACCAC
>JAHRWA010000010.1 GCA_019090455.1 Pseudomonadales bacterium | reverse complement strand
TTATTCATCATGCCCTGGGTCTATCCGATAGCGTCCAAAATGACTATCATGTTGGTAGCGTGCTTGCACGATGAATAAATACTAAACGTTATTGTTATTACTGCCGTCGTCATCGCTACTGTCGTCATTGATGCTGCCGTTAGCGCTATTTACGTTCTGAGTTGAATTTCCACCCCCTCCACCACCGCATGCGGACATTGTTACGATTAAAATATTAAAGGTAACAAGTTGACATGAAATCAGGATGAAATTGCGTATGCGAGCAACTGATTCGATTGAGGTCTGGGTCATTCATAGATCTCCGTTAGTTTGTTTAGAACGCTCGTGGTAAGGACGTGCAGTTCCGATTGGTCAATTGTGTCGTCAATTGGGTGGTCAATAATAGCACAGTCAATGTGTCTCAAATTTGGCTCTCCGGAGGCACTGGGAGTCTCAATCAGACCTGGATATGGCGACTTGGTAGGGTGTCTGAAAAACGCTGTGAGGATTGGGTAATCTTGATTTTATTTTTGAGTTTGACGCTAGAGTTTGAGCTATATCTCAAACGAATAAAGAAGAGTTATAACCAAATATGCTGATATATAAGATTTTTTTGATTAATCTGAATGAATGGGTGAGTTTATTTTTTACAATATCAAAGGTAAAGGTTTGCGTCATTATTCGTGTAGATATAAGGAGCATAGCTGTGCGATCGTCATAGTGAATACAAAGAAGAAGGTTTATTTTCTTTAGCTATTAAGGCGATGATTACCCCGTTCTCAAAATTGTAGGTTTTTGAAAATAGTTGAAGGGCTTTGTAAACATAACGGCAAAATGTAAACTTACGCGTACTCACTGTTACATTATGAGCTGTAGCTAAGGACGTGCATACGTCGTGCTTAGGGCGGCGAATCACAAAGTTGGCAACTTATATCGACTGATTGGGCTAGAATTAATAGGTAAGCATAACTCAATGTAAGGTACTGGCTGTGAAAGGTATTGATAATCGTATTTTGGTGAAATCTCAGCGTGATAAGTTAGCAGACCATAGGCTCTGCTTATTGGTTTCCTGTTTACTTTTCATGAGTTTGTTTTATTGCGAAACTTTACAAAGTGAAATATTTAAATGGGTTGATGATCAAGGCCGAGTGCACTATTCAGAGGAGGCACCGATGCAACAACAATCGGAGGATGTCTCTGGGAAATTGGAGGCGGTGGGGAATTTTTTTAAATTTGATGAAGTCGTTGATGTGAATTGGTATGTGCCACCTGCAGGTTATCAATCGGCTGAAGTTAAAATCAACATCGATTTAATCAACTATGAATTATCCTATGAAGATCGCATTGGAATAGAGAATAGTGTGGCAGGTATCTACGAATCCTACGCGCGATGGTTTGACTGGCCTCAGTCGCCGAAACGAGACATTAATATTAAGGTGTTTGGGCAATATGATGAATTTGAAAAATACCAATTAAACAAAAATAACGGGCACTCAACTTCCAGGAGCCACTACTCTCGTCGACGTAAAGAAGTCGTAATGTTAGGCACTGAATTTACCCGAACCACATTATCGGTGCTCTATCATGAGGCCTCTCACGCCATAATGCATATGAAATATCGATCGACTCCAAACTGGCTTAATGAAGGATTGGCCGAGTGTTTTGAACTGATTCAGATGAAAGGGGAAAAAATATTCATGGCCTATAAGTTGGCTTGGGTGGAAAAGATGAAACACAAGTTGCGCGAAGGGTCGCTACAGCCGGTTGAATACTACTTAAATATTTCGAATAAACAATGGAGGGCAGCTCCAGCTCGAGTAGAAAATTCTTATTACATGATAGCCTGGTCATTGATGAGCGCAATGCTGTCATCACAGGAGGGGATTGACAGCTTGCGGGCGGTGTTTAGTAATTTAAATAGCAGTGGTTGGTGGAAGAAGGACGGCGGTTTGGCCGCTCTCTTTGCGGACTCATATCCAGGTGGACTCACAAAGCTAGATGGAGATTGGCGTAGGTGGATTGAATCACGCTAACGCCATTTTCATGTTTCACTTTTCCAGTAAGCTTTCGCTAGGCAGCTTTCGTGGTTGAAGTGTTAATCTCTAGTGCGTCGGCGGGTGAGTGATTATTGTTGGTTTTATCGTTGAGGGGATCGCCTTTGTCTATGCGTAATAATAAAGTGGGTAGGAAAATTAAATTGACGGCTAAGGCGAGAGATAATGTGATCGCAGTAAATAATCCCATGTCTACATTGAGTTTGAAGACAGAAAATGAGAGTACGTAAAAACCCGCAATGAGCACGAAATTACAAATGAGCAGCGCGATGCCCACATGAGAAAAGGCGTAATGTATGGCGGCTTCGGGCGCTAAATTCTTTTCTTTTCTTGCATGTAGGTACTTACTCAAAAAGTGCACTGAGTTGTCAACCACAATACCGAGGGTCATACCAATAGCCATGGCAACCGAAATTCCGACCTGTTGATAAAAAATTCCCCATACGCCAAAGGCCAATGCGGCAGGCATCAGATTCGAAATGAAGCTAACCATTCCTATTCTTATTGAACCGAGCGATAAGGTAATAATAATTGAGATTAGAATGAGGGCGATAGTGGTTGCTTTGACCATGCTTTCAGCATTATCCATGCCCATGTGCGAGAACATGACGACCATACTTCCTTGGTAGTATGAGGTTTTGGGTAGGTTTGAGTTTAGCCATTGACTAAATTTATCTTCCGTTTTGAGGGTTTGTTTAGTGGTCTGTTCTTCAAGCGTGATAAACACGCGCGTGGAGGTCTTATTGAAATCGACTAAGTTAGTGACATCCAGACCGAATGGTAAGCTTAATTCGTATAATAGAAAGTACTGAGCTGCTAGGTCTTGTTCGACGGGCAGCTTATACCAGCTGTCATCATCACCATGCATGTTCTTATTCAAACGTTTGAATACATCAGTGATGCTGTTGACCTGTAAGACTTCTGGCTGCTCCTTTAGCCATAATGTAAATTTTTCTATGTCCTGTAAAAATTTGGGATTATATATGCCACCTTCATAAGGGCTTTCTAAGGAATATTCGATATTATAGAGACCGGATAGATGCTCGTTGGCGAAGTCGGAAGAATAACGAAACTCTCGGGATTCATCGTAATACTTATCAAATTGATCGTTAATTTCATTTTGGCTGATGCAGGCGACTAATACACAGGTTATCGCGCCCGTTCCCCAGAATATAGGGTTTCGAAATTTCAGTATTGCATTGGCAAAGGGTGTTATCCAATGAGGCTGCTGATCAACGTGAGTGGCTTTAGGTTTTTTGATTATGATGACTAACATTGCGGGGAGCAAAGTCAGTGACAGCACGAAGGCCATGATAACGCCGATGGCGACCACATTTCCTAATGTTTGGAATGGAGGGCTATCGCTATAATTCATGGTCAAAAAGCCGATGGCAGTGGTTAGGCTGGTGAGGAATACGGGTGATAGATTGAGTGTCAGACTTTCAACTAAGGAATCGACTTTGGATAATCCGGCTCTCATATTGTGATTGAAGGTGACAAGTATATGAACGCAATCAGCAATTGCCATGGTAAGAATGATAATCGGTGCCGACGCGACAATGCTGGTAATTTCAAACCCTATCCAACCTGCGATCCCCATTGTGCTAACAAGAGAGGCAATGATAATAGCAAGGATGGCGGCAGTCGCCTTGATAGATCGGAAAAGTAAAAATAGGAAAGCGATAATAATAAAAAACATGAGAGGTATTAAACTGTTGCTCTCTTCTTCTATGACTTCCATGGACGCATGGTTGCCCATGATCATGCCGGTGATATAGATTTCGGAGCCAGGGAATTGTTGTCGTATTTCTGCGGCTAAAGCTCTTGAAGCAAGGGCTATTTCTTTTTCCTCATAATTTTCGAGGTGAGGTATTCTAAAGCTGACGTTAATCGCGGCCACATCTGCATTTTCGGAGAGGAGTTTATTGCGTAGTACATCCTCCGCGATGGCGATGGCTTTTATTTCAGCTCGATATTCAGGAGTCAGGTCTAATTCGTTATCCACTAAGTCACGTACAACAAGGCCGTCTTCATCAGCTTCTGTGTGTTGAAAGTTGGTAAGGGAGTCCACTCTAACGGAAAAAGGCAGTTTCCAGCTAAGGTCGGTTAATGTTAATAAGAGTTCCAGACTCTCCTGGCTAAAAACATCATTATCGGCAGGATCAATAACAAAAAGTACGTTATCTGAAGAGCTATAGGTATCTTGCAGTTTTTCATACGCCTGAAGATATTCGCTGTCTTCTGAGAAAAACTTCCTATAATCCGTTTTTAATTCAAGAGATTGGGCGCCCCATCCTGCAATGATTGTCAATGCCAGTGTTAAGGCAATGACATGCCAAGGACGGTTTACGATTGCTTCAAAACAAGTTTTTGCCACCATAATGAATGATCACCAACTGCGAGTGTGTTTGTAGGAATTTCGACCTGAATTGTAATGTTTTTTATAATATGAAAGAAAGTCACTAAACTGGGATATATTATCCCATCTACGGAATAATATAGATTTCATACTAACTAAGGAGCGGTTTATGGAAGACCTCAATGCGCTGGCACTTTTTGTTGAAGTGGCACAATCCGGCAGTTATACCGAGGCCTCCAAACAATTGAAGGTGCCGATTTCTACTGTTAGTCGTAAAGTGAGCCAATTAGAAACGCGCTTAGGTGTACAGTTATTTCAACGTACAACGCGTAGTGTCGCCTTAACTGAAATAGGACAGATTTATTTGCGGCATTGTCAGGAGATGGTGGATAAGGCTTTGGAGGCAGAACAAGCAGTGATGAGTTTGCAAAGTGAGCCTTCAGGGCACTTGCGTTTTGGTATTCCATATTTTGCGGGTAGAAGTTTCACTTCATTACTGTTCAACGTGTTCTTGCAACGTTACCCCAAAATAAATATGGAGTGCATTGTCTTACCCAATCAAACAGAGCCCACTGCCAATAATCTAGACTGCATGATCAGTTTTGGTGTTCCCAATAATTTAGATCTGTTGTCGAGAAGCTTAGGGTCTCTAAACTTAATGCTTTGCGCGAGTCCCGATTATTTGAAAAGGGATGGTGAGCCACGATCCATTTTTCAATTGGCGACAGAGCACAGTCTCATTTTATTGGCGGGCTTAGAGTGGGAGCAGTGGGGGGTTGCCAATTTTCAGACGCAAGAATTTAATTACCGGTTTAGCATCAACGATATGGAAGCGACTCGCCAAATGGTGGTGGATGGAGCAGGGATTGGTTTTTTTCCGATGGAGCCGAGTGATCCGATTTTAGAGAGTGGTCGCTTAATCAATATTATGCCTGAATGTAATAACCCATTGCCTATGCAAGTTTGTTTTCCTGCAAATCGGCACATATCGCGCAAGCTGCGTGTTTTTGTCGATCATCTGGTTGAGGTCTTTCAAGATACTGCACCTTGGTTAAATTCGGCTGAATTTTCAAAGAAAACCTGAACTTGCGATTAAATATAGGATTTAGAGCTTGTTTGTTTTGATGCATATTTTAGTGATGAAGTGATTATTAGTGTGAAACCTCTGTCCACACTTTTTCAAACCTGTAATAATTCAAGTTGAGTAAAAAACAAGCAGGCAGTTGGTCGAGCAACATTCGAAGAACTTACTAAAATTAAAATTAAAAAGGAACATGACTGTAATGCGCAATAAACCCGTTTCCTACCATTACCCTTTTTTAGAGCAGAAGATGAAAAGCAGCTACCTCTTATTCAGTATTCTTGGCATTGTTGCTTGCGGTGGAAGTGGTGGGGATGATTCTGATACTACCGCTCCGGTGATTACGATTTTGGGAAATCAGACTTTGACCATGGAAGTGGGAAGTGCTTACGCTGATGCTGGGGCGACTGCGACGGATGATGTTAGCGGTGATCTTTCCAGTGAGTTAATTATCAGTAGTACTGTTAGGAGTACGCTTCTAGGTTCGTATACTGTGACATATAGTGTAACCGATGATGCGGGTAACGAAGCCTCAGAAATACGTACGGTTAACGTGATAGATACAGTATCGCCAGTTATCGAGATTTTAGGTGATAACCCTGCGACCGTTGAGCTCGGGTCTCACTATATTGATGCGGGTGCTAGGGTAACAGATGCTGGAGATGGTACTGTGAATGTATCGCTCGTCACCACTGGGACTGTGGATACGAGTCAACTCGGTATTTATACTATTGCTTATAGCGCAGGGGATAATTCAGGTAATCTTGCTAGGAAAACACGATCTGTCGAAGTCTATAACGCTTTACCCACCTCTCTAAATCAGGCTAGGTATAACGCCACAAATGGTAACTATGAGTATTTGCAAACTGATTTCCATAATATTTTAATTTCGGATGCGCCAGTTGATACCGATCGTTCTCGTTGGGCGATGCTTCATGATAATGCTGGAGATGCTTATCGGTTGTACTTCTTTCAGAAGGGGGCGAACGATACTCTCTACCAATTTGTTTACGACCTCAATTCGGGTGTGTATCAATACCAGCAAGGGGCCAATGGGAGCCTTAAGTTGACGGGCATGCCAGACGATGCTGACCCAGATAGCTTTGCAATGTTACACGATGGGTTTGATTATCGTTTATCGATGCAGAGTAAAACGACGAAAAGGATATATCAGGCAGTTTATAATGCCGAAAGCTCGGATTATGAGTATGGCGGTCAGCTTGATCTAGTCGACGGACCAGAGGATACCGATTATTCCCGTTGGGCGATGCTGCATGATGGCAATGATTATCGGTTTTATGCCTTTAAAACAGGATCAGATACTTATTTGTATCAATTTTTATATAACCCCAGTTTAGGGGGGTATGTTTACGGATCCAATTTAGATGTGCAAGTGATGGATATGCCAGCCAGCAGTGATGAAAGTAATTTTTCTATGTTACATGACGGCATTGGCTATGCATTTTATTTTCTTAATGATGATGAGTGAATAACGATGGACTGTTAGTGATGAGTCGTTAGTAAATATAAAAGGGGTTGTGATATAAAGTCACAGCCCCTTTTATATTTTAAGTCCTACCACTTTTTTTAAAAGCGATTAAACCGTTTTATCGCGATTTTATTAATACACAATTACCGAACGTGCGCCTTCACCGCGTCCCATTTCTTCGAAGGCTTGATTGATATCTTCAAGATTAATCTCCTTGGTAATCATTTCATCAAGCTTCAATTGACCACTGAGATACCAATCCACAAAACGGGGGATATCCCGTTGAGGTTGTGATGATCCATAACCCGAGCCTTTAATTCGTTTTTCAGCAAATAGACCTTTTGCGCTCAGTTTGATTTTCTCTCGCTGATCCGTCATGCCAACGATGATCGCTCTGCCGGCGGGTCGTAGCATTCCCCAGGTTTGTTCTGTGGTGTCTACACGTCCTAATGCTTCAAATGCGTAATGAACTCCTAGGCCACCCGTTAATGCTTTCACTTGCTTGATAGGGCCGCCCTCAGCAAAGGGGTCTACTGTATGAGTAGCGCCTAAGGACATCGCCAATTCACGTTTTTCAGGTACAGGGTCTACAGCAATGATCTGTTTGGCACCGTTAATTCGAGCACCTTGGATTATCGATAAGCCTACTCCGCCACATCCGATCACCGCAACGCTAGAACCTTCTTTTACGTTTGCAGTATTGACTGCGGCTCCGACCCCAGTAGTGACACCACATCCAACAAGACACACTTTTTCTAACGGTACATCCTCGCCCACTTTTACTAGGGAGCCTTCGTGCACTACTGAATACTCTGAAAAAGTGCCGAGTGCGCCCATGTGATAAACCGGCTTTCCATTTTGACTAAAGCGAGTGGTGCCATCCAACATTTTGCTGGTACCCAGTATGCGTGCCATTTGGCTGCATAAAAAAGGTTTGTCCTCAAGGCACATGACACACTTTCCACAAGTGGGAGTCAGTACGGCGATAACATGATCCCCAGGTGCAAGACTGGTCACACCTGCTCCGACTTCTTGTACTATGCCGGCGCCCTCGTGTCCTAATATAATGGGTACCTTGCCCGCCATTACGCCATGTAGAATGGAATAGTCGCTATGACAGATTCCACTAGCGGTGTATTTAATTAAGACTTCTCCCGCTTTAGGCGCTTCTAAATCAAATTCTTGTATTTCCAGTGGTTTATTCGATTCCACCATTACCGCTGCTTTTGTTTTCATTTTCCTGTCTCCTATTGCGCTTTATGGATTGGTTTAATCGAACATAATCACAGAACGAGCGCCTTCTCCGCGCCCCATTCTTTCGAAGGCATCGTTAATATTTTCGAGTGCAATACGGTGGGTGATCATTTCGTCGATCTTTAATTTTCCATCCATGTACCAATCTACAAACTTGGGTAAATCTCGTTGTGGGCGAGAAGAGCCGTAGATCGATCCTCGTAATTCTTTTTCTGCGAATAGCATATGAACGGGCAATTCATAATGTTCTTTCAGGTTGGGGACCCCCACAATAATCGCTTCTCCAGTAGGACGAACAATGGAGTAGGCGTCATGAATGGTTTTCATTGAGCCCAGAGCTTCAAATGAAAAGTGTACGCCCTTGCCTGTGATTTCTTTTATTCTGCCTTTAAGGTCTTCATTAAAGGGGTCGATGGCATGTGTTGCTCCCAGCGATAGTGCGAGTTCGCGTTTCTCTGCAACGGGATCAACGGCAATGATAGGGTTTGCCTCTTTGATGACAGCGCCTTGCAAAATTGATAATCCCACTCCACCACAACCAATGACGGCGACACTATTACCCGCTTTAATATCGGCGGTATTGACGGCAGCGCCTGTACCGGTTGTGACACCACATCCAATTAAGCAACAGCTTTCTAAGGGGGCGTCGTCTCGGACTTTAACGGCACAGCCCGCGGGCACTACCATTTTCTCAGCAAAGGATGCGATAGCACATAACTGACGAACCTCTTCATCGCCGTTTCGCAAGCGAGTGGTGCCGTCCATCATGGTGGCTAGGCTAGAGGCTTTGGACATATCCATGCATAGATATTCTCGTTCCTCTAGACACATCTCGCATTTACCGCAGCTTGGTGATAGTGACACGATGACGTGATCGCCAGGTTTAACGTGAGTCACGCCGGCTCCCACCTCTTCTACGATCCCCGCACCTTCGTGACCCAACACAGCGGGAAGGGGAGATTTTAAAGTGCCGTGTAATACGGAGTAATCACTGTGGCAGATACCGCTTGCGGTTGTTTTTATGAGGACTTCATTTTCTTTTGGCGGGGCAATTTCTAGTTCTTCGATGCTGAGTCGGCCACCGACCTCTCGCATTACAGCTGCCTTTATTTTCATGTCAGCTCCTGGGTAGTTTACTGAGTTGTTGTTGAAGTTGTTATAGTTGATGTTGTACTTGAAATTGTAGTTGATGCTGTAGTTGAGTTTGAAGTTGAAGTCGGCCGGATGATTGCGGCTGGTATTCAATTTACGATCTTTGTGATAAAGCGAATTGATTATGAGTCTGTTGCACCGATGAAGCAATGGCGTGACAATAATGATGTTCAGCCAGTTAAAGGTGAGGTTATGGAATTTGTAAGACGATTGATATTTTAAAAATTGTGAAAGATTAATTCAAATGTAGAAAGGTGTGGGAACACTTCAAGTACTTTATTTAAGATAGCTATATTAATGAATTTCGAATTATTCAGTTTAATTCATATAGCTGTATAAGGCTTGTGGCAGTGACACTGTGTCAAATAAGTTTGATGGCACTTCGGCTTGCTCTTGAGTCCATTATGAAAGGCCAATATGACGAATTTGCTAGTGTTTTTACTTTATTGACATATATTATATTTTGAATAAGTATTCGTTCTAGTAGATATTAGCGTTATGAATTGAATTAAATGTCTGCGAGAATTGTTAAGTGTATAAATCGATACGTATAGTTATCGTTTCGCGTTGTAAGCTAAGTTATGTGGGGTTATTTTTGGTTGCTAACACCAATATGTGTTTTATAGGTTAGACGCTAGTAAGAATAACCCCGAATTCAGAATTTACCTTTTTAGGGAGTTTATGCTGTGCTGAAATCCAACGTATGGTACCGATCTTCAAAAATTTTAGTGACCTTTCTCCCTATAGTTTATCGTTATAATAAATTGACTAAACGGTTGTCATCGAATAACAAACCCAGCATCGATGAATGGAAGGAACTTAATTCACACTCTGCAAAAAGTCTGTATGAAGTTGCGGTGGAGTTAGAAGGTCTTCCTATTAAAATGGCGCAAATTATATCGGCAAGAGCGGATGTAATGCCGAAAGAAATCACCCAACCGCTTAGCGTATTACACGATAATGTGCCGCCACGAAAATTCAGTGAGATACAAAAGCAAATAAAGAAAGAGCTGAATTCACCGATTAAACAAATTTTTTCTTCTATCGATGAATCGGCCTTGGGAGCTGCATCACTGGCGCAAGTGCATAGAGCCAAACTCAAAAATGGCGCAGACGTAGTTATCAAGGTCCAGTACCCCAACATTGATAAAATTTTACAGGCCGATCTACGCGCGATGAAGGTCATTGTTGAAGTGGTGAAAAAACGCATGGGAAAACATCTTCCCTTTGATCCCACTATTTTTATTGATGAACTACGAGAGTTTTTATCTCTTGAATTGAATTTCAGTCGAGAGGCGGAATCCACAGAACGAATACGTGCGATGTTTGATGGTGACGAGAGGGTGCGAGTCCCAATTGCCTATAGAGGTATCAGTAGCGACAAAATGTTGGTGCTAGAATATCTGGAGGGATTGCCGCTCACTGATATTAAGTATTGTAAGGAGCAAGGTGTGGACCTAAAAATCGTTGCTGAGAGAATTGCATTTCTCTTTGTTGAAATGATTTTTAACAAGGGTTTTTTCCATGGAGATCCGCATCCCGGTAATTTTTTAGTGCTGCCTAATAATGTGGTGGGTCTGCTTGATTTTGGGTTAACCAAAGAGCTACCCGAGGGCTTTGGCTTGGGGCTGGCGACCTTTATGGTTAAAGCGATGAATGAAGACGTAGAGGGTGCTTTAGGTGCGGCTCGCTCAATCGGGATTGTGATGCCCGATATGGCGGTAAATCCTCTAGTGTTGAAAGAAATGGTAAGCAGCTTCTTGGGTGATATGAATGGCCCGATGCAAAAGGCATCAAGAAAGAGGCTTATTAAAGGGGAAAGCATGGCATCTATTCAAAAAACCATGCCGTCAGTAAAAGATATGAAAATCCCAAGTCATTTAACCCTCGTCTTTCGATCAATGAGCTTGCTCAATGGTCTATCTTACCGATTGGCACCGAAGGAGCGAATTATTCAAAATACGCTAATGCGTATCTTAGGGCCACATGTTATGGCGGCGGCTGCGACAGAAGCCTAGAGGGATTGGGTTTAAAATCGTAATTGGGATAGCGCTAAATAAGCGCTATCTTTGAACAAATCACTTTTTTTGATTCTGCGATAAAATCTTGAATTTTGTCAGCGGCTATAGGCTTACTAAAGTAGTATCCCTGAATTTTACGGCATCCGTGGTGATACAAAAACTCCAGTTCCTCCTCGGTCTCAACCCCCTCTCCAATAACGGAAAGCTCCAGGCTTTGGGCTAGATTGATAATAGACAGAATGATTTTTTGATTGGTTTCGTTGGAACAAATATCAGTCACAAAGCAGCGGTCTATCTTTAGGCAAGTTAGTGGCAGTACGCCTAAGTAGCTAAGTGAGGAAAACCCCGTTCCGAAATCATCAATGGCAATGTCGACTCCAAACTGATTTATTTTTTCAAGCTCGGCAATTGTCACTTCTGGATTTTGCATTAAAACCGTTTCTGTGATTTCAAGTTTTAGGATCTTAGGATCTACCTGAGTGACGTCGAGAACACGTTTCAGTACTTTCGAAAAACCGCCATGCGCAAGCTGGTTGGTTGAAACGTTTACCGATAGATAGACTTCCAGGGCTAACCCCGTCTCTTTATCTGACCATTTTTTCGCTTGATTGCACGCTTCCAGTAAGCACCATTCACCTAAAGCGTTAATTAGCCCAGATTGCTCTGCAATGGGAATAAAAACATCAGGTCCCACTAGCCCTCGTTTTGGGTGGAGCCATCGCATGAGCGCTTCAACTCCGACTACGGATTTGGTGTCCAAGTCAATTTGTGGCTGATACACGAGAAATATTTCTTTGTTTTCTAAGGCGTGTTTTAGAGAGGTGACCAATTCCATATGTTGCATCATTTGGTCTTGCATTTCATTGGAGAAAAAATGAAATTGATTTCTACCCGATTGTTTACTCTTATACATTGCCGTATCAGCATCTTTGATGAGGTCTGCACCTGTTTTGGCATGTTCTGGGTAAAGCGCAATACCGATGGAGCAACCGATAAATGCGTCTGTATTGTTGATGGTAAATGGAACTTGAAATGTCTCTATAATCCGCTCTGCTAGATAAGCCCCGCTGACTTGGCGCTGTTCATCAAGGCGCTGAATGATACCAAACTCGTCACCACCCAATCTGGCAATAATGTCAGAATCTCTGAGGCAGTGCTTAAGTCGTCTAGCTGCTTCCTGGATGACGATATCCCCAGCATCGTGTCCGAGGGTATCGTTAACGTCTTTGAAATTATCGAGATCTAAAAAATGTAATGCAATCTCCGTAGAATACCGATTTGCGCCCGTTAGAATCTGATCCAATAATGAATGAAACATCATTCGATTGTATAGACCAGTGAGTTGATCGAACTGTGCTAACTGAATTAGTTTTCCGGCGGTCTCTTTTCTTTCGCTGATATCTTGAAACAGAAGTACACCGCCGTCTAACGTATTATTACTGACGATACTGGCAAAAGTATATTCTACCGATAGTGGCTGACCAAAGGATCGATGAAAAAGTGCGTCTTCCATATGAACATTCTGAGATTCGGAATAAGCGCGTACGAGGGGTGATTCTTCCCAGGTTTTATCATCATCTTCTTTTTGACAGATAACGGTTCTAATTGAACTACCGATGAGGTCTGATTTTTTTGAAAGTAATAACGCACAGGCAACGGAATTGGCAGAATGTATAATAAGTTCGTTATCGAGTCCAATGATCCCTTCACCGGCGTTATGCACTAGAAGTTCGCTACGCTTTCTTGCTGTTTCCACCTCAATTAATGCTTCGCAGGTCCTTAATCGTTCTTGGTAAAGATGCAGAAAAATTTTTGTTTTAGCGACTAATATTTTTTCATTGTAGGGCTTGGCGATAAAATCGATGCCGCCGGATTGGTAACAGCGATCGACTTGCCCTGCTCCAGAGGAGGCGGTTATGAATATAATAGGAAGTGTGACGTGGCTGTCTTGAATATGCTGACTATGGATTATTTCGCAGGTTTCGAAGCCGTCCATTCCTGGCATGTTGACATCCATAAATACCAAAAAAAACCGATGTTTTGAAGCTAACCGAACGGCTTCTGATCCATTGGTTGCACAGATAATGTCGATGGGGGCATTACGTAATGTTTCACACATCGACATTCTATTCGATGGGCTGTCGTCAACAATTAACAATTTTGGAAGCGGTCTAAACATAGTTGAGAAATCTGGTGACTCTAGTGTTTTTATGCCCAGTAGCGATTCAATAAACGCTATATTCAGCATAGCTTAATCGGCGATAATGTGTTCCCTCGGTCATTGGAATACGAGCGAGGATTATTGAAGGATTTAAGGCTATTTTGGGCTTAAATCTATTTTGGACTAGAGCTATGAGGCGATGAATATTATAGGAGAAAAGAACTATCAGATTATAGAAGGGCGGTTTAATTTTTAAGGAATCAAAGGCATACATAATTATGTATGCTGTCATATTTTGGTTGGGTGTAGTGGCTGGGAAATTGGCTTGCGGCTGAATTGAAAAACAATTCAGCCGATGGGATATTGCTAGCTATTCTGACTAACAAAGTCACGTGATAAATAAGATCAAATTTGAAACCGCGCTTTAGCCATTCTATCTGTTTTAAGGGTTCCAAGTTCTAAGTTTCAAGTTCTAGTTTTTCGAAGCGATGTTGATTCCACCAAATGTTTTTCGCAGTTCGGTTTTCAGGATTTTTCCAGCACCGGATTTGGGAAGCTCATCAGTAAAGAAAATTGTTTTTGGTACCTTGAAGCGGGCGAGTCGCTCACTACAAAATGTCATTAGGTCCGATTCCGATAAATTGAAGCCTTCCTTAATGACAATGCAAGCTGCGGGAACTTCCTGCCATTTGTCGTGTGGAATTCCGATGACAGCAACTTCGCCAATGGCTTCGTTTTGGTAAATAACTTGCTCTATTTCGGCGGGGTAAACATTTTCTCCACCACTGATAATCATATCTTTTTTGCGATCGACGACATAAAGGTAGCCTTCATCATCGAGGTAGCCCAAGTCGCCACTATGGTACCAGCCTCCTTTTAAGGCATCCGAGGTGGCTTTAGGATTATTCCAATAGCCTTTTAACATATTGGGCCCACGACACAATATTTCACCAACACCGTTGGTGGGCATATCCTGCTCGTTTTCATCTATTATCCGAATATCTACATTGAAAGCAGGATATCCGACGGAGCCGTTTTTACGTTCGCTATCCCACTTGTCGAGAATGGAAACGATCGGTGCCATTTCTGTCATACCAAAACCCTCATAGAATGCATGGCCGCGCTCCTGAAAGTATTTGAGAATATGCAGTGGTGTGGGCGCCGCCCCCGTCATGAGAAAATCAATTGAGCTAAGATCGAAGTCCTTTTTATTGAGTTCATCAACAATCATTTGCCACATGGAAGGGACGCAAAATAACGCAGTCAGCTTTTCTTTTTCTATTAATTCCAAAACAGCCAAAGGGTCGAATGCGGGAAGTGTTACTACGGTCCCACCCTGGTATAGAGTGGGTAGCATGGTAATGCTAGTGCCACCGATATGAAACATTGGCGTTACGCCTAAAGCGCGTGTGTCGGCATTAATGGGTAATCGCTGAGTGATCTGATGGACGTTGGATACGTGATTCGCATGGGTGAGCATCGCGCCTTTTGGTCGGCCCGTGGTACCGGATGTGTACATTAGTAAAGCCACATCATCGGGATCGACTCGGGCATTGATTTCTTGATTGGATCCCGCGCCAAGAAACGCTTCGTATTCTGCTTCATCGTCGCAAGTGGTGCTACGACCACAATAAACTGTATTTTGAAAACGGACCACCGATGCTAGGCCTTTTGCGAGCTCGCTAAATTCATCATGATAGAAAAAAGATTGTGAGCCTGAGTCACGCACAATGTATTCAATTTCCGGCACGGTTAATCGAAAATTAATAGGTAAATAAATTGCGCCAATCTTTGCTGCGGCGAATATAAGTTCAAAATGTTCATGTCCATTCTGTAGTAGTGAACAGATTCTGTCGCCTGGTCTTACCCCTTTGTCTCTTAGCGTGTTAGCTAGGCGATTGCATCGCTGATTGAGCTCTTTATAGGTGAAGCTCTTGTGACGATCCACGAGTGCTAGCCTATCACCTGAAATCATTTCTCGTTTTGTTAGCCAGCTTCCTAGTCCTTGATCCATCGGAAATTCCTCATTGTCTAAATTGACGAAGATTATGATTGATCTCGTAAATGAAGTCGACTGACACGCTAGGGCTAGGTGTGTAACCTGAGAGTCGGTACCTGAAAACTAGCGGTGGTTACAAACCATTTTACTTGCAAAACCAGGCGGCAATTCGATAATCTGTTTATCCGAAACCCAATCACTTATTTTAAAACTGAACCACTTATTCAAGAACCAACCACTTACACAAGAACTAAAAGAATTAAAACTTATAAAGGGAATAGATTCATGTTGAACGGAGTGAAAGTGATAGAAATGGCAACGTATGTGGCTGCGCCTTCCGCCGGCGGTATCATGCGTGATTGGGGTGCCGATGTGATAAAGGTGGAATCACCAAAGGGAGATCCTTGGCGGGCATTTCCCACGCCGACGAAAGATGCGGATTTGGGTAATCCATTATTTGATTTGGACAATCGTGGCAAGCGTTCAATAGTCCTAGATATAACGAACCCAGAAGGGCTGGCAGCACTAAAATCCATGGTCCGAGGCGCGGACATTTTTCTCACTAATACTCGACCAGGCGCATTGGAACGGGCCGGGTTAGATTACGATAGTCTAAAAAAGGAAAATCCACGTCTTATTTATTCCAGTGTTTCTGGCTACGGACTTAAGGGAGAGGACAGGGACAGACCGGGGTTTGATTTGGCGGCTTTTTGGTCCCGAGCGGGGGCTTGCAATATGATGACACCGGTGGGTAAAGCGCCCTTTCCGCTGCGTACGGCAGCTGGTGATCATGTCACGGGCCTTGCAACCATTGGCGGTATTATGGCGGCATTGTACGAGCGCGAGAAAACGGGTAAAGGCAAATTGGTGGAAACCTCTTTATTGCGTTCTGGAATCTACATGATGAGTTCCGACTATTCGATTCAATTGCGGTTTGGCAAGTTAGCCTTGTCGCCGGCGAGAGAAAAGGCCATGGCACCGTTGTTGAATTTTTTTCAAGCGGGTGATGGGAAATGGTTTTCCTATTTGAGTCGACAGATTCCATCAGATTGGTCGGATTTAGCCAATGCTATTGGCTTAGAGGCGTATGCAGAGGATGAACGGTTTGTTTCTAAGCTGGGTCGCCGAAAGAACTCGGAAGCCATTGTCGCGTTACTCGATGAAACCTTTGCGCAAAAAGGTTTAAAAGAGTGGGGTGAAATTTTAGATGCAGCAGATTTGGTTTGGGCCCCCGTCCTCACACCTGGAGAGGTGGTGGATGATCCTCAGGCGGAGGCGGCAGGTGCCTTTGTCGATGTGGAGCGAGATAATGGTCAAGTTTATAAGTCGGTTGCCACACCGGTGAGTTTTCATGACGGTGAAGAGTCGCGTCCACGAGGGCATACTCCGGGTTTCGGTCAGCATTCTATCAAGATACTCAAAGAGCATGGCTATACCGATGCGGAAATCGATAAGATGTTAGTGGAAAATGTGATCATTGGATAAATTGATTTGTTTGAAAAGGATCAATTGATCTATTTGAAAATAAAAAGTTGGTTTATTTAAAAAAACAGAAGGCAGTGTTATCTAAGGTACAGGTGGTTTATTCTGGATAACGAAAAGTGAGAGAGTTATCACTTGATTGTTACAGTGCCAATGGTGAAGCGAAGTCTTAACCCGTCGTATGGACCTGTCGTAAGGAGCTATCGGTTTGAGTCGAGATGTTAACGATAGCAGCGGAAAAAATGAAAAACAATAACAGGAGCAGGAAAGCTTATGGCACATATCAATCCACCAGGATTACCCATCGAGCGGGGTAAGATTCACGAGTTTGCCAATTCGATTGGCGCTGAAGAGCCTCTTTTTCATGATGAAGAGGCAGCAAAAGCGGCGGGACTACCTTCGGTTGTTGCCCCTCCTACCTATACATCGACGCAAGCCTTTTTTTCTGAAAAGGATGCGCCCAATATGTTTAAGGAGTTAGGTTTAGATTTACGTTACGTGCTTCATGGTGGCCAGGAGTACTACTATGAAAGGCCCATTTTTGCAGGCGATACGTTAATAGCGGAACCGGGTGAAACCATTGCTTCCACCAAAGAAGGCAAGCGCGGTGGCAGCATGAAGATATTCGATATGTACACCAATTATAAGAATCAAGATGGTGAACTGGTGTTGCGTGTTAAAAATACATTGTTGCAAACAGCGGGAGTGGTAAAGGAATGAGTAATGCATTTGAAGGACTCAAGGAAGGGGATGACTATAGTTTCGTAAAAAAGAAATTCAGTCGAACTGATTTCGTGCGTTATGCGGGAGGTGGTGGTGATTTTAATCCAATACACCATGATCAAAAATTTGCTGAAGCAGCAGGCTTACCGACGGTTTTTGGTATGGGGATGTTAACGGCTGGAATATTAAGTCGTGTTCCTGTGGAATGGTTTGGTCCTACGGCTTTGAAAAGTTACGGTATTCGATTTCAATCACGATTGTGGCCAGATGATACTGTGACGTTTAAAGGCGTTGTCTCTAAATTATATGAGGAGGCGGGTGTGATACACGCTGATTTGGATTTGTCAGCGGTGACGCAAAAGGACGAAGTCTTGATAAAGGGCTTTTCAACCGTTAGACCTTGGTTGCCTTCGAGTTAAGACTTAGTCTTAAGTTCAGAATATTGAACCGCAGAACATTGAACAGAGCATCGATGCACAGAACATTGATACACAGAACATTGATACACAGAAACAGGGATTGGTGTTCTGTCCACATATTAAGGTGTTCAAATAAAAAGGACGACATCTTCCGATGTCGTCCTTCTAAAAGAAACTACAAACTTTAAGCAACTGCAAAGATAACGTAAGTTGTTCGTTTCCTCAGTTAATACTAAACCGCTTGAACAATTTTCATGGGGGACGCAGCTAGTGATTTCATTGCCCCTTCAAAAGCCGTTTTCATTCCTTTACCCACAAGCGCACCGACGAGCGGAATAGCGAAATCAAATTCAATATCGTAATCTAATTGGCATTGATTGGCGCTGATGGCTGAAAAAGAAATGGTAGCAAGATAGTTTTTGATTGGGCCAGCACCTTTGCTGATAGTGTACTGAATTTGGCTAGACTGATTCCAAGTTAGGATAGTTTCTTCAACACCAAGAGGGCCGATACCCACTTTTCTAACGGAACCCACGCCATTGGGGTTTTCGTCAGGGCTATTCACGATTCGAGTTACTGGAACAGGAAGAAGGCTTCCGAATTTTTCGTGATCTCCAAAAAAATCAAAAACGTCGTCTACGGAGAGGTCAAATACTTGAGATATACTTACGCGTGTAGTCATAATAGTTCCTTTTAGCCCATTTAATGTTGGCTGTTAACAGTTGATTTTTAAAGGATGATTGGCCATCACAGAATGTTTGTCAGTTTGCTTTCAAAGAAAGCGGGTAGTGTGCCCGATACAGATTGCAATTTCATTAACCGGTGTAGACACAAATCTAACTTCAGCGACAAAAACATCAGTTAACATCTCTGTTTTCCATCATTTTCCAGAGGCCTTTATACTAGAGGAAAGGGTAAGATACTAGAAAAAATAATAGAGTAATAAAACGAAGGGCTTGCGCGTATACCTTAGAAACTGTTTTCTGGAGTTGATAGTTTCCAATGACCGTTTCCATCGCCAGTTTTCATTGACCGCTTTCAGCACTTGTTTTAAAAATGCGGAAACCCTTTGATAATGCAACGGATATTTTATAATCATAAATAATAGCGATATGGGAGAGTAATGGATACATCCACAATAATTTCAAATTTACAGGTGTTAAGTAGCACCTTCTCGGAACAAAGAACTGAACGTCTTGCACGTAGGTCGCTTGATTCGGCTGATTTTACTGCGCTTGCCAAGGCTGGCTTTAGTTTATGTGGGTTACCCGAAGCGGAAGGGGGTGTCTGGAAAAACGTTGAAGAATCCACTCGTTCAATTGCGGAAATGGTGCGTACGATTGCATTGGGTGATCCTTCCGTTGGGCTAGTAGCGGCAATGCATCCTTGCGTCCTCTCTCTGTGGTTAGCCGCCGGAGAAGCTCCAGATGACTATCAGCTGGCGTGGAACACGCAGCGTGATTGGGTGTTTGATACAGTCAAGCAAGGTAACTGGTGGGGAACGGTCACATCCGAACCGGGATCGGGTGGCGATATCATGAAAACCCGATCTAAGGCTATTGAATCTGATGCATCAGCTGAGTACTTGTTGAGTGGGGAGAAACATTTTGGCACTGGCTCAGGTCTTGTCGATTTTATGATAACAACGGCAACCGTGGCGGGTGTACCGGATCTATTTGTACTCGCCATAAAAAATGCGAAATGGGACGGTAGTGAAGGGGTAAAACTAGCGGCAGAATGGGATGGCCATGGTATGTGTGCCACTCAATCTCATGCCTTTGTCTTTAGCGGAGTTAATGCAAAGCGAGGAGCTTGGCCAGGCAGTATGCAGCGAGCAGGAATGACCGGCGCTCAGTTAGCGAATACCTTATTTTCAGCAGTGATTGTTGCAGTTGTTCAGCAAGCAATGGAGTTTGCACGAAACAAACTGGCCTCTAAGTGTCAGGAGATGCGTCCCTATGAGCAAGTAGAATGGGTTAGGGCAGAAAATGACGCTTGGATGATAGAGCAGGCCTATGCGGGAATACTCAATGCTGTGGAGTCAGGTAATAACGGTTTGATCGCATCGGCAAGAGGTAAAACGGTTATTGCTGAATTGGCAGAAACTTGTCTTGGCCGAATGAGTAAAGTGGTAGGAGGAGCCAGTTATTCGAAAGCTGGACCGTTAGGTCGGTGGGCTCAGGATGTGCGAGCTCTCGGCTTTTTACGGCCTCCATGGGGGCTAGCCTATGACCAATTGTTCGGTATGTCCTGGCCGGATTAGAGTGTTGTTGATGTTTCATGCCTAATCTTGCAAACATGAACAGATATGTACCCGTGGAGGGGACATATCTGTTCATGCAGAATATCTGAGATATTCTTTTTTACGATTGTTTTATTTAAATTCTATTCCTGGTGAAAGCTAACAATGTTTTTTTCAGACACCTGTACGTTAACCAGTGAGTTTTCTTTAGCCAGTGTCTGGGTTAGGTATGTGCTGGATTTTTGCCGTGAGGAATCGTCCTTGGAAAAATGGCTATCAAAAAAGGAGTAGACGGCCAATTGCGTGAACACATGTTGTAAGCCAGGTCGTATAGCACTTGGCAAAGGCATCTGTTGACAAGGCATTTGAGACTTATCAAATGAAGTGCTTAATATTCCTTGTTCTTTACCGCCTAACCCCGGTATGAATTCTTGGCCATCCTCTATCTCCGGTATAAACCGAACTATTGCCTGACAGCCAACGGAGTCGGCGTTATCCAGCATACGGAAAAGGTTCTCTGAGTGAGTCACGAAACCAGAATGACTTGCGCCACTGATCGTCATTAGGATTGAGCCTGGATTTTTTTCCAAGATAGGTAGCGCATTACTGTCGTAATAGACCATCGCATCAATGTCGCCTGCCACGTACATAAAAGGCATATCGCTCGTGGCAAAAAACGTTTCATCAAACATAATGGTGGGGCCAGCGATAGAGACTGCTGCTTTGATTCTGGGGTCGCGCATTTGTGGATGAAAAGCAACTAGCGCTGTGGTCATCCCACCCAACGATAATCCCGCTACTGCTATGCGATCCGGGTCAATATGGCCAGAAAATAGATCGTTATTGTCCTTATTACGATTAAGCATGGTATCAATAAGGAAGCTGACATCGGCAGGTTGGTTGATGACGTCTTCAGCTCGAGGACCGCCAGGCGCAAAAGTATTGGATAGCGGATAGTCCACAGCAAGTACGATGTAACCTCTTTGTGCGAGGAATTCTGCTAGATACGTGGCCTCAATATGCATGGACATAAAACCATGACTATAAACAATGAGTGGAAATGCACCCTCAGCAATATCGCCATTTGCAATGGTGGGATACCAGATGCGCCCGTCTAATTCTCGTTGATCGCTGCCACCGTAAAAACGATTGATAGAAGTTGGGCGATTATTATCAATTGCACTGAAGGATTGGCTGTCCGCAATGTAGGAGTGGGTTTTAACGATTTCTTTACTGAGAGCGCCGTCAGGGGAATAGGTGTGTGGGATCGCGACATAGGCAATAAAAAGCAAAATAACAGAACTAAAAACTATCAATATTTTAAACAGCGTTTTCATAATTAACGAGCCTCTTGGGGAGTGGATGCTTCAGGTTTTTGTACTGACATCTAGGGTGCTTCATTATTTGGCTTTAACAACGGTTCTTTGGAAACATAATCGACATACCTGTTTCAATTCTGTATCGATGTTTCTTTATCGAATAGATTGGGGCGGACTGAAAATACCATACTATCCGAGTAATTTTCTTGAAAGCATGAATTAAATTTAGATTTGATCTGGCCCCATTTGTTTGAAAGATGATGACAGCTAATGTCATTCCAAATAATGTAATTCCAAAGTGGCCCGTTTTGAATTGCTGGAAAGAACCCGAGAATAAAGACCTAGATGAAAAAGGGATCCAATCAAAATGCATTGACGTAGAACGTTAGGGTTATTACTTTGAGCCTATTGCTTTTCTAAATGGTTATTTCAATGTGTGCGGATATGGCAAAAAAGTGTTCGTAATACCGTATCCATTAAATGGGATTTTTAAATAAAACACAGGGAGTTGAAAATGAAATTTGGGGTTTTCTACGAATTACAATTACCCAAGCCTTGGCTTGAAGGGGATGAGCATCGCTTATTCCAGGAGGCGCTTGAACAGGTGGTCTTGGCTGACAAGTTAGGTTTTGATTATGCGTGGGAGGTAGAGCATCATTTTCTCGATGAATATTCACATGCTTCTGCACCGGAAGTTTTCCTCGCTTGCGCGGCAGGTAAAACCGAAAATATTCGGCTTGGGCATGGTATTCGCCAAGTCATACCAAAATACAATCATCCGGCACGAACGGCAGAATGTATTTCGACATTAGATCTACTATCAAATGGTCGGGTGGATTTTGGTATTGGGGAGAGTGCCACTCGATTGGAGTTGGGTGGCTTTGGTATTCCCGCAAAAGACAAACGTAATATGTGTTTGGAGGCAGCCGAACAGATTGCGAATATGATGGTGCTTGACCCGTACCCTGGATTTGAAGGGCAGTTCTTTGAAATGCCTTGCCGTAATGTTTTGCCCAAGCCATTGCAAAAACCGCATCCACCAATGTGGATTGCTTGTACTAATCGGGACACCATAAAAGTCGCCGCGCGCAATGGTCTGGGTGCTTTGGCTTTCTCCTTCGTCGATCCAGAAGAAGCTCGGCAGTGGTCGAAGATTTATTATGACATCATTAAATCGGAAGAGTGTGTTCCCATTGGTCATCGGGTGAATGCAAACCTAGCATTGGTTTCCAATTTTTCATTGCACCAGGATCGAGAAGAAGCGATACGTCGTGGACATGAGGGTTTTGAGTTTTTTGGTTATGCGTTGAATGCACTAGTCGCTCACGATACGGTGCCGGGGCGAACCAATCTCTGGGGTGAGTATCTCGCGCAGCGAGGCGATAGAACCGAACAAATTATTGCCAAAGCCAAAAGTGGTGATTATCCACCTAGTGGTATCGGTACACCCGATGACATGCGTCAGCACATTCGCAATATGCAGGCGGCAGGTGTGGATCAGATGATTATCATGCAGCAAGCGGGGAGAAATAAAAATGAGCATATTCGTGAATCACTAGAACTGTTTGCCGCCGAAGTGATGCCTGAATTTAAAGCGGTCGCAGCAGTAAATCAGGCAAAGAAGGATGCCGAATTAGCGCCGTATATTGAAGCCGCTCTTGCGCGAAAACGTTACATGGAACCGTTAGGGAACGATAACGTACCGGTTGTAAAAGCTTCTGTAGCGAAAGCCATTGTTGGTCAAGGTAGTGTTGGTCAAGGCAGTGTTGATTAAACGAAATGAATGTCAGTGATAAGGATGCGATGCAAGGTTCAACTCAAACTAAAAGGCAAGTGTGGAAGTCGGGTAAAGCGGGCGCTATTAGCCGACTAAAACTCGTTGATGAAATAATGGGTTCTCTGCCAGCGGATAAAGTGCGTGTCCGCGTGAGTACTGTTGGGTTGAACTTTGCGGATATTTTTGCCTTGGCGGGATTGTATAGTGCAACGCCGGAAGGACCGTTTATTCCAGGGTTGGAATTCAGTGGTACGGTGGAGGCTGTGCCTGAGGGTCAAGGCGAGTATTCTGTGGGACAAAAAGTGATGGGGATCACTCGCTTTGGGGGTTATTGCAGTCGCATTGATATTGCTCCCGATTATTTACAACCCTTGCCTGATGGTTGGGACTTTCAACAAGGGGCTGCTTATCTGGTGCAAACGCTAACCGCATGGTATGCGCTAATGGAGCTAGGGAATTTTAAGTCTGGTCATCGAGTACTGGTGCACAGTGCCGCCGGTGGAGTGGGTTTGCAAGCTATGAAATTGATAACAGCGATGGGTGGTGATGCCTTTGGTACGGTGCGCTCGGAGGAGAAGAGAGTATTCTTAACTCAACAAGGTTTTAAAAAAGTGTGGGTGCGTAAGAATAATTTTGAAAGACAACTCCGTGATCAGCAGTTAGTTTTCGATTTGGTCTTAGATGGAATTGGTGGCGCAGTTCAGCGAGCCAGTTTTAACGCATTAAGTCCCATGGGCCGACTCGTGGTTTTTGGCGCTGCACAATTTACTCCAGGGAAAAATAGACCTCATTATTTAAAGGCAGCTTGGCAGTTTCTCCTTCGTCCTAAATACGATGTGATGAAACTCATCAGTGAGAACAAGTCTGTCATGGCTTTTAATTTGATTTGGTTATGGGAACAAGTGCCTTTGATGACTGAACTCATTGGTGAAATGCAAAAAATAAAGATAACTCCGCCGCACATTGGACATGTGTTTGAATTCGAAAAAGCCCATGATGCGATTCAGTGTCTGCGTAGTGGGGAGAATCAGGGGAAAGTGGTGTTGACGCTTCCCTAAAGGTTGATACCTTAACAATGCTACTTGAAAGATAAAGGGAGAAGAAGCTCCCTTTATCTTGGTCTATTTTCTCTCATCTCATATTCGGATGAATGGTTTAACAGGATTCAAATAATCCAGCAGCACCCATTCCACCGCCAATACACATGCTAACGATTCCGTATTTCTTGTTTCTACGCTTGAGTTCACGCACCAGGTGACCCGTTAAACGAGAGCCGGTCATACCAAAAGGGTGTCCGACTGAAATGGCACCACCATTGACGTTGTACCGTTCGGGATCGATTTCTAACTTGTCTCGGCTGTATAAACACTGTGATGCAAACGCTTCATTCAGTTCGACCAGGTCAATATCATCAATATTTAAGCCTCTGGTTTTGAGCAATTTAGGGATAGCAAAAATAGGGCCGATTCCCATCTCATCAGGTTCACAACCGGCAACTGTCCATCCTCTAAAATAAGCCAGAGGCTGAAGTCCAAGTTGTTCTGCTCGTGCGGCGCTCATGAGCAATGTCATGGAAGCCCCGTCTGAAAGCTGAGAGGCATTTCCCGCAGTGACAGTACCAGTTCCGTCTTTTTCAAAAGCGGGAGGCAATCCCGCAAGCGCTTCAAGAGTAGTGGAGGGTCGGTTACATTCATCTCTATCGCAGACACCGTCAACGATCTCAGTTTCTTTTGTTTCTTTGTTAATGATTTTTTGCCATTTTGTTTTCATCGGTGAAATTTCGTCATCGAATAATCCCGCTTCTTGTGCAGCGGCAGTACGTTGCTGCGACATGAGTGAGAATGTATCTTGCGCTTCTCGCGTCACGTCATAGCGTTTTGCAACGACTTCAGCGGTTTTTCCCATGGCCATAAAAATGGCGGGTGATTTTTCTTTGATGAAAGGGTGTGGTTCCGATTTACCTGGAGTCTGTCGTTGACCTGCAGAAATGGATTCAACGCCACCCGCAATCATTACCTCCGAGCAGCCACTGGCAATTTGGTTAGCAGCAAATGCGATGGAGTTAAGTCCTGAAGAGCAAGCACGGCTGATCGTCGAGCCTGAAGTGGTAATGGGTAAAGTCGATAAAATCACGGCTAATCTGGCGATATTACCGCCTTGTTCACCGGTTTGGCTGGCGGCTCCAACAATGACATCTTCTACTTCTGCTGGATCAAGCGAGCTGTTTCTTGTTAATAAGGAATCGATGCAATGCGCTACCATATCATCGGGTCGAGTTAAATTTAATGTTCCGCGAAATGATTTCGCTAGTCCGGTTCTGACACTGTCTACTACTACCACGTCTCTCATGATAATTACCTCCGTTGTAATATCTCTTATTTTTGATGCAGGGTTATGAATGTTGACCAGATTATGGTGATATATAATTTGGGTCGATCGATGGTTAAAGTACGCGATATAGCGATGCGGTGTAAATTTATATTATGAATTATTATTTCGCCAGCCCGATTATTTCGACAGTCCTATAATATCTGCGGTATTGCTACGCATGACTTGGCGCACTTGGTGGTAGTTCAGTCCCTCTAATTCATCGGCAAATTCTATGGGTGTTATCAGCCCTTCGGGATGTGGCCAATCAGAACCAAATAAAGTGACGTCGGTACCGACAGACTCGATCAGCTCGGGTATGTCATCTTCGGGGAATGGGCAGATACGAAAACGGTCATAAAAAATCTCACTCGGTCGTGCGGTAAGGGGACCAAAAGTGGAATTGTTACCTGCGAGTCGAACGGTGCGGTCGAGCTTTTTCAATAGTGGTGCAACCCATGAGGAGCCATTTTCGATGGAGGCAACGCGCAATCGTGGAAAGCGGCCAAATAAATTGTGGAGGATGAGAGCGGCGATGGTGTCCTGTATCGGTCTGTCCATCATTCCAATAACATGTTGAAAGGGCGTAATGCGATGATGCTGTGGGCGTGGCTTCTCTCCCCAGGCAGTGGAGACAAGTTCTTCATAGCCAGCATCGCCCACATGAAAAGTAACAAGTATACCGGCCTCTTCGCAACGAGCCCAAAAGGGATCAAAGTGAGGGTCCGCAGGGGATCGACCCATGACCGGTCCTGCTACTAGATTGACGATGCGGGCTCCTTCTTTTATGACTCTATCCAATTCGCTTAAAGCGAGATTTAAATCGACTAAGGAAAGTTGTGCAGCGCTAAATATTCGACCTTGATAGTCCCATCCCCAGTCATCCTGTATCCATTTATTAAAGGATCGGTAATTGGCCATGACCACTTCGGGTCCACCATCCCGTAAGGCCATCTCCACGCCAACGCCTAAGGAGGGGAAAAAGAAACCGGCTTCAACGTTATGTTCGTCAAACCACTTTAAGCGCAAGTCCCTATTCATCGACTCAGGAATATCAAAACAAGAAACAGGGTCCGCTGCTAATATATGTCTACCACTATGATTTTTGTCCTGATAGAAAGCTTTATAAGAACCGGGCTTGCCGGCGAACTCTCCTGGGGGTGCACTAAAAAAACCAATTCTGTTTCCCCTAAATTGCACCTGTGCATGTTTACTCACACCGCGAACCACCGAGATTGCATCCTCTTTGAACTCAGGATCAATATGGCGGGTGTAACAGTCATCGGGCTCATAGTAATGACAATCTGCGTCCACAAGAGGGTAGTCGATTAAGTTTCGTGGCCTGGTAGATTTCTCAATTTGACTCATTTGGGATCATCTCTTGATTATTATCAGGTGGGTAGATTGAGGTGAAATTGGAGATAAAACATAAATTAATTGAATTGCTTAAGCAACCAATTCACCAAATAGGATTGCTTTGCCACTAAGGGGCGGGGAGCTAAAATGAATAGAATCTAGCGGGTGACTCCTATATATTGTTTTTCTAAAATTTTTGTTTGTTTCACTTTTAAACTTAAAGGAAGTCAGAATGAGTAATCCGCAAAAATTCGATGCCATCGTAGTCGGAGCTGGTGTGGCAGGGATGTATATGCTGCACAAACTAAGAGAGCAAGGTTTAACAGTGAAGGTCATCGAAGCGGGTACGGATGTAGGTGGAACGTGGTATTGGAATCGCTATCCCGGTTGTCGTTGTGATGTCCCGAGTGTTGAATATTCTTTTTCATTTTCTAAAGAAGTTGAGCAAAAATGGAATTGGACAGAGTTGATGGCAGGCCAACCCGAAATTCTAGAGTATATGAATTTTGTGGCGGATCATTATGACTTTCGTCGAGACATTGAATTCAATTCCAAAGTTAAGTCTGCTATTTTTAATGAGCAAGATAAAAACTGGACTGTAAAAACAGATTCAACATTGGAGTCAGCAGAAGAGTCAAAAACATACGTAGCTCGTTTTTGTGTTATGGCCACGGGCTGTTTGAGTGTCACCAATACGCCTAACTTCAAAGGGGCCGATAATTTTGAAGGTGAGGTTTATCACACGGGAACATGGCCAAAGGAAGAGGTTAAATTTGCAGGTAAGCGAGTAGGGATTATTGGCTCTGGATCTTCTGGCGTTCAAAGTATACCGGTTATTGCGGCTAAGGCAGCACACTTGACGGCTTTTCAGCGTAACCCCGTATATACTTTTCCAGCGAAAAATCGTCCTCTTAATGAGGGTTACATGGAACAAGCCAAAAAAGATTATGCTGAGATTCGAGCAGGACAGCGTCACTCCCAATCGGGTATCGTTTATTATGCACCCTTTAGGAAAAAGCGAAGTGAGACCTCATCTACTGCTGCGGCTAAACCTGCCAGACGTAAGCCGAGCAAAACACTGTTAGAATTAACACCTGATCAGCGCCAGGAAGAAATTAAGGAATTTGGTTACGGCACCATCGCCGCTTACACCGATGTCTTAACGAATCCTGAGGCCAATAAGATAGCTTGTGATTTATATAGTGAAGCGTTGGGAGAGCTAGTTCATGATCCTGAGGTTGCCGCTAAACTCATTCCTAAAAATTATCCCTTGGGTTGTAAGAGACCGGTGATTGATACAGATTATTATGCGACGTTTAATCGTGAAAATGTGTCCTTAGTCGATTTACGAGAAAGTGGAATAAAAGAAATTACGGCTAAAGGATTACGCACAGAAAATGGAGAGTACGAGTTCGATATATTAGTTTATGCCACGGGCTATGATGCCATGACCGGTGCACTGAATAATATTGATATCCAAGGTAACGAAGGCCGGAAGTTGGTAGAGAAATGGGAGCATGGGCCGAGGACTTATTTGGGTTTGCAAACGGAAGGGTTTCCAAATTTATTTACGGTAACGGGACCACAAAGCCCCTCGGTGTTGAGTAATGTCATTGTCGCAATTGAGCAGCACGTTGAGTGGATTAGTGATTGCATCAAACACATGAATGAAAATGATCACCAGTCGATTGAGGCGGTGAAATCCGCGGAAGACAATTGGGTGGAGCATGTAAATGAAGTGGCAAAGGGAACTATGTATACAGCACCATCCTGCAACTCTTGGTACCTCGGCAGCAACATACCGGGCAAAGAGCGCATTTTCTTGCCCTATGTGGCCGGCGCTAGAACGTATCGAGAAAAATGTGAAGAGATTGTAGCTAACGGTTATGAAGGGTTCGCGTTTGGATAACTGTTTATCTAGGTAGCTAACGATCTATTTAGGTAATTCACTCTCCATTTAGATAATTAACGATCTAACAAAACCGAACCCTCTTTTGGCATTCCGAAATTTAGCGGCCCTTGAAATCTCCAGGTCGCTTTTCGAAAAACGCATCCACTGCTTCTACGTGATCTTCTGTATGATGGGCAATTCCCTGCATCGCAGCGGACATTTCTAGAACCGTATCTAACTCGTTGGTTTGAGCCGTGCGCAATAAAACCTTCGTCATACGTAATACGTCGGGCGGCTGTCGTGCGACACGATTTGCTAGGTCGTGAGCTTCAATCATCAGTTGGTCTAAGGGCACGATCTTACCTACCAAGCCCCAATCTAACGCGGTTCCCGCATCGATCAGATCACCGGTGTAGAACATCTCACTGGCTCTTGATAAGCCGATGACTTTTTGCAAATGAAATGCACCGCCATCCCCAGGGTTCAAACCTAGCTTTAAGAAGGTGACACCAAATTTTGCATTGTCAGAGGCGATGCGCATGTCACATAAGCATGTCATGTCGCATCCTAATCCCACCGCTGCTCCATTCACTGCGGCAATGACGGGTAATTCGATACTGCGAATAGCACGAACTATTCTATGTACTCCGATTCGATATCGTCTGCGAGCATCAGCCGGAGATTGTCCTCGAGTGCCTTTGTCTCCACCACGATCACCCATGTTTTTGACGTTTCCGCCGGTTGAAAAATGCTTGCCTGCTCCGGTAATGATGACGCAACGCACGTCTTGATCGGCATTGATTTTGTCAGCGGATTGTTGCCATAAAGGAATAAGTCGTGGGTCCCCCATGGGGTTGCGTAATTCAGGTTGGTTCATTGTAATTGTGACGGTGTGTCCTTCTTTTTCATACAATAAAGGATCATCGTTTGTATCGCTCATAATTTATTTTTCCTTAAGAAGACAAGTTGGTAATTGCCTATTATTTAGTTGATGAAAGAGGGTGATTAGATTGTCAGTGTTCAGAATGTAAGAGTTTTAAAACACTAATCATAAGCGCATTGTATGTGTTGCTCAGCCTATCTAGGGCGGTTAACATGCTGAGCTGAACTTTTGTTAAATTGAAGCTATGTTAAATTAAACCAAAGCGCCGACTCAATGCTATTGGAATTTAATTGCGACAACAAGCAATTTGCTGTTAGTTCGATTCTTTCACTTCTGCGACGGATGCCTTAGTTATGGATGACTTAGTTATGGACTCATTTATTCCCACGTATTTAGGGTCGGTTAATAGTTGGGAGTGTGATGAAAACGATCATTTGAATGTACGGTTTTATGTTCAGAAAATGCAGCAGACTTTAGAGGCTGGTTTGTTAGAAACAAAGTTAGCCAGCAACGTAACGCTAAAACAAATTTGCCAAAATATTAGTGTTCAGCATATGCGATTTGGTGCGGAGGCACGAATGGCTGAACCCATCACCGGTTATTTTGGTTTGCTCTCAGTGGATGCTGATTGCTTTAGTGTGCTAGTTGAGCTGCGTAATTCTTCTAATGACCAAGTGATCGCCTCTTTTACTTATGATATCAATTACGCCTTAACCAGAACCTACCGTGAAGTGATTCCGTTGCCTGCTCATGCGGGAAGTCGTGGAGTTGAATCGCGGCCCTTGCCCTACATTAATTTGTCATTAGCTGAGTGTGGTGCATTTGGGTTTCACACCATCGGAAAAGGGGTCATTCAGCCGGATGAGTGTTGCCATGCGGGTTTCTTGCTCCGTTGCCATTATATGGGACGAAGCTCTGACTCTGTCCCCAACCTGTTAATGAGATTTGCGGCGGAGATTGAAGAAGGTTCAGACGGTGCGGGGATTGCGGGTAGTGCCGTGCTGGAATACCGGATGAGTTATTATTCTCCTTTACGTGTTGGTGATCGATTTGAAATACGATCGGGTTTGTTAGATGTGGGTGAGAAAATTTATCGGTTAGCGCATTTGGTTTTTAATAGTGGTACGGGGAAGCTGGTTCTCGGGTCGGAATCAGTGAGTATTAATATGGATCTCAGTATACGAAAGTCGGTTCCGATCGCGTTACCTCAGCGTCAAATAATGGAGCGGCTATTGTTAACGAAAATATGATAGTAAAAGGAATTATAAGGGCTAACGAAATTATAATTTTAAAAAGAGACAAAGGAGTTGTTTATGCGATTAGAAAATAAATCAGTTCTCATTACCGGAGCGGGTAGTGGACAGGGTCGAGCCGCCGCAATTTTGTTTGCGCAAGAAGGCGCTAATATCGTGGTTTTTGACAGGGATAAAGCGGGAGCCAATGAGACGGTAAGCCAAATTCTAACAAACAGTGGCAATGCGAAACTTGCTGTGGGAGATGTGAGTAAAAGTGCCGATGTGCAATCGGCGGTTGCGCTTAGTGTCGAGGCGTACGGTGGTTTGGATGTTCTCTACAATAACGCGGCGATATGGTCTGCTGGCAATATCGATAATTATGTTACCGATTTGGAAGAAGAAAACTGGGACGCTGTACTCTCAGTTAATCTAAAAGGGATCTATCTGTGTTGTAAGTATGGTATTCCCGCGATTATTGAAACGGGTGGTGGATCGGTAATAAATATCGCTTCGGTTGCTGGCTTAAAAGGAAGCCGAAATCGAAGTCATGCGTATTCTGCCAGTAAGGGCGGAGTCATCGCTCTGACTCGTTCCATGGCAATTGCCTATGCGCGGGATTCGGTGCGGGTGAATGTCATTTGCCCCGGCGGTGTTGATACGCCGATGTTAGAACCTATGGTTTCAACACCGGATAAATTCGCAAAGTTTGCAAAATCACACCCCTTGGGTCGTATGGGGATGCCAGATGATATTGCCAAAGCGGCATTGTTTTTAGCCTCAGATGATTCAGCGTGGATCACTGGCGTCACTATGCCGGTAGATGGTGGTATTAGTGCTTCTTAATAATCAAATTTCAATTTGAGGGAGGCAGTCTTAAGTTTAGTGAGGAGCAGGTTCACAGACAAATAATGGAATCTCACGACCTGTTCTGCGCTGGTAGCTTTCATAAGGGTTATAATACTTAACGCAAATTGGCCATAAGTTATCTCTTTCTTCACCATAGACTTGGCGCGCCACGAGGCTCATATTTTTATCTTTATATTGTATGTTGATCTTTGGGTTTGCCACTACATTATTGAACCAGACTGGGTTCTTTGGAGCTCCTCCTAGAGAGGCGACGAGTATCACGCCTTCTTTGTAGGGCACATACATAAGGGGAGTGGTTCTAGTTACCCCGCTCTTAGCGCCGGTCATAGTGAGTATACATATCTCACTGCCAGCTAATTTATTAAACAAACGTCCATTTGTTTTTTGATATACCCAAACGTTTAGTTTGCCGAATTTTTTAATGAGAGTTCGAAATAGAAAATATTGGGGTTGACTCATTTCTTTGGCGGCCATGATTTTCATTCCTTGCGTGTTCTGTTGAAGCTTATTAGTAGGGATTGAAGCTTAATTTAGGGAGATTGGCGAAAGGATATCATAGTAGCTTAAGAATACAGAATGCTGCTGTTTTGCTTTAGTTACTCGTAATACGACGACTCACTGAGATTGCATGTGGGTAGTATGTTTGATTAAAATGAATGTATTCGGAACGGTTTTACGTTAGAAAAAGATTGATGTCAGGCATCTGACTTCAAACAATACATCTACTTGAAGAAAATTCCAATATAGGGAGATACGAAAATGACTTTAAGACTAAATGATCAAGCGCCGGATTTCGATGCCGTTCTAGTAGGAGGCGAATCGATAAATTTAAAAACAGAGCTGGAAAACGGACCTATTTGCCTTGTTTTTCTACGCTATATTGGATGCCCTGTCTGTCGACAGCGTTTGTCTGAGATTGAGGGCGAGTTAGGTCAATATCGAACGCAAAACTTAGGTTTGATTGTTGTGTTGGAAAGCCCGATGGATCGTGTGGAAGATTATTATTTCAAAAAAGGTTTAAATATTCGTACTCTGCCTGATGCTGGTCGTAAGTTGTATGACTTATACGATGTGAGTAAAGGCGGTATCGCTTCGATGCTAAACCCGGGAGTATTAAAATCAGCGGCGAAAGCGACGTTACAGGGACATGTGCATGGCGCATTAGGGGGTAGTGAAATGCAATTGCCCGCAGCCTTTATCGTAGGGAAAGACGGCAAGTTGGCTTATGTGAACTACGGCAAGCATGGGGCAGATACGCCTTCAACCGATACGCTATTGGCCAATGCGCCTAGTCAAGAATCTCAGCAAACATCGACGCCGGCGTCGGTTTAATTTCCTTTCACTATTGATGCAAACGCTTCAATGCTGGGCGTCACCGAGTCAATGCGCCAAATAAGCGAGGTGTTTGTCCTGCTCCATTTTAATGGCAGTTTATGGATTTTGATATTGTCTCGGAATGGGTAATGTTCCAAAAGTATTTCAGGGACAATACCCACTCCCATTCCTGCGGCGGCACAACTAAGTAAAGTGTGGTACGAATTTATTTCGATGACTTTGGCTATGGTGTTGTCTTGTTGTAACCAATCTCTTAGTCGAGTTCGGTACGCGCAGCGTTGATTAAAACCTAATACGGTAGGTTCTGAGTTTAGGTCGGCTGGTTTTTTTATTGTCTTATGGCTCACATCTGAAATTAAGACCAATATTTCTTTGTATATGGGTGTGATATTAAGTCGTTTGTCGGGTAGTGGGTCAGCAACAAAAGCTAAATCTACATCGCCTGCTAAGACAGAATCAATCAGCACTCCAGTGGGAGCTGTTTTGATTTCCAGGGAAACTTTCGGATGTTCTTGATGAAAGTGTGTCAGTGGCTTGGTCAGTCGGGATGCCGATACGGCTTCCATAGCACCGATGACTAAAGAGCCTTTGGGTTTACTTTCTTGTAAGTCTTCTTTTGCTTGTTGGGCTAAACCTAGAATTTGGTAGGCGTAATCGAGTAGCTGTTCTCCAGCAACTGAAATTCTTAATCGGTTTTTTTCCCGTATGAAAAGAGATTTACCTAGTTCTTCTTCTAATTTTTGAATGCGCGCTGTTACATTCGAAGGCACACGATTGAGTTTCTCGGCCGCACGAGTGATGCCTCCGGATTCCACGACCTGTCTAAAAACATTTAGATCTGCTAATTCCATAGATTTGATACCATAGATCCCATTTCATAGTTAATAGATAATCGTTCCGATTTCAATATAAGAACAAAGAAATTCAGCAGTTTAATAGATTCATTTAAAGTGAACGTATAGTTCATTATAAATCATTATTAATGAACTATAAATAGCGATAAAGTAGTTGCTTCTGATGCGTGTCATCGACTTTTTTAGTTAAAGGTTAGGTTGCAAGCTTGGTTGCGAGATTATTGGAGGTGATTATGACGAACAGCCAAAAGGGTTATTTGTCGGCGTTAATGGCTGTTTTGATTTGGTCCGGTTTTATTCTGGTGTCTCGATTCGGGACTAAGAGTGATTTATCGGCTTACGATGTTATCGCTATACGCTATTTTGTGTGTGCTAGTTTGTTGCTACCCATTTGGTGGTTTAAGTATCGATTCAATTTGTTCAATTTCAAATTATTACTGATTAGTTTGATTGGTGGGTTAGCTTATGCTCTTTGTGTCTTCCGTGGGTTTGAGATGTCTACGGCTTCTCATGCCTCATTGTTATTGCCGGGGTTAATGCCGGTATTCATTATCTTGATGTCAGTGATTATTAATAGAGAAGTACCATCCATAGAAAAATGGTTGGGTATTGGAGTGATAACCTTAGGGGTCGGTGTGTTGATGGTGCAGGAATTGTCGATGACGCAGCGTTTACGAGAGGGTGACCTGTGGTTGATTGCGGGTGCATTTTGTTGGTCACTATTTTCGATACTTGTTAAAAGATGGGGAATTACACCGTGGCAGGTAACGGTAAGTTTGGCTGTTATCACTTGCGGGCTCTATCTCCCCGTTTATTTTTTATGGCTACCTCATACGTTGTCAGATGCCTCATGGCCTGACATCTTAATTCAAGCGTTTTATCAGGGTGTGCTGGCAACGATCATTCAAATGATTTTGTACACTAGGGCGATTCAGCTGATAGGTCCCGCTTCCACTGGCGCGATGATGGCATTTGTCCCGGTATTTTCTGGGGTGTCTGCTTTAATCGTTTTTGATGAGTCGGCCACACGATCACTGGTGCTTGGGTTGATTTTGGTCAGTGTAGGGGCGTGGTTGTCCCACAGCCGGGTAGTTAATGAAAAATTGCTTTCTTTCGGCACCCAAAAAATGAAAAAGAAATCGGACCATCCATAAATAAAATGAGCCAATTAAGGAGATTACTATGCCCTACATTAATATCAAAATAACCGATGAAGGTGTAACACCGGAGCAGAAAGCGAAATTGATTCAAGGGGTAACACAGTTAATGGTCGATGTGTTACATAAAAACCCCGCTACCACTGTGGTGGTGATAGATGAGGTGAGTACCGATAACTGGGGGATTGGGGGTGAAGTAGTGACAAGCATACGCAACAAGCAGAAAAGCTAGATTGGACGGTTAATTCGCTTGAATATTTGGTGTTAATCCTGTGGATTCTTGTAAACGCTTTGTGTCTTAAATGACAAAGGTTATCACTGCCGGCTGATGGGTTGGTTGTCATTGTCTTGTTGGAGATGATGGGTTCTAGCTTACGTCTATTGACTGAAAGCTTTATAAGCTGTTGAAATACCGTAAACTTTAAATATTGGAATGTGCTGCTCATAGGTTTCTGAAATAGGGGTCTTGAAGGGAATTTTTTTGTTTCTTCTTCTATCTGAGTTACAAGAGCCCGGCGCAGCCTTTAAAGCCTGTTGAGAATGTTGCCTTCACCATTTTGTTATGGCTCTATTAGTGTGATAATCGGCGAAGCATCGATTTTTAATGAGAATCTTTAGACAAATAATAAAAACAAACGAGGCTGTTGCTATGAATACCGATGTATTCAATGATTACGAATCACAAGTTCGCTCGTATTGTCGGTCGTATCCTGTGGTATTTACTAAGGCAAAAGGCTCTATTCTGACCGATGAGCAGGGTAGGGAGTATATAGATTTTTTTGCCGGTGCTGGTGCTCTCAATTACGGGCACAACCACGATCTGATTAAAGATAAACTGATTGAATACCTTCAGTCAGATAATATCATCCACGGTCTTGACCTGTTTACGAGTGCAAAGCGTAGCTTCTTGGTTGCCTTGCATGAATTGATTTTGAAACCCCGGGGTTATCATTATAAAACTCAGTTTTGTGGTCCAACTGGAACCAATGCAGTTGAAGCTGCGATGAAGCTGGCTAGAAAAAACAAAGGTCGAACTGGCATTATCGCCTTTCAAGGTGGGTTTCACGGAATGACTGCAGGGGCTTTGTCGGTCACTGGCAATAAGTTCAATCGAGAGGGGGCTGGGACACCCTTGAATAACGTTACCTTTATGCCTTACCCCTACGGCTATATGAAAAATCTCAACACGATTGAGTACATGGATCAAGTGTTGAGTGATCCTAATTCTGGAGTCGAAGTCCCTGCTGCGGTCATAGTTGAGACAGTGCAGGCGGAAGGAGGTGTTATCGTCGCCCCTACTGAGTGGCTGCACGGGTTACGCGCCGTCTGTGATAAACATGATATGTTGCTGATAGTGGATGACATTCAAGTAGGTTGCGGTAGAACGGGTGACTTTTTCTCATTTGAGCGTGCCGGTATTCAGCCAGACATGGTGACGCTATCGAAGTCGATTAGTGGATATGGTCTTCCTCTAGCGTTGGTGCTAATTAAACCTGAACTTGATAATTGGCTGCCTGGAGAACACAACGGGACTTTTCGTGGGAACCAGCTCGCATTTGTTGGCGGTGAAGCAGCGATAAAAATCTGGCATGACGAGAATATAGCAAGTCAAGTTTCCCAAAAAATGCGAGTCATTGAAAATTTCCTTAAGAAATCTATAGCCGTATTAGATCCGCGTATCGAGGTGCGGGGTATTGGTATGATATGGGGGGTGGATCTGAGTCAGTTGCAAGATGAGAGCTTAGTTAATGATATTTTGATGAATTGTTTCGAAAACGGCTTGATTCTGGAAAGTGCAGGGCGAAATGGTCAAGTGGTTAAGTTTTTGCCGCCCCTGAATATTCCGATGAAAGTGCTTGAGCAGGGCTTAGAAATAGCAAAAAGAGCATTTGAAAAAGGGTTTCAAGCACAGATAGCAAGCTAATATTGCTAGCTGCAATACAAGTAAATCGTTAGCGTTTTTTGGGTTAGGGGTTTGAGTAAATTGATTGTTACTTGATGTAAGTAAACACTAATCTTGCGATTACCATAACCCAACAGGAAAAAATTGACTACACACTTAAGGTCCAGTTTAATGGTGGCTCATTAGCGATACAGTGATTTTCACGGCCCAGTTAATCGAGCTGTGTAGGTGAGCAAATATAATTTATACGGATGTCGGGAACGCTCAAGGCCTCTTCGTATATACAAAGTATAAAATAGCTAAAATAATAACTTAAAACAAAAAAAATAAAGTTATTAAGGGAAAGTCAAATGAGTAATCATCATGTATCCAAGAGCTTGTATCAAAGCCCGTGGTTTCACGTTCAAAAAAGAGTAGAAAATCCGACTGTTAGATTGTTCTGCTTTTCCTATGCTGGCGGAAGTGCCAGTACATTCCGGGACTGGTGTAATCAGGTACCGAATGGGGTTGAAGTCTGCAGCGTACAGTTACCCGGTCGCGGTACGCGTTTTCGAGAACCATCGTTGACGAGTATGAACTTGTTGCTTGATGCCTTGGTTCAGGAGTTTACCCCGCACTTCGATGTGCCTTTTGCATTTTTTGGTCACAGTATGGGAGCCCAGGTTGCATTTGAACTCACACGCAGGCTACGTCAATGTTCTGAAGTGTCACCGGTGCAGTTGTTCGTTTCAGGAAGGTGTGCACCTCAAATTGATTCAAGTCATAGGTCGATTCATCGTTTATCTGAAGAAGACTTTATTGAAGAAATTAAGAAGCTAAATGGTACGCCAGATGAAGCTCTGGAACATCCCGAGTTGATGGAGCTAGTGAGTCCAATTTTGAGAGCTGATATCAAGTTGATTGAAACATGGAAATATATTGACGATAAACCACTTGAAGTTCCGATCACGGCATTCGGTGGTATTGATGATGGGGGAGTGACTGCTAGACACCTTGAAGATTGGGTGTATCAAACTTGTAGAGAGTTTAGTATGCAGCTCTTTGATGGTGATCATTTCTTTATCAATACTAGCCATGTTAATTTGCTCAATAAAGTGAGTGAAATATTGTCTCCTATTGTCCGCAGTTATGCTGGTTCGACTTCTAGATTTGATAAAAGGTCTCGCGTTGTTCATGTTGCTTAAGGCTATTATTGTCTAGAGTTATTGTTATATTTGAGCTGTGTTGATGAGAGCTAACTTATTCGAAAATAGATGTATTTGATTCGGTTACTAAACTAAGCGTGGGGCAATCAAATACCCCCTGCGATTGCTTTGCGGTGCTTAAAGCCAAACAATTTGCGTAATGCAAGAAAGACGTGCAGACTCCCAAGTCAAGTATATGAAGCTAATATATTTGTCTCGTAAATTTGGCTATCCATGGTGAGGGAGGGCAGATTATATGGGATGCCAAATTAAGGTAGGCAACAGTTTGTTCGGTTTTTTTTGTTAAATATGAGTCTAAGGGTGAGTAGACATAATTAAATGAATATTTTTATTAGATCTTTTGTCCCCATACTATTAATAACGAGTGGTCTGGGGGGGTATTTTGTCTTAAATTCAATGTCTCCAGCGCCCACAGAGGTTGCCTATAAACCTCAAACCCCACCAGTTACCGTGACAACGGCAATGACGCAGACTGTCTCTATACCTGTGTATTCTCGAGGACTAATTAGTCCGGGTTCCGAGTTACAGATAGTCACCGAAGTGGCCGGAAGAGTTATCAAGGTGTCTTCCAATTTTGCCAGCGGCGGTTTTTTCAAAAAAGATGAACTATTGTTGGAAGTCGACGCAACACGATACAAACTACAAATCACCAAAGCTGAAGCCCGCTTGATATCGGTTCAACAAGCCTATGATCGATTGATTGCGAATCAGGGACTTGATGACGATGAAGTTAATGGTATCAAACGATCCAAAAAATTCAAAAAAGCGCAGCAGCGCGAGGCCCTAGCCAATGTAAATGCGGCTAAGGCCGATGTCAAAATAGCTAACAATCAGATTGCGAAAGCCAAAGTGTTCGCACCCTTCGACGGTAGGGTTAGAGAGGCTTTTATTGGTCGAGGTCAGTACGTAACTCCTGGTATGCAGATAGCGCGAGTATATGCTGTGGATCAAGCAGAGGTAAGGCTTCCTTTGTCGGATCACCAATTAAGCCTGGTTAACGCACCGGTAAGATACCAAGGGCAAGATGCTGCCAATGAGGGGCCGCCAGTAACACTCCAATTAGCATATGCCGGCCAAAATTACCTGTGGTCAGGTAAAGTCGTGCGCACGGAAGGTGGAATTGATATGCGAAACCGACTGATTTATATCGTTGCGCAAATAGAAGGGCCTTATGAGCGTGACTCGGAACAACCAGGTCGACCTCCTCTATCTGCCGGCCAATTTGTTGAAGCGCAGGTACAAGGAAAGGAATACTCTAATGTGGTTGTTTTGCCCAGAAAAGTACTTCGAAATGGGGATAAAGTTTGGATTGTTGATTCCGATGAGCGATTACAAAAAAGAAGTTTAGGCATTTTACATAAAGGCAGAGAGTTGGTTTATATCGCCAGTGGATTACAACCAGGCGATCAAGTGGTTGTTACCCGCTTGGATGTTGCTATTGAGGGGATGAGAGTACGATCAACTCACGAGGATAATTTGGATATCGTCGATAGTGGCAGTAACGTCGTCGCGAAGGGGCGAGATTTTAACGAAGAATTGGCAACAGATACCAATGACTCATGGCCAATTAAACAGCGTCCAATTAAACAAGCTGAACCGAAGAAAAATAGTATTCATTCGAATGATGATATTAGTGGGTTGGAGCAAAATAAGGAGCATGGGAAGCAAGCTTCAAATATCTCAAATGAAATAGAATTGGTAAGGGGGGGGGGAGAGCATAAATTCGCAAACTTGGAAAAGAGAGTTGAGACAGTAGAATCGGTTAAAAACAAAAATGAAGAAAATGATGTAAAAGCAATTCTTGATCGTATAGCAGCGAAAGCAAATTTAGAAAACAATTCGGCAGCGTATAAGAACAGGTCAGATCAGGCGGCTTCTGTGAAAAAGCCTCAAGTAGAGAGTACTAGCCCCACTGCTCATCTAAAAAATAAACCTAGCCAAAAGGTCGCAACCAACGACATTCAAGTCAATCGCCCTCAAGTGAACTCTAAAGGTGCGGCAGAGGCAGTTATTCCTCGATTGCTTGAGGAATCTGCTCAATGAATAGCGTTATTGCGTGGTTTGCGGAAAATCGTGTTGCTGCAAACCTCTTAATGGTACTCACGCTTGTTGCTGGTAGCGTGGCGATGTTGGATGCAAGAAAGGAAACTTTTCCTAATATTGTTTGGGATGAAGTCGGAATATATGTCGCGTACCCCGGTGCTACGCCTTCTGAAGTTGAAAAAAGTGTCGCGATGCCAATAGAGGATGCTATTGCCGATCTAGATGGGGTTGGAAGTGTAACCAGTGTGTCGAAAGCTCATGCCGCCGCGGTTAAGGTAAAGGTGGCTTTCGGGAGTGATACTCAGGAGATTAAGGAGCTTATTCAAAATGTAGTGTCAGGAATAAAGTTTCCCAGTAACGTGCAAAAACCTCGAGTTGTGCAATCTATGCCTAAGCAAGTAGTGGGTAATGTTGTTGTATCGGGTAAAGCGGACGAACGTACACTTAAACGAATTGCCGAAAATGTACGCCGTGATTTGCTCAGTGACCCAAAAATATCCCAGGTTAAGATGGTTAATGTAAGGCCTTATGAAATAGCTATTGAAGTATCAGAAACTTCAATGCAACGATATGGCCTTAGTTTTGCCGAAGTGTCATCTGCGATAAAACGCCAATCTGTTGATATACCCGCAGGCTCCATTTCCAATGAATTTGGCAAGATGTCCATTATTGCTCAAGGAGAAATCAGCACTAAGGACACTTTTGAAGAAATAATAGTAAGAAGTCAGCCAGATGGCGGTCGGGTTTATTTGCGTGACGTCGCCGGAGTTATTGATGGGTTTCAGCAGGGTAGTAGCCGCAGTGAATATAATGGTGAGCCAGCAGTGTATTTATCGGTGATGCAGGTTGGTGGTCAAAATATTTTGGAAATAGCCGATTCCATTCATAAGTACGTTGAAAGTCCGACGACTTACCTACCAGAGGGTATTAAGATCGGTCTTTGGAATGATGCTTCAGTTTATTTCAAAAGTCGTATCGATCTTTTGTTAGAAAATGCCGCAGTGGGACTCGGCCTAGTCTTTTTTATTCTTATGTTATTTTTGCGCTGGCGTTTATCTTTTTGGGTGAGCTTAGGTATCCCAATTTCATTTATGGGTGCATTTTGGATGCTGCCTATATTTGGTGGGAGTATCAATATGATATCTCTCTTCGCGTTTATTCTGGTGTTAGGCATAGTTGTCGATGATGCCATTATAGTGGGCGAAAATATTTTTACGCATCAAAAAGCGGGGAATGTGGGATTGTCCGGCGCTATTTCTGGAGCCCAGGAAGTTGCTACACCTGTCGTTTTTGCTGTCCTTACTACGATTGTGATGTTTAGCCCTTTGCTATTTTTACCCGGTCCCGAGGGTAAATTGATGTATGTCGTACCGCTAGTAGTTATTTCGACATTAGTATTTTCCTTACTGGAATCCTTGTTGATACTGCCAGCGCATTTATCTGTTATTAAACCCCGAAAATCTGATGGTGGGGGAGTGTTTGGACGATTTCAGCTTAAGTTTGAGAGTGCGCTGGAATATGTTATACGAGAGTGGTATCAGCCTTTTCTTGAGAGAGCTTTGCATTGGCGATATGCCGTTGGAGCGTTATTTTTCGCATTGTTTATTCTGTCCTCTGGTTTACTTTCTGGAGGATGGATTAAGACTGTTATGTTTTCGGAAATTGAAGCAGATATATCCGTAGCTAATGTAGCATTTGCGCAAGGAAGTACTGCAGAAGTGACAAAAGCAGCTATACAGAAAATTGAAAGGGCTGCGATAAAGCTAAAATCTCAGCTCTATGAGGAGACGGGTGAGGAACAAGTTAAGAACGTTTTAACCATATACGGTAAACAATTATTTGGAGGCAAAGGAGACCATTTAGGATCGGTTGTTATGGAAATGGTGCCTTCAGAAAGCCGGATTGTCTCTGGTGCTGAGCTGAACCGGCGTTGGAGAGATATTGTTGGTGATATTCAAGACGTTATGCAGTTGAACTATGATTCTACATTCAATAAACCAGGGCCAGCGATAGATATCAAGTTAACGCATGAAGATCCCTCAGTTCTCAAGGAATCGGCGGATAAACTAAAGGTATATCTCTCCGAATTCGAGGGTGTCTATGATATTACGGATACTTTTGAGAGGGGGCAATCTGAGATTAGTTTGCATTTGAAGCCTGTAGCAGCAGATTTGCATCTAAAAATGGATAGCGTAGCGAACCAGGTTCGCCAAGCGTTTCATGGAACAGTGGTTCAAAGTGTGCAGCGTGGAAGTGAAGAGGTCAAAGTCATAGTAAGGTATCCCTCTGAAGAGCGGAGTTCTCTTTGGTATTTGGAGAATATGAATATCCGATTAGCTGATGGATCTAGTATTCCCCTTTTGACTGTAGCTGATGTTGAGTATGGTTCTGGGCCAACGCTAATTCGCAGAACTAATGGAATGCGGGTTATCAGGGTTAAGGCGAATGTTGACCCCATCGTCGCGGATTCAGCGAAGATTATGAAGGAGGTCAAAAAGCAATTTCTACCTCAATTAGCGGCTAAATGGGGGACAGCAGGCGCGCAGCAAAATGCTGAAGAATTTAAGAAATTCTTGCTTAAAGGCTATGTCATTGCATTGTTAGTAATGTATATATTGATGGCTATTCTATTTAAATCCTACATTCAGCCTGTGATGGTAATGTTTGCTGTCCCATTTGGACTGGTTGGTGCTCTTGCAGGGCATATGGTTATAGGTATTGATGTGACACTTTGGTCTCTAATTGGGATGTGTGCGGTCAGTGGTGTAGTGGTCAATGATAATCTGGTTATGGTGGATTATATCAACCGAAAGGCCAGAGATAATGTGCCGATGATACGAGCGATTCGAGAATCGGGCGGAGCTCGATTTAGGCCAATAGTACTGACGTCTATTACTACCTTCGGCGGTCTAGCGCCATTAATGGTCGAAAAATCAATACAGGCACAATTCTTGATTCCGATGGCAGTGTCGTTGGCATTTGGAGTGCTATTTGCAACTTTTGTTACACTGATATTGGTACCTTGTATCTATCACATTTTGGAAGACCTTCAAGACGTTGCAAAAAAATATCTGCCTAACTCATTGTTTCACGACGCCAGTGGAACGGATAGTCAGGGACTAAACGGTCTTTCCGGTGCATTGAAAGCGGCAAACGATAAATTACAAAATAATTTAAATACAGAGTTGGCGTTAGATGCAGTGATAGCTGCTGAATTGATGCCTAGCTTGGCTGCCGAAGACTTGGTGGAACCATTCAGTGCGTCCACTTTGCAAGAGTCTGAAGCAGTGTTGGAGGCACTTAGCGACCCAAAATTGGAAGATGGGTTCACCGCTCATAGAGCCAGCGGCGATAATTCCTGGAATGACGATCTTGACGGGGCCTATGACAAAGGTTATGACTTAGGGTTAAAGGGGTGTGAAGGAGAGCTTTCTGAGTATGATGCAGAGGAAATGACGGCGAGCTGGGAAGCCGGATATAATGATGGGCTAGAGGCTTTTGCCTTAAAACGTCAAACCTGAAGCAAATACAACGCGGAAAGGCGCCTATGGCGCCTTTTTTGTTGGGCTATGGAGTTTGGCGATAGGCCATTGTGAAATCGAAAACGAATTATTCGATCATTGATTCGTAAGGGTGATGAATTATACTTTTACAGGTATTAATCCAAAGTAACGGACAACAGCATGAGTAGATTATCTTAATGAAATACAGAACTGCATTTATATTGATGGCGACATTTACCATCGTCGCCAGCTGCTCTGATCAAAAAGAAATTGTAGCGGAGTCTCAATTACAGTCTTGGGAAACGGGATCTAAGTATGTCGGAGGGCTCATTGATAATAAAAGGCAAGGTAACGGGTCTTATATTTGGCCAAATGGTGATAGTTATCGGGGCGACTGGGAGAATGATACCATGTGGGGGCAGGGGAAATTTATTACTGTTTCCGGTTCAACGTATGAGGGTGAGTGGATAAATGGAGTGTTTGACGGCAAAGGTACGTTTATGTGGGCCTCAGGTGCAAAATATGAAGGGGGTTTTATAAATGGGCAGAAAAATGGCAAGGGACTATACACTTGGCGAGATGGTCGACAGTATAAGGGTCAGTTTAAGGGTGATGCCAAAAATGGTAAAGGGGTCTATAGCTGGCCGGATGGGCGACGATACGATGGAGAATTTCATGACGACAAGAAACAAGGCAAAGGGGTGCTTGTTTGGTCGAATGGTGAAAAGTTAATTGGAGATTTTATAGATGACGAAGCCTCGGGTAAGGGCGTGTATACCTGGCCCGACGGTAGAAAATACAGTGGTGATTTTAAAAAGGGTAAGAAATCCGGGAAGGGTACTGAAATCTGGGCTGGCGGTGAAAAATATATTGGTGACTATTTAGATGATCGGCAAACGGGTAAAGGCGTGCTAACTTGGCCGGACGGACACAAATATGTGGGTCAATTCATTGGTGGAATCAAGCAGGGTAAAGGGACTTATCTCTGGGCTGATGGTCGTCAGTATGTCGGTGATTTCTTCAATGACAAAATGAGTGGGAAAGGCTCCTTTACTTGGGTTGATGGCAGTAAATATAAAGGTGAGTTTAAAGACGGTAAAATGGATGGAAATGGATTGTGCTACCCCTCTGGCGGTGAAGCCATTAAATGTATATACAAAGGTGGTGACTTAGTCCGCTAGGGAGTGCGCTTAATTTAATAGTAAATAACCATTATAGGGCGCTATTTTTCAAGGTCCTTTAATGCGTTATTGGCAGATTGATAGCGTAATTGAGGTTGAGGGTGAAGCATTTTGGCTATTGATGTTGATATATTTATTCCCGCTTCTTTTGCGAGAAAATCAGGTCTTGGGGGTTCAGCTGAAGCAGCAAAAAGCGTTTTATTTCGAGGATTCGTACCCGTATTCCAGCGTGCGCCAGTTGCTAGCTCATAATACAAAATACCTGCTTGGTAGATGTCGCTACGATGATCCCAAGGCTCTCCCTTTGCTTGTTCTGGCGATATAAACGAGGGCTTGCCTACCCATTGATAGGCATTGTTGTCGGCCAGTTTTAGATAATGCGCACACCCGAAATCGATTAGATGGATATTGTGCCAGTCATCGAAAATAATATTTTCGGAGCTGATGTCTCCGTGGGCAATGGGATTCAATTTAGTATGCATATAGTGAAGAGAGCGTAATAACTGGCAAATTATGTCTAAGGCAATGTCTTTCACGAGTTCTGGCGGGAAAATGTCTCTCTTTTGGGATAAGTTAATTAAACGAAACCCTTCGATATATTCATAGGCAAAGTAGGGTTTACCGGAGAGCAGTCCTCTGGAAATATAACGGGGGAGATGTTCCTGCCGAAGATCTCGTACAATTTGAGACTCGGTGCTGAACTGCCTTCTAACTCTGCTGTTAGTGTACCATTCCTTTCTAATCATTTTTACTGCAATGGTGGGGAGATCTTTTGTATTGGGGAGTCCTTTATAAATGTCACATATCCCGCCCTTCTTAAAGGGCTTTAGAGTATATTGCACGTTATTAAGTTCAAGCAAGGTGGGCAGAATTGTTTCTTCAATTGAATTTTTGGTCGAGGTGGTTGCTTCAGTTTCCAGGTTACTGCCTTCGTTTTGCTCTGTAGTCAGCGAGTGTAGATTGCCCGATTTTTTTTTAAAATAACGAGATAATTTCATGTTTTGATGCGTAAATTTAAGGAATAAACCTTCATGTTAGAGGTAAAATAAAACGCCGTACGTCAATATGGTATGCCGTAAATGACTAAATCAAGTATGCCACGAGTCAATAAGAGAGTCTTGGCTCCATTTGTCTTTCCCTAGTTTTGAATCAAGGTGTTCTTCTGATTAGCTGATTAGCATACGCCGGATATCTTTTGGGTCCATGCTGGAAGAATACTGTATATTATTGTAAATTATTTGATTTCAAACTTTCCAAACTCGCTATTATAGGTATTATGTGCGCTTACTTTCTTTGAATCCTCCCATATCAACGATTGATGGAAATAGTTAATCAAAAGTATGGAATTAGCTAAAAGATCGTGATATAAATTCATTAGCTGATCCGAGTGGGGCAGCGAATAAAAAATATATAAAAATCGAAATAAAATAATAAAGGGGTCTACCTGTGAAAATATCTAAATTAATCTCTTCTCAAGCCCAACGTGGTCAAGGCATGTCCGAGTACCTAATCATGGTTGGCGTTATCGCGATTTCTGCTATTGTGGTATTCGGCGCATTCGGAACCGTTGTTGAAGAACAAACGGCAAACGCCGCAAATCTTCTAGGTGGTACTACTATTGGTGCTACAACCACTACAGTCGCTGCTCCTAGCCCGTCTAATACCATGGTACTTCAGTAGATTATGTAGTTTGGCAAGTAGGTATAGCGAAATTATCCGCTATACCTACTGCTTTTTCGAATACTCTATTTAATATGTAAAGTATCGTGATGGAAGTTCGCTGCCCAGTGGCGAGGCAAAAAATACAGAGTAAGCCTGAAACCTTCTTCTTTAAGCTCGGCTAGACAACAATAAGCAGGAGGAGGCATGAATAACGGATATATCGGGGCCGACATTGGCTCTACAGCAATAACTCCAAAAATATTTCTTTCTCAAGCCCCTATACGATTTCGGCGTCAGTCTGGCCAGGTTCTCATGCTCGGCATGGCACTGGTTTTACTTGCGGCATTTACAATGCTAGCCACTTTTAACACTGGACGAGTCGTCAATGATAAGGTTCAGTTGGTCAATGCGGCTGATGCTGCGGCTTTTAGTGCGGCAGTTGTCGTTGCTAGGCAGCTTAATTTTTTGGCATATACCCATCGTTCCATGATGGCTAATCATTTAGCTGTAGGGCATATGGTCAGCTATACCTCTTGGGTCCGTGCGCTAGCAGATTTGAGGCAAAATAACCCCGCTGTGATTACTAGGTTAATGACGGATTTTCCTGAGTTGGCGTTAACCGATGAAGCTATTGGCAAGATACTAGGACCTGGTGGGGACGGTGTCGATAATATCGCCCCTCTCTATATCGCTCTAACCCAATCCTTGATGTATAGCCAAACTGTAGCGCAAGTAGCGACCTATGATGCTCTAGTGAATTATGACGCGGTTAATGGCGAGAAATCCCTAGAGCAGGAGGCTATGGAAATGATTGCAGGCTTGCATGAAATGACCGTCTATCAAGATCCCGAGTTAATTCAAACTATTCATGTTAACAATACTGATCACCTTGATTATATAAAGTCTCGTGTTGGTGCTCGAGATGAAGCTGTCCTTGATGCGGTACTGTTAGAAATTAATGGGCAAGATGACCTTATTCGAAATGTCCTTAGTTATAACGCTCTAGGTGATGTCGATGTGATTTTTGATTTAGCGGAAAAGTCGATCGATGCGTTGGCGAGTAGAGATTGGTTTCGAGATCGGAGTTGGGATCAAGGCTGGCTGCAACGGCAAGGTAGTACGAGCCAACTGAATTTGGTCACTCGTTTAAACTGGGGTGCAAACGACCAGTTTGAAACCGATGATGCTGGCGTGATTGCTACGGTGGGCCAAGGCTCTGCCGACGCTGATGTTCTTTGTCGCGAGGCAAACGGTATTAATTCGGCTTTTTCTTGCGCCGTAGGGTATATCGGGTTTGCACAGCGCTTCAGTATAGCGCCTGCTGCACCTCCATTGAAGTTAACAGCTTTTCTGACAAAGAGAATGCATGACCGTTTTTTAGATAGTGATTTTTATAATGCGGGACTTAATCAACAAGGGGTTGGCCTTAATGATAACGATGAGAACAATCGCATTTTGATGTCAGCGCTAGCTCGATCGGAAGTATTTTATGAGCGGCCGTGTGGCATGACGGGTTGCATCTGGGGCTTTGAAGCCCATGCCGGTGAGCAACCCAATTTGTACAATCCGTTTTGGCAGGCGCATTTAAGTCAGTAGATTGCGAATAGGCGAGTGTTCATATGAGAATTAGTGGAGAGGGTGGGATTAGGCAGCGAGGTCAAGCTATGACTGAGTTTGTATTAACCGCTTGCTTTATTCTTGTGGGGATGGTCATTATGATGCAAGGACTATCTGCGATTTTTGATATGCAAAATAGTGTGCATCAAGTGAGTCGGTATGTGTCATGGGAGCGCGTAGTTGGTCGGCAGGCAGTTCCTGAATCTGAAATAAGATCGAGGTTTTATAAAGATCCGCTCAACGGAATGTCGGTGATCATCGATAAAATAAATCCATTGTGGAATGCCAGTCACCCTTTTTTTGTTGCCGATGGAGAGGAGTTGGCTCTTTATGCGGGTACGGAAGCAAGCTCCGGATTAACCCGAGACTCAAACTATCAGCCGGCTCCAGCTCCCGATATTAGCAATGCGGCGGATTGGATGACTCAACATAACAGTATGTTAAATCTCGAAGAGTCGGGTGTGGGGTATGTAGAATCTAATCTAAGCTATCAAGCTCGTTTGATTCGTATTGGAAATAGTAATCTCTCAAATGGTAAGGGTTGGCATTCGGATAACCATTACACGACTCCTGTTGCTAATTTGAGGTCAAGAGGGGGGATAATAACGGATAATTGGACTCCTTTAGACGAGGAACAGCTTCGTCAGCGTGTTAGCGGAGCGGTGCCATTGGATAATGAAACTCTTGACGATATTACTCCAATGACTGGTTATATTCCTGTCATTGGAGATATTCCAAGTGACGTTTCAATTCTGAAAGGTGTTGAGTCGGGCCTCATTGTTCGAGATGATCCAGCATACGAAGATGTATTCGATTATCTTATGCCTGAGTTAGGAAGTGCTGCTGCTGGTGATTATAATATGACGAATGAAGATCTGTCAGAACTGGTGCCTAACTAAAGAAATTATATTTTGTAGATTAAATGCCGGTTGTAGAATGGTGCGAAGTATCATTAATAAAGGTAAAAAATTTTTTTTAAGAGTTGCAATACTCCTCCTGCAAATCCTATTTTGTACCCTAGCCAGTACTACATCGGTACTGGCTTCCTCCGACCCACTCAATAGATCTTTGCCCTCGCTTGATGTAATCCCTGGCGCTACTTCCCAGTGGATCGCTGAAACAATGGCGATAAATGGGTTGCCTATGAGTATCAAAGAATTCAAGTTCTTAGGATCGGAAGACTCCGTAAAACAATTTTATCGCTCTCGATGGAAAACAAAAGGACACGGAAAAACAACAGAGCAGCGTTTGGGGTTTGATACAATTCTGGGGTATGAATTGAATGGTTATTATTATTCCGTACAGTTTCATAAGGATGGCAAGGTAGTGATTGGTAGACTCACGGTGTCGGAAATACCCAATTCAGAGAACACACGGAAACAGAAAACTGATTTTCCAATGCCACCGAATAGCAGGCTAATGAAGAAGATGGAATATTTGGATCAAGGGCGCCGATCCGAAACTCTCACAATCGCATCACGGCGTTCTGTGAATTCAGCAACATATTATGTAGAAAATCAATTACAGAGCGATGGTTGGGCGTTATCGATAGCACCTATAGAAAATTCAAGCGTAAGAGTGCATTATAGACAAATTCAATACCAAAGAAGAGCGGAGCACATCCAAATTACATTTTTCCCGCAGGCAAGCAATAAAAGGGAAACGGAAATTTTGGTCAATTGGATGAATAAGCAATAACGATTCTCGTAACTAAATGATAAGAAAAAAATGAAATATAAAAATAAAAAAAATCATGCAGGGCAGATGATGGTTGAGCACCTAGTTGTCATGCTGGGATTGTTGGCTGGATCGGCGGGTATTGCCATGTTAGCAGCAAGTGATAATGATATTCACCGAACGATGTTAGAAGGTGAGTCAGGCATCAGTGCAACTGATAATATCAATAAAACCAGCGTCGTTGAAGCTATCAATATTCATGAAAAGAACTTCAAAGATAATATGATGGCACCCTGAACTTTTATCAATTTAACTACTTCTGATCTCTTCCCCAGGCTGACTTGGATAGTTGAGTTTTAGGCATTGTATTCATTTCCATTTTTGAGCGGCAATAACAATGAAATCAAATAGATTAACAATAATATTGCTGATCGGTGCGATCTTGACCGGTGGTGTTGGCTGGATGCTAGCGGGTAGTTATATTGATCGCAGTGTAAAGACTCATAAAGACGCTCTCAATGCCGGACAGCAGATGATAGCCGTCATTGTCGCGAAAAAAGATTTAAAAGTAGGAGATTTTGTTTCCAAAGATACAGTGAAAGCACGCAAGGTACCAAAGCAGTTTGTTCAGTCAGATGTTTTTGCACCTTCAGGTTATAGCTTAATTGCGGGGGCTCAAATCATAAATCCATTAAAGGCCGGTGATGCCTTGTTACGCTCTCATATTTCAAAAGGCCAATATAGTGGGTTTGCCAGTCTACTGGAAGATGGGCAGCGAGCGATTACCATTGACGTGAGCACTTTGGATGCCATATCGGGCTTTCTCGAGCCCGGAAACTTTATTGATGTATTAGTGACGGTTGCGGATGGCGATAGAGAAAGAACGGTGCCACTTTTGACTCGGGTTAAAGTCCTGGCGGCGGGGGAAAGAATCAATGATCGAATAAGGAAAAACGAAAGAATGTTTAAGGAAATTACGGTCGGGCTTACTCTGACAGATGCCACTCGGTTGGTTCACGCTCAGGCGCTAGGAGAAATACGGATTTTATTACGATCAGATCAGATAGGTGAAGATAGTGTGGAGGGTAACTACATCACGATTGATAACTTAGTGGAAATTAAGCAGGAAATTATGATGGAACCTGATATTGAGCGTCGTTTTGGTTTTGAGATCATTGCTGGTGGTAAGTCATAATGAAATACGTTGATTCTAGCTTGTTGTTAATTAGTCTGAGAAACAATCTGACTCGGTCCTTGAGTGTTGCTTTATATTGCATGTCTCTAATTTTTTTATGTGGTCAGGTTTGTTTTGCTGATGGGTATCGTAAAACTATTACTATCGTACAAGGGCAAACTAAAATCCTTCCTTATCCGGGTGTAACGAGAGTTTCTATTGGTCATCCAGATGTTGCAAATGTACGTAATACGGCACCCGATGAAGTACTTTTAACGGGCCTCAAGGAAGGAGTGACCGATTTGCGAGTTTGGACCAACGGTCAAGCGGAGGTCCGATATTTGTTGAAGGTAGTTGATGATTCCTGGCGAGATACTCTCACCGTAGCGAAGGCGATTCTTTCTGATGTCGAGGGTGTGGAAGCGAGAGCGGATAACAATATTATCTTTGTAGAAGGGCGAGTGATACGGAGCTTCGATATGGGTATTATTGAGGAGATGAAAGCTAAATTTAGTCAGGAGATTACTGACGGGAAAATAATATTTAATGTGGCAAGGCCTGCTGTCAATCTACGTTCCATGATTATGTTGGATGTAAAGGTACTTGAAGTGAGGAAAACGGGTTTAAAAGAGTTTGGTGTGAATTGGGAGGATTCAACAATTGGACCCAGTTTTGCTGTGCTGGGTGATATCAGAGGTGCGGGTAACTTTGATAAAGGCTCCAGCTTTTTTGGATTTCACTCCGAGGATTTTTTAAGTTCCTCCAATATAATTGATGGGAAAGTGCAATCTCCTGTTTCTGTTCTTAGTTCGCGAATAAACTTAATGGTGAATTCGGGTGTCGCGAAAGTACTCGCGGAACCGAAGTTAATTACTAGAAGTGGCTCCAGCGCTGAGTTTCTTGGAGGTGGGGAAATCCCAATCCCGTCAATTGATAGCGATGGGCGGGCTACGGTCATTTTCAAGCAGGTCGGTGTCATACTCAATATGCAACCGACAGCTGATCCGGAAGGTTATATTGTCGTGAAGCTAGAGGTGGAAATTAGTCGAATCGACTCAACAGTCGAGGTGCGTGAGATTCCTGGATTTGTGGTGAACCGAGCACAAACAGAAATGAATATGTTGTCAGGTCAAACCATGGTTGTAGCAGGAATGCTCACATCTGAAGACGGTAAAAATGTTGAAAAAGTTCCCGGTTTAAGTTCTATCCCGATTATTGGTGAGTTATTTAAATCTCGCCAATTTATCAATAATCAAACGGAATTAGTGGTATTTGTCACTCCTTATTTAACGGATCCCGAATCTGATCGTAATCGATCGATGCTGAACTATGCAAAATCGCTGAACAGTGAAGCTGGGGAAGAAACAAGATTTGATATCTTTGATTAGTCGAAGGTTATAACTTATGAAGTTTGAATTTGATGTTATTGACAGCCAAGGTAACCGGAAAAATTTTGTTTTGGTTCAAGGGCGTTACACCCTAGGCAAAGGTGAAGACTGTGATGTAGTTTTGGATGATGAGCTGATTTCCCGTCATCACGCCACGATACAAGTAGAAATATCAGTTTGCACCCTGGAGGATAATTCGAGTACGAATGGCACCTGGTTTAACGGTCGTCGTATCAGTCAGCCAATACAATTTAACGTCGGAGATGAGCTTCAATTTGGTGAACTCACTCTAGTGGTGAGAGTGATTGAAGTAAGCCAAGCGCTACGCTCATTATTAAAGCCTGAGAGTAAAGAATTGGTTGCTGCGGCGCATGGAGAAAGTGAAGAACTCATTGCGCTAAAAAAGAAAATACACACTCTGATATTAGAATATTTAGATTTACGCAAGAGAGCTAATTTGCAGCTAATGTCACCAGAAGAGTTAAGGGTGGAGGCGACAAAGGCTACTGTCGATATCATTAAAGAAAAGATAGAAATGATTCCTGCGGGAATAACGAAAAATGATTTAGTTGAACAAGTAGTGGCTGAAGCTGTGGGATTGGGTGCTCTAGAGCCTCTGCTGAATGATGATGAAGTGACTGAGGTTATGGTCAATGGGCCAAATCAAATTTATGTAGAGCGAGATGGGAAGCTGTCGTTATCAAGCACTCAGTTTACTAGTACTCAAGCTTTGATGGGGGTCATTGATAGAATCGTTGCACCTTTGGGTAGAAGGATAGATGAAAGTTCACCAATGGTGGATGCTCGGCTTCCTGATGGTTCTCGTGTTAATGCTGTCATCCCTCCTCTCTCATTAGTGGGCCCCTGTATTACCATTAGAAAATTCTCAAAGAAAAAGCTGAATGTAGAAGATCTAATGAATTACGGCACTTGCAGTGTTGAAATGGCTTTATTCTTACAAAATTGCGTTTCAACCCATCGAAATATCATTGTATCGGGAGGCACCGGTTCCGGTAAAACCACGACTCTAAATATATTATCTAATTTTATTGGCAACGACGAACGTATAGTCACAATCGAAGATGCGGCTGAGCTACAGCTCAATCAGCCGAACCTGGTGTCGATGGAATCTCGTGCGGCTAACGCGGAAGGAAAGGGAGCAATAAGCATTCGCGAATTGGTGGTTAATTCATTAAGGATGAGGCCTGACCGCATTATTATCGGAGAGTGTCGAGCGGGAGAAGCGCTCGATATGTTGCAAGCTATGAATACAGGGCACGACGGGTCATTAACAACAGGTCATGCCAATTCGCCGAAAGATATGTTAGCCCGTCTAGAAGTGATGGTTTTTATGGCGGGGATGGATTTGCCTTTACAGGCCATTCGTGAACAAATTGGATCTGCGATCCAGATTATTATTCAACAGACACGACTTAGTGACGGTGCACGAAGGATTACGAGTATCGTAGAAGTGCAGGGAATGGAGGGCGATGAGGTTTATATAGAACCGATATTTGAGTATGTAAAAACCGGGGTTAGAGACGATGGCCGAGTACTGGGGGAGTTCGTTGCGACTGGGAACATTCCTCTGTTTTATCGAGAGATGGCAGCTTCTGGTGTTCAGCTAGACACTTCTATTTTTAAAAAGTCTCATGATGCAGATAGGAACTCCAATATAGGCGAGCTGCGCTAGTTTCGAAGGAGGCGATATGAATGAATTAGTTGTATTTGTATTTGAGTATTCATTGGCCATTGGCACCGCTATGCTGGGGATTTCCATTGGTATCGTCTTTTTGCTATTGATACGGTTTGGAATTGAGTTTTTTGCAATCTACCGAAATAACTTTGTTACCCTCGTCGATAAAGGGTTTCGGGATGTACTGATTTATCTAGATCCAAGTCAGGTGTTTCTTGTTAGTCTCGGGTTAATTGTGGTGCTGGTTCCCATTGTTTATATGTTTATGGGCGTTTGGGGTGCTTTGGCGGTTTTGATTGCGACTTTGGCGGCTCCAAAATTACTTTTTCAAAGTATGCGTGAGCGGCGATCAGATGAGTTTGTCGCACAGTTGCCGGATACGTTGGTCTCTTTTTCGGCTTCTTTGCGAGCGGGATTGAATCTTATTAAATCTTTGAACCAAATTTCGAAAAATCAACCCGATCCGATAGCTTCTGAGTTTGCTCAAGTTTTGGTTGAGTATAGAGTCGGGCATGAGTTGAATGATTCATTGAATGATTTGGCAAAACGTATTAATCGGGAGGAGCTAATACTCATGAATTCGGGGATTAGAATATCCCGAGAAGTGGGCGGTAATCTTTCTGAAACTTTAGAGATGCTCGCGAAAACCCTTAAGGCCAAGGCTGAGGCGCAAGGAAAGGTTAAAGCGTTAACTTCAATGGGGCGCGCCCAAGCTGTGGTTGCCATTGGGTTGCCGTTAATTGTCGGAGGTGTTTTTTTCGTAGTAGAACCGGCGGCGATGGCTAAATTGTTCACTACGGAGCTGGGGCGGATTTGGTTGAGTATTATGTTTGTGATGATGTGTTTGGCTGTATATGCAATAAATAAAATAGTGAATGTAGATGTTTGATTCGGGCTCAATTGATAGCGAACTTTACCTAGTAGCGATGCTATTTGGTTTGTCGGCCATGTTGCTGGTTATCTATTTGTATTTCGTGTTTGTTCGATTGTTAGAGGCCCGAGCACATTCTATTGATGAGTGGCGAGATCCCCCACCATTAATCTATAAGGTTTTTAAACCTGTAGTGAAATTGTTCTGTGCGGATGTGAAAGTTAACATGGGACAAGAAAAATATGATCAAATTCAAATGAAATTAAGCTCAGCTGGACTGTTTTATTCTTTGCTTCCTGAGGAGTTAGTCACTCTACGGTACGTCTGCTTAGTTGTGGCTGGAATTGTTTCATCTCTATTCTACTGGTATTTTTCGCCACTAACGACGATGGTTCTCGTCATATTGGTGTTGGGTGTTATTGTCGGATTCGCTTACCCCGATATTTGGCTGCGTGATAGAGTTAAATTCCGTCATACTCGCATTGAAAAAGAGTTTCCATTTTTGTTGGACTTGATCATTCTTTCTATGAGGGCAGGATTGAACTATTCGAATGCCCTATCTCAGTCCATAGCGTGTTTGAGCCCAGGTCCGATTAAGGATGATTTTAGTCGATTAGAACGTGAGTTAAGAGCAGGTAAACCTCGACATGAAGCGTTGATTGAAATGGCTGAAAGAATGGATAGTGTCGGAATCCGAAATTTTGTTTCTACATTAAATCAAGCTGAGGAAACGGGCGGTGAGGTAGTCACTGTTTTACAGGGGCAGGCAGAACAACGCAGAACAGAAAGGTTTCAAAGGGCGGAAGAAACGGCGGGTAAGGCACCGATAAAACTGCTGGGGCCGCTGATGATGTTCCTGTTTCCGCTGATATTTATGTTAGTGGGGTTTGTCATTATTGTTGGGTTACAAGATGCAGGTGTTTTGCCTGACTTTTTGACTAGACTGCTTTAGAAGGTAAATTGGCGGGAGATCTGAGCTTATGGCTGTAGTTTCATTTGAGGCACTTACAATAACCATTGCACATAGTTGGTGGTCTCGATTGAGAGGGCTATTGGGTCGATTCAATTTACCCATGGAGGAGGCGCTATGGTTAAGGCCTTGTTCTAGTATACATACTGTCGGCATGTTGTTTTCTATAGATGTTGTTTTCTTGGATTCCGAAAACGTGATAGTCGGATTTAAATCAAATATAGTGCCATTTTATTTTGCAATTGCCCCCAAGGGATGTGTCAGTGTGTTGGAGTTCGCTACCGGAGGAGTGGAGTACTACGGGCTGCAAATAGGGGATAGGCTCGAGCTATAGTAATGCCTCCAGCGCTGTATCCACGTAGTGCCACGCATGATATCAAACTTTACATGATTGAAATTGTATAATCCCTAGCGATGTGTGACCATGGCTACGATTCTGTCCTATTCAACGCGAGAATTGCGAGAGCTTATGTCAGCATCCGCTTGGAGGCAGTGTTATACCTTAGGATCTCGATCTAATCAGAATTATAATAATTTAAATAAGAATATAAATAATTAAGAGAAAGCTTAGGCTTCGCGGTATTCGTTATGTTTGATAATGCAGAATTTGTTGTAGAGTCGACACCAGTGGCTGGTCAGCAGTCAGGTAAGTCTCCCAATCCAAATCAAACCGCTCAGGACCGTGATCTAAATGAAAAGCCATTAAACACTCAAGTCGCGCAAGACTTCGAGACCGCAGGATTAAATGCAGTTGACGATGTATCCAATGACGAAGTATCCAATGACGAGTTACCGAATTTTGATTCACTTCTAGAAGATAAAGTGCCTGACGCAGTTTTGTGGCAGGAGGATCACACCGAAGTCATCACAGATTTTGATATGTCCGACATGGAACAGGTGGTGTTGGTTGATTCTGAAGGTAACCGGTTTCCAATCCAGCAATTCCCATTTAGCATCGGTCGAGCAGCTGACTGTGATTTAGTGTTGGAAGGTCGTGGAATTTCTCGCCGCCATGTGGAATTGATTTATCAGTCAGGCCGGTTTGTCGTTAATGATTTAGAAAGTCTAAATGGAATTAGAGTTAACGGATATAAAGTGGCACGTGTTCTGCTGGAGGATGGCGATGAAATTAAGATTGGTGACGCCTCTCTTAAATTTTCTAATGTGGGTGCAAAAGGTAAAAAGCCAGAGCCGGAGATAGAAAAGCCAGATACCGATAAAAGCTTTTCTTTTAACATGAAAGCCAGTAAACCAAAATTAAAACTTGCAGGGTTGATCATTGGCAGTATTTTTATGGCCGCTTGCGCATGGAGTGGGTTTCAGTATTGGGTGGGCATGGAGAAGGGTTCAAATATATTAGCGACCGCTGTTGAAGTAGAAAAAGATATTCCAAATGCAGAGACGGTAGTTGCTGACACGCACGTAGATTCAAATGGCTCTGATGCTGCCGCGCCGTTGGCTAATAAATTAGACGAGTCTATCGCCTATGCTTTTTTGGTGGATAATGAGTTAGACGAAGCGCTTTCAGCAGTAAATCTACCCCCACCAGAGAATATAACCCCGGTACAAACTATTTTTGCGGATGTAAGCCCGCGAACACTAGCGCCTGAAAAAGTTAGTCCTCCGAAGTCAATATCTGCTGGAAAGGAAGTGCCTTTTCACTCAAATGTCGCTGAGAATAAAGCGAATCAATTGTTATCGTTAGCCGATAAGAAATATTTGCGAGGAGAAGCTCCCCAAGTTATCAAAGAGCTCCGAGAGGCTCAAAGTTTTAAAGGAATATTTAAAAAAACTATTTCTAAATTGGTGAGAAAAAGACGTCAGCTGGAAGGGTTGTATGGCGCGTATGAAAAAGGGAATGACTCTTTTAGAGCAGGGAACAAGAGGGATGGTTTTGATCTGTGGACAGTGTTTCTTGATAAAGAAAAGAAAGTTTTCATAGCGAATCAACGAAGTGTTTATGCCATTGAGGTTATAAGTCGCGTCATGCAAGAATTTGTTGATAAGGCGAGCACGGCTAAGAAAAACGGTGATCATCATAAAGCTTATTATTTGTGGAAGAAAGCGCTTGAAGTGGGCGATAGTATTGAGGCGAGAGTTGCTATATCTAATGTAGAGTTAAGATCGAAGCAACTTTATCGCAAGGGGTTGCGTTTAGAATATGTAAACTCTCAAAAGGCGCGCGATGCGTGGGCATTGGTGGTCGATATGGTTCCACCGGGAACTGAATATTATACCAAAGCGAATTCAAAAATTGCGTGGTATACCCAATGGAGCGTTAACTAAATGGGTAGGCTCTCAGTAATGGGTAAGTCGGTGAAAGTTTTCCTGCTGTACTTAACCGTGGGAGGGCTCTTAGGTTGCCAAAATACAGCATTGAAGCCTCCAGAGAATATTGAAATACATTCGGTAAAATCTTACTTAATGCAGGGGCAGCAGGCCTATTTAGAAAAAGATTGGACATCTGCTATTAAGTCCTTTGAAAAAGCTTTGGCACTTGATGAAAACTCTCTCCCGGCAATGTATAAGCTGGGTAATATTGCCTATAGACAAAAAAAACTGCCAGTTGCGAGAGGCTACTATGAAAAGGTGCTTGCGCGCGATCCTGGTTATAATATGGCGCAATATAATTTAGCCGTGGTAAATTTAGCGTTAGCCGAAAAGCACTTTAAGTTTTACACGGCCATGCTTGATGCCGACGCGGATGTGTCGAAAGTATCAGACCTGCTTGGCCATATTTACCACTTTTCTACTGGTGGTACATCTCGATATGATAAAAGCTCAAGCTTAGAGCGTTTGGCCGAAAGACTCCAAGATAATTGGGAAGAAAAATAGAACAGGGAGCTAACCTATGATTAGCAAGCAGTGTCGCGAGTTAAATCAATTGAGTAAGCTAGGTATAAAAAATATAAAAAGTATGGCCGTGTGGTTATTCCGGGCATTCAGTTTTGTTGCTAGAAAGTCGTTTAATCCTAATAGAAGGACGACGATGTTGATGGGTTCTAAGCGTAGTCAGCGTGGAGTGTCCATGACTGAGACCCTGATAGTTGCGCCAATGCTTCTGGTAGTGGGGTTTGCAACGGTACAGATGGGTTATGTCTGGGAAGCTAAAAACACAATGAATTACGCTGCTCTCATGGCCGCGCGAGCAGGTGCCGTCAGTGGTCTTGATCTTGTTGCAATGAAAGAAGCGGCTGTTAAAGGGTTGCGCCCAATTTTAAGTGACGCCGATAGGCAAGACTACGAGCTTGGTAATATTGCGAATATTCCGGTTGAAGTCATTATTGTGAATCCGAATCTTGAGTCTTTTATACGCTTTCGCGACCTTACGGTTCCATGTGTAGGGGGGGTGCTTTGTATACCTAATAATTTTTTACAGGAGAGAGGAGCAATAGTCGTTGGCAATGATACGTTGACTGATGCGAATTTGTTAAGGGTCGAGTTGTTTTATAATTATCCATTAGTAGTACCTCTAGTGGGGGAATTATTATCGGCCATCTCAGCTCGCCCCAGAGGTGATCTGTTAGGAGAGTGTGCTGCGGTGGGTTGCCCCTCTGCAGTTGAATATTCGAGAATTCCAGTACAGGGAGTAGCGACCGTAAGGATGCAGTCGATATCGAAGCTTACTGTAGTCAATTTTGACAATATCGTTACGATGCAGTGTGTTGCCGCTAAAATTAATGATACCGAACCGAAGTTGGGTGGTGTGTTATGTCCTGAAGTCGATTTTTTATAAATATGGGTTTGTGCGTGCGGCCTATGTTTGTGGAGAGGATTGAATTCAGTTGTCTCTAGGGGGCAGAGTTTGTCAAAACGCGATACAGGATTATGGTGATCCCATATTGACACATATTATGATTCTGCGTAACTTGCAACACTGTCGTTATGGAAAAATACGGAGTGGTTAATAGATCCACCATCCATTTAAGAGGGAGGTGTGACCTAAGTCCTCCGCAAAAAAATATTTTCAAAGTTTTCCTGTCAAAGACTCAAAAATTAACATAAACAATATGATGGTTACTCGGGAAGCTAGCTCTAGTGGGTTGAGGCACACGTTATTCGCTGACGTTTAATAAACTTGGAATATCATAATTATAATTAAGGAGAACGATATGTCATACCGAAATAATAAAATTTTATTATGTGTAGTAACTTTAGTGACGCTTTGGGGTTGTGAGCCTGTTAATCGAATACAAGAAGTTTCTGCTGGAGGTATGCATACCTGTACTCGGTCTTCACTAGGCGTTACGACATGTTGGGGAAATAATGATTTAGGCCAGATTGACGCTCCTACGTTGATTGGCACATCGCTGCTAGCGGCGGGTGGGTCGAATACTTGTGCCATGGATTCGCAAGCGGCCTCATGTTGGGGCTTAAACTCTACAGGGCAAAGCGATATACCAGAAGGTCTGAGTAACTTAACTGCGATATCGGCGGAAGAAACACATGCTTGTGGTATAGATGATAGCGGAGTCGTCTGTTGGGGGGCTGCAAATCAAATTGGAGCAATACCAAGTTTTGACAATCCAGTAGTCGTGGGTGTCGGAGCAACACACAATTGTGTATTGGATGCAGAAGGTGTTTCTTGTTGGTTTACAGACCCAAACGAGTTAGGGTTTGATTTTTTAGGTGTCGCTGTCGTACCTTTTCTGTTGAATCCCATTCAGTTAGCAGTGGGCCCATTCCATTCTTGTGCTATCGATGCTATCCCTGCTGCAGTTTCTTGCTGGGGTGGGTTTAATACCTTTGGAGAAAATACTGTCCCAGATTTAAGTAATCCGAGTAAGGTGTCTGTTGGCTATGAGCATTCTTGTGCTGTTGATGACACGGGGGTGGTATGTTGGGGTGATTCTACGTATGGACAAGCAGATGTGCCGGCAGATTTAGGGACAATCATAAGCTTATCAGCAGGTGGATATCATACTTGTGTAGTCGATAGCGTTGGCTTAATCAGCTGCTGGGGAAGAGATGATTCGGGGCAGAGTACAGTGCCGGAAGCTATTATAATCACGCTATAAAATAATTAGTATTCTCATCGGCTCTTAGAAATGAGAGCCGATGTTTTGTTAGAAGTTCTTGTCTTGTTCTTCATGTTTTAATTTGAATACTGCTTTAACCAAATTGGTATGCCGTACTTATTCTTCTTCTATAGGGTCAGCAATTGGCTTCAGTTTTGACATATCTTTTAGCGCTTCACTTTCACTTACCAATACCATGTTGGGTTCACTGTCGTGGTTGTATTCCAGTTTTAAGAAATATCTAGCAGCGCCAGAAATATCTATGTCTTGTTGGAGTATGACGTTTGAGAAGGCGTGGTCTTTAACGGTCTTATGAAGGCTGATAGTTTTATTTTCCAACTCCTGGATTAGGGTAGATTTGAACCGACCGTTAGGTAACTCTCCAATTGAACGTTTATTAATGAATACTTTTGGAGGATGCTTTTCGCCGAATCCGCTTAAACTGTTTCGTGGGCGATAAATGTATACCACTGCCTCATCCGCATTGGATAATTCTTGTAATTCTATTTCTGGTTTGGAAAAAGGGGATGCGGCGCAGGCTGATAGTACTAGGCTGGTGGTGCCAACAATAGATAGGCGTTTAACGAGTGAATTTGACGAAAATATTTTTAATTTAGAGGTTGGTTTCATTGAATCGTCCTTAGATTAAGTGGGTGAGTTAAGCAAATTCTAGGTCCAGTGAGATGCTTTAGCTCTTCTTGTCCGTATTGAGCGCATTCAGGTCGGTTTACATGATTAATGCGACTTCATTTTAACTGTAAGGCAGCCAATCCCTGTTTTAGTTATATGTTGGGATTAGAATTGATGTACAAGCATGATTAAACCCCTTGGGCTTAGTGCGTTCATTGGTAATGATTGATTGGAATTCTGCCATGTTTTTGATCTAAACGTAAGTGCTTCAGAAGCCCTGTTCGCTTGAGTTGATGGTTTTGAAGCAGCTTATTGCTTTATTAGTCAATGGTCAGTTGGATCGAGACTGGATATCGAATCAGGCTGCTCCTTTTTAATTGCTTTCACTGAGTTTCATTTTAACTGATACAACAGCAGTTAAATGTGTGTACAAAACAATAACATAGTGTTCGTTTTCCAGGCAGCAGAGAGTGTTAGGCTCCTGACTCAGCGCCAAAAATTTGATATTATTCGATGCCAAGAAAAAGAGTCCCTATTTTGATTGTTGAACGAATTTGAGATGAAAAACATGAATTTTGACCCTAGCTTACAGCTACCTGCAGTATTTGATATCACACACCTAGTATTATCTGGGATTGCCATCATCCTTTTAATATTGCTAGCGCTAAAACCATCAAAAAATACGCACACCGACGTTACACTAAACCCCGCCATTTCTAGTGAAACTCCGGATAAGGCAATACCTCTTAAAGAGCCTGCCGTTAACGAATCTGTTATCAAATCCACTTCTCCCGATTCAGCTCTGCAGTTTCTCAGTCTGTTACAGCAAGAGGCTCGAATGATCGATTTTATTTATGAAAACATTAGTGAATACTCCGATGAGGAGGTTGGCGCCGCTGCTCGTATCGTACATGAGGGAAGTTTAAAAGCGATAAACGAGTATTTTACGTTGATGCCTATTCGGGAAGAAGAAGAGGGAAGCCGGCTTACGCTTCAGGATGGGTTTAATGCATCTGAGATTCGGTTAACAGGAAAGGTCGTGGGCAGTGCTCCATTTTCAGGCACGTTAATACATCGCGGGTGGCGCGCTCAAGAAGTGAAATTACCTAAAATAAGTGAAGGGCACGATGTCACCATTATCGCAGCAGCGGAGGTAGAGTTGTGAGTCGGTATAGTATTGGAATAGATTTAGGTACTACACACTGTGTCGTTTCTTTTGTGGATTTAGAGAATGAAGGCAGTACTGCAATTGAAGATGAAATCAAACAAGAAATTTTGCTCCTTCCGCAATTAGCTAGCCTGGGTAGTGTTGAGGAAAAAGCGCAATTGCCTTCTTTTTTATATCAGTATCATGAGTCGGAAGTGGCTCCAGACGATCTAGCGTTACCGTGGGATAGGCGTCCAGATAAATTGGTAGGTGAGCTGGCCAGGTCGTTGGGGAGCAAAACACCGATACGTTTAATTTCAAGTGCAAAGAGTTGGCTTTGTCATGGTGGAGTCGATCGTCGCTCAGCGTTCTTACCGCTTGATGCGCCGGAAGAAGTGGAGAAAATGTCCCCGTTTGATGTGACCATGACTTACTTGGAACATATCAAGGCGGCTTGGAATCAGCATTTCTATGAAAACCCAATCGAAGAACAAGAAGTGACGATTACGGTACCTGCGTCCTTCGATCCTGCGGCACGTGAACTGACAGCAGAGGCTGCTCGCAGTTCAGGTATGAAGAACTTGACGTTATTAGAGGAACCCCAAGCTGCGGTTTACAGTTGGATACATCAGGCCGGTGATGCTTGGCGGGATCAGGTCAGTGTTGGGGATATTGTTCTGGTCGTTGATATTGGTGGTGGTACTACTGATCTATCGTTAATAGCCGTGACAGAAGAAGAGGGTAATCTCGGTTTGAATCGAGTGGCGGTGGGAGATCATATTCTATTGGGCGGGGACAATATGGATCTTGCCTTGGCATATTGCATTAAATCAAAACTAGCCAAACAAGGTAAGAAACTGCAGGCGTGGCAGGTGTTGGCTTTGACACACAGTTGCAGGGATGCGAAAGAAGGTTTACTTGCGGATTCGACTGTTGACGTAGTTCCTTTAGTTGTTCCTAGTCGTGGATCGAAATTGATCGGTGGTACGTTAAGGTCGGAACTGACTCGTGCAGAGGTAGAGTCAGTATTAGTTGACGGATTCTTTCCGAAAGTCGATGTGAGTGAGTTGCCGGTACAGACAGCACGCGGGGCTTTAACTAAGTTGGGATTGCCCTATGCTCAGGATGCTGGTGTCACACGACATCTCGCTGCCTTTCTTACTAAACAAGTTGATGCATTAAATAACTTAGCGGGTTTCGAGCCGGTAACAGGGGCATTTATTCAGCCGACGGCCATTTTATTTAACGGTGGAGTTTTAAAAGCACCGGTTTTGGCAGAGCGAGTGTTAGGTATTATTAATAGCTGGTTAGATACTGAAGACGCAAAACCCGCACGGCTATTGGATGGCGCAGACCTTGATTTATCTGTTGCGAAAGGAGCCGCATATTATGGGTATGTAAGGCGTGGTAAGGGAGTGCGAATTCGAGGTGGGATTGCGAATGCCTATTATATTGGTGTGGAAAGTGCGATGCCGGCTATTCCCGGAATAGAAATACCAATGCAAGCGTTGTGTGTTGCCCCATTTGGAATGGAAGAAGGATCTAGCGTGACGATGCAGGGCGAAGAGCTTGGTTTGGTCGTTGGTGAGCCGGTTCGTTTCCGATTCTATGGTTCAGCGACTCGACGCGATGATCAACCTGGTAATTTATTGGAAGATTGGGACGAAGGTGAGTTGGAAGAGTTACCCGAAATTCAGGCGACTCTACCAGTAGAGGGGCTATCATCAGGCGAAGTTGTGCCGGTTTATTTGGCCGCCGCGGTGACGGAGGTCGGAACCTTACGACTAGAAGCCGTTGCAGTGAAGGGGGATGAACGTTGGAATGTCGAGCTTGATGTGAGAGAAAATGAAAAGTGAACACCGTCATTCGTGAAGGTAATAAAAAAGCTCGATATTGTGTCGGGATTGATTTGGGGACAACACACTGTGTTGTCACCTATTGTGATTTAAGCCCCTTACAAGAAGACGCTAGCAACACTAATCTCACCCATGATTTACCGTCGTTGAAACCTGAGCTGCAGCTGTTCGAAATCGAGCAACTAGTTGGACCGGGTGAAATTGCGCTGCGTTCCAATTTACCTTCTTTTCGATATCATCCTGCAAAGGGAGAAATCGCGCCGGCTGATTGTATTTTACCTTGGGATGCAAGTACTGATGCTCTGGAGTTTATTGCTGGAGAGGTTACACCAAAAGCCATTATTGGTGAGTGGGCGAGGGACTTGAATAGCAAGGTGGATGGTCGGGGGGTTGTAAGTGCTAAGAGTTGGTTGTCCCATTCTTCCGTTGATAGGCAGGCGGGCATATTACCTTGGTCTTCTGCTGAGGGTGTTGAAAAGGTATCCCCGGTCGTCGCTAGTGCCAGTTATCTCGATCATATTCGGTGTGCGTGGAATCATCGGTTTCCGGATTATCCTTTGGGGCAGCAAGAAATTGTTATCACCATACCCGCATCGTTTGACGAAGCGGCTCGCGCTTTGACTATCGAATCTGCAAAGCTCGCAGGTCTAGCTAATCATTTGCTTTTGGAAGAGCCCCAAGCTGTGATGTATGACTGGCTTTTTCGGCATCAGAGCGATGCTGCAGAAATACTGAAAGAATCCAAGTTGATTTTAGTTTGTGATTTGGGTGGGGGCACCACGGATTTAAGTTTGATGAGTGTCGCTGTTAATGAAAATTCTGTGGAATTAAAGCGAGTCGCTGTTGGGGATCATTTGATGCTGGGAGGGGATAACGTAGACCTGGCGCTAGCGCATCAAGCCGAAAAACAAATTACACGGGAAGGTAAAAAGCTAACAGCCTCCGCCTTATCTCAATTGATTCAACAAAGTCGCAAAGCGAAAGAAATGTTACTGGCAAAGGATGCGCCGGAGTATGCCACTATCACCGTATTGGGTAGTGGATCCAAATTGATAGGGGGTACTCGTAAAACACAAGTATCAAAACCCGATATTCATCGAATGGTGCTAGACGGCTTCTTTCCGGTAATTGATTTTAATGATTTTCCCAAGCAGCGACAATCAGCTGTTGTGGAGCTTGGTTTAACCTACGTGTCCGACCCGGCAGTCAGCAAACATATAGCATCGTTTTTACATCGTCATGAGGATGCATGCCGGTCTATACAAGTGAGTAGTGCTGCTGGAGCGGTAATTCCCGATACCGTATTGTTTAATGGTGGAATGTTTAAAAGTCCTTTGATTGTGGAGCGAGTTTTGTCTCTGTTTAATCACTGGTCGCCTGAACCGCTTAAGCAGCTTGATAACGATAAAACAGATCAGGCAGTTGCTTATGGAGCTGTAGCGTATGCGTTGGCCCGACGTGGCTTGCAAACGAAAATTGGTGGAGGTTCTGCGCGGAGTTTTTTCTTAGTGGTTGAAAGTGAAGATTCAGACAATATCGCATTGTGTGTTTTACCCAAAGGGACCTCTGAAGGAGAGAGTATTAATCTGATAGGGAAACAATTCTCTCTAAAGTTGGGAAAACCGGTTTCATTTAACTTGGTGTCGACTGTAATCGATAAAAGCTATTTTCCAGGTCAAGTGATTACAGTCGATGATGATGACTTTGTCGCTTTGCCTCCTCTAGTGACAGTTTTGAAAAGTGAAGGCAATGATGAAAATGAGGCTATGGTTGAGATTGTTGCAAACGTTACAGCTGTGGGATCACTGCAAGTACAGTGCGTAGCGACAAAGGGGGGGGGAGTCTGGGATTTAGAATTCTTGCTGAGATCTCCAGTTGTGCCATTAGATGATAGGCCTGGAACTGCGGAGTTCCCTTCGAATTTTACTGATGCGCTGGCTCGGCTAAATGAAGTTTATGGGAAAAGTGAAAAAAAATCGGACAAGAAAGTTATCAAAAACTTGCGCCCGCAGCTAGAAAAGTTGTTGGGTAAGAGAGCGAATTGGGATACGAACTTACTACGTGCGTTGTCCAAAGAGATTTCAACGGGAGCTAAGCGCCGTCGACGTTCAAGTCATCATGAGCGGTTATGGAATAATTTAATGGGGTATTGTTTGCGTCCCGGTTTCGGCTATCCATTGGATGACTGGAAGGTAAATGAATTGTGGGCCTATTATCCACAAGGGGTACAGTTTTCTGGTGAATCACAGTCCTGGGCGGAGTGGTGGACTCTCTGGCGACGGGTGGCCGGTGGCTTGTCGGAAGAGGCGCAAGAAAAAATATATAAAGATATCGCTAAGTTTATTAACCCAGGTACGGCTCGAAACCAAAAAGTAGCTCAAGATTTAAAGATACGTTCTTATGAAGATATTGTTCGTCTGGCTGCAGTGTTAGAGCATCTTCCATCGGATAGTAAAGAGGAGCTTGGGGATTGGTTAGTTACACGATTGAAGAAAGCGAAAGAACCCGAGGCGACTTGGTGGGCTCTTGGCCGTGTAGGAAGTCGGGTACCGTTTTATGGGAGTGCCCATCGTGTGGTGCCAAAGCTGGTAGCGGGGCAGTGGATCAGTTTTTTATTGTTACAGGATTGGAGCAAAAATAAAGGCGCGGCACTTGCTGCGAGTATGATTGCCCGACAATCGGGAGATCGTGAAAGAGATTTGAATGACGAGTTGAGAGCAAAGGTGGTAGCAAAGCTGACAGGATCTAAGTGTTCTTCCAGTTGGGTGAATATGGTAGAGGAGATAATCCAATTGGACGAAAAAGATCAGCAGCGTGTATTCGGTGAATCTTTACCTGAGGGATTGCGTCTAGTTAATTGATGCCTTGGCTAGTAAGAATGCGACTAAGGTATCTATACGTAAACCCAAAAAATCTAAAATTGTAACCTTCATATCCTTAGTTTTAAGGATATGTTATTTTTAGTTTGAGAATGCCTACGGGCTAAAGTTGAATGGAAGCGGCTTTATAATTGCCTCTGTATTTAGTCCCCAATAATACCCAGCCCAAAAAAATTAATAATAAGGGTAAATCATTATGTTAAGAGCCAAACACCTTACGATAAATGTGAGTCCATCAGTTAGATGGGATTACACTCCTTCCAGCGTCCTATTAGCCTCCCTAACAACTATCGTTCTTTTGTTTTGCAGTCAATCGATCAGGGCCGAGATTAGCAAACAACTTATTGTTAAGTTTAAAGAAACTGCGACGCAGCAGTCTGGAGCGTCGACTGCAGATATGGCGCTTGGACTTACCTTAAAGACATCAATTCCCCTAGCGCGAGTCCGATCACTGAGTGGCGGAGAGCAGGTACTGAATGTTAATCCTGATACCACTAGATCAGATCTCGAAGCACTTGTCAGAGAGTTGGAGCAAGATGACTTAGTCGAGTATGTTGAATTAGATCTTATTATGTGGCCACAGTTTGTTCCTAATGATCCACTATACAGCGATCAATGGCATTACTATGAGGCTGTTGGTGGAATAAATTTACCGCAAGCTTGGGATTTAACGTTAGCCACTGGTGTGGTGGTAGGTATATTGGATACTGGGTATAGGCCTCATGAAGATATCGTTGACAATATTTTACCCGGTTATGATTTCGTATCGACTTCATTTTTCGGTAACGATGGAGACGGTCGGGATGGTGATCCCACTGATCCAGGTGATGCGATGAACGCTGGCGAATGCGGAAACGGTATTCCAGAAGAGTCTACAAATAGCAGTTGGCACGGGACACATGTTACTGGAACTGTTGCTGCTGTATTCGATAATAATGTGGGCGTTTCCGGTGTTGCCCCCAATGCGAAAGTATTGCCTTTGAGAGTACTTGGAAAATGTGGTGGTTTTACTTCCGATATTGCAGATGCGATTCGTTGGGCTGTCGGGATGCCCATTGCCGGTGTACCGAATAATATTAATCCGGTGAAAGTTATTAATTTAAGCCTAAGCAGTAGTGAGCCGGCAGCGTGTTCTAATACCTATCGTGATGCAATTGAAGATGCGAGAGCGGCCGGCGCGGTAGTTATCGTAGCTGCAGGAAATAACGAGGCTAACGCTGATAGCTATTCACCGGGAAACTGTACCGGTGTTATTACCGTAGCGGCTACAAATCGAATAGGTGAGAAAGCTGTGTATTCTAATTTTGGGAATGCAGTTGATATAGCAGCACCAGGGGGAGAGCAGGATTTCTCAAGTGACTCCAATGGAATTCTCTCACTTGCAAATGATGGCAGTGATCAGCCTGGTGTCGATAATTACGTTTATTATCAAGGAACCAGTATGGCGACGCCGCACGTGACGGGTACGGTTGCGCTTTTGTTTGGAATTAATAATGAACTCACACCAGATGAAGTTGAAACAACGTTAAAAGAAACCGCTAGGCCGTTTCCTGGTACCTGCGAAGGTTGTGGGTTTGGAGTTGTAGATGCAGCCCAAGCGTCCTTGCTAGTTAATGGCGATATTCTAGCTCAAGATCAAGCAAATTTGGCCGTGGAGTTAGTAGGTAATGATGGCAAGTTCAAAAGAGAAAGCCTATTTTCAAGTGAAGGCCGAGTTTATTATATTGCCAAGGTGACTAACCTTGGGCCTCAAGTCGCCATAAATGTCGCTGTTGATCTTGTTTATCCTGCTGGTGACATAGTAAATGTGATTGAATCTCAGCAAGGTGTTTGTAATGAAGAGGGTTCAATTTGCGATTTGGGTACTATGGAGGTCGGGGAGTCGATAGACATAGCAATAGACGTGGTGACAACCAGTCGGAGAAAAAGTTATTCAGCGTTAGTGTTCAGTGATGTTCAAGACTTTGATCAAACTAATGATCAGTCTACGAAAATATTTGGTGGCGCTATGTTTTGGTTGTTGAGTCTGTTGGGCTTGATAGGGTTTAGAAGGGCTAATTAATAAAAAAAGGCTACCTGGGTAGCCTTTTTTTATTTTCTAAAATTGTCAGAGATTAGTTTTCAATATCCTAACGGTCTTCTGATGTTCTAACGGTCTTCAATAGAAACATGATCCCTTTTGGCTGCGCCAGTATAGAGCTGGCGAGGCCGACCAATTTTGTAGGGGCCGCTAATCATTTCATTCCAGTGTGCAATCCATCCTACTGTTCGTGCCAAAGCAAAGATGACTGTGAACATACTAGTGGGAATACCAATAGCTTTGAGTATGATGCCTGAATAGAAGTCTACGTTTGGATAAAGTTTTTTCTCAATAAAGTAGCTGTCAGATAGGGCAATGTCTTCAAGTTTCATTGCTAATTCTAGCATTGGGTCGTCAGTGCCTAACTCTTTTAGTACATCATGACATGTCTCTCGCATGACTTTTGCACGAGGGTCAAAGTTTTTATAAACGCGATGTCCGAAGCCCATTAACCTGAAAGGGTCATTTTTGTCTTTGGCTTTAGCAATGAATTTTTCAACATTGGATACATCACCAATTTCATCAAGCATATTGAGTACGGCTTCGTTGGCACCCCCGTGTGATGGCCCCCAGAGCGCTGCAATACCAGCAGCTATGCAAGCAAACGGATTAGCTCCGGATGATCCGGCTAACCTTACTGTTGATGTAGAAGCGTTTTGCTCATGATCTGCGTGTAGGATAAATATTTTATCCATTGCTTTCGCTATGATGGGGTTGATTACGGTCTCCTCTGAAGGGACACCAAACATCATATGTAAGAAGTTTGAGGAATAATCTAAATCGTTGCGAGGGTACATAAACGGTTGGCCAATGACGTACTTGTAACACATGGCGGCAAGAGTGGGCATTTTCGCGATTAGTCTAAATGCCGCTATTTCTCGATGTCGTTCATCATCGATATCAAGAGAGTCGTGATAAAAGGCGGATAAAGCGCCAACGACTCCGCACATGACCGCCATAGGGTGGGCATCTCGGCGAAAGCCATTATAAAAATGCGTTAATTGCTCATGTATCATCGTGTGATTCATGATAGTGTCATCGAATTTTTCTTTTTGCTCTTTAGTGGGTAACTCACCGTATAAAAGCAGGTAGCAGGTTTCTAGATAGTCTGAATTATTGGCTAGTTGGTCAATTGGATAACCGCGATGTAATAAAACTCCTTTACCGCCATCGATGAAGGTGATTTTTGACTCGCAGGAGGCTGTAGAAACAAAGCCGGGGTCATATGTAAATACACCTTCAGCTGTTAGTGATCGGACATCAACCACGTCGGGTCCCAGTGTGCCGCTGTATATTGGAAGCTCAAGGGTTTTTTTTCCGCCCTCTAGTTTTAATTGGGCTTTCTTATCAACCATGTTTTTCTCCTGTTTCGAACAGCTGCGAAATTGACTCGTACTTTAGGCAGCGCAAAAAGTAATGATCTAGCTTTGGTTTGTCAAATGAAAACGAAGGTCCATCGTCAAATCCCCTTTATATGTATTAAAAATAACCGCAAAGGCTGTGCTTTATTCGTCGACGATTAGGTATTTCGTACTCATTAGTGAAATAGATGCGGATCTTACAAAAGGAAGTTGAGTCCTGTTTTTAAACTCAGCAAACATGCGAAGAGTATAGACGAATTCACTTGTGAGATTTTCATTAATTTATAGGGAAAAGATAAATTAATGAAAAGAAAGTCATTCATATCAGATTGGATGAATGCCGGTTTGTAATACCTTAATGATAGGATTATACTTCGCGGGAAATTTTGTAAGGGAACTAAAACATTCTTTTCTCAGGAGAAAATGGGTGTTTTTGATAGATTCCAGTGCATTCCTTCAGCGACTTGCCCCTTACTAGGGCTCTATGAAAGGACGTCATGAAACCGTGATTGACAAACGACCAGTTAACTTAGATTTAGCCTCTTTTCGATGGCCGATAACGGCAATGGCATCCATGCCGCATCGAATTAGTGGATTCGTACTTTTTCTTGCAATCCCTGTTGTGCTTTGGGTATTACAAGAGTCACTTGCCTCGCAACAGTCCTATGATGCATTGCAAATTCTGTTGAGCGGAACGTTTGCAAAATTGATTCTTTGGGTGATTATGGCCGGCCTGATTTATCATTTTGTGGCTGGTATTAAGCATCTAATAATAGATGTGGGTATTGGTGAAAGCCTCGAGGGCGCGCGACGACTTGCATTTCTCACTTTGGGAATATCGGCGGTCCTTATATTAGCGGCAGGAGTTTGGATATGGTAACGGTTACTAATTTAAGCCGTAGTGGAATGTCAGATTGGATAATTCAACGATTCACTGCAGTATTATTGGCTGTTTATGTAGTAGTGATTGCGAGCTATTTCTTTTGTGCTTCTGAAGCAAGTTATGAAACGTGGAAAGAATTCATGTCATGCTTGCCTTTGAAGATTTTTACATTGTTAGCCGTGATCTCAATTGCGGCTCACGCTTGGATCGGCCTCTGGACAATAGCCACTGATTATATCAAGCCATTGTTGATACGAGCGATATATCTAATCGCGTGTGGAGTGGCGACATTTGTTTATGTTATATGGGCTTTTCAAATATTGTGGAGTGTGTAATTGATGACTAATATTCGAACGGTCACGTATGATGCGGTTATTGTTGGAGGTGGTGGTGCTGGAATGCGAGCAGCGCTTCAGTTAGCGCAGTCTGGCCAAAAGACAGCTTTAATATCTAAGGTATTTCCTACTCGATCCCATACTGTTTCTGCACAAGGTGGAATTACATGTGCGATTGCTAGCGATGATCCCAATGATGATTGGCGTTGGCATATGTACGATACCGTTAAAGGTTCCGATTACATTGGAGATCAAGATGCGATCGAGTATATGTGTAATGTAGGACCCGAGGCTGTGTATGAGTTAGATCATATGGGTATGCCTTTTTCTCGAACTGAAGAAGGGCGTATTTATCAAAGGCCTTTTGGCGGTCAGTCTAAGAATTTTGGTGAAGGTGGGCAGGCAGCTAGAACTTGTGCTGCTGCCGATAGAACGGGTCATGCTCTTCTTCATACGCTTTATCAGCAAAACCTAATGCACAATACGGTGTTCTTTAACGAGTGGTACGCCGTAGAATTAGTCAAGAATCAGGATAATGCCATCTGTGGTGTTATAGCTTGCAGTATTGAAACCGGTGAATTTGTTTTCTTTAAATCAAAAGCGACGGTGATGGCAACTGGCGGATCAGGTCGTATCTATTCTTCTACGACAAATGCACTCATCAATACAGGTGATGGTGTTGGCATGGCTTTACGAGCTGGCTTCCCTGTTCAAGATATAGAAATGTGGCAGTTTCACCCCACAGGTATCGCAGGTGCGGGTGTATTGGTCACAGAAGGGTGTCGCGGCGAAGGTGGTTATCTTGTTAATAAAGATGGCGAACGTTTTATGGAGCGTTACGCGCCAAATGCAAAAGATCTTGCAGGGCGTGACGTAGTTGCGCGCTCTATGATGATGGAGATACTCGACGGCCGAGGTTGTGGGCCGGACGGGGATCACGTCTATCTTAAATTGGATCACTTAGGTGCAGATGTTTTACATAAGAGGCTACCTGGTATTTGTGAGCTTTCAATTACCTTTGCTCAAGCCGATCCAGTTAAGGAACCCGTTCCAGTGGTTCCTACATGCCACTATATGATGGGTGGTATTCCAACAAATATTAATGGGCAAGCGTTATCCGTTGATGCTGACGGTAATGATAAAGTGATTGATGGGTTATTCGCTGTCGGTGAGGTGGCCTGTGTGTCTGTCCATGGTGCAAATAGACTAGGTGGTAACTCACTTCTGGATCTCGTGGTATTTGGGCGAGCTGCCGGTATCTATATCGAGAAAGCACTCAAAGACGGAATAGAGCATAGAGATGTGTCTGCATCTGATATGGAATCAGCTGAAACACGTCTGAATCGTTGGGAAGTGTCAAAAAGCGGCGAAGATATCCCCACATTAAGAAAAGATCTCCAAATGACTATGCAAAATCATTTTGGGGTATTTCGAAAAGGCGACTTGATGCAAGAAGGTGTTGCGAAATTGGCGGACATTCGAGAACGAATTGCAAATGGACATCTCACTGATAAGAGTAGTGCCTATAATACTGCGAGAATTGAAGCGCTAGAGCTGGATAACTTATTAGAAGTTGCTGAGGCTACGGCAATAGCTGCGGAAGCCAGAACAGAAAGTCGTGGTGCCCACTCTCGATATGATTACCCTGATCGAGATGATGAAAACTGGTTAGTGCATTCCATTTATGATCCAACCACAAAAAAACTGGGCAAGCGTGATGTCAACTTTTCCCCGAAACAAGTCGACACATTTCAGCCAAAAATCAGAACCTATTAATCTCCGTTTAAGGGTGGCTTTAGACAATGCTTAAGGTAAGTATTTACCGATACAATCCAGAGATCGATTCCGAACCTCATATGAAGGACTACCAAGTTGATACCGGTGGTAAAGACTTGATGGTTTTAGATGTTTTGAGTTTAATTAAAGAGCAAGACCCAACGTTGTCTTACCGCCGCTCTTGCCGTGAAGGTGTGTGCGGCTCTGATGGCATGAATATAAATGGAAAGAACGGTCTTGCTTGCGTCACGGCAATATCGGATGTAGTTAAAGGAAATAAGCCACTGGTTGTCAGGCCATTGCCAGGCTTACCTGTCATTCGTGATTTGGTTGTTGACTTGACCCTGTTCTATCAGCAATACGAAAAAATTAAACCTTATCTGATTAATGATACGCCTGCCCCTGCCATTGAAAGGCTTCAATCACCAGAAGAGCGAGATAAATTGGATGGGCTGTACGAGTGTATTCTCTGTGCGTGCTGCTCCACCGCTTGTCCGTCATTCTGGTGGAACCCCGATAAATTTGTAGGACCCTCTGGCCTACTGCAGGCATATCGATTCTTAATTGATAGTCGGGATACTGCGACTAGTGAACGATTGGCCGATCTGAATGATCCTTTCAGCTTGTTTAGGTGCCGCGGTATTATGAATTGCGTTGATGTCTGCCCTAAAGGATTAAATCCAACAAAGGCGATTGGCCATATTCGTAAAATGCTACTTCAGCAGGGTGTTTAGGCGGCTGTTCACGTTCATTGTGATATTAAAAACACTAACATAAACAGTAGAGTTCTCGTTTTTTTAAAAGAGCTGCTACTGTTATTTTAGAGCGTGTTTTATTACCCGCTCTGTTCCTTTGCGCGCAGAAGTTCAATTGACATAAATTAAGGTAAACTGCGATGGCTGACGGTTTGATGTATCGGCAGTGGCGTTCGTCTCATCTTTTTGGTGGGAATGCACACTATGTCGAAGAACTTTTTGAATCCTATCTACTCGATCCCAATTCCGTGTCCGAGGATTGGCGCGAGATATTTGATAAGCTTCCGAAGGTCGATGGGAATATTAATCAAGATGTACCGCACTCCACTGTTCGTGAACATTTCCTCTATTTAGCGAAAAATAGTAATCGGGTTCAACCGATTGCGATTTCTTCAGTGACTACTGAACATGAAAAAAAGCAAGTTAAAGTGCTTCAGCTCATTACCGCTTATCGCGTTAGAGGGCACCAACGAGCGGCATTAGATCCGCTCGATCTCATGGCTCGAGAACAGGTACCTGATTTAGAACTTTCCCATCATGGTCTATCCATCGCTGATGATGAAACTACCTTCAATACCGGGAGTTTGTTTATTGGCCGAGAGGAAGCGACTCTAAGTCAAATAATTACGGCGATGGAAAGTACTTATTGTACTAGTATCGGCGTTGAATATATGCACATTGTCGATACGGAAGAAAAACGCTGGATTCAACAGCGGATGGAGTCCGTTCGATCCCATCCTGATTACAGTGACACCGTCAAAATTCATATATTAGAACGTTTAACTGCTGCGGAAGGGTTAGAAAAATCATTAGCTTCAAAGTATCCAGGATATAAACGTTTTGGATTAGAAGGAGCCGATGCCCTCATCCCACTTATCGATGAAATGATACAGCGTGTGGGTGGATATGAAGTAAAAGAAATAGTGATGGGTATGGCTCATCGAGGACGATTAAATCTACTCGTCAATATTTTAGGGAAAAACCCTTCGGATTTGTTTGAAGAGTTTGAAGGTAAGAGTTTTGCGGCTAGTGGATCCGGTGATGTGAAATATCATCAAGGATTCTCATCGAATGTAACGACGCCGGGCGGAGAAGTCCATCTGGCTTTGGCATTTAACCCTTCTCATTTGGAAATAGTTGGACCTGTCGTAGAAGGTTCTGTAAGAGCGCGACAAGATAGGCGTAATGATAGTGAGGGGGATGTTGTTGTCCCAGTGATCTTGCATGGTGATGCTGCTTTTGCTGGCCAGGGTGTGGTCATGGAAACTTTTCAAATGTCACAAACCCGTGGATTTCGTACCGGGGGAACGATACATATCATCATTAATAATCAAGTCGGGTTTACGACTAGCCGCCAAGATGATGCGCGCTCAACAGAGTATTGTACTGATGTAGCGAAAATGGTTCAGGCGCCTATTTTTCATGTCAATGGCGATGACCCTGAAGCCGTCATATTTGTGACACAGATGGCTGTTGATTTTCGAATGCAGTATAAGAAAGACGTTGTTATTGATCTGATTTGCTATCGACGATCGGGCCACAATGAAACCGACGAGCCGTCTGGTACTCAACCACTGATGTATCAAGCGATAAAGAAACAGCAAACGGTGAGAAAACTGTACTCTGACCGATTAATTGTAGAGGGCGTGCTCTCTGAGAAGCAAATTACCGACATGATGAATGACTTTCGTGAAGCACTGGACGATGGTCAGCACGTCGCGAAAAGTCTAGTACGAGAGCCTAATGAAGAGTTGTTTGTAGATTGGTCTCCCTTCATTGGGCACGATTGGATCTCTAGCGCTAACACTAAATTCGATCTAAAGCGTTTGCAGGAATTGGCGCAGAAGCTAGATGCGCTGCCTGATGGCTTCGTGTTACAACGACAAGTAGCGAAGATTATGGAAGACCGCCGAAAAATGACTGCGGGTGCGTCGGAAATTAACTGGGGTTATGCGGAGATAGCAGCTTACGCTAGTTTGTTGTCAGAAGGACACAGCATACGGTTTACTGGTCAAGACTGTGGGCGAGGAACGTTTTCTCATCGGTACGCTGTATTGCACAATCAGAAAAATGGCGAATCTTATATGCCTCTCTCATCCATTCCGGAGGAGGGGACGAGCATGGTGATGTATGACTCCTTATTGTCAGAGGAAGCTGTGCTTGCCTTTGAATATGGATATGCAACTACATGCCCTCACGGCCTGGTTATTTGGGAAGCGCAATTTGGTGATTTTGCGAATGGAGCACAAGTCGTCATTGATCAGTTTATCTCATCGGGTGAGCATAAATGGTCGCGTGTTTGTGGTCTTGTTATGTTGCTGCCACACGGTTACGAAGGACAAGGCCCAGAGCATTCTTCAGCGAGGTTAGAGCGGTTTCTTCAATTGTCCGCCGAGCAAAATATTCAAGTCTGTGTTCCCAGTACACCAGCACAAATATTTCATTTACTGCGACGTCAAGCGATTAGACCACTTCGAAAGCCGCTTATAGTTATGACGCCCAAGAGTCTGTTACGGCATAAGCTATGTGTTTCGTCGTTGGAAAATTTAACTGAAGGTAGCTTTGAAACTGTCATTCCAGAAATAGATAATATTGATTCTGACAAAGTCACTCGCCTCATTATGTGTTCAGGACGTGTTTTTTATGACTTGTATGAAAAACGTCGAATCGAGAATCGTCCTGACATAGCCATTCTACGTATCGAACAACTTTATCCATTTCCAGAATTGGATCTACAACAAGCCATTAGTCAATACGAGAATCTGGAGCATGTAGTGTGGTGTCAAGAAGAGCCAATGAATCAGGGTGCTTGGTATTGCAGTCAACATCATATGAGGCACGTTGTTACAAGGCACAAAAGTTCGGTTTATTTACATTATACCGGTCGAGAAGCGTCGGCTGCACCGGCTGCAGGGTATTTGTCGGTACATGCAGAACAGCAAGAAAAACTGTTAAACGAAGCATTTAATATTGAGTGATTTTCAATGAGCAACATCATTTGAGTATCCGTTAAATTGAAATTCAAGGACATAACATGACTATCGAAATCAAGGCACCCCAGTTTCCTGAGTCCGTTGCGGACGGAGTCGTCGCGACATGGCACAAGCAAGCAGGCGAGGCTGTGACTAGAGATGAGTTGATCGTTGATATAGAAACCGACAAAGTAGTATTAGAAGTCGTTGCACCTGCTGATGGTGTATTGAAGGAAATTACCCGAGAAGAAGGCGTTACTGTATTAAGCCTGGAAGTCCTTGGCTATTTTGAAGCTGGCGCTGCTGGTGTAGCTGCTGCGGAGCCTAAAGCTGAAGCAGTTTCTCAGGCATCAACAGAGGTTGCTGATCTTGCTTTGAGTCCAGCGGTTAGAAAGTTAGTCGCTGAAAAGGATGTAGATGTTAGCTTAGTTACTGGCACTGGCAAAGGCGGGCGAATTACTAAGGAAGACGTTGTTGGCTACTTGAAGTCTAAGCCGGTAGCTCCTAGTGCCACGACGGCGTCGGCTAAAATAGCTGAAGTTTCAACTCCGGCTACAGCTTTGAACGAGCGTGAAGAAAAACGTGTGCCCATGACGCGTCTTCGTGCTCGAATTGCGCAACGTTTAATGCAAGCCAAAAATGACACAGCAATGTTAACGACTTTTAATGAAGTCAACATGAAGCCGATCATGACCTTGCGTAAAAACTACAAAGAGGCTTTTGAAAAAGAACATGGTGTGAAGCTTGGGTTTATGGGCTTTTTTGTGCGTGCCTGTGTTGAAGCCTTAAAACGCTATCCAGCGGTTAACGCTTCTCTTGATGGAAGCGATGTGGTTTATCACGGGTTTTATGATGTTGGCGTCGCTGTTTCAACCGAACGCGGATTGGTCGTGCCTATATTGCGAGATGTGAATAAAAAGAGCCTAGCAGAAACGGAGCAACAGATCTTTGACTATGGACTTAAAGCTCGTGATGGCAAGCTCAGTATTGATGACATGACAGGTGGAACGTTTACCATTTCAAATGGCGGAGTCTTTGGCTCATTGTTTTCGACACCGATTTTAAACCCTCCCCAAACCGCAATCTTAGGTATGCACAAAATTCAAGAGCGACCTATGGCTGTTGATGGTAAAGTCGAGATATTACCGATGATGTATTTGGCTGTGTCTTATGACCATCGTTTGATCGACGGTAAGGATGCAGTTCAGTTTCTGGTAACAGTAAAAGAGTTTGTAGAAGATCCTACACGGTTATTGTTGGAAATCTAAATCCGCTTATTGAATAGGAGACTGTAATGGCACAATCTTTTGACGTAGTTGTGATAGGAGCTGGTCCAGGTGGTTATGCCGCTGCTATTAAAGCGGCTCAACTTGGTTTTAAAACGGCTTGTATCGAGAAAAGGGTCAATGCGGGCGGCAAAGGAGCGTTAGGCGGAACCTGTTTAAATGTGGGTTGTGTTCCTTCGAAGGCATTGTTGGATTCATCCCATAAATATATAGAAGCAAAAGAAGAGTTCGCGGTACATGGTATAAATGCCGAAAATCTTGATTTTGATGTCACCAAGATGGTGGGTCGAAAGGACAATATCGTTAAGAATTTAACTGCAGGGATTGCAGGCTTATTTAAAGCGAATAAGGTTACCTGGTTGCAGGGACACGGCCGAGTACATGCAAATAAAAGAATAGAATTCACACCAAATGAGGGTGAAGCCGAAGATATACAGGCCGAACATATTATTTTAGCGACGGGTTCTGAACCGATCGAAATACCGGTGGCAATGCTGCAAGACGATATTATTGTTGATTCAACCGGTGCACTCGATTTTCAAGCTGTACCAAAACGTTTAGGTGTTATCGGTGCGGGCGTGATTGGTTTGGAGTTAGGGAGTGTCTGGAGTCGTTTGGGTTCAGAAGTTATTGTATTAGAGGCGTTAGATACATTCATGCCTATGGTGGATGTACAGGTAGGAAAAGAATTAAAGAAGAACCTTAAAAAACAAGGTATGGATATTCGAATGGGTGCCAGGGTGACAGGTACTAAGGTCGAATCAGGGGAAGTGTTAGTCGAGTATAGTGATACCAAAGGCGAGCAATCCGTTGTGGTGGACAAGCTGATAGTCGCAGTGGGTCGAAGACCTTATACAGAAAGTCTGTTAGCGCCAGATAGTGGTATTAACTTAGATGAACGTGGCTTTATTCATGTTAACGCCCAATGCCAAGCCGATGCTCCGGGAGTCTATGCTATTGGCGATATCGTGCGTGGCCCAATGCTCGCACATAAAGCGACAGAAGAAGGTGTACTCGTTGCCGAGGTGATTTCGGGCCACAATCCAGAGTTGAATTATGATGCCATTCCAGCTGTTGTATACACAACTCCGGAAGTGGCCTGGGTTGGAATGAGTGAGGAAGAAGCAAAATCAGCGGGTGTTAATTATAAAACTGGAACTTTCCCATACGCGGCACTTGGTCGTGCAATGGCTGCAAATGATACCACTGGCTTTTTCAAATTTATATGTGATGCCGAAACAGATAGAGTTCTGGGCGTCCATATCGTTGGGTTACAAGCATCGGAAATAATAGCGCAAGCTGTGATAGCGATTGAGTTTGGTGCGAGCACAGAAGATTTGCAACTGATGACTTTTGCGCACCCAACTTTATCTGAAGGTTTTCATGAAGCGGCTTTGGCCGTGGATGGTAAGGCGATACATATCGCAAAAAAAATATCGCGAAAGCGAAAATAGGGTGATGGGCTAAAGGAACCGATTAACACTAAGTTTCACGTTTTTTGATTCTAAAGTCACATCGTAAAACAATCTCACCTTTTACAGGCTAATACTGCAAAAGGTTACGCAAGTTAAAGTGGTAAAATGTAATGAATTTACACGAGTACCAAGGCAAACAGCTATTTGCTGAATATGGACTACCGGTATCCAAAGGCTATGCAGTCGATACACCGGAAGCGGCGGCTGAAGCAGCTGACCTGATTGGTGGCACTAAATGGGTGGTTAAAGCTCAGGTTCACGCAGGTGGTCGAGGTAAAGCGGGCGGCGTTGCATTAGTGACAAGTAAAGATGAAATCAGCGCTTTTGCTAAGAAGCATCTAGGCACTCGTATGGTGACCTATCAAACTGATGAGCGAGGGCAGCCGGTTACCAAAATATTGGTAGAGCCGTGTACTGAGATTGCGAATGAATTGTATTTGGGTGCTGTACTTGATCGAGCAACCCGTCGAGTCGTTTTCATGGCATCAACAGAAGGTGGTGTCGAGATTGAAAAGGTTGCAGAAGAAACTCCTGAGAAAATTCTCAAAGCGGCCATTGATCCTCTGGTGGGCGCACAGCCCTATCAAGCTCGAGAAATCGCATTTAAACTTGGGTTGAATGCGACTCAAGTCAAACAGTTCACCAAAATATTCTTAGGTTTGGCGAAATTATTTGTAGAAAAAGATCTCGCTTTAGTTGAAATAAATCCTTTAGTTATTACTGATGCTGGCGATTTACACTGCTTGGATGCCAAAGTTGGTATTGATGGCAGTGCATTGTATCGACAACCTCAATTGAAAGAAATGGAAGATCCTACACAAGAAGATGAACGTGAGCGTAAAGCGGCGGAATGGGATCTTAACTACGTGTCTCTAGATGGTAATATAGGTTGTATGGTTAATGGTGCCGGATTAGCGATGGGTACTATGGACCTTGTTCAGTTGAAAGGGGGTAATCCGGCAAACTTCCTTGATGTCGGTGGTGGTGCGACCAAGGAGCGTGTTACAGAAGCGTTCAAGATTATTCTTTCGGATGACAAAGTCCAAGCGGTGCTGGTGAATATTTTCGGCGGAATTGTACGGTGTGATTTGATTGCAGACGGTGTTATCGGGGCAGTGGAAGAAGTAGGTGTGAAAGTACCTGTTGTTGTTCGTCTGGAAGGCAATAATGCTGAGCTAGGAAAAAAGAGACTAAGTGAAAGTGGTTTGAACATTATAACCGCTGAAAGTTTTAACGACGCTGCTGAAAAAGTTGTTGCCGCAGTGGAGGGTAAATAATGAGTGTTTTAATTAATAAAGATACAAAAGTTATCTGTCAGGGAATCACAGGATCTCAAGGGTCTCTGCATACTGAACAATCTATTGCCTATGGTACAAAAATGGTCGGTGGAGTTACTCCTGGAAAAGGTGGTACTACCCATCTAGGGCTTCCTGTATTTGATACCGTGGCACAAGCGGTAGAAAAGACAGGAGCAACTGCGAGTGTGATTTATGTGCCCGCGGCATTTTGTAAGGATTCTATTGTAGAAGCTGCTGATGCAGGCATTGAGTTGATTGTTTGTATTACTGAAGGTATTCCTGCTTTAGATATGCTATTTGTAAAAGAGTATATTTCAGGCAAGAAAGGCATACGAGTTATTGGGCCAAATTGTCCTGGAATCATTACTCCAGGGGAATGCAAAATAGGTATTATGCCTGGCCATATTCACCAACCTGGCCGAGTCGGTATTGTTTCGCGATCTGGAACTTTAACTTATGAGGCGGTTAATCAAACCACTGAGTTGGGTTTTGGTCAGACGACTTGTATCGGAATAGGAGGAGATCCCATTCCGGGTACAACATTCATTGATGCGCTGGAATTATTCCAGAATGATGACAAGACTGAAGCAATAATCATGGTTGGTGAAATTGGTGGGTCGGCTGAGGATGAAGCTGCGGAATACATCAAAGAACATGTTACTAAACCGGTAGTCTCTTACATTGCTGGAGTCACGGCACCTGCAGGAAAACGTATGGGGCATGCTGGAGCGATTATTGCGGGTGGTAAAGGTACAGCGGATGAAAAATTTGCCGCACTTGAAGCTGCTGGCGTTAAAACGGTTCGAAACCCTGCAGAAATGGGTTTGGCTCTAAAAGAGTTAACTGGCTGGTAGCATTAAGTCGCGAGTTACAAAGTTCTAAACGTAAAAAAGGCAGTGATACACTGCCTTTTTTACGTTTAGAACTCGTGTTTTTGCTAAAGTGTCTGTTGCAAAACAGCGACGGATAAAAACAACGGCGGATTAGTTTTTCGCTGCATCTGAATCCTTAAATTCTGGGTCCCGCAATGCTGTTGGGTCTTCTCTATCGGAATTACCTTTTCCGTGTAACACAACAATAATCAATAGCATGAAAGCCACTGTTGCCCCTGCGAAGATCCAATCGTGTGGCCCGATTAAGTTATAATATAAACTGTGGAGTTTTGATGTGTTGTGTACAACTGTATAGGCGATTCCTAGGCAGAAAGCAGTAAGAGGCCAGCGCATCCATCGACGATGAGGCGCTTCAAGTCTAATTAAAATAGCGCCAAACCAAAGTGGCACTAGCTCTGTGAAGAGGGCCATGGCCATTAATATTGTTGCTGTATTTTCGCGTGTACGAGAAGACGATATATTTCCTAGGTAATCAATGACCTGTTCCATTCGGTAAAGCATATCTCCGGTGGCAATAGCGTAAGCCACGATAATATAAAGCAATACTAGCCAAGCGGAATAGAGACTCGCGATAGAGGGAAACTTTTCAACATTCAATCGATACATGTTGTTTAGTCTAGTCGAGGTATTAAGGTTCGGCATTTCGCCTTTGGCCAAATTGCGCTTCTAATCGCACTGTAAAACGCCAAATAGTGTCCCGATCTTCTTCTGAGGGCCAGAAAAGCTCGGGTTCAATTTCAAGAAAAAGCCAACCGTGATGAATGTCCTTACGATAGCGCACGCCTAAACCGTACTCTTCCAGTAGGGGGTATGGGCGAGTTGATCCATTCATGCCAATATAGTATGACATGGCTCGATGCTTATCGAATTGCTGATATAAGGTTATTCGCTGGCTATAGTCAATCCCCTTTGTACTTTGTGAAAAGTTGCCCGCCGATGTCCACCGTAAAAGGTAATTCTTAGAAATGATTTGTTCGTAATCGAGCTGAGTTCGCTCTCCGAATCCTTCGTGATCTATCCAAAAAAGCGTTCCTGTTGCGGTTAATATCCCTCGCTCATCAATTTGAAATCTTTTTCTGGAACGAAGTTTAACGAAGGTGGTGAAGCCGTTATTAAATCGGGCGCCTACATCGACATCTAGTTTCACAAACTTAATGTAGGGGATCACCCATCTTAAAGCCGTAGAAACATTTTTTTTTTCTTCGATACTATTGGTTGTCGTTTCTGTTGACGACGAAATACTATCCTGGTTTTCGGTATCATCACTGATGATTAAGTTGATTCTTTGTCTCGCGCTGGGCAAATAGATTCTCGCCTTAATTCGAGGAGCGAACTCAAAATTTGAATCTTCACTTCGTTTGAAAATAAAACTATTTCGAATTCGAATGAAGCTAGTTGCATCGTTTGTTTCGTAGTTTATATCCCCGAAAAAACGATCAAAGCGTTTGGCTTGGTTGCATACTTGACGTGACAATGCGGTGTGGGTGCGATCTAACCAGGATAGCTCACCTGTAATCTTCGTTGTACAGGGTGTTAAAAATTTATTTATATCAGACGTTGGGGGGGGCTCAGTTGGGTCTTCATTGGCAGGTTGTGCACTGGGGTCAAGAGTATGGCTGCTAAGCGCCAAATCACTATTATTTGTTGCTATAGCAAGCCCGCTAGCAAGAGGAGCGTACAGGAGAGCTGAGGTTAACAGAATCATCCACAGAACTAGAGTTTGTGGGTTTTGCCTGTAATAGGTCGGTAGCAAAAATCATCCTTACTTTGTGCTGTTTTTTATATAGTAGTCAAAAGCCTACCTAAAAGGTAAGGTTTGTGGTGCAAGAGATTACACCACAAATATAAGTCTAGAAAAAAGCGCATTATTAAAACAGATCCTTACTCTTTGTCCTAACTTAGACAGGCTCCACACTTTTTAAGGTTGTCTTTTCAAAATCACTAATCAGAGTCTCTAAGCAGGGTTATATAGGGTTAAACGTGATGGATGATCGATGTGACTTGAAAAGAGGCGAGCCTGTCCCCATCTATTCTTCATTGGCAGTGAGCGCTGCAAATATAATCAATAATGAAACACGTTAAACGATAGTAAAATCAATGCTTGGCGAAAGGAATTTTTAAACATGGCAGAAACTGCAGAAAAACAAACCCTTGGATTTCAAACCGAAGTTTCTAAATTACTGCATCTGATGGTGCATTCTTTGTACAGTAATAAAGAGATATTTTTGCGAGAGCTGATATCCAATGCATCGGACGCAGTGGATAAACTCAGATTCGAAAGTCTGACAGATGGCTCTTTACTCAGCGAAGATCCAGATTTAAAGATTCGAATCGAGTTTGATAAAGAGGCCAATACAGTTTCTATCATTGACAACGGTATTGGGATGAGCCGTGAAGATGTCATTGAGCATCTGGGAACGATTGCGAAATCAGGGACTTCCCAGTTTCTCGAATCACTGTCTGGCGATCAGCAAAAAGATTCGCAAATGATAGGTCAGTTTGGCGTTGGGTTTTATTCTTCGTTTATCGTTGCAAAACAGGTTGAGGTCCTGAGCCGAAAAGCAGGTGCTGCTTCAGACACCGGTGTCAAATGGGTATCAGAGGGGGAGGGTGAATTCACCGTTGAGAATATTGATGTAGCGAAACGAGGAACCACCATCGTAGTACACCTCAATGAGGACGAATCTGAATTCGCCGATGGGTATCGTTTACGTAATATCATACGCAAATATTCTGATCACATTTCCTTGCCTGTAGAAATGGAAAAGGAAGAAATGCCCTCAATGCCGGAAGAGGGTGATGAAGGGGAAACTGAAGCGAAGAAAGAAGAAGACAAAGCGCCTGAATATGAAGCCGTCAATAAAGCTACTGCGCTTTGGACGCGTTCTCGAAGTGAGATTACCGATGAAGAATACAAAGAGTTCTACAAACATATTAGCCATGATTTCGAAGAGCCAGCGACTTGGAGTCATAACCGAGTAGAAGGCAAGCTCGAATACAATAGCTTGTTGTATATTCCCAAGCGCGCGCCATTTGATATGTACAACAGAGATGCACCAAAAGGTCTTAAGTTGTATGTACAGCGCGTTTTTATTATGGATGAGGCTGAACAGTTTTTGCCCTCATACTTAAGGTTCATTAAAGGTATTCTCGATTCAAATGATCTGCCCTTGAATATATCGCGAGAAATACTACAGGGAAATAAAAGCGTAGAAAGCATGAAAAGTGCTTTGACCAAGCGTGTATTAGATATGCTGATAAAACTCGCTAAAAATGACAAAGATGGGTATCAAGGACTTTGGCAAGAGTTTGGTCAAGTATTGAAAGAAGGGCCCGGCGAAGACTTTTCCAATAAAGAGAAGGTCGCTAAGTTGCTGCGTTTTGCTACTACTTCAGCGGGGGGAGAGGGCCAGACACAGTCTCTAGAGGACTATGTTGGAAAAATGAAAGAAGGGCAAAACAAGATTTATTACATTAGTGGTGAAAGTTATAACGCGGTTGTGAACAGCCCTCATATAGAAGTCTTTCGCAAAAAAGGGATAGACGTCATCCTGATGACCGATCGAATTGATGAGTGGATGATGAGTTATCTCACTGAATTTGATGGCAAACAATTTGAGAATATTAGCAAAGGTGAATTGGATCTTGGTGAGCTGGCGGATAATAGCGAGAAAGATGATCAAGAAAAACTCGAAAAAACATCTGAGGAAATCGTTAAGCGAGTTAAAGAGGCGTTAGCAGACAAGGTTGAAGATGTTCGAGTTACAACTCGTTTAACTGACTCTCCAGCATGTTTGGTGTTAGGGAATAACGATATGGGAGCCCAAATGCAGCAAATAATGAAAGCGGCAGGGCAGGCTGTTCCTGAAACTAAAGCGACTCTAGAGATTAATCCTAGTCATCCGATCGTTGAGAAAATGAAGGATGAAATTCAGGAAGATCGATTCAAGGACTTAGCGCTAGTTGTTTTTGATCAAGCCACATTAGCGGAAGGAAGTCAGCTTGATGATCCTTCAGCATACGTGAAACGCATCAATAATTTGTTATTGGAAATATCCAAGTAGGATGTTTATTGCTCTTTTAATTACCACTATTTCATTTATGGGTAGTGGTAATTCTATTCATCGATAATCCCTTATCGATCTAGAGATGACCCATTTTTTAAATGGTTTTCGATAAAGCCAAGGGTCCTCTTCAAGGTTACGAGTGTCTGCAATCGTGGTATTCGTTTAAGTAAAAACCAAAATAGAAATCAATTTAAATATACTGAATACTTCATAGCGTCACCTGTTCTAGTCAACCTTCCTGTGCTATTCCTAAAAGAGTGCTAAAAAATTTAGTTAATGCGAGTGATCTAAAACGAGTGGAGAATCAGTGTGTATAAGATTGATCCCAAGCGAATTTATTCAAAGAACGATGCTCTCGATGAAAGAACTGAAATACTGGGTGTTGTTCTTGATTCTATAAAACAAGTGTTAGAAGTGGAAAACGGATACAAGCTGCGTTTTTCATCGAACGAAGAAGATATGATTCTAGTGACGGATTGGTTATATCTTGAAACCAAATGTAATTCCTTTTTACGCTTTAGCTTGTCGATTGAATCTAATCAAGGACCCGTATGGCTGGAAGTGAGTGGTCCTGCAGGTACAAAAGATTTTCTAGAAACAGAACTCGTATTATCTCGTTGGCTGTAATGGCTCGAAATAATACAGTCAAAATAGTATGTCGAAATAGTACGATAGTCTGTTTTTGTCTCCCTTCGACTATTACCTACGTTTAGGTTTTATATGATCTGTAGGAACATTAGTTGTCGATTATCGTGACTGTCTGTTATTCCGAGTATTCGTTAGATTTTACTGCCTCAAATTTAATTGTGTTTCCTTTACGTTAACCATTACCGATGCAGGGAGTTTGCCCGTATAATCGGTACAGACTTTTTATGATGTAATCGAGTAATACTGACAGGAATATTAAATCTGATGGCGAAGCGGCGTCATGTAGTTTGTGTGTTAGGAGGCGGTAGTTTTGGTACTGCCATTGCTAATATTTGCGCGGGTAAAGGTCACCAAGTGCAATGGTGGATGCGGGATGAAACTCAAGTCAAATCAATTAATGATTTGCAAGAGAATACCAAGTACTTACCTGGAATTAAGCTCAATCAGCATATCCTTGCTACCAATGAAATTGAGTCTGCAGTGAAGAATGCAGATATTGTTTACCTGTCCATTCCCAGTCAAGTGTTTCGAGATGTCGTGAAACAAATCAAACCATCGTTGTCTCAAGAGACAATTCTGATATCCACGACTAAGGGAATTGAGCGGCAAAGTTTTTGTTTGATGAGCAAGATATTACAAGAAGAATTAGGCGACCATTCTGTAGGTGTCTTAAGCGGCCCGAATTTGGCGAAAGAAATATTGATGGGTTCCCCCACTGCGACGGTGATTGCCAGTGATCAGGGAACGGTCTGTACCACCATTCAAGACTCCCTATCTTCTGAAAAATTTCGTGTTTACGCCAGTTCCGATGTCTACGGTGTTGAGCTGGGGGGCGCGTTAAAAAATATATATGCCGTCGCATCGGGAATGGCAGAAGCCATGAAGACGGGAGAGAATACGAGAAGTATGCTGATTACCCGTAGTCTTGCTGAAATGGGTCGATTTGCAAAAACGCTTGGAGCGGATCCTATGACCTTTTTGGGATTGGCAGGCGTGGGAGATCTAGTGGCTACTTGTAGTTCCCATTTAAGTCGAAATTTTCAGGTAGGTTTTTTGCTAGGGCAGGGTAAATCATTAGATGATGCGATAGACACAATTGGACAAACAGCGGAAGGAATCAACACAATAAAGATGGTTAAAGAAAAAGCAGATGAGTTGGGTATTTATATGCCGCTAGTCTCTGGATTATATTCGATTATCTTCGATCATCAGCCGCTGCAAAACGTCATCAAAGGCCTTATGTTAGGGGATCACACTAGTGATGTGGAGTTTGAAGCGAAATAAAGAAGTGATTAGACTTCGAATGAATTGTCAGACAACAAATCATTAGAGATTCATCCTATGAAATTGTACATACTGAGGCATGGTGCAGCGCAGAGAGTTGCCGCCAGTGATGCAGAGAGAGCTTTGACCGAGCATGGTGTTTCACAGGTGCAAGCCATTGCTGATTATTGTGCCACCCATGCCGATGGGATTGAGCGCATCATTTGCAGCCCGTATCTAAGGGCGAGACAAACGGCAGCAATATTTAAGGAAGTTGCGAAATTAACAACTGACATTATTGAAAATGCAAATATCACTCCTGATATTCCGGTAACTCGTACTGTTAAATCACTGGATGAGCATATGACAGGTGATTTGTTGATGGTAAGTCATCAGCCATTGGTTAGTAGCCTTATTACTTATTTGGTTTGGGGGGAAACCTCACCGCGTGTGGGAATGGATACGGCTTCGCTAGCATGCCTGGAAGTGGAAATGCTTCAACCGGGCATGGCTGAGCTGAACTGGTTACAACATGTCGATGATTTACGCTAATCAAATCCGCAGAGAAATTAATGCCTACAAATGAAGCGCTAGCTAAAAGAAGTTCCGCTTCACCTGCCTTAACTCTTTCGCCCCAGATTGGGCTACCTGTAGAGATACAGCTACCACTAGAAAAACTCTATTACTGGGAAAAAAACTGCCCGGATAAACTCTATCTAACGCAGCCATATGGTGACAACAAAGTCGTTGAATACCATTGGCAACGTGTCGCTGATGAAGTGCGTCGTGTCGCTAGCTACCTTAAATCACTTAGGCTGGAACCGGGTACTAGTATTGGTATTCTATCAAAAAATTGTGCTCATTGGATTTTGAGTGATCTAGCAATATGGATGGCGGGACATGTTACGGTTCCTTTGTATCCCACTCTCACAGCAGATTCAGTTAATCAGGTTTTAGAGGGTAGCCGATGTAAGGTGTTGTTCGTTGGGAAGCTGGATGATTGGGAATTTATGCGGGTAGGAGTGCCAGAGCAGGTACGGTGTTTGTCTTATCCACTGAGCCCTGAGAATGATTTTCTGTCTTGGGATGAGATTTTGTTAAGTAATGACCCCATGGTTGAAAGTCCAATACGAGGGCTCGATGAGGTCAGTACCATTATGTACACCTCAGGCACCACCGGTATGCCTAAAGGCGTTGTTCATACTTTTGGTGGGATGGCGATAACAGCCAGCAATGCCGCATTATTTTACGGTATCAACGGCGAGGACAGAATGCTATCTTTTCTGCCCCTATCTCATGTTGCTGAACGGGTTATTGTGGAATTAGCTTCTTTGTATGAAGCTGTACCTGTGTATTTTGCGGATTCATTGGAATCTTTTAGGGGGGATATTCAGAGAGCTAGGCCGACTATTTTCTTCGCTGTACCTCGGATTTGGACGAAATTACAATTAGGGGTGTTAGCTGACCTATCTGAGCAAAAGTTAAATCGGTTGCTGCGTGTTCCTGTTTTTTCGCGTTGGGTCAAACGTAAAATTCTTTTGGCGCTGGGATTGGATAAGGCGCGACTTTTGCTAAGTGGGGCTGCACCTCTCTCTCAAAATAGTTTGGAGTGGTATAAGCGTCTAGGCATTGAAATTCTCGAAGTCTACGGTATGACTGAAAATATGGCCTACTCGCACAGTTCTCGAAAAGGCGATCAGAAGGTAGGGTATGTGGGGAAAAGTAATCCCGGTGTTACCACTCGATTAAGTGAAACGGGGGAGGTGTTAGTTAAGAGTCCAGGCAATATGGTGGGTTACTATCAAGATCCGGTGAAAACAGCAGAAGTCTTTACAGAAGATCATTTTTTTAAAACGGGCGATTTTGGTTTTATTGATAACGCAGGTAATTTAAAAATAACGGGGCGCGTGAACGAACTGTTTAAGACCGAAAAAGGGAAATACGTATTGCCTGTTCCCATAGAAGATAAAATGCTATGTCATGACCACGTGGAGCAAGTCTGCGTCACGGGAGCGAATTTATCACAACCTATTTGTTTGCTAAATCTATCCCTAGTGGCTCAGGAGCGGATTCTTAAAGCGGAGTATAAGGAACTTTTAATTAAAGAGCTATCGAGTCTGTTGGAGCAGGTCAATTCCCAGATAGAAAAGCATGAACGAATTACGTGCCTTGTTATTACCAAAGAAGATTGGACGGTAGGTAATGGTTGTTTAACGCCAACGTTGAAGTTGAAGAGAAATGCCATTGACAAAAAGTACTGTGATTTATTCGAGACATGGTCCGCTAGTGGAGAGTCTGTAGTGTGGGAGTGATTTTATCGAATGGATAACCGTTGGAGATTCGAAATATACCTTGTCAACGTAAGAGCTAGCGTAGCTGCTGTTATTCTATTTTCCTTTATATTCCTATTTCTAAGCTATTCCCAACCGGTTTTTTCGCAAAATCATATTCACCGATTCAGTCACGGCCTTATTTGGAAGGTTGAGAAGACAGGATTGAAAGCCAGCTATTTAGTGGGAACGATGCATGTCTCAGATAGTCGGGTTACCCAATTTAGCTCAACATTAAAAGGTCTTATCAATAGTTGTGATAGCCTGACGCTAGAAGCGAAGTTTGATGCCCATTCACAGCAACTCATGCTAAGGACAATGTTACTGCAAAATGGCAAGCGACTCAGTGACTACATCACAGGGCAAGAGTTAAAAGTTGTGGTAGAAAGTTTGACGCCTGCTTCCTTCAATGCCCAGATGGTCGCGCTACTAAAACCTTGGGCTGCAACCTTGTTGCTCTCTATGCCGAAGTCATCAGAAGGGATAGCGATGGATGCAATATTACAAGAGCGTTTCATTTCTCTTAAAAAACCGGTACATCAATTAGAAAGTCCTATGGAACAAATTAATCTTTTTGAGCAACTCAGTATCGCCGATCAAGTGGAAATGTTACGGGAGACAATTGCAGAGGTCGATACCATTGATACGCTGTTAGAAGAAACTTTGAGACTCTATTTGTCGGAAGATATAGCTGGATTACTACAGCTGAATAATGAATATGTGTCTGCCAGTAACAGCAAAGTGTTGACACTTTTTTTGCGCCAATTGGTGGAGAACCGCAATCACACCATGTTTGATCGTATGCAGGTTCGCTTGAAAGAGGGTAATGCAATGATTGCGGTGGGAGCGTTGCATTTGCCTGGGAATGAAGGCCTATTGTTTTTACTCGAATCTGCAGGGTACAGGCTGATTAGCATTCTTCAAGGATATAATTGAGGCACAATCCACCGCTTTCATTCGACCAAGCTGATATTTTCTTCGTCAAAAATGAACTCCGCATCTTTAATGGCAAATCAATAGTTGATCGCCTCTCTCGGCTAGATTACTGTTATCGTTAGATTACAGTGATCGCTAGACTACTTTAGCATGTGCGAGAGAGTTTTAGTTTTATTGTGCAAATTTAATGGAATCAGCAATGTACTATGTCCTAGAATCACAAGATAGTTCAGTTATCTTTGGAGAGTTACTTAGCAACAACGCGAGTACTGGGAGCGATTGGATAGAGGGTAAAAAGTTTTCAAAAACACCATTAAATTTGAGTGTTGTTTTCGGGAAAAATAGCCGTACTGCATTACCTGATTATTTTGAAGTCGCTGATGCGCCTATTGTGAATAAACGTTTTTTGCAGGCTTTGGAACGAGCCGGTGTAAAAAATTTCGAAGCATACCCAACGACCGGCAGCTCAAAGGCTAAGTCTGAGTTAGAGGAAGAGTATTTTGCGTTAAATGTTGTGGGTTGCGTGAATGCTCTCGATGCAGAGAATTCCATTTATGAAAATGATGGCGATGTTGAGTTGGATAGCGATGAGGGTATGCCGTATAACGCTGAGAATTTATTTGGCACTATTTCTCAAATGAATTCATTATCGCTTGACCTAAAAGCTACCCATGGCTTCGATATGTTTCGTTTACCAGAGTACCCGTTTGTCATTATTATATCTGAGCGTGTTGCGAATTGTTTGAAAACGCTTAGCGGTATGAAAATGTCGGTGGCTGAGGGCTGGGGGGAATCATGAAATTGATCACTGGAGAATGAATAATGCAAATAGGTGAATCTATTGCTGTCGCTGGACCGATTGAAAGTGATGAAGTTGAGGAGGTAGAGCTTGAGTTAGAGCCTACGATAACGGCTAAGTGGGCCCGTCATTCTTGTTCGCCGAATACCAATGGTCGTCGGTTTCCGCCCAGTTCGCCGCCGACGGACAAGATAAAAGCAAGTTCTAAAGCGAAAATGAATGTACAGTTAAAAAATGTGCCAAATGACACTGAAGTAAAAATCACGATTTATCATTGTCATACTGGTGCGAAGTTGAAAGACGGTACGTTAGATAATTTAATTGTATTTAATAATCGAGTGATTGATCCAGCAACAAAACGCATTCCGTACTTTATTTTTGAAGATAAGCACAAACCATGGGATCCTTGGGATAAACCTTTTTTCTATTTTAAGGTGGAGGTCGACTTTAACGGTCTTTCTTTCGAGACGCCCAAAGATTTTAATGCGAAACCTGATGAAACCATGAGGGTTCGGTATTGGCATGTCTGTGTAAGCGACACAAAAGCAGACGTTAACGATGGACTTTCAACTCGTGCTGAAATGAGAGAAATTGCGAGAATTCTCAGAAAAAATGACCATCATAGGGCGTATCGACGTTCATTTAATAGTAATACTGTTCCTGTCTCTCATTGGGGGTCGGTAATACGAAATTCTTATACTTATCACCAAGCAAGCCATGGCTCGATAATTAATCCTGCAGGTAATCATTTGCATTTCGTTGATCCAACTGTCGCAAATCCGCCAGCGGATCAAACGGGAACTTGGAATAGTGTCCTCTGCCTTGGGCAAACCGATTTTTCAGAAACTCAAGTTGGTCAAGTGGGAAATGTGCCGAGCGTGCCAAGGTATTTGGTATATCTCAATATTTGCGTTGCAGGGTGGGAGGATTCTTTGGGGAATGCTTTCATTAATCGAGGGACTCAGAATTTTATTGGGTTTCGAATGTACATACCGGATAACGCTGCGAGAGCGATGGCGCGAAAATTTTATTCAAAGTGGGCCTTGACACATAAGTGTGATCCAGATCGAATTTCTCAAGTGTTTTTTGATGTTGGGTCTGCTTATTATAGTTCTATGAGACCTGTGTTGCTTGGAAACGGAGCAGGGCAAATTTCCTCTATTAATGCGTTAAACGAACTGTCGAGTATAGTACGTGAAGTTGTCGCTGATATTAAAATGCTTTTTAGATAGTCATAAATAGGGATATTAGATTGAAGTTACAAGAGAAAGTATTGAAAGAAACATTAGCTCAAGCCGCTTCCCAATTCACTGGAGAGTTAGACATTAGTCTTGCTAGTACAGTAGAAGAATGGGACTCAACGTTATTGCGGCAAGTTTTAGATGTGTCCATGAATGTCCGGTACGCGCTATCAGATTTCGAAGTCATATTAGATAAAGAAGAAAAAGTAGCAGGTTTTATTGATCATGCTCAATGGGATAATTGCCAATATGTTGTTATTTCTGAAACTGACCTTATTCAAATTGGCGTTGCATCGGGTTGGTTAAGTGCTGCAGTCCATATACAGAAACCCTGCCATCAAGGGCAGAAGGACGATGCGGTAATCGAGTTAACTTACAATATCGATAAGACTCAAACGCGGTATTTAGCGGGTTTTAATATTGCTAAACGATCGATGATATATTTGGTTCCTGTGGGAATAAATGTTTATGGATAAAATCGAAGCTATCTCTATTGCCGAAAAAGGTAAGGTGGATGATAGTAATGAAAAGTACACGTTGCTCGGAAAGGTGGAGCAGCGTTACATTGAAGTGACGGAGAGCCTGGATCCTGAAAAGCCGGGTAGAGTACGAGATGTGCTTGCTTGGATCGTTGAATTTAAGCATGGGAATATGTGGGTTCAGTACGCAGTTGATTCGGCAAATTCGAATATTGTTCGACGTCACAAATCAAGGTAAAGGTATATTGAATGACACTTGATATAAATGTTGGAGTTATTGCAGATCTATATGAAGGGGATTCGGACAGTGTTTCTGAGCAAGCATTGTGGTCAAGCTTGCGAAAGCGGTGTCATAATAAAGGGGCGGACAATGGCTTACTGTACTTGCAGAAAATTCTTACTTGTCAGTTAATTTCAACGACGGTAGAAAATACCTACACTCGCAACAAATTAAGGTTATATCAAAATATCACAGGTTTCGATGCAAAGTATAATGTTGAAAGTGAAGCGAGAATGGGGTTTATGCAGAATGCGTTAATGCAATCTTCAAAGTTGGCGTTAACGAAGAAGGCGTGTTTGGATGTTGTAGAGAAAGAGGTAGTGATACCGAGTGACGCAAAACAAGTGATGGCTGAATTTCAAGAAGTAGGCGAAGACACCTTTTTTATTGTTAGATGGCATCATTTTCATCACGGCATTTGGGTTGAAGCAGATTTCATTCAAGTCATGGTAAATACGAACACTGGCAAGGTGTTTGGGTACCAAGAACATTGGCACGATATTAACCTAAGTCTGTCGGATCGGTGATGCTTAGCATTAATGGAGTACTTAGAATGCTGGCCTATGGGTTGAGTTTTTTTTTAATAATGATTATGGGACTAGCCCATGCTGGCGGATCAGGTGAAATACAAATGATAAATTTTCCTAAAGAGTCTCTCACGGGTGTTAAATTGAATTCCGGAATAGTTGCGATTGTCACCGTCAAAGAGGTGAATCCTATTTTGGAGGGCACGCGATCGGCAAGTGTTATCATTAAGGCAAACCTTAATGATGTCGTGTATGGAAATATTGAAGAAGGAAGATCGCTGGCTCGAAGTGGCAAGGTATCGATTACAGTCGGCGATAAGTTGATTGTTGTCTTGGCCGACCTAAAAAAATACCAACCCCATTATCATTTAGAAGAGTATCAAGTGATTGACTGTATGGATTGTTCGAAAATTATAGAGTTCAGCAAAAAGGTGATTGATGAATCGTAGCTTGCTCGAAAATTTATAAGTGTCTTCATACCCGCATCGAGCGTACTTTTTATTCTTAATTACTGCAAAAGGATGCGTTTTATACCTAACTCGATGAGTCATTAACTGCCTCTCAATAGTCATCTGTTTTGTTATTTCCTCAGAGTCTAAATAAATAAAAAATAGAATCAAACAGATAGCGAAACCAAATAATATAAACGCAACAATTTAAACACAACTACCTATTTTCTAGTGTTCATAATCATGTCCTGCGCGAGTCCTCAGATAATACATTAAGAATTTTGGATTTGGTTTGCTTGTCATTAAGTATTGGACCTTTTGTCATCATTTTTTAGTTCCAGCTTTTAAATTTTAGCCCTTAAGTTCCTAACCTAGCTAGTTTGGCCAATATCATCTTATAGCTGTCCATCCTAATGGTGGCCAACTGATAACAACTCGGTCTAAATGCATCGTGCATAGCGTGGTAATATAGTGGCAACGTCGTAAGTTGTGAGCAGAGTAACGATGATTAATATGGCAAGTACGCTGGGAGCGTCAGTGCCAGGTTTTAATCGTTCTGGGATAGCAGAACGAAAGCCTGATTCTGGGTCTTCGACAGTGGTAGCAATACAAACAAACAATCCCCAATCTTTAGTAACGTTGGAAGGGGGGCAAAAATTAGCTGGAAGCCAGCAAGTACTTCATAGCGATAGTGCATCCAGTGCAACTGTGGTAGATAGTGCTGCTGGGGTATCCAGTGCAAATCCGGTAGAGGGTGTCGTCAATGAACCTCGACACCGGGAGGAAGATGATGCAACCCTCCGCCGACAGGAAAGACGCGAGGATAATTCCGAGAGACTGAAAGAGGATGAAGTGAGTCTGTCTGAACGTGTGGAACAAAACCTAGACAAAGGAGACGCATTACAGAACAAAGCGAAAACTCGGGTTGCCGAAAATAAAACACAGGATAGTGATGCACAGCTAGAGAGGGCTCAAGAGGAGAAGCGCAGTGCTGTATCGGCACAAACCCGTGAGGGAGTTGAATCGAAACAGCAATTAAAGTCAGAACAGCGTGAAGTAGAGTCTGAATTCAAACTGAGTGAACGGGATGATGCGAGACGGGATGCGGATATTAGGCGTGATATCGATGATTCGGTGTCGTCAGAAAGTGAGATTGAAGAAGGCGTTCCAGCTTCAGTCGATACGTTTGGTTCCTCCAATAGCAGAGATAATGACAGTGATGATTCGGAACGAAGAGATGAGTCTCAAGATCTAAGTCGGCAAGAAAGAGAAGGGTTGCGAAGTTTTCAGCAAGTGGCAGAGGTCAACGCATTTGAGGCCACAGGTACCACAATTGATGTGTCGGCTTAATTGTTTGTGTGAATGAGGGCAGTAAAACTAATGAGTGAGTTTTTTTGCTGCCTTTAACAATTTTTCAGCGGCGATGGGTTTCACTATCCAGCCATTTGCGCCCGCTTCTTTCGCGGAAGTTTTCTTGGAAGTTTCAGATTCAGTACTGACCACTAGAATGGGGACGCCGGAGAATCGAGTGAGGGCTCGTAAACGTTTGATCATCGTTATACCATCCATTTCAGGCATATTTAAGTCAGTGATGATCAGGTCATAATTGTCTTTCCTCTTTACCGCTTTTTGAAACCCGTCTAATCCGTGATCTGCTGTATCGACGTCAAAGTCGCTGGCCAAGGCGATTTTTATCATACGCTGCATAACTAATTGATCTTCGACGCATAGAATATGGGGTTTAGTCACAGTTGATACTCCAGTTGCTGATTAGCGGCTCGTTCAAGTACGTCAATAAATCAATTTCGTAAATATATTAAATGTCACTAGAAGTGTGATGTTCACTTTAAGAATAGATGAATTAATGTTGTTAGGAAGAGAGCCGGGGGTCATTTATCTACAATTTCTTGGAGTAACAAATTAGTGATCCAGAGCAATAGGTCGGTATAGCCAATATGGCTTTTGCGCAGCGGTTAAGTCGAAGAAAATAAGATAGACAAAATGAGTGAAAGTTGAATAGAAATAGCTGGGAGGAATAAAGCCAGATTAAAAAGTCTGGCTTATCAATAATCGGAACGAATACAGAGTGACGGCTATCAGGCAATAAGCGACAAGAACTCAGAGCGAGTCTGCGCGTTACTGCGGAACTTTCCTAACATCACGGATGTTTTCATGGATGAGCTTTGTTTTTCGACACCTCTCATCATCATGCACATGTGTTGTGCCTGTAAGATAACGCCCACTCCAGCGGCTTCCGTGACACTTTCAATAGCATCAGCTATTTGTTTGGTTAAATTCTCTTGGATCTGCATTCGGCAGGAATACATGTCAACGATGCGAGCGACTTTTGATAATCCTAAGACTTTGCCGGTGGGTAAATACGCGACATGGCATTTTCCAATAAAGGGGAGGAGATGATGTTCGCAGAGAGAATAAATTTCGATGTCTTTCACAATGACCATTTCATCAATTTCTGAGGGGAAAATGGCGTTATTGACGATAGCATCAAGGGATTGTTCATAGCCTCTATTCAAGTACTGAAAGGCTTTCGCCGCCCGTTTTGGGGTGTCAACGATTCCGGGTCGAGATAAATCTTCGCCTATTCCCTCGATAATCTTAGCGTATGCTTTTTCCATAACTCACTCAATTCATCACTAATTTTAGAAGAGCGCATAATATCAACCTAACGCTCTTGATGAAACCATAACTGAATTTTTGGTAGAATAATAAGAAATCCACAGAATCATATCACTACATCACCAACCCAAAGGGATACCAACGAGTGCAAGTTAATATCGAATCAGCCATAAATGACTTAAAAACTGTAAGGGATTTTTTGCGTTGGACCACCAGTAGACTGAATGAAGCCGGCGTTTTTCTTGGTCACGGAACTGACGACGCTTGGGATGAGTCTGTCGCGTTGGTGCTCCATGTACTGCATTTGCCTTGGGATGTGGATAACAGAATTATGGATTCACGTTTAACCCTGGAAGAGAAGAGGCAAGTCACTGATTTGGTCACGCAGCGCGTGGAGCAGCGAGTTCCTTTGGCTTATTTGACGAATACAGCCTGGTTTGCCGGAATTCCCTTTTATGTGGATTCTCGAGTATTGATCCCTCGATCCCCGTTTTCTGAATTAATTGAAAAAGGGTTTCAGCCCTGGGTTGATGTGGATTCTGTGCATAGGGCTTTGGATTTATGCACGGGCGGTGGCTGTATTGGTATTGCGATGGCCTTGAGCTTGCCTCATGCACAGGTTGATGCCATTGATCTCTCCAATTCTGCTTTGGAGGTTGCGCAACAAAATGTCGATAACCATGGTGTTGATGATATCGTTTCCTTAATCCAGTCAGATTGCTTTGATGCGTTGGGGGCGGGTCAATCACAGTATGATTTAATCGTCTCCAATCCGCCTTATGTGGGAGGCGAGGAGATGGCGTCTTTACCCGCCGAATATTTAAAGGAGCCTCGCTTGGCCCTAGCATCCGGAGACGATGGCCTTGATATTGTACGTCGAATATTAAGCCAAGCTGTTGATTATTTGACGGATTCAGGCACCTTGATTTGCGAAGTGGGTAATTCGGATCAAGCATTGGAAGCGGCGTTTCCCCGAGTGCCCTTCACCTGGATCGATTTTGAACATGGTGGCCATGGTGTGTTTGTTTTTACGGCTAAAGAGCTACAGCAATACCGACAGGAATTTATCTAGCGCAAAAAGAAAGGTGGGTGTTAGTCTGATACAATCCGCCCTCTCAATCAGGGGCTTAGAAATATATCGACTAGAATCATCTAAGTTCAAGTAAAGCACTTATTTCAAGGTGACGGAATCGCATGTCTGGTAATACTTTCGGAAAAATGTTTTCAGTTTCCACTTTCGGGGAAAGTCATGGTGTCGCTCTTGGTTGCGTCGTTGATGGTTGTCCCCCTGGAATGATGCTGACAGCGTCTGATCTGCAAGTGGATTTGGATCGACGTAAGCCGGGAACATCCAAATTCACCACCCAGCGAAAAGAGCCGGATCAGGTAGAAATATTATCGGGTGTCTTTGAAGGGAAAACCACGGGTACATCCATTGGGTTATTGATTCGGAATCAAGACCAGAAATCGAAAGATTATTCCAACATTAAAGACACCTTTCGACCCGGTCATGCGGATTATGCTTATGCGCAAAAGTACGGGGTTAGAGATTACCGTGGTGGCGGTCGCGCTTCGGCACGAGAGACCGCAATGCGAGTAGCAGCTGGGGCGATCGCCAAGAAATACCTAAAAGAGCGCTACAATATCCAGGTGAGAGGTTACCTTTCTCAAATGGGCAGCATTAAACCCCAAAAGTTTGATTGGGATGCCGTGTGTCAAAACCCTTTCTTTTCGCCTGATCCCGATATTGTGCCTGCAATGGAAGAGCTGATTGGCAAGTTACGCAAAGAAGGTAGTTCGATTGGAGCTAAAGTTTCGGTTGTTGCATCCGGTATTCATCCCGGCTTAGGAGAGCCAGTATTCGATCGTCTCGATGCGGAACTTGCCCACGCTTTGATGAGTATTAACGCGGTGAAAGGAGTCGAGATTGGCGCTGGTTTTGATAGCGTTGAGCATCGGGGCGAACAGCATCGTGATGAAATGACGCCAGAGGGATTCCTCAGTAATAATGCCGGCGGCATCTTAGGGGGGATTTCCACGGGACAGGACATCGTGGCACATATCGCGCTCAAGCCCACATCCAGTTTGTTAATTCCTGGCAAGAGTATTGATAGACAAGGACAGCCTGCGGAAGTGGTAACGAAAGGAAGGCACGATCCCTGTGTCGGTGTTCGAGCAACGCCCATTGCGGAAGCGATGGTTGCTATAGTATTGATGGATCATGTCTTACGGCATCGGGCGCAAAACGGGGACATCCAAAGTGGGACCCCAATGGTTCCTGCGACTCCCCAAAATAGCCCCCAGGGCAACTAGCCTTAATGTCCCAAATAATGACGGGATCAACAGAAGAGCTGCCTTATTGGCGGCTTTCTTTTTTTTATTTTACCTACTTTGCTGTTCTAGGAGCTTTGGCACCTTATTGGGGGCTTTATCTAAAAGACCTGGGTTTTGGCGCGATAGCTATTGGGCAATTGATGGCTATTTTTGCGGGAACAAAAATCATTGCGCCCAATTTATGGGGGTGGGTTGCTGATCGAAGTCAGCAGCGGATTCGCATTGTGCGCATGGGTGCCTTATTTACCTTTCTATCATTTTCTCTCATTTTTTTCTCGACGGATTATTGGTGGATCGCTGCGGTGATGGCCTGTTTCAGTTTTTTCTGGAACGCGGTGTTACCACAGATCGAAGTCATTACGCTCAATCATTTGTCTAATCCGCCTGCCACAGAGCGTTATAGTTTGATCCGACTTTGGGGGTCGGTAGGGTTTATTGCGACGGTGGTTGCGGGGGGCATTCTATTTGATCAAGTGAGTGTCAGAATGTTGCCTTGGATAATCGTGATATTGATGGCGAGTATTTGGCTGAGTTCGCTGCTATTCAACGACAAACCCAATCATAACGTGGGGGAGCGAGGTCTGAGCTTCGTGCGGATTTTGGCGAAAACAGAAGTGTGGGTGTTTTTCCTTACCTGTTTTCTGATGCAAATTTCTCACGGTCCCTACTATACGTTTTTTTCATTGTATCTAGAGAGTATCGATTATTCGAGAACTGCGATAGGTTGGCTGTGGGCGTTGGGTGTTATTGCTGAGGTGCTTATCTTTATTGTGATGCATGTTGTCATGTCTAAGCTGGGGCCAAGAAAGGTGATCCTTTTGAGCCTGGGTTTAGCGACGATACGGTGGTTTATGATTGGGTATTTCGCGGAGAATTTTGGTCTTTTGATTCTTTCACAGTGTTTGCATGCAGCGACATTCGGTACCTTTCATGCCGGAGCGATACATATTGTTCATCAGTATTTTAGAGGTCCGCATGCGGGGCAGGGCCAAGCACTTTATAGCAGTGTTGCCTATGGGGCTGGGGGTGCAGTAGGTGCCTTGGCGTCGGGTTATCTTTGGGATTCGGTTGATCCCAGTTTTACTTTTACCAGTGCCGCCATAGTGAGTTTGATCGCCTTTATCATGGCCTATTTCCTTCTTAAGCCAGGGGCAGAGTCAGGTGAAAAAACGTAATGAATATCAAAAAAGCCTTAGAAAGATTTGGCCCTTGGAAGCGGCGTAGTTCAAAAAAGGTGTATGACAATCCTTGGATTTCCGTACGACATGATGAGGTTGTCACGCCTGCTGGTGGCCCCGGTATTTATGGCTGTGTTCATTTTAAAAGTCAAGCGATCGGTATTATTCCTTTAGACGAAAATGGGAATACTTGGCTGGTAGGGCAATACCGCTATTCATTAAGAGAATACTCCTGGGAAATTCCCATGGGAGGCTCACCACTTGATGGCGACCCTTTGAGTACCGCGAAAAAAGAGTTGAAGGAGGAGACGGGTTTAAGCGCCCATAATTGGCGTCAGTTAATGCGCATACATACTTCGAATTCCGTGACAGATGAAGAAGGTTTTGTCTTCGTCGCGGAACAGCTTGAATTAGGCGAAATGGAGCTTGAAGAAACGGAAGATATTACCGTTAAAAAATTACCATTCAATGAGGCTCTAGAGATGGTGATGGATGGTCGAATTACCGATTGTATCAGTGTGGCAGGCTTGTTGCGCTGTGCTAGAGAACGATCAGAGTAAGTTTGATTTAATTGAATTTAGTTTTCACCATTTTCCCGTAGTAATTCAAGCATGCGTTTAGCCGCATTAGAAAGTGTTCGATTTGAGTGGTAAACCACACCCAGTGACCGAGCGAACTTCATATCTTTAACGTTAAGCTTGAGTACTTGTTCATTGAGTAATGATTCAGGCAGAACGCTCCAGCCTAATCCAATGGAGACCATCATATGAATCGTCTCTAGATAATTGGTGGACATGGCCACATCAATGACCAGTTTTTGTTCCTTGAATTTTTCTTCGACAATACGGCGAGTAAATGTCTGAAAGGAGGGAAGTATCGCCGTGTGTTGAGCTAGCTCTAATGCGGCGACAGTGGTGTTGTTTGCCAAAGCATGTTCAGGCGAGATGACAAAACACAGGGGATCATGCCAAATATTTTCAGTTTCTACTGAGCGTTGTGGTTCGGGGGGTAGCGTCACGATGCCGAGCTCCAGCGACCCGTGTAAAACACCTTCATAGGCTTCTTCAGAATCAATGAATTTCATGTCCAATTGAACGGCAGGGAAACGCTCTGAAAATTGGCGTAGTACTGGGGGTAATCGGTGTAGTCCTATATGATGACTGGTGCCGACGGTAAGAGTACCCGACACCTCTTCTGAGAGGTTGGATAGAGAGCGAGTGGCATCTTCGATGTCGAGAAGGATTTGTTTAGCTCGAGGAAGTAGCGTTTTGCCGGCATCCGTTAAGCTGATTCGCCGGCCGATGCGATCAAATAAGGCGATCCCGAGACTTACCTCCAATGTAGAGACACGTTTGGATACGGCGGGTTGCGTGAGAAACAGGTTCTCGGCAGCAACGGAAAAGGAACCGTATTCGGTGACGGCAACGAAAGCCTGTAATTCATGAACATCCATCGGGGGCCTCGAGAGGAGAGTAAAACATGTATTCCGTATAGTAATAGAATCCATAACAAATATGAATTTGTTTTATTTGAGGCTTGCGCTTATCATTGCTTCAAATTGAGATAATGAGAAATATTAGGAGGGCACCGTGGCTAAGACTTTATACGACAAACTTTGGCAAGCTCATTTGGTAAAAGAGCGAGACGATGGAACGGCATTGATTTATATCGATCGTCACTTAATTCATGAAGTGACATCTCCGCAAGCATTTGAAGGTTTGCGACTTGCAGGCCGAAAGCCGTGGCGGATTGACGCCAACATTGCCACGCCAGACCATAACGTCCCTACCACTATAGAAGCTGGCGATGAGCCAGATAGTGGGGGTGCGTCATCTGTCAGTAAGCCAGCCATAAGTAAGCGTAGCGAAATTACAGATCCTATTTCAAAGATACAAGTTCAAACTCTGGATGATAATTGTGAAGAGTTCGGAATTGTAGAGTTCAAAGTGAATGATACGCGCCAGGGCATAGTGCATGTTATTGGGCCGGAGCAGGGGGCAACTTTGCCCGGTATGACGATAGTTTGCGGCGATTCACATACTTCGACCCATGGAGCCTATGGCTCTTTGGCGCAAGGCATTGGCACCTCCGAGGTTGAACATGTATTAGCGACTCAGTGTTTGATACAAAAGAAAATGAAAAACATGCTCATTAAAGTGGATGGCAAATTGCAGTCGGGTGTCACCGCTAAAGATGTAGCATTAGCTATTATCGGTCGTATTGGTACAGCAGGTGGAACTGGGCATGCCATTGAATTTGCCGGTGAGGCGATTGAAGGTCTCAGCATGGAAGGGCGAATGACGCTGTGTAATATGGCCATAGAGGGCGGTGCTCGTTCCGGAATGATTGCTGTTGATGACGTGACTATCGACTATTTCAAAGGTCGTTCCTATGCGCCTAAAGGTGATTTGTGGACACAGAGTGTTGCAGCGTGGCGAGAATTTAAGAGTGATGAAGGGGCTCATTTCGATAAGGTTATTCATCTAGAAGGTAGCGGAATTGCACCTCAAGTTTCTTGGGGCACTTCACCTGAAATGGTCATTGGAATTGATGAGTTGTTGCCTGACCCTGAGACAGAATCTGATCCGGTAAAAGCCGATGGTATGCGTAGAGCCTATACCTATATGGGTATGGAGCCGGGTAAAAAGATGTCTGATGTTGTTCCTGATCGGGTGTTTATTGGATCTTGTACCAACTCTCGGATAGAGGATTTAAGAGCGGCTGCTGAAATTGCCAAAGACCAAAAGGTCTCCGATAAAGTCACTCAAGCGATGGTGGTTCCAGGTTCAGGTTTAGTGAAGAAGCAGGCAGAAGAAGAAGGCTTGGATCAAGTTTTTATTGATGCAGGGTTTGAGTGGCGAGCACCAGGATGCTCTATGTGCTTGGCGATGAATGCTGATCGCTTGGGTGAGGGGGAGCATTGCGCCTCTACTTCTAATCGAAATTTTGAAGGTCGTCAGGGCTACGGCGGACGTACTCATTTGGTCAGTCCTGCCATGGCGGCAGCGGCAGCCATTGCCGGTCACTTTGTGGATGTTAGAGAGGTCGCAAACGATGAATAAATTTGAGAGTTTTGATGGGTTGGTTGCGCCATTAGATCGAGCGAATGTGGATACAGATCAAATTATTCCTAAGCAATTTTTAAAATCAATTAAGCGCACTGGATTCGGGCCCAATTTGTTCGATGAGTGGCGTTACGAAGATGAGGGACAGCCTGGCCAGGATTGCAGTAATCGTCCAATCAACACGGATTTTATTCTGAATCAACCGCGCTATAAGGGGGCGGAGGTGTTGATCACTCGCCGTAATTTTGGTTGCGGTTCTAGCCGAGAGCATGCCCCTTGGTCATTGTTGGATTTTGGTTTTAAAGCGGTAATTGCACCGAGTTTTGCTGATATATTTTTCAATAACTGTTTTAAGAATGGGTTGCTACCTATTGTTTTATCTGAAGAAAATGTGGAAGTCTTGTTCCAAGCTACGAAATCCGAGGAAGATTTTTCTCTCACGGTTAATCTAGAGGGTCAGGTGATTTCAAGAAAGGGCGCTGAGGATATTCCATTTGAAGTAGATGAGTTTAGGAAATACTGCCTGATAAATGGCTTGGATGATATTGGTCTTACTCTGAAGGATGCCGATGCTATTAAGGCGTTTGAAAGTCAAAGTCGTCAACAGTCACCATGGATGTTTGACGTTATTAAGTAAAGACCTTTCTCTTTTAGTACGAGATAAATTAACAGTTAAATAGACAGATTAACAATTAAAGAGATACATGAATAATGACTCATAAGATATTGATTATAAATGGGGATGGAATTGGCCCTGAAATCATCGCAGAAGCGCATAAGGTGCTGGCCGTAGTTAATGAAAAGCATCAGCTTGGACTCGAGTTTGATCATGCGTTGCTGGGTGGTGAGGCCATAGATGCCACCGGAAAACCTTTCCCGGATGAAACCTTAGCGAAGTCAAAAGAGGCAGACGCCATCTTGTTTGGTGCGGTGGGTGGGCCTAAGTGGGATAAAATCGATTCTGCGATTCGCCCTGAAAAAGGCTTGTTAGCCATTCGTTCTAATTTAGGTTTGTTCGCTAATTTACGTCCCGCGATATTGTATCCTCAACTGGCGGACGCGTCGTCGCTTAAGCCAGAAGTGGTATCGGGTTTGGATATTCTTATTGTGCGAGAACTCACTGGTGGAATTTACTTCGGCCAGCCTCGTGGAATTAGAACTTTAGAAAACGGTGAGCGTGAAGGTTTTAACACCTACGTTTATCGCGAATCGGAAATTAATCGTATAGGCAAAGTGGCATTCGATATGGCCATGAAGCGTGGTAAAAAGGTGTGCTCTGTGGATAAATCCAATGTGCTTGAAGTGACGGAGCTATGGCGTGAGCGTATGGAAGAGGTGGCGAATGATTATCCCGAAGCGGAACTAAGTCATATGTACGTGGATAATGCGGCGATGCAATTAGTCCGTGAGCCGAAACAGTTCGATGTGATTGTCACAGGGAATATGTTCGGCGATATTCTGTCAGACCAAGCTTCCATGCTCACGGGTTCAATCGGCATGCTGCCTTCTGCATCCTTGGATGAATCAGGTAAGGGCTTGTATGAACCTTGTCATGGTTCCGCTCCGGATATTGCAGGTCAAAATAAAGCAAACCCATTGGCCACTATTTTATCCGCTGCGATGATGCTTCGTTACAGTTTGAATTTAGGAGAGGTGGCGGATGAAATCGAGCAAGCCGTTAGCCTAGTATTGGATGAGGGCTATCGCACGGTGGATATCTTAACCGACGGATGCCGTGAGGTGGGAACTCTAGAAATGGGTGATCTTGTTGCGGGCCAATTGAAGTAAAAGTATTTTCAGTTAAGCGTGTTTTACGAATCTGGTTTTATCTTAATAGAGTTTGGGTTCGACCTAAGTCAGTAAATGAAATAGATAATAGAAAATTTATAGGAATAAGTAACATGTCAAAAACGTATGATATCGCAGTAGTGGGAGCAACCGGTGCCGTGGGCGAAGCCATGATGACGATATTGGAAGAACGCAACTTCCCCGTGGGTAAATTATATCCCCTAGCATCATCTCGCTCAGCGGGTAAAACTTTGTTGTTCAAAGGCAAGGCGCATATGGTTACTGATTTAGCCGACTTTGATTTTTCAAAAGTGCAAATTGGATTGTTTTCTGCTGGGGGTAGTTTATCTGAAAAGTATGCGCCTATCGCGGGTGCTGCCGGGTGCGTGGTCATCGATAACACCTCTCACTTTCGATACTACGATGACGTTCCGCTAGTCATACCCGAAGTGAATCCAGAAAAAATTGCGGATTATAAAAAATGCAATATCATCGCTAATCCAAATTGTTCGACCATTCAAATGTTAGTGGCATTGAAACCTATTTATGACGCTGTGGGTATTGACCGTATCAACGTATGTACCTATCAAGCGGTATCAGGAACAGGTAAAGAAGCGATTACTGAATTAGTAAAACAAACCAGTGAGCTGTTAAGTGGGAAGCCGGCCGAAGCTGAAGTGTATCCGAAACAAATTGCGTTCAATGCTTTGCCGCATATCGATGTGTTTATGGAGAACGGTTATACCAAAGAAGAAATGAAAATGGTTTGGGAAACACAGAAAATATTTGGTGACGAAAAAATCGTGGTAAACCCAACTTGTGTTCGTATACCCGTATTTTATGGTCATTCGGAAGCCGTACATATTGAGACGAAAGAAAAAATAACAGCAGAGCAAGTTTGGGAGTTAATGAAAAAATCTGATGGCATAGAGCTATTAGATAGTAGGGAGGATGGTGGTTATCCAACAGCAGTGACGGAATCCGCAGGAGGTGATGCGACTTATGTAGGACGTGTTCGCGAAGATATTTCTCATCCTAATGGAATTAATCTTTGGGTTGTTGCCGATAATGTGCGTAAAGGGGCGGCTTTAAATAGTGTTCAAATAGCGGAGTTATTGATAAAAGATTATTTATAATTGATACTTAACGTTGTTATGTCTGACACGTTCGAGGTAAAGCCGGTAAATACTGTAATAATGCTCTATCCTGTGTAGATAGAGCATTTAATAGCAGTTTAAATTAGCTGACTTTGTCGTTAGCTCAATGTAATCGACTATTTTACTGTCCTAGTATGGGTAGTTAGGTTGAAGAGTGAGTAAATATTGCATATATATTTATTAGCGGACAAATTTGGCAGTGTGCTACACCTTCAAAGATGTATTAATCAAATTTAAATAAGGAACAACTAATGTTTCGCAAGCTGGCGATCGCATTTATTGGCATTATCTCTTTTCTTCCTCAAATAGTGAGTGCTCTTGGTGTTGGGGAAATCAAACTTGAGTCTTATTTAAATCAGCCTCTCAACGCAAAGATTGAGTTATTGCATACTCGGGATTTAAGCGCAGAGGAAATTTTGCCTGGTTTAGCGCCACGGGCAGATTTTAAAAATGCGGGGGTTGAACGTTTCTATTTTCTCAGTGACATAAGTTTCAATGTGAAACTCAATGAGGATGGCACTGGCTATGTTACGGTGACTTCTCGAAAGCCAGTCACAGAGCCCTTCCTTAATTTCTTGGTGGAAGTACATTGGCCAGCGGGTCGCTTGTTACGAGAGTATACGTTGTTGCTTGATCCCCCGGTATTTGCTGATGACTTACCGCCAGTTATTGCAGTGGCTGAAAAAAGTTTGGTATCGGCTCCTGTGCAGCCTTCTGCCAGCCAAGAATCTCCAGCTTCATCTAGCATGTCCTCACCGTCTAGCTCTTCATCTACTAGTTCTTCGCCCACTTCCATCGTTGAAGAATCCGAAGTCGTTTATTCTCCGGTAAATGACGCTACTCCTACTGTGCATTCGAATACAACCTATCGAACTCAGCGTAACGATAATCTATGGGACGTAGCCCAAAGACTAAAACCATCTGATGATGTTTCCATGCAACAAACCATGGTTGCCTTAGTCAGGGAAAACCCCTCTGCCTTTATTGATCAAAATATTAATATGATGAAATCAGGTCAGGTACTAAGAATGCCTGATGTCAATCAAACGCGAGAATTAACAACACGACAGGCGATTGAGGAAGTAGCGCGACAAAATCGAGCGTGGCGGGCGAAGATCTCGGAAAAACGGAAAGCCCGAGCCGATGAGACTGAAGCTGCTCAAATAGATGGTACGGCTCGAGGATTAACTTCTACCGACACGGATTCCAACATGGGTGGAAATCTTAAGTTGGTTTCTGCCGATGCTGGGGAAGGCTTGAGTGAAGGTAATGCAGTAGGCGATGAGGGTGCTGTCAGTGGAGTTGAGGGTGGTACATCTACTGCTATTAACAGTGAAGAGTTGGAAGGATTTAAATTACAAAACCGAGATTTGAGAGGTAAGGTCGATGAGTTGACCACTCAGGTTCAAACTACAGAAGATCTTATTTCTTTAAAAAATGATCAAATTGCCGCGTTACAGTCGAAAATGGCGGAGTTGGAAGAGCTGACTCGTAAGTTGCAGCAGCAACAACAGGATGAGTTGGCTCAGGGCCAGGAATATGAAACGTTGGAGACTGTTGCAGAACAAGCTTCTGACTCTGAGGAGGTTTCATCTTTAGAAGTCTCACCGATTAATCTTGAAACTGCCACACTCGAAACAGCTGAGACTGAGTCCACTTCTGAAGACGGTGAAGCTGTTGATTTTAACTATACCGAAGAGGGGAATGTTGAAGCTGAAGAGGTTGTAGCCGAAGAAATCATAGTTGAAGAGATTAGCTCCGAATCTGAAGAGGCAGCAGCGGAGATGGATAGCGCTGTTTCTATAGAGCCTCAGTCTCCTGGATTATTCGATCAGCTAATGTCGAATTCAATCTATATTGGTGCCGTGATACTGATACTCGTTGTCGTTGGCGTGATGTTTGTTATGGGGCGTAGAAAGAAAGAAGAAGACGAGCTTGAGCCTTTCGATGAGGAATTTAGTACCTCAGAATTGACCGATGAAGAATCATTTGAGCAGGAAGGGGCACAGCTAGAAGATGAATATAGTGCGGAGGAGAGCGACTCCGAGATTGAGGAGTCTGCTGAACAAGAAGAGCTTGGAGATGTAATCGGCGAGGCGGACATTTACATTGCTTATGGGCGTTTTCCACAAGCCGTAGAAATGTTGGAAAAAGCCATTTCGGGTCATCCCGATAGAACTGATGTCAGACTTAAATTGTTAGAAGTTTTTGTGGAAACGGGTGAGGCTGATAAATTTAGCTTACATGAGGAAATACTAAAAGAAGTCGGTGATGCGGACGTTAATGCTGCGGTTGCTGAGTTGAGCTTAAAAGTACATGGCGATGAAAATACGGCTGTAGTTGCCACAGATGACACCCTAGACTCTCTTGGATTGGATCTCTCGCTCGATGGCGAAGAGACCCAAGATACTGAGTTTTCTTTTGAGACGGCAGATGATCAAAGTGAAGAAGCGCTGCCATCATTGGATGACTTAGAAGAGAGGCTTTCGGAAGGTGGTTTTGGTGAGGATGATTTTTCACTCGACGATACGGATCAAACCTTGGCAGTGGATAGCGCCGGTGGTTTGGGTGAGCCGGTGGATTTTGGTGAAGATGAAACCGCTCTTGAAGAAGATGTTACTGATGAAACGCTGGATTTAAGTCTTGAAGATGATGATTTGGACTTCAGCCTTGATGACGAACTCACTGAAGATGAAGCTACCGATATAGAGAGTATCGCAGATGTAGAGGGACCAGATGACGCTGTTTCTGCTGATGGCACCTTAACCGCGGACGAAAGTTCTTATGATACAGCTGAAGGTTCTTATGATACAGCTGAAGGCTCTCATGATACAGCTGACGGCTCTTATGATACCGATAGTGTCGCGTCCATTGAGAGCACCGAAGAAATTGATATGGACTTCAGTCTTGATGATGAAATCGAATTAGCGGAAAGCGAAGCAATCGAAGGGTTGGCGGAGCTGGAGGAGCAGACAAACCTGCTTGCCGATACTGAAACTGATTTTGAGCTAGATGAAACTCTGAATGCAGATTTAGACGATAGCTTTTCTCTCGATGAGGATTCTCTCGATGAGGGAATGGAATCTGTCGCAGAAGCAGCGGATGATGATACCCAAATTATGGATACGGGTGCTGAAGAAGGTCATGACGATATGGATTTCCTCTCTGACGCAGATGAAACATCCACTAAATTAGATTTGGCAAGAGCCTACATTGATATGGGCGATAGAGATGGGGCCAAAGATATTCTTGATGAGGTGCTTATCGAAGGTAATGGCGAGCAGCAGGAGGAGGCGAAAACGTTGCTGCAACGAGTTGGTTGATCGAGGTTGACTCTAGTGGTTAGCAGTGTATAAACATGCCCCTTATATGGGGCATGTTTGTTTTTGAGTGTTGAGTGGAGACGGTAGTTTATGCGTATTGCTCTCGGTATCGAGTATGACGGTAGTCAGTATTGTGGATGGCAGTCTCAAAAGCATACGCCAAATACGGTACAAGCGATGCTGGAACAAGCATTGTCATTTGTTGCGGACCATCCAGTAAAGTTGATCTGTGCAGGTAGAACCGATACTGGGGTGCATGCAACTCAGCAGGTAGTTCACTTTGATACTCTCTCTCAGCGTAATGACAAGGCCTGGGTGATGGGGGGCACTACTAATTTGCCTAGGGATATTTGTATTCGCTGGGCTAAGGTAGTGTCCGATGACTTTCATGCTCGATTTTCTGCTCAGAGCCGTTCCTATCGTTACCTCATTTATAACTGTCCGGTTCGGCAAGCATTACTGAGTACTCAAATGACTTGGAATTACCGCCCTCTAAACCTAGAGGCAATGCAGGCTGCTGCGAATTATCTTGTGGGAAAGCATGATTTTTCGTCTTATCGCGCTGTCGCGTGTCAGGCTAAGAGCGCCGTGAGAAGCGTGCATTCTATGGAAATAACAAAAGTAGGCGATGTCATTGCATTGGATATCAAAGCCAATGCCTTTCTACAGCATATGGTTAGGAATATCGTGGGGGTGTTGATGAGTATTGGCAGCGGTGAACATCCTGTGGAATGGGCAAAAGAGGTGTTGGATTATAGAGATAGGACCAAAGGCGGGGTTACAGCACTGCCTTTCGGTCTCTATTTTGTGGGCGTAGAGTATCCAAAGGAGTTTGAAATCCCCATGGCTGATTACAAGATTCCGGTGATGCCTTATTTGCCTGTGTGATTCGATTGAAGCGACGATTCTGGCCAACATTTGTCGCTAGAATCTGATAGAATTACACCCCTTTTCTAAGGCTCTACCGGTGAAATATACGAGGCCCGAGTCGATCTTAGTGAGCTTTTTGTCAGGCAGTTACTCATGCGAACGAGAGTGAAAATATGCGGTATTACCTCCATTGAGGACGGCCTTTGGGCGGTTCATTGTGGAGCCGATGCGTTGGGGTTTGTACTTTACGAAAAAAGCCCTAGAGCGGTAAGCATTAAAAAACTCGCTGAGATATGCTCTGCAATACCCGCTTTTGTGTCGAAAGTGGCTTTGTTTGTTGATGCTGAAAAAGCGACTGTCGAAGAGGTGATAAGCCAGTGTGCGATAGATTGTCTTCAGTTTCATGGGAATGAATCTCTTCAGTTTTGCGAGCAATTTACTCTTCCCTACATTAAAGCCATTCGAGTTAAGAGCAAGCAATCGATCGAGGATGCATTGACTGGGTATCCATCCGCATCTGCACTGTTGCTCGATGCTTATAAACCTGGAGTACCAGGTGGTACTGGAGAGGTTTTCGAGTGGAGCTGGGTTCGTGACGATCAGAGTGAAGTCGAGTGCGAAGATGTGCTGTCTACACCGATTGTTTTGGCCGGTGGCTTAACACCTGGCAATGTAGAGAGTGCCATTACAGAAACTCTCCCCTATGCAGTGGATGTTAGTGGTGGAGTAGAGGCGAGCAAAGGAATCAAAGATCCAAAAAAAGTAGCTGAATTTATAACGGGAGTTAACAGTGTCCAGCGGTAAGATAAATTATTCTTCGTATCCTGATGACAAAGGGCATTTTGGTCCTTACGGTGGTCGGTTTGTTTCTGAAACGCTAATGAGTGCTTTGGATGATCTTGATGAAATGTACCGGCGGTTAATGAATGATGCGGATTTTCTGGCGGAGTTTGATGCCGATCTCGCGCACTATGTGGGTCGACCATCACCGTTGTATTTTGCAAAACGGTGGACCCAACAACTTGGTGGCGCCAAAATTTATCTTAAGCGAGAAGATTTAAATCACACCGGCGCGCATAAAGTTAATAATACGATTGGGCAGGCGTTATTGGCAAAGCACTCGGGGAAAACCAGAATCATAGCCGAGACTGGTGCTGGTCAACACGGTGTCGCGACGGCGACAGTGGCGGCACGATTAGGCATGAAATGTCAGATATTTATGGGCGTGGAAGATGTAAAGCGTCAGGCGCTCAATGTCTATCGTATGAAACTTTTGGGAGCGGATGTCTTCCCGGTAACCTCGGGATCGAAAACCTTAAAGGATGCGATGAATGAGGCCATGCGTGATTGGGTGACCAATGTAGATGATACATTCTATATCATTGGTACCGTCGCTGGACCTGCGCCATATCCCCAGTTGGTGCGTGATTTTCAAAGTGTTATCGGGAGAGAAGCTCGGCGTCAGTGTCTGGAGCAAGAAGGAAAGCTGCCTGATGCTCTGGTAGCTTGTATTGGCGGGGGCTCCAATGCGATTGGTTTGTTTCATCCTTTTTTGGAGGATGAGAGTGTTGTTATGTATGGAGTGGAGGCTGCTGGATTGGGTATTGAAACAGGCCAACATGCGGCTCCACTTGCCGCAGGCAGACCGGGTGTCTTACATGGAAACCGGACTTATCTGATGGAAGACGATAACGGACAGATTATTCATACACATTCCATATCAGCAGGCTTAGATTATCCAGGAGTGGGGCCAGAGCACTCTTGGTTAAAAGATATTGGTCGCGCTAACTATGTATCTGTAGATGACAATGAAGCACTTGCCGCATTTAGGAAGTTGACTTTAGTTGAAGGTATTATGCCGGCGTTAGAGTCTAGTCATGCATTGGCTTATGTAGAGAAACTCGCGCCCACGATGGACAAGGATCAAGTTATCATTGTTAATTTGTCGGGACGAGGTGATAAAGATATTCATACAGTGGCAGACATTGATGGTATCGGCTTGGGTCTCGCGCCTGAATCGGATTAGGGAGTACGTGCTAGTGGTAGTCATCCCTAACAATCATATCAACATCCATTCTGATTTTAATATACGGAGATCCGTATGAGCCGAGTTAAGGCTTGCTTTGAACAACTCAAGGCGAAAAATAAAACTGCATTAATACCCTACCTGACGGCTGGAGATCCTCAGCCAGATTGCACAGTTAAGGCGATGCATGCCTTGGTGGAAGGCGGCGCTGACATTGTGGAAGTGGGAGTGCCATTTTCCGATCCCATGGCCGATGGGCCTGTGATACAGCAGGCAGTTGAGAGAGCGCTTGCACATGATGTGAGTTTGACTCACGTTCTGGCAATGGTGAAAGAATTCCGACAGAAAGATGATACGACGCCAATTATCTTAATGGGGTACTTAAACCCGATAGAAGTGATGGGGTATGAAAAGTTTATCCGTGCTGCTCATGAAGCGGGAGTCGACGGTAATATTATTGTCGACTTACCTCCCGAAGAGGCAGATGAATATATTGCGTTGACGGATAAATATGAATTGTCACGGGTATTTTTGGTGGCACCGACGACTACCGAAGCGCGGATTAAAATTATATCTGATGCCAGTTCAGGCTACATTTATTATGTTTCTTTGAAAGGCGTAACGGGGGCTGCCAGTCTGAATGTGGCTGAAGTGACTGAGAAAATGGCCGTTATGGCTCGCCATACTAATTTACCCATTTCCGTTGGCTTTGGAATTAAAGACGCTGAGTCAGCGGCCGCCGTGTCGAAAGTAGCAGAAGGTGTTGTCGTTGGCAGTGCCATTGTAAACCGTATGAAGGATCGCCAGGATAATCCCGGTTCAATCCCAGAAGAGTTATGTCAATTTATGCGGAACTTAAGATTAGCGATGGATTCCGCATAGCAGGGTTTTCGTTGTTCGATAATTCTCTTTTTTAAGTTAAATTTTTCAGAATAATGATTGCGTTGATTAGTGAACTTTTTCGCTAAAACGAATGCTGGTGTAACTTGATCCATGAAACCTAAAAAGTCGCTAGCAAAGTGGCTTGATTATATCGAGTCCGTGCATCCGTCCGAGATAAAACTGGGATTGGATCGCGTTCAGCAGGTTGCTGATAGAGCGGGGGTTCTCTCGCCGACGCCATTTGTGGTGACAATCGCAGGCACTAATGGCAAGGGAACCACTATAGCGGCATTGGAGTCAGTGTTGCTTGAGGCCGGATTGTGTGTTGGAGCCTATACATCACCCCATTTGCTTCAGTATAACGAAAGAGTTCGTATCAATGGTCGGATGGTATCAGATCAAAGTTTCTGTGAAAGTTTTTCTGCAATAGATGACATCCGTCAGGGCATCTCTTTAACTTATTTTGAATTTGCAACGCTGTCAGCGCTTTGGCTTTTTAAAAGAGAGCCCTTAGATGTTCTCTTGCTCGAAGTGGGGTTAGGAGGACGATTAGACGCGGTCAATGCTGTAGAACCTGATGTCTCTGTTCTCACCAGTATTGGTTTCGATCATACGGATTGGTTGGGCACAACTTTGGAATCCATTGCCGCTGAAAAGGCTGCGATTATGCGGGATGGTAAACCGTTTATTAGTGGTGCCGATAATTTGCCGGTAATGGTGCAGGAGGAGCTAACCAAAAGGGCCTTCCCTTTTATTTCCAGGTCTCAGTTTGACGCAACAACCCTATTTGATACAACAGCCATAGAGGTTAGGCAGGGGAGTGCTAAATGGAGGTGGCAGGGCATAGATGAGAGGAATGACCCGGTCGCGATAAATGGATTACCTCCGACTAAAATTCCGTTAGCTAATGTCTGCGTTGCTTTACAAGTGTTGCCATTCTTACCTTTTGAAATAGCTAATCATCAGGTAATAGCAGGTATTGAAAAGGTTAGTTTGGCCGGGCGGTTGCAACAGCTCAATATTGGCAAGATGACGGTATTGGTTGATGTTGCTCACAATGAGCAAGCCGCTAGCTATCTTGCAGAGCAACTTGTAAAAATTCGCCTAAAATACAATAAGGTCATTGCTCTCTATAGTGCGCTTAAGGACAAGGACAGCGATGCGGTTATTAAAGTGATGAGTGGTGTTGTGGATAGTTGGTTAATAGCATCTTTGGATGCACCAAGAGCGTCCACAATTGAACAGTTACATTCGTCTTTGCAAACGAATCATATAGATAATGCGCAGTGTTTTACTACCGTACGAGAAGCGCTATTACATCTGTCTTTGATTAATGATCAAAAAACCCTAATTGTAGTCTTTGGCTCTTTCTACACAGTGGCGGAAGCCTTACAATTCTATACTCAAAATGAGCGGCAAGAATTATGAAAGGAAGGATCGAAATTATAGAGGCATTGGATTTTGGATGACGGATTAAAGCAACGGGTAGTGGGTGCAGTCGTTTTAGTGGGGGCGGCAGTCGTTATTTTGCCTAATTTATTGGATAGACCTGCTAGTGATTCCATGTTGGATGCGGTGCAATTACCGGATCAGCCTGCCGTGTTTAGCACTATTCCTTTGGTGGCATCCAGTGATACGCGTAAGCAAAATGCAATTAATCAAATTAATGCGGACCGGTTGGCTTTCATAGCTGAGGATGTTGACTCTGATAGTGTCGGATCTAATGGCATCGAAGGTGATGCTGATGATTCAGTGGCAACGAGTACGAACCTAAAGCGTTCTTTTCAGGGAGCGTGGACGATACAGTTGGCCAGCTTTAAAAAAACGGATAATGCCCAAGAATTGGTCGGCAAGCTGCAAAAGCAAGGTTACAATGCGTATTTGGAGACGCTGCCAGGCACGACTACAAATAGAGGCACAACTACCGATAATGATAGTGCGATGACTCGTGTTTATGTGGGGCCTGAGCTGAAAAGAAAAAAAGCCGAAGAGGTGTTAGCCCAGTTAGAAAGCGAGCTAAAATTGAAGGATATTATGCTCATTCGATATGTGCCATGAGTCGTTCAATAAACTAGTTCAACCTACATAGGAGCGCTATTAGAAGTTCTCCACGCAGTGAATCAAAGAGAGAAAAGTAACTGATGAATTGGGCGGATATAGCGATACTTGGCATCGTGGGTGTTTCTGCGTTAATAAGCCTTATGAGAGGGTTTGTTAGAGAGGCGATGTCTCTGGCAACCTGGATTGCCGCCTTTCTGATCGCGAGATTGTTGTCGAATAGCTTATCGATGCTGCTCTCGGATTATATTCCTGTTCACTCCACTCGGGCGGCGGCTTCTTTTGTATTACTATTTGCAGCAACGCTAGTGGTGGGTGCGTTGGTGAGCCGTTTGGTAAAAGAGATAGTGCGAGCGACGGGATTGTCGGGGACTGATCGGCTTTTGGGGATGGTATTCGGTGCAGTGCGAGGAATGGTCATCGTATTAGTGGTGATTGGCACTTTACATTGGTTTGAAATATTTTCTTTGGATGAATGGTGGCAAGAGTCAGTGCTTATTCCACACGTGATGATGTTAGAGGATTGGAGCAGAGAAAATGCAGAATCCTTAATGTCACAATTTTTGGGTTAGTCATTCAGTAAAAACCCCAAGAGTTAACTTATTTTTTGAGAAACGTAGAGGTGAAGTAAATGTGCGGTATTGTCGGCATTGTTGGCAAATCGAATGTTAACCAATCGTTATATGACGCGCTGACAGTATTACAGCATCGTGGTCAGGACGCGGCGGGCATCGTAACTTGTGATGAAGGTAAATTACATCTGAGAAAAGAAAATGGAATGGTGCGAGATGTATTTAGAGCCAGCCATATGAAGCGATTGATGGGTAACGTCGGTATCGGTCATGTGAGGTATCCTACCGCGGGTTCGTCGAGCTCGGCTGAAGCGCAGCCTTTTTATGTTAATTCCCCCTATGGGATTACGCTTGCCCATAATGGGAATCTGACGAATGCCGCTGAAATGGGAGAAGACCTATTTACAGCAGATTTGCGTCATATCAATACCAGCTCTGATTCCGAAGTGTTGTTAAACGTCTTTGCTCATGAGTTGCAATGCTTGGGTAAACTGAATCCCACTGAGACCGATATTTTTTCTGCCGTTGCAGCAGTGCATAAGCGTTGTCGCGGGGCGTATGTCGCCATTGCGATGATCACTGGCTATGGCATTGTAGGATTTCGTGATCCTCAAGGAATAAGGCCTATCTGTTTCGGTAAACGCGAAACAGAAAACGGTACAGAATATATGATCGCTTCAGAAAGTGTCGCGTTGTCTGCATTGGGATATACGTTGGAGCGTGATATAGCGCCAGGCGAAGCCGTATTCATTAGCAACGATGGTAAGCTGTATACTCAACAGTGCGCAGAAAATCCGGTTTTGTCTCCGTGCATCTTTGAGCACGTTTATCTGGCAAGACCTGATTCCATCATCGATGGCATTTCTGTCTACAAAGCCCGCTTACGAATGGGTGAGAAACTGGCGGACAAGATTTTAAAGGTGTGGCCAGATCACGATATCGATGTTGTTATTCCCATCCCTGATACCAGTCGTACCTCTGCGCTTGAGTTAGCCAATCATTTGGGCTCAAAGTACAGAGAAGGCTTTATTAAGAATAGATATATCGGCCGCACATTTATTATGCCTGGGCAAGGGCAGAGAAAAAAATCAGTGCGACAGAAATTAAATGCGATTGATCTAGAGTTTAAAGGTAAGAATGTACTGCTGGTGGATGACTCCATTGTGCGTGGCACGACATGCAATGAAATAATACAAATGGCGAGAGATGCAGGAGCGAACAAAGTGTATTTTGCTTCGGCATCGCCACCGGTGATGTATCAAAACGTGTACGGAATAGATATGCCATCAGCAAAAGAACTGATTGCTCATGGTCGTACGGTAGATGAAGTGCGGGATCTCATCGGAGCGGATTGGCTTATTTTCCAAGATTTAGAAGATTTGTGTGAAGCGGCACAAGAGGGCAATCCGAATATTTCGCAATTCGATTGTTCGGTTTTTAATGGCGAATATATTACTGGTGATATCGGTGAACAATATTTGCAGCATTTAGAAAATTTGCGCAATGATGTAGCACAATCAGAATCGAAGCAGGATTTGGCAGCTCCGGGCAGCGAAACAATTGATTTGCATAATGCGCAGTAGCGTTGAGGGTTAAGCTGTGTCAGAAGATAAGAATGCGGAATTACAGATAATATTGGAATCTGCTGGAATAGAAACACAAGCCATCAGGGCTGGGCAATTAAGAACAGAGCTGGGTTCTCATGGGGAGCCGATATTCGCAACATCTAGTTTCGTGTTTGATACTGCGGCACAAGCGGCAGCGCGATTTGCAGGTGATGAACCTGGAAATATTTATTCTCGATTCTCTAATCCAACCGTGAGCTCGTTTGAAGATAAATTGGCTAAGATGGAAGGCGGTGAAAAATGTGTTGCCACGGCTTCTGGAATGGCAGCCATCTTAGCGACAGCGCTCGCTTTTCTGCAACAAGGTGATCATATCGTGTCGTCTCGGAGTGTCTTTGGGACGACAAATGTACTTTATGATAAGTATTTACAGAAGTTTGGTGTCGCTACCACTTTTGTTGATTTGACCGATATGAAAGCGTGGGAAGCCGCGATTCAAGATAATACCAAATACCTTTTTTTAGAGACTCCTTCCAATCCTCTTTGTGAAATTGCGGATATTAAAGCGTTAGCAGAATTGGCTCATGGGCACGGTTGTTTACTTGTTGTTGATAATTGTTTTTGCACCCCCGCTTTACAACGACCCCTATTACTAGGGGCAGATATCATTGTCCATTCTGCGACTAAGTATTTGGATGGCCAGGGACGTAGTATCGGTGGCGCTGTGGTGGGTAGCGAAAAGCTAATGGCGGAAGTGTACGGCGTATTGCGAACTTGCGGTCCGACCATGAGTCCTTTCAACGCCTGGATAGCGTTGAAGGGGTTAGAAACATTGAGCCTGCGAATGAAGGCCCATAGCCAAAGTGCATTGGTGTTGGCTGAGTGGTTGCAAACACAAAGTGAAATCGAAAAAGTACATTATTCTGGTCTTAAGGGTAACCCGGGTTATGCATTGGCAGTTGATCAACAAACGGGATTTGGTGGTGTCTTGTCATTCGTAGTCAAAGGAGGGCGGGATGCAGCTTGGAAGTTTATCGATGCAACACGCTTAATTTCTATCACGGCTAATCTGGGTGATGTTAAGTCCACCATCACTCACCCTGCTACGACTACACACGGACGGCTCAGTGATGATGAAAAGCAGAGAGCCGGTATCGAAGAAGGCTTGTTAAGAGTGTCGGTTGGATTAGAAAGTGTCGATGACATTCGAGCTGATCTACAGCGAGGGTTGTCAGCGCTCTAGTCTCTAGTGGCGTAATCGAATGACTCTCCCGTCCTCTAGAAATGGTTTCAGGTCAAAAATTGTCTTATAGATAAAGTGCTCTTGGGCGACTCTGCTGTTAATAAATGACGAATCAAAAGGCTATTTTCTCTCGCAGAGTTTCTTTTCTTATCCCCCATTCAATAAAACAACTACAGTTATACAATGACTTAAGAATGTGGATGTCAGCAGATTGCTATCTTAAGATTGCTGATTATTCGTTTAGAGTGGAATGGACGCTGGAGTACGCATGCACGGGTTAATAAATAAGGCTCTGACAAGCATTAATAGCATAGTGCTTGGTAAAGACGAGCAGGCGAGATTGACATTAGCTTGTCTGCTAGCGAAAGGCCATTTGTTGTTGGAAGATCTACCGGGTATGGGTAAGACGACGCTCTCTCATACGTTAGCTGTTGTGTTAGGCCTGGAATACAATCGAATTCAATTTACTAGCGATTTATTGCCAGCCGATATTCTTGGCGTTTCCATCTTCGATCAAAATACCGCATCTTTTGAATTTCGTGCGGGACCAGTGTTTGCACAAGTTATTTTAGCAGATGAAATCAATAGGGCGACACCGAAAGCGCAGAGTGCGTTACTAGAGGCAATGGAAGAACGCCAGGTCACTGTCGATGGAGTGACGCGAGAGTTACCTCAACCCTTTTTTGTTATTGCTACCCAAAACCCCAGCACTCAAATGGGGACTTTCCCGTTACCAGAATCACAGTTAGATCGGTTTTTGATGAAAGTCAGCTTGGGTTACCCTGATTCTACGGCTGAGCGGGAGCTGATTCTGGGTGTGGATCGGAGAAGTTTGCTGTCGGATTTGGAGCCCGTTATGGCGTTGGGTGACTTATTTCGATTACAGCTATTAGTGAAAGATGTGCATCTGTCGGATTCCATCGTGGATTATATACAACGTCTTGTTCACTATACTCGGACTTCATCTGGATTCACCTATGGTCTTTCTCCACGGGGTACTTTGGCTTTAGTAAACAGTGCTCAGGCTTGGGCTTATGTGGATGGTCGGGAACACGTAGTACCAGAGGACGTGCAGAAAGTTCTACCTTCTGTCGCGGAACATCGTTTGCGGGGGAGTGCCGATCACACCGGTCATGAAGGGAGTGGTTTGGTCCAACGGCTGTTGTCTGAAGTGGATGTTGTCGGTTAGCGATTCTCTTAAAATGCATCAGACCCAATTGTATCAACTGAAGAATAGATCAACTGAGAATGGCGTTAGTAACTGGATCGATAGAGAATGCTAGTTAAACGAATTCGAAATTCTATTGATGAAAAATTTGAAAAATGGCTGAGGCGAAGAATACCGGCCTCATCATCTATTACCCTTTCTCAAAAACGCGTTTTTATTTTTCCTTCGAAAGCGGGGTTCTTTTTTGGTGGCACTTTGGCTGCTTCCTTTGTTGGGGGTATCAACTACGCCAACAGTTTGATTCTGGCGCTTACCTTTTTTCTGTCCTCAGTATTTGTTGTCTCAATTTTGCATACGTTTCGGAATTTATCGGGATTGACTATTGCTTCGGGTACTGTGGAACCTTGTTTTGCTGGCGAAAGCGCTGTTTTTTACGTGGAATTGTGCCGGCATGGGTCGCGTACCTATGAGGGAATCCATTTGTTTTGGGAAGGTGGTGCAGAAGGTCGTGCAGATTTAGTGGATCTAACAGAGGTATCTGTCCCGATGTTTTTGCCTGCCAATCAACGAGGGCTATTTCGTCCAGGACGACTTAGGATTGAGACAAAATTCCCCGTGGGTTTGTTGCGAGCTTGGTCTTGGATTGATTTAGACGTGTCTTGTTATATCTATCCCCAACCGGTAAAAAACGAATACATTACTAACGATGGTGTTGGCGTCGATGAGGGCCCTGTTACCAATCCTAATGGGAGTGATGATTTTGTTGGGCATCAACAATATCAAACAGGGGATTCGCTCAATCATGTGGATTGGAAAATATTGGCACGTGGACAGCCATTATATACAAAATCGTTTGTGAGCCATGGTGATGATGAAACCTGGTTGGATTGGGCTAATTATCCTGGTCTCGATGTTGAGATGCGTTTGTCTTATCTTTGTTTTTGGGTGCTGCGATTATCAGAAAAAAATAGAGTATTTGGATTGAGAATACCGGGCAACCCTATAGGGCCAAATTGCGGCAATGTACATAAAATGCAATGTTTGCAAATGCTCGCGACCTACAATACTCGCATCAATTCTCAAACCCAAACCCATAGCCATAGCCATAGCCAAACGGTGGATAAGACATGAGTGCTCGTTCTTATCAAATACCGAGAGACAGTTTGATTTGGCTGTTAACGGCGCAAGTGGCTGTTGTTTTACCGCATATTGAAAGGCTTCCGCCTTGGATAACATTTGTCTCTGCGCTATGTGTATTCTGGCGAGTGATGGTGTATCAAGGGCGTTGGAGTTATCCGGGAAAACAAGTCAGATTGTTGTTAGTGGTTACCGGTGTTGTCGGTGTGGTTTGGAGTTATGGGACTTTACTCGGTACGGCCCAAGGGGTTTCCTTACTCATTCTAACGTATTCATTAAAACTGCTAGAAATGAATACGCAAAAGGATGCTTACGTAAGTGTAGTGTTATCCTATTTTGTTGTGGCAACGGAGTTTTTGTTTTCACAATCTATCCCCATTGCATTCTATATGATTTTTGTTTTGATCATGATTACTGCGGCATTGGTAGGAATGAATCAAAGTTATGGAGAACACAAGCCAACGAGAACCATTAAGTTGGCCTGTGGGATTTTATTACAAGCATTACCTTTAATGATCATTATTTTTGTTTTTTTCCCGCGTATCCCGCCATTGTGGTCGTTAGATTTATCGGGACATAAAGCACGAATTGGTTTGAGCGAAACCATGACACCTGGATCTATAGCTGAGCTAGGTAACTCTAGTGAGTTGGCTTTTCGAGCGCAATTTCGAAAGGGCGAAGTGCCTGAGCTACATGACTTATATTGGCGTGGTCTTGTGTATTCTCATTTTGACGGTAATACATGGGCACCGGGTGTTGCCACTCCGGGTGATTTGATCGCTGCAGAAGGGAATGTTCGCAATACCAATGGCTATCGGCTGTTACAAAATAAAAACGACCCAGTAAGTTATACGATAACCTTAGAGCCGACGGATCAAATCTGGTTGTTTGGGCTTGAAATGCCGGTTAGTTTTAAAAATGAAGTTGGTTTTACCAGCGACTTTCGATTAGTAAAAAATACTCCTATCAGCCAGATCTATCAGTATGATCTGACATCCTATTTGGATTATGTGGCAGAGCCGAAATTAACGGGGTGGATGCGTGATCGGGAATTACAATTGCCGCCTGGAACTAACCCGAAGTCTGTCGCACTTGCAAAAAAGTGGATGAAACAAGAGAGCCATCAAGCGGAACGCTACGTGGGGCGCGTACTCAATTGGTTCCATGAGGAGGAGTTCTTCTATACCTTGAAGCCGCCGTTGTTGAATGATGAAATTGTAGATCGTTTTTTGTTTGAGTCGAGGCGGGGTTTCTGTGCGCATTATGCCGGTGCATTTGTTTTTATGATGCGTGCGGTGGGCATCCCCGCGCGGGTGGTAGCAGGCTATCAGGGAGGAGAGATCAACCCATTGGGTCGTTATGTTTTAGTTCATCAATTTGATGCACATGCTTGGACTGAGGTATGGCTAGGCCCGAAAGGTTGGGTGCGAGTTGATCCGACGGCTGCGGTTGCGCCGGAGCGGATTGAAAAAGGTTTGGAAGAAAGCCTGCAAGATGGTGGTGAGTTTTTGCAAAATGAGTTTTTTTCGGTTATGAAGTACCGCCGAAATCCTTTGGTCAATAACTTACGCCTATCTATCGATTATTTAAATCACAATTGGAATAAATTTATCATTGGCTATAACTCAGATCTGCAATTGCAATTTTTACAGCGATTTTTGGGGAAAGTGTCACCACAGAAAATGGCAATTGTGATGATGAGTTTGTTGGGGGTGTGTCTTGGTGTATTGGCGCTGTGGATGTTGACGACACGCACTAAGCGGACACAAGAGACGGTGAATAGAGCTTATTATCAGTTGTTGTCATTCATCGAAAGCAGTGGCTTGATTCGTGAAAAAGGGGAAACTCCTCAGGTCTTTTCCAATAGAGTTGTGGCAGAGTTACCTGAATTAACGGAACTCATAGAACGCCTAACCGCGAAGTATAACCACTTGAAGTATTACCCTTTAGAGGGCCATGAAAAAGAAATATTGGTTAAGGATTTTCAAAATGAAGTCAGAAATGCACGGTTTGCGTTTATGAAAACAAAAATGAATGTGACCTTAAACCGAAACTAATGAGTTCGGAATAGTTGCGGCCTAAATCAATTTGGCGTGATAGCGGTTTGAGGTTCAAAGATAGGCGCTCGAGAATCACCTGCAGAAAATTAAATTCTATCTATAGACTCTGATTGTGTTCATCACTGTAAGTACCATCCGCGTAAAGCATGCAAGTCTCCACCGGTAAGGATAGATATGAGTATGCCTGGTTCTCATTGCTGACAGTTTTACGAACCCCAATGATTGATACTGTACTCGGTGATCTTTTTATTTTACTCTACGCCTGGCAAAAATATCATGGCCCTTTCTGACACGGGCCTATTAGGCATTAAAAGAGAGTGTTGATTCGCCCCTAGTTTATTTCCACGTGCATTGCTATGAAAGGATTTTAGTAGAGTGCCTAACCAGCTGGAAGTGGCTAAGTACAAGTTGATAACTGGCTTCCTGTACTCATGCGATGATCATATAACAACCTAACCGATAATATTTTGGTGGATATAATGAAAAAGATTTTTCCGTCCGTTCTGCTTTGCAGTTCGTTACTCTTTACGGCTGGTAGTCAGGCCTCTTTAGTATCAAAGGATCTGAGTCTTGCGGAGAAGGCGCGGGAGACTGCTAGCAAGGTAAATTCTGAGACGATTGGTGCAGCTAGTGAAAATACGTCAGATTGGTTAACCCATGGACGCACCTATGACGAGCAGCGTTTCAGTCCTTTGGATCAAATTAATGAAAAATCGGTAAAAGGGTTAGGTTTAGCTTGGGAGTGGGATACGGGGAGAAAAAGAGGGTTAGAAGCCACTCCTTTAGTCGTTGGTGGCGTTATCTATACCACCGGAACATATAGTGAAGTTATTGCACTAGACGCCAAAACAGGAGAGTTAATTTGGCGTAACGATTTAAATGTTGACCGAGCTCGTAGTAAGTATGCTTGTTGCGATGTCGTGAACCGTGGGCTAGCTGCGTGGGAAGGTAAACTATTCGTTGGAACTATTGATGGACGTTTGGTAGCGCTAGATGCCGTTAGCGGTGAAATCCTTTGGGATACGCTGACCATTGATTTAGAGCGGCCCTATACGATTACGGGAGCGCCACGAGTCGTCAAAGGTAAGGTCATTATCGGTAATGGCGGTGCGGAATTTGGAGTACGAGGTTATATAACGGCTTACGATGCGAACAATGGTGAGCAGGTATGGAGATTTTATACAGTTCCTGGCAATCCAGCAGATGGATTTGAGAATGAAGCCATGGCAATGGCTGCTAAGACCTGGGGTGGTGGTCCTTGGTGGGAAATAGGCGGTGGCGGCACAGCCTGGGATTCCATGGCTTTTGATCCTGATCTTGATTTATTGTATGTGGGCGTAGGCAATGGAGCACCTTGGAACAAGCACATTCGTAGTCCCTCCGGCGGTGATAATCTCTTTATCTCTTCTATTGTGGCAGTGCGACCAGATACGGGTGAGTACGTTTGGCATTATCAGACTACACCGGGAGATGCTTGGGACTACACTGCAACGCAGCATATGATTTTGGCCGATTTGAATATCGATAATAAATTGCGCCAAGTTATCATGCAGGCACCTAAAAATGGTTTCTATTATGTAATTGATCGAGCAACGGGTGAGTTTATCTCGGCTGATAACTATGTACCTGTGTCCTGGGCTAGTCACATTGATCCAGAAACGGGTAGACCGGTTGAGACTGATAACAGTTATAAAGAGGAAGGAAAGTTACAGTTCCCATCTCCGCTTGGCGGACATAATTGGCAGCCCATGTGTTTTAGTAAAGATACGGGTTATGTATATATTCCAAGTCGACAGCTTAGTTTCTACTACTCGCAACCTGAGAGTTTTAAATACAAGCCTGGTACCTGGAACGTGGGTATCCCAGTAATGAAAGATACCGATTTCCCTGTTGGTTTAGATCCTCAGCTTCTTAAGACACTGGGTCCGTCAACCGCTCGAGGCTATTTGCAAGCTTGGGATCCGATAAAACAAGAACGTGTTTGGGAAGTACAGCACACAGGTCCTTGGAACGGTGGTGTTCTTTGTACTGGTGGAGATCTGGTGTTTCAAGGAAATGCGAGTGGTTATCTTGTGGCGTATTCAGCGAGCACGGGTAAAGAGGTGTGGTCCTACAATGCTAAGCATGGAATCATTGCTCCACCCATTACCTATCAAATTGATGGGGAGCAGTATATTACCGTAATGGCTGGTTTTGGTGGATCGGTAGGGTTGTCTTTCAGTATTACCATTGAAGATATCCCAGTAAATCATAGTACTGGTAGAGTGCTTACCTTTAAGTTAGGTGGAAATGAAAAATTAGCAATTAGTGAAGACGTGAAACGTACTCCTGAGCCTCCCGCGCTAAATGCCACTGATGAAGTTCTGGCATTGGGAAATAGGAAGTATCATGAAAACTGTGTTTACTGTCATGGACCCGGTGCGATCAGTTCACCCGCAATGCGCGATTTACGCTATATGAATAAAGCGACTCACGAGCAATTCATGGCTATCGTAATGGAAGGTTCGATGGAAGGTATAGGAATGCCTAATTACAGTGACATGATCAATGAAGAGGAAGCGAAGGCTGTACACGCTTACTTAATCGCTTTGGCCCACAAGACGTTAGAGTCAGAGGATGCAAGTAGTGCATGGCTTGCCGTTAAGGGAGCGGCCTATTCGGTGATGGCCTATTTTGTTGGTACCTTTGATAAGATATCAGTATGGTTCTCAGATGAAGGTAAATAGTCTTTTAGCATTGCGCTAATTCAGCTTCGTAATTGGGGTTGAAAAAAAGGGGAAGTAGCTGATGCTACTTCCCCTTTTTCATTGAGACACTTTTTACTGGATACAATCTAGGGCTAACTCTTTGTGCTCAATGTGACTTTAATAAAAACCCGCCATCAACGGTTAGGCTCGATCCCGTTATATAGCGCCCCGCATCACTTGCTAGCAGCAATAATGGACCTGTGATTTCATCCATTGTCCCCAGGCGTTTTGACGGCCAGGATTGAATATATTGCTTGCCATGTTCACTATCGAAATAATCGGAATTCATTTCAGTTCTGAAATAACCCGGGCAAATTGCGTTTACGCGAATATTATTGTTTGCTAATTCTAAAGCGAGGTGTTTCGTGACTTGGATCACGCCTGCTTTTGATGCGGAATAAATACCGTGGCCGTAACTCGTGCAGAGGCCCAGTACGGAAGCGATATTGATAATAGAACCTTCCGCTTTGGCCGATATCATTCTTCGACTTGCCTCCGCCGCCACCGTCCATACGCCCTTAAGGTTGGTGTCGGATACAAAGTCCCATGTGGCCTCACTGCTTTTATGTAGTGGTTTAGGGTCGGCAACGCCTGCATTATTGATGAGCAAGGTTACTGTGCCAAAAGTTGATTCAGTGGATTCAAATGCAGCCGCGACACTAGCGCTGTCGGTGACATCCATTAATACCGCATGAGCATGACCTCCGGAGGTGTTGATATCGGAGACTAGTTTTTCCAATCGATCGATACGACGAGCCGCCACGACGACCTTGGCTCCATTAGCTGCGAGTACACGAGCGAAATGTTCGCCGAAGCCGGCAGATGCTCCGGTGACTAAAGCGACTTTGTTTTTTACGCTAAAAAGATTAGTGGCTTCATTTATCATTGACTATCTCCGTATTGTTTAGTCCTGCTCTATTATAATAATTTTTCGTTTTGCAAATAGGCTAGCGCCATCTCTGCGGTGGGTCGAGCCATCTTCCCGTAGCTTAACGCTTGTTCGTTGGATGCGGAGCCATCTTCATAGCGTTTCATAATGCCCTGCAAAATACTGGAAAACCGGAAGAAATTGAAAACCAAGTAAAATGACCAGTTGGGAATTTCTTTAAGTCCCATGCGTTCACAATACCGAGATACGTACTCCTCTTCTGTGGGGATACCGAGTGCATGACGATCCACAGTGTCCAAGCCTGCCAAGTTTCCAAGGGAAGGATCTGAGGGCATGCGAAGTTGCATGCATTGATAGGCTAAATCGGAAAAAGGGTGGCCGAGAGTCGAAAGTTCCCAGTCGAGAACGGCTAGTATTCGTGGTTCATTGCGTGCAAATATAATGTTGTCGATGCGATAATCCCCGTGGATTAGGCTGACCCGGCCATCGTCCTCAGGCATGTTTTTGGGTAGCCATTCCATTAATATTTCCATCGCTTCGATTTTATCAGTTTCAGAAGCTCGGTATTGCTTGCTCCAGCGTTTGTACTGTCGTTCGAAGTAGCTGCCGGGCCTACCGAATTCACTGAGTCCAATTGCGTCAATATCGACACTGTGTAGATAAGCTAAGGTTTTGTTCATCTGATCGTATATCTCACCACGTACCGCAGGCTCTGATATTTCAGATAATTGAGCATCCCAATAGAGTGGTCCGTCTACAAATTCCATGACGTAGAACATACTGCCGATAACGTCCACGTCTTCGCATAACAGATGCATAGTAGGGATGGGTACGGGAGTTTTCGCCAAAGCGGACATGACGCGAAATTCTCTGTCGACAGCATGAGCTGATGGCAGGACAGGTCCTTCCGGCTTACGTCTCAAAACATATTTGGATGTGTCGGTAGTCAATAAATAAGTTGGATTAGACTGCCCATCGGAGAATTTGTCAGCGCTTAGCAAGCTGCCAAAATTAACAATGCGCTCCTGCAGATAGCCATTCAGCTTGCTGCGTAACGCCGGGGTGATTTCATTAGCCATAACATATACTCTTAAAATTAATTGTATTGTTTGATAAGAGAGCGACCTAGCTGCATCATATGGACTTGATCGGGTCCATCAGCGAATCGAATTTGTCGCGCGTAGTTATAGGCTTCTGCTAGGAAATAATCTTTTGTTAGTCCCCCGGCACCATGGATTTGAATTGCTTTATCGATGACGCGGGCAGCCATTGCCGGAGTGACAATTTTAATGGCAGCAATCAGATCTTTTGCTTCTTTATTGCCGAGGCGATCGATTTTTTCAGCTGCCATCATTGTCAATAAACGAGCCTGTTCTACATCGCAGTAAGATTGAGCGATGTCTTCACGCACAGATTGATTCTCGCTAAGTTTGCGGCCAAAGGTGCTGCGTTCTTCTGAGCGTTTACACATTAATTCTAGCGCTCGCTGTGCACAACCTACTAGGCGCATGCAGTGATGAATTCGTCCTGGTCCAAGTCGACCCTGTGCGATTTCGAATCCGCGACCTTCTCCGAGCAATATGTTTTCTACCGGTACACGGACATTATCAAAAGCAATTTCCGCTTCACCAAGAGGCGCACCTAAGTAACCTAATGTGGTCAGAGGTCTTACGATTGTAACGCCTGGAGTGTCCTTGGGAACTAATACTTGAGATTGTTGAATATGTCGATTTGGATTGTCAGGATCGGTTTTCCCCATGACGATCATGATTTTGCAGGCTTCGTGCTTGATGCCGGTGATAAACCATTTTTTACCATTTATCACGTATTCATCACCATCCCTAACGATGGAACACTGAACATTGGTGGCATCGGAGCTGGCAACATCGGGTTCGGTCATAGCGAAAGCAGAGCGAATTTCTCCCGCCAATAGCGGCTTTAACCATTTTTCTTTTTGCTCATGGGTCGCGTAATTAATAAAGACTTCCATGTTGCCGGTGTCTGGCGCATTGCAATTAAATACAATGGGTGCCCAAATAACTCGTCCCATGATTTCCGCTAGAGGAGCGTAATCGACATTACTTAAGCCATCCTCATAGTGTTTGATCGGTAAAAAGAGATTCCACAAGCCAACTTCTTTCGCTTTGATCTTTAGTTCTTGTAGCAGTGGAGGCGTTTCCCAAGGATTGTCAGTGGAATGTATATAGTCAGAATATTCTTTCTCTACCGGATAGATTTCATCTTCCATAAATTTTTCTAACAGTTCGCTGATAGCAGCAGCCTTTGCTGAGAGAGGTGATTTCATACACGGCATTCCTTTAATTATTGTATTAGCGAATTTATCTTATTAATGAATAAAGACGAGCGGATGTTAGATGTGAGAATCGAATATTCTATAGTAACTTAAACTAAGCTTCCAACGAATTGACTGGGACTAAAGAGGGGCAGGGAAAGGTAAAACGAAAAGTATATTTATTTTTAAAAGGCTAGAAATAGCAAAAGGTGAATTTACGATAAAGCACGGTTTGAACCAAGACGCGATAGAATATCGCGTCTTGGTTGTAGCTTACATTGTGATGGATGCTAGCTTTTTTGTGCGAGAGGGATTTTCACTTGATCTGCTACCGATGAGTATTCTTTAAGTTTGTCGAAATTCATATATCGGTAAATATCATCAGACATTGAGTCAATGGTGTTAGCGTACTCGAGGTACTCATTTTTCGTGGGAAGTTTCCCAATAATTGCCGAGATTGCAGCGAGTTCCGCTGACGCAAGATACACATCAGATCCTTGACCAAGTCGGTTAGGGAAATTACGTGTAGACGTAGATACAACCGTGCATTCCGCCGCAACTCGAGCCTGATTACCCATACAAAGTGAGCATCCTGGCATCTCGGTTCGAGCACCAGATTTCCCAAATGTACTGTAGTAACCTTCTTCCATCAATTTGCTTTCGTCCATTTTAGTAGGCGGTGCTATCCAAAGTTTGGTGGGTAGTGCTCCGTCCACTTTTTCTAGTAGTTTACCGGCTGCGCGAAAGTGGCCAATATTAGTCATGCATGAACCAATGAAAACCTCATCGATTTTTTCGCCTGCGACTTCTGATAATGTTTTAGCATCATCGGGGTCGTTGGGGCAGCACAATATTGGCTCTTTAATCTCGTCCAAATTAATTTCAATGATTTCTGCGTACTCTGCATTGGCATCTGCTTTTAATAGTGAAGGGTTGGCTAGCCATTTTTGCATTTGTTGAATACGACGCTCCAATGTGCCTGCGTCTCCGTAACCATTGCCAATCATCCATTTAAGGAGGGTGATATTGGAATTTAAATACTCAGCGACTGACTCTTCCGACAAGGCAATGCTACAACCCGCTGCGGAACGCTCCGCAGAAGCGTCAGAAAGTTCGAAGGCTTGCTCTATGGTTAAATCTTTCAAACCCTCAATTTCTAGAATTCGGCCTGAAAATTCGTTTTTCTTGCCCTTTTTCTCAACGGTTAATAATCCCAATTTGATCGCTTCTAGAGGGATTGCGTGGACCAAGTCACGAAGTGTGATGCCCGGTTGTCGAGTGCCGGTAAACCGAACCAGAATTGACTCTGGCATATCCAAAGGCATAACGCCTGTGGCAGCAGCGAATGCGACTAATCCCGATCCTGCTGGAAATGAAATGCCGAGAGGAAAACGTGTGTGAGAGTCTCCGCCGGTGCCGACGGTATCAGGTAGTAACATTCGATTGAGCCAAGAGTGAATGATACCGTCGCCAGGGCGTAAAGAAACACCACCTCGATTCCGTATGAAGTCGGGTAGAGTATGCTGCATCTCAACGTCTATGGGCTTAGGGTAGGCGGCGGTATGACAGAAAGATTGCATTACCAAATCAGCAGAAAACCCAAGGCAGGCAAGATCTTTTAATTCATCACGGGTCATGGGGCCGGTGGTGTCTTGTGACCCCACTGTGGTCATTTTTGGTTCGCAATAAGACCCGGCGCGTACTCCTTCAACGCCGCAGGCTTTACCGACAATCTTTTGTGCAAGGCTGTAGCCTTTGCCGGTATCTTTGACTTCGACGGGTGAGCGGAAGAGGCTAGTCGGCTCAAGTTTCAATGTTTCTCGAGCCCTTTCCGTTAAACCCCTGCCGATAATTAAAGGGATTCGACCACCTGCACGTACTTCGTCTATGAGAACTTCCGTTCTGAATTCAAATTTGGAAACGACTTCATCGCTATCATGGCGTTTGATAACGCCCTCGTTTGGATAGACATCAATAATGTCGCCCATTTGTAAATCGTCAACTGGGCATTCGATAGGAAGCGCGCCCGCATCTTCCATTGTGTTAAAGAAAATCGGTGCTATTTTTCCGCCGAGTACCATGCCACCATCACGCTTGTTAGGTACGAATGGAATATCATCACCCATGTACCATAGAACAGAGTTGGTGGCAGATTTTCTGGAAGAGCCGGTTCCTACAACATCACCTACATAAGTGAGAGGAAAACCTTTTTCTTTGAGTTCAGAAATTTGCTCTAAGGCGTTGTGAATGCCGTCTCTTGAGTTTTTGAGCATAGCAAGTGCATGCAATGGAATGTCGGGCCTGGACCAAGCGTCTTGAGCGGGTGACAGATCATCGGTGTTAGTTTCGCCAGTGACTTTAAATACGGTGTAAGTGAATTTGGCAGGCATCTCTTTTCTGGAGGTAAACCAATCTGCATCGGCCCAGGATTGGAGTACTTTTTTAGCGTGAGAATTACTCTTCGCTTTTTCTACAATGTCATGGAAGGCATCAAAAACTAGTAGCGTATGGGACAAAGCTTCAACCGCGATATCGGCAACTTCATCATCATCCAGCAATTTGATCAGTGGCTCTATATTGTATCCGCCGAGCATGGTGCCCAAAAGAAACGTTGCCTTTTTCTTGTCTATAACGGGTGAGCTTGCTTGCCCCGTGGCGACCGCGGCCAAAAAACTCGCTTTGATATAGGCAGCGGGATCAACACCTGCAGGTACTCTATTGGATATAAGGTCCAGTAAAAACTCTTCTTCTCCAGCGGGTGGGCTTTTCAAAAGTTGAACTAGCGCAGCTGTTTGCTCTTCGTTGAGTGGCTGGGCTGGTATACCTTGAGTAGCACGTTCTGCAACATGTTGTCGGTAAGCTTCAAGCACGATAAACCTCTTTATTTCTAGTGGATCTGGCTGTCTAAAATAGTGATCTAAAAAACGGTTTTAGACGTTATCCGTATTGAGTGTTGTTTGTTCTGTCTGAACAATAATTGGCGCACATTGTACAAGAAAAAGCGTAAAATGTTAAGCGGGTCAGGATCTTAAGCGGAGGATTCATAACCTGGCAATCTCGCACTATTGTGGGTTGTTATGTATGTACGATAGATCAACCCTTGTGAAATTCAATCAGGTGATTTGAGCGTTACACATAGAGCTTTAAGCCTGTTTAGTAATGCACCTTTCCGCCAGGCCTGCCTTCTTCCTTGAAGCGCTTGTAGCTCCATTGATATTGCTCTCTATCGGTGGTTACGATTGTTTCTATGACTTCGTTAACGGCGCGAGTGGCTATAGGCACGTCGGCTGATTTTATCGCTGGGTTTACTGGGACGACACGCACTTCAAATCCCTTTCCAATCCCTAAACGACGGCAATAGATGCACAAAGGTGTAATCTCGGAGTTTCTCAGTAGTCGAGGTACCAATACTCCAGTGAAGCAAGATTCGGCAAAAAAAGGAACATAAACGCCGCCGCGTTCGTGCGGAACTTGATCGGGAAAAATGACGGTGGTTCCACCCGAATTTAGGCAATCTTTTAGCTGTTTGACACCTCGAATATTAGTGGGAGCCATAATGGTGCCGGGTTCTGCGCGGGAGCTTAGTATAATGTTGTCAACGGCTTTTAGTTTGGACGGACGATACATGGCGGTAACCTGAAAGCGACTGGCGATGTACTGACTTAGAAGTTCCCAGTTACCGATGTGCGGAGTGATAAATAATATTCCTGCACCTTTGTCAGCTGCCTGGTCAATCAACTCTTCCCCTTCAACAGAGACGATAAACTGTTTTCCCCATTCGAAGGGCTTGATCCAAAGAGGGGCGATTTCGAGCATCATCATTCCTGATTGAATTAGAGACAGACGCGCAGTTTTATTACGACTGTCTTTTGATTCATTGGGAAAACATCTGTCCAGATTGATCAAGGTAACGCGTTTGGCGCTGGTGGGAAAAAACCAAAGGAGCCATCCGAGAAAAGCGCCGATAAACTGAGCCACGCTAAGAGGCAGTAGGCCTAGAGTATGCAGCAGGAAGGCGGCCAATTTGCCTTTAAGCTGTGTCGCTTTACTTTCAGAGTTTTCCATAATGATTCTATATTGTGGGTTTTCTTGTATCTATCTTAATTAGGGCTAGGTGGAGAGTCCATTAAGTCAATGCTGTAGAGCTTAAGTCGTAGGTGCCATTATTTATGCGAAGTACTGAAGATTGTGTATACCAGTCTCCTAGAACTATTCGTTTGGCTGTTTTCCCTTTTATCTTAAGAGGGTGAATGCGAGGGCGGTGAGTGTGCCCATGAATTAATGTCGTGACACCGTATTTTTCCATATAGGGTATAACTTCTGATTCAGTGACATCGAGTATTTCGTAATTCTTCTCTTGAGTTTCTGCTTTACTATGATCCCGTAATTGGCGAGCGATGGATGTTCTTTCAGTTATGGATTTACTTAAGAAAACTCGTTGCCATTCAGGGTTTCTTACCATTTTACGAAATGCCATGTAGTCCTTGTCTTCGGTGCAAAGATGATCGCCGTGGCAAAGTAAAATAGGTTCGTTATGAAGAGTGATGACTGTTGGATCTTTGAGAAGAGTGCAGCCAGCAGCACTACAAAAGTCGCTGCCAATTAAAAAATCACGGTTTCCTTGCATAAAATAGAGAGGAACACCTGCATTGGAAACCTGTTGTAACAGAGCGATGATCTTCTTAGTAAAAGGGCAACGAAAATCGTCTCCTATCCAAACCTCAAAGAAATCGCCCAATATATATAAGGCATCGGCGTTAATGGCTTCTTGCTGGATAAAACGAGAAAACGCCCGAGTGATTTCCGGGCGTTCTTCTTCTAGGTGAAGATCTGAGATGAAAAGAGTCGTCATCAGTATTGTTGATTAATTGGCATCTTGGTTGTTTAACTCTATGTACTCAGTTCTATTTGAGTTTACCTACTAATGGGGCATCGTTTATTTTACGACGCTGGCACTTTCGATGATAACGGGTTCTTCCGGGACGTCCTGGTGTGCTCCAGCACTGCCAACTTTCACTTTTACTATTTTGTTCACAACTTCAATGCCTGTGCATACTTCGCCAAACACAGCATAACCCCAGCCTTGAGCAGACTCGGCAGTGTGGTCTAGAAATCCATTGTCTACTGTATTAATAAAAAATTGAGCCGTGGCGGAATGAGGGTCGTTAGTGCGAGCCATGGCAATAGTGCCAATCTGGTTTTTCAGGCCATTGTTTGCCTCATTTTTAATGGCGGCTTGGACTGGTTTTTGGTTCATATCGATATCAAATCCACCGCCTTGTATCATAAAGCCATCAATCACTCGATGAAAAACAGTACCTTCGTAATGGCCGCTTTCAACATAGCTTATAAAGTTTTTTACAGATTCCGGTGCTTTTTCATCATCCAATTCTAAAACAATTTTCCCTTGGTTTGTGTTAAGTGCTACTTTTATCAGGCTCATTGTAATCCCCGTATCCTTTAGTTTTATTGAAGGCTAGTTTGCTGTTGAGTTTCTTTCGTCAATTCTTGCTAGCTAAGGCTTTGGAGAATTACGATCAATTGTCTTGTCTGATACGACAGCAAGAGTATGATAGCGCTTTTCCGAAGGTTACCTTTCTGGCGCTATAATACTGTCATTTATCGCAGGTTGAAAAGGGGGTGGCCGCGCATTTTCGTGATTAAATCCACAATAATTTGAAGTTAAAAGTTTCAATCAATCAATAGATTAACAAGTATGAGTGAATCCGATACAGCTCCACCGAGCAACTTTATCAAACACATTATCGATGGCGACCTTAAAGCGCAAAAAAATGAGGGGAGGGTACATACTCGATTTCCTCCTGAGCCGAATGGTTACTTGCACGTAGGACACGCCAAATCGATTTGTTTGAATTTTGGGATTGCGGAGCAATACTCAGGGCTATGCAACTTGCGATTTGATGACACGAATCCTGAGAAGGAAAGCGTAGAGTATGTTAAATCGATAAAGCGTGATGTTGAGTGGCTAGGGTATGAATGGGCCGGTGAGGTTCATTACGCTTCCGATTATTTTCAGCAGTTTTATGACTACGCTGTGGCACTTATTACGAGTGGGAAGGCTTATGTTTGCGGCTTAACGCCCGAACAGGCCAGAGAGTATCGTGGAACGCTTACCGAGCCTGGTAAAAACTCTCCTGATCGTGATCGTGAGATCGAAGAAAATTTAGTCCTATTTCAGCGGATGAAGCAGGGTGAGTTTGAGGATGGCCAGTATTCACTGCGTGCCAAAGTGGATATGTCTTCGCCTAATATTAATATGCGCGATCCTGTAATTTACCGAATTCGTTCCGTTATACACCATCAGACCGGTGATGATTGGTGTATCTATCCGATGTATGACTATGCTCATTGTATTTCGGATGCAATAGAAAAAGTGACCCACTCATTGTGTACTCTTGAGTTTGAGGATCATCGACCGTTATATGATTGGTTTCTCGATACATTGGAAATGGAATCACATCCACAGCAAATCGAATTCGCTCGCCTTAACCTAAATTATACCGTTACGAGTAAGCGGAAACTTAAAACGATTGTAGATGAAGGGCTGGTGTTGGGTTGGGATGACCCTAGAATGCCAACAATAGCGGGGTTGCGTAGGCGAGGTTATACGCCTGCTTCTATACGCCATTTTTGTGATGCAATCGGAGTCACTAAGTCTGATAGTGTCGTGGATTTGGGTATGTTGGAATTTGCTATCCGGGATGATTTGGACAGTAATGCGCCCAGAGCAATGTGTGTGTTAGCGCCTCTCAAAGTCGTCATCACTAATTTTCCAGATGGCAAAGAAGAGTTCTTGCAAGCCTCTCGGCATCCCAAGAACGAGTCGATGGGGAAAAGAGGGATCCCTTTTTCACGAGAGCTATATATAGATCGAAATGATTTTATGGAGTCACCTCCTTCAAAGTACTTTCGTCTGGCGCCGAATAAAGAAGTGCGATTGCGTAATGCTTATGTCATTAAGTGTGACGAAGTGATTAAAGGTGCAGGTGGGGTTGTCCAAGAGCTACGCTGTTCATATGATGATAAAACTTTAGGTAAGAAGCCTGAAGGTCGAAAGGTGAAAGGGGTTATACATTGGGTTTCAGTTCAGCATGCTTTGCCTGTGGAAGTTCGCCTTTACGATCGTCTATTTAATGAGGAAAGCCCAGATAAAGGCGATGATTTTCATTCTTCCATAAATGAAAGCTCATTGGTGGTCGTTAAAAATGCGATGGCGGAACCTAGTTTGGCTAAATCGACTAAAGGCAGTCGATATCAGTTCGAGCGAGAAGGATATTTTTGTATCGATTCTGTAGATTCAATGCCTAATCGCTTGATATTTAATCGCACAGTGTCCTTGAAGGATTCGTGGGCAAAAGAAAAAAAGAAGTAAAAAAAGTCTTTGTTGAGAAAGATTTAAACACATGTTGACTCTCCAGATAGGGATGAGTATTATCGCGGCCTCTTGTAATGGAGCCACATTTACCAAGCAATAAAATTCGGTAATGTGGGCAGGTGTCGCAAGTTGAAATCGGGGTATAGCGCAGTTTGGTAGCGCGCTTGCTTTGGGAGCAAGATGTCGGGGGTTCAAATCCCTCTACCCCGACCAATTCAATTGCGCTGAGAGAACTTATAAATTTTAGGGTTCTGTCTGGCAAGAGCAGTTTAAGCGCCTGTAGCTCAACTGGATAGAGCAACAGCCTTCTAAGCCGTAGGTTGCAGGTTCAAGTCCTGCCAGGCGCACCACTATATACGGTATTGGTTAATAATAGAGTCTATTGACACAGAAGAAGTCAATTTCGGTTAATACGGCAGCTTATTGATTTCCGTATATATTAAAAAGAGACTTTTTCGTACTTGAGCTTTATATGACTGCGTCCAGCTGGAAGTAAGACTTACAATAGGCAAGACATTAGGGTAGTACGTACAAGCAGAATTAATGTATCGATTTATGGTGAGCGTAGCTCAGTTGGTAGAGCTCCGGATTGTGATTCCGGCGGTCGAGGGTTCAAACCCCTTCGTTCACCCCATTTTCGCTTTTAATTTTTTAGGTCCACTATCGGCATGGTTCATTTTACTAAATTGTATGCCGATTTCGAATTTCTCCATACCTAAGTAATAAATTACGCGATATAAAATATATTTATAAATAGTTAAACCACCGAGGGTGCTATGCAAGTCTCAGTTGAAACTACAGCCGGTTTAGAGCGGCGTCTAACCGTCGAAATCCCAGCGGAAGAAATTGACAGTGCTGTTCTCGCGAAGTTGAAAGAAACAGCCAAGCAAGTACGTTTAGATGGCTTTCGACCGGGCAAAGTCCCCGTTAGAGAAGTTAAGAGACGATTTGGTGCTTCAGTGCGTGCCGAAGTGGTTGGGGATGTTATTCAAAAAACTTATTTTGAGGCAGTGACTCAGGAGAAGTTACAGCCAGCTGGAATGCCGAAAATTGAGCCCAAAACAGATGAAGCCGGGTCCAATCTTGAATATATAGCAATCATCGAGATATACCCAGAGATAGAAATTGATGGTCTGGATCAAATTTCGGTATCTAAAGTCTCGGCAGATATTAGTGACGACGATATTGACGAAATGATTGAAACTTTGCGCGGGCAACGTAAGGAATGGGTGGAGAAGGAAGGGGAAGCTGCATCCGGAGACCAGGTTATAATTGATTATGTTGGTACGAAGGACGGAGAGCCGTTTGAGGGGGGTAGTGCTGAGGAATCTCCCCTAGAATTGGGATCGAATAGTATGATTCCAGGTTTTGAAGATGGGGTTATAGGTGCTAGTGCAGGAGACGCTATAGTTTTAGATCTCTCGTTTCCTGAAGATTATAATAGCGAAGATCTTAAAGGGCAGCAGGTCCAATTTAAAATCACCGTGACTAAGGTCAATGCTGTTTCATTACCTGAATTGAACGATAGCTTTTATGAGCAATTTGGTGTGAAAGAAGGTGGTGAAGAAAAGTTTCGCGAAGAAATCATGAATAATATGACGCGGGAACTGAAGAGTACCATTAAAAATAAGATCAAAGCTGAAGTGATGGATGGGCTCTTAGCGAATAACGAATTTGATGTCCCTAGTTCCTTGGTGGACGGAGAAATTGATCGTCAGCGACAAGCCATGTTTAAGCAGTTTGGTGGTGGTCAAAACCTAGATCCAAATATGTTGCCAGCTGAATTGTTTAAAGATCAAGCCGAACGTTCAGTTAAGTTGGGGTTGGCATTAAGCGAGATAATTAAAACAAAGGAAATTACCGCTGACGCTGATAAAGTGAAAGCATTTATCGATGATATGGCTTCCACGTATGAAAAGCCTGAAGAGCTAGTTAAGCACTACTACTCTAATCAAGAGCAATTGCAGCAGATTGAGTCTGTAGTGTTGGAGGAGCAGGTTATTGATCATATTATGGCGTTGGCTCAAGTGACAGAAAAGGTTTGTAGCTATAAGGAGCTGATGAATCCAGAACCGCCCGCTGAATCGGAGGGGGAGGAAAAACCTGCATAATTCCCGCTGCGAGTAATAAAGTTTGTTTAAAAAAAATGCGATCAATAATATGATCGCATTTTTTTTAATTAAATTCGCTAGCCCTACCGCAAAGGACTATCATTATTGGCACACTTTTATTATAAACAGTGAAGCATTTACTAAGTTCTAACTTACTGAATGTCCAGCTTAGTAAAGTGTTTTGATCTTGGTTTTGAGATTTAAATATTTTACAAAAATAGTGGTCTAGATTTATAGCAAATTCAATTTTATGTAGATTAAAAAATCGTAGTTTAAGGATACGAATTATGTCAAATATACATGATGGTGGTTTCTCAGGGATAATCGCGGGTGCTGGTCAATCGAGCTTAACCCAATCCAATATTTCTAATTCCGGATTGGTGCCGATGGTGGTAGAGCAAACGGCCAGGGGCGAGAGATCCTTTGATATTTTTTCTCGATTATTGAAAGAAAGAGTCATATTTATGGTTGGCCAGGTTGAGGACCACATGGCTAACTTAATCGTTGCACAAATGTTGTTCTTAGAATCTGAAAATCCCGACAAGGATATTCACCTCTATATTAATTCACCTGGCGGTTCCGTCACCGCTGGAATGGCTATTTATGACACCATGCAATTTATTAAGCCTGATGTTAGTACAATGTGTGTTGGCCAGGCATGCAGTATGGGAGCGTTGTTATTAACTGCTGGCGCTGCGGATAAACGTTATTGTCTGCCTAACTCGCGAGTCATGATACATCAGCCTTTAGGCGGGTTTCAGGGGCAAGCATCTGATTTTGAGATACACGCTAAAGAAATACTCGATACTAAACAAAAGCTTAACGAAATATTTGTCACTCATACAGGCAAGGATCTCAAGACTATTGAGCAAGACACCGATCGAGATAATTTTATGAGTGCGGCAGATGCTGCCGAGTATGGGATTATCGACCATGTTCTTAATAGTAGATCCAACGATAAATAGAATAAAAACAATGAAATAAGTTTTAGTCAGCGTTAAGCTGTATGGAAGGCAATTTAATTTTTTTATTAAATTGCCTGAAAAACTTGAAAAATATCGAAATTACCCGAATCTTGAATTAAAGATGTGTTAGTTTTTTGATAAAAAAATAGATTGGTTGAGACTTCGAAGATAAGGCGTCTAATATAAAGATAGGCCTTTTATCTGGGGTCATATAATTTGGTACTTTTGTAACTTAAACACTACAGCAGTATTAGTGAGGAAGGTTCATGACAGACGAACGCGACGGTAAAGGTGATGATGGCAGTAAACTGCTTTACTGTTCATTTTGCGGTAAGAGTCAGCACGAGGTTAGAAAGTTAATAGCAGGGCCTTCAGTGTTTATTTGCGATGAGTGCGTTGATTTATGCAACGACATTATTCGTGAAGAGGTTCAAGAAGATACAACTGAGAGCACTGGTGATAAGTTACCAACGCCGATAGAAGTGAAGACTATTCTTGACGATTATGTCATCGGCCAAGAGCGAGCTAAGAAAGTATTATCTGTAGCAGTTTATAATCATTATAAGCGGTTAAGAGTTGGAGAGCTCAAGTCGAGTAAGGGAGCTGAAGAGGTCGAGTTGGGCAAAAGTAATATATTGCTAATTGGCCCCACCGGTTCAGGGAAAACGTTATTAGCTGAAACGCTAGCACGGCTTTTGAATGTCCCATTTACAATTGCTGACGCTACTACATTAACTGAGGCAGGTTATGTGGGGGAGGACGTTGAAAACATCATTCAGAAGTTGTTGCAGAAATGCGATTATGATGTTGAAAAAGCGCAAATGGGAATTGTCTATATCGACGAAATAGACAAAATTTCGAGAAAATCGGATAACCCTTCAATCACTAGAGATGTTTCTGGAGAAGGTGTACAGCAGGCATTGCTGAAGTTGATTGAAGGGACCGTTGCTTCGGTTCCTCCTCAGGGGGGGCGTAAACACCCGCAGCAGGAGTTCTTGCAGGTTGATACATCAAGCATACTCTTTGTTTGTGGAGGTGCTTTTGCTGGCCTAGAGAAGGTTATACGAGACAGGTCGGAAAAAAGCGGAATTGGTTTCTCAGCGCTGGTAAAGGGTAAAGATGACGTCAAGAAAATTGGCGAAACGCTTGTAGAAGTAGAGCCGGAGGATTTAGTTAAATATGGGTTGATACCTGAATTTGTAGGGAGGTTACCCGTTTTAGCCACTTTAACCGAATTAGACGAAGAGGCGTTAATCCAGATTCTCAAAGAACCAAAAAATTCACTCATTAAGCAGTATCAAAAATTGTTTGATATGGAAGGAGTTGATCTAGACTTTAGAGAAGATGCTTTACGCTCGATTGCAAATAAGGCGATGGAGCGTAAAACAGGTGCTCGTGGATTACGTTCTATTTTGGAGTCGGTTCTACTTGATACTATGTATGAAGTTCCTTCGATGGAGAATGTTTCCAAAGTAGTAATTGATGAATCCGTTATCAAAGGGGATTCTGAACCGATGCTGATTTACGAAAATAATGAACAACAAAAAGCAATGCCGGAGAGTTAATTGTTGGTGTGATATATCAATGGAACAGCAATGCAGTTTTCACTTAATGTAGAATAAAAAAAGGGACCTTGTGGTCCCTTTTTTTATTCTACATTAAGTGAAAACTGTGTTTTATAAAGTGCACATGGATTTAAGAAGGGTAGCAGTGGAGTCAAACAAAAAACACTATTGTAATTAGGTGATTTGCCCCAAGTATAACTTACAGGTTTCTAGATAATTGATTTAATCCAGTCTTTGAGCAAGGTAAAAGTTTATGCAAGATTCAAGTTCAACAGACGTGACGGTAATAAAGGATATACCTTTGTTACCCCTGCGTGATGTGGTTGTTTACCCTCATATGGTTATTCCTCTATTTGTTGGTCGAGAGAAATCTATAAAAGCGCTTGAGGCTGCGATGAGCGATGATAAACAGATATTGTTAGTCGCGCAAAAAAATGCGACTCAGGATGAACCCACGCAAGAAGATATATTTCCAATTGGCACTGTATCGACAATTTTACAGTTACTCAAGTTACCAGATGGCACGGTAAAGGTTCTTGTTGAAGGGAATTATCGGGCGACTGTAAAAGCCGTTAAGTCAATTGACACCCATATCGTTGGAGATATAGAAGAAATAAACTCAGATTCCCTTTCAGAAAGAGAGGTTGACGTTTTAGTACGTTCAATGATGTCGCAATTTGAACAATACGTTAAGTTGAGTAAAAAAGTGCCACCCGAGGTTCTCACATCAGTCTCTAGTATTGAAGAGCCCAGCCGTTTAGCCGATACCATTGCTGCTCATATGGCTCTTAAATTAGAAGAAAAGCAAAACATATTGGAAATGATCGATCTTAGGGAGCGCTTAGAACATTTAATGGGAATGATGGAGTCGGAGATTGATTTGCTCCAGGTTGAAAAAAGAATTCGTGGGCGTGTTAAGAAACAAATGGAAAAAAGCCAACGCGAGTATTATTTAAACGAGCAGATGAAGGCTATTCAAAAGGAGTTAGGAGACTTAGATAATGGCGCTAGTGATATCGATGAACTTGAAAATAAAATTAAAGAATCAGGAATGCCTAAAGAGGCGTTGGATAAATCTAACAGTGAGTTAAATAAACTTAAAATGATGTCGCCTATGTCTGCTGAGGCGACAGTTGTTCGAAGTTATATTGATTGGATGGTTAATATTCCATGGAAAAAGCGCAGTAAAGTCAGGCACGATTTGGAAAAGGCCAGTAACATACTCGATTCAGATCATTATGGTTTAGAAGAAGTTAAAGATAGGATTCTGGAGTATTTAGCAGTCCAGATGCGAGTGAAAAAACTTAATGGCCCTGTGCTTTGTTTAGTCGGTCCTCCTGGAGTTGGTAAGACTTCTTTGGGGAAATCGATTGCTAAAGCGACTAACCGTAAGTATGTACGAATGGCTTTAGGTGGGGTTAGGGATGAAGCTGAAATAAGGGGGCACCGTAGAACTTATATTGGTTCTATGCCCGGTAAGTTAATTCAAAAAATATCGAAAGCGGGAGTTAAAAACCCACTATTTCTATTGGATGAAATTGATAAAATGGGCGTGGATATGAGAGGTGATCCAGCGTCTGCTTTGCTGGAAGTGTTAGATCCCGAACAAAATAATACGTTTAATGATCACTATCTAGAGGTGGATTATGATCTGTCTGATGTGATGTTTATCTGTACATCCAATTCGATGAATATCCCGTCCCCTTTATTAGATCGGATGGAAGTGATTCGAATACCCGGCTATACCGAAGACGAAAAGGTTAATATAGCGAAGCAATATTTGATACCGAAGCAGCTAGAAAATAATGGCTTAAAGGCTAATGAAATAGCCTTTGACGATGCCGCCATTAGAGACCTAATTCGATATTTTACGAGAGAAGCAGGGGTTCGCGGTTTAGAGAGGGAAATTGCGAAAGTATGCCGAAAAGTAGTAAAAAAACACGTGTTGGGAAAAAGTATAATGGAAGAGAAAATCTCACATAGCGTGCTGGAAAACTTTAGCGGTGTTCGCAAGTTTAATTATGGTAAAGCTGAGGAAGAAGATCGTATTGGCCAGGTAACAGGCTTGGCGTGGACTAGTGTAGGTGGTGAGTTGTTAACAATTGAAGCCGTAGCTGTCAGGGGTAAAGGTCGTCAAACCAAAACCGGTTCTCTCGGTGATGTGATGCAGGAGTCAATCCAAGCGGCCCTTACTGTCGTTAGAAGTCGATCTAATATTTTGGGTATTGCACATGATTTCCATGAAAAGCATGACTTACATATTCATGTGCCTGAAGGCGCGACTCCAAAAGACGGCCCTAGCGCAGGTATTGGTATGTGTACGGCGCTAGTGTCGGTGTTAACGGACATATCAGTTAAGGCTGATGTGGCGATGACTGGAGAAATTACATTGCGTGGGCAGGTGCTACCCATTGGCGGATTGAAAGAGAAATTGCTTGCCGCACATCGAGGTGGAATTAAGACAGTTATTATTCCGAAAGAGAATGAGAGGGATTTAGCGGAAGTTCCTCAAAATATTAAGCAAGATCTAGATATACATCCAGTTGAATGGATAGATCAAGTGCTAGAGATTGCTTTACAGCGTATGCCTGACCCTCTTAGCGAGAAAGAAATTAAGGAGCAGTTAGCGGCTTCTGAAAAACCGGTTGATTCCGATTCTTCTGGTTTGAGTCGGCATTAAGTTGTTGATGTGATCTTACGAGAAAATAGGGTAGCAAGTGGCTTGTTTTCTCGGTCAATGCCAGATTGTTAAAATCGCTAGAGCCTTTTCTTGACAAGGGTTTCAGGCAGTTGGTATAAATGCCGTTCCGAATATTTCGAGTTATCAGATGATTCGCGTTCAACGCGTACCATGGCAGCTAAGCGCATTGTTTTACAGCTAATAGCCACTGATATTGGGGGAATATTAATGGTGGTTTAGATACACTCTTATTGTTTCTCTCTCTCGGAATTAGTTTTACTACAGAATTAAAGGGGAAGTACTTTGAATAAATCTGAGCTCATCGACGCCATTGCTGCAGCAGCTGATATACCTAAGGCGGTGGCAGGCCGAGCATTGGATGCAACGCTAGATACAGTGACGGAAACACTAACAAATGGGGAGCAAGTAGTGCTCGTGGGATTTGGTACTTTTAGTGTGAAGGAAAGAGCAGCCAGAACGGGGCGAAATCCTAGAACAGGAGATCCCATCGATATTCCTGCAGCTCGCATACCTGGCTTCAAAGCTGGAAAAGTACTTAAAGAAGCAGTAAATGTAGCTTGAATGGACTGAAGAGCTGTTGATTAGAGAGGCAATTAAGAAAAAGGGCGTAACCGATATGGTTGCGCCCTTTTTCTTAAGAGTGAATTCTTTGCAGTTGACTATAATCTTGTTTGAAAGACATTGCGTATAAGTAGTGTGAATTTGTTCAAACTTTTAGCTTGGAGAAAATCGATAGATGCAAGCATTTAGAGACATGATTAAAGGGTGGGTTGGTAAGGCTATATTAGCTGTTGTGATTGTATTGTTCGTACTGATGGGAGCAGAGGCTCTATTTGGAGTTCTTAATGCACCAAAACCCATTGCTAGCGTTAATGGCGATGATATATCGCAGCAAGAGTTTGGAAGAGGGATGGAGATGCAACGTCGAGATGTTATGTCTCGTATGGGTGAAAATGCAGATTCCAATTTAATTAGTGATGAACTTTTGCGCGAAAGCGTGATTGAACGGCTTGTTGGTCGGTTACTCATGAAGCAAACTGTAAGTGAGTTCGATTTCGCAATTTCAAATAATCAGGTGAATAAGGCTATCTCCGAGATCCCCTCATTTCAACGAGATGGGCGTTTTTCGCAAGAGCAATTTGAACGCCTTGTGACGCAGAGTGGTTACGGGCCGAAGCAGTTTATCGAGGAGGTGGGCTACGATTTGATAGTGGCGCAGCTAAAAAATGGGCTTGTAGATTCGGCTTTTGCGACGAAAGGCGAACTAAAGAAGCTAATAATGATAGACCGGCAATCGCGAGACGTGGCCTTGTTGGAGGTTAACTATCTCGATTATAAAGCTTTAGCTAATGTCGATGAGAACGAAATTGCACAATATTATGAAGAGAACCAATACAAATATAAGACTGAAGAAGTTGTGAAGGTCGATTATATCACTGTCAGTGTGAGTGATTTTATCGCGGAGACATCAATTTCAGAAGATGAGTTACGGGCACGGTATGATGTAGTGTTAAGTGGTCTAAAGGATCAGGAAGAGCGGAAAGCATCACATATACTGCTTGAAATTAGTGAAACTCAAACTGAAGAAGTAGCGAAGGAAAAGATCAATGACATCAAAGCCAAGCTCAATGCTGGAGCTGATTTTGTTGAACTTGCTAAAGATTATTCAGATGATACTGGGTCGAAAGATGTTGGGGGAAGTTTAGAGTTTGCGGGTAAAGGAGTTTATGCAAAAGAATTTGAAGATGCCTTGTTTTCTTTGGACGAAGGGCAAGTATCAGAAGTTGTACAAACGGAATTTGGGTTTCATATAATTCGTTTGGATGAAGTTATGCAGCCAGAGTTACCCACTTTTGCAGAGAAAAAGGTGGAAATTCAAGATTACCTTCAAACTCAGCAAGCTGAAGATATTTATTATGAAAAAATCGATGAGTTGAAAGACGTTGCTTTTGAGGCTGGGGATCTAGAGGGGCCAGCTGACTTAATTGGAAAAGAAATCATGCACTCGGATTGGTTAAATAGGACTGAGAATGACGGTGTTTTTGAATCTAATAAAATCGTATCTGCTTTATTTGAAGATGAAGTTTTACTCAGCGGCAACAACACTGAAGTGCTTGAAATTAGTCGTCAGGAATCTATAGTTGCCCGAGTCATAGAACATGTGCCAGCAAACGTGAAGCCGGCAACTGAAGTGAGAGACGAAATTTACGAAACGTTACTAGTACAAAAAGCAACTTTGGAAGCGACTAATAAAGGGCAAGATATTGTTAAGAAGCTAAAAGATGGAGCTTCTGCTAGTGATGTCGAGGCTGAGTCAGGTCTTAAGTGGAAAGTAATCTCAGATGTAAAGAGGCGTTCACCAGAGCTAGGGCATAGTTTGGCGCAACATATTTTTAAAATGCCAAAAGCAGCGGATGCAGAAAAAACGATTGACGGTATAAAAACGGGAAATAATTATACTGTAGTTATCGTGACGGCAGTGAAAGAAGGTGAGTACAATTTATCCAATACTGAAGAAGCTCAGCTAAGGCGTTACATAGCAAACCAGTTTGGCCAATCGCAGTTTGAGGATTATCTCAGGAACAGGCGCGAAAATGCATCGATTGCTATTAGTAAGCCAAAAGGGTAATAATATCTGAATCAAAAAAGCACCAAAAAAAAGAGTCGTTAGACTCTTTTTTTTGGTGCTTTTTTATTGATTGATCGGATGAGCTTTATTCCTCTTCCTCTATAAAAGGCATGGCCGTGGTATTAAATCCACCATCGACATATAGGATCTCTCCTGATATACCACTGGCTAAATCTGAGCACAGAAACGCAGCCGCATTGCCCACCTCATGAATTGTTACATTCCGACGTAAAGGAGTCGCACGCTCATTGTAGCTGAGCATTTTTCTGAATTTCTTAATGCCAGAGGACGCTAAGGTTCTGATAGGGCCAGCACTGATTGCATTGACTCTAATGCCATCAGGACCCATGCTACTTGCAAGATAACGTACACTAGCCTCCAAGCTTGCTTTAGCGAGACCCATGCCATTATAGTTTGGCATGACTCGGGTTGAACCGAGATAGGTCAGAGTGAGAAGGCAACCCTGTCGAGCTTTAAGCATTTCGTTACCTGCTTTTGCAAGGGCTACAAAACTATAGCTACTGATATCATGAGCGATCTTAAAGCCTTCTCGAGTAGTGACATCCACGTAATTTCCATCTAATTCATGGCTAGGTGCAAATCCCACTGAATGTATAATGACGTCAATGCCGTCCCAGTGCTTACCCAACTCGACGAATACGTTTTCAATCTCCTCATCGTCTGCCACATCGCAAGGAAAAGTGAGTTCTGAATCCCAGCCTTTTGCAAAATCTTCGACTCGCTTTTTTAGCTTTTCACCTTGATAAGTAAAGGCCAGTTCTGCGCCTTCTCTGTGCATGGCTTCTGCAATGCCCGAGGCAATGGATAACTTACTTGCGACACCGACGATGAGAACGCGTTTACCTGTGAGAAAACCCATTAATGCTTCCTTTTAGTGATGATATATTATTCAATATGCGGCGTATTATAGGGTTTAGTGCCAAAATTGGCGAGCTAAACCCTCTTGTTTATGCGTGTAAACGGCATTTTATAACTCGAAGGCAGCCGCAATTAATTCCTTGGTATAGTCTTTTTGTGGGGTATTGAATATTTCTTTGGGGCTTCCGTTTTCCACGATTCTTCCATTTTTCATGACAATAATTTGATGACTCATTGCTTTTACCACCCTAAGATCATGGCTAATAAACAAATAGGTAAAGCCAAATTTAGTTTGAAGGTCGCGCAGTAAAGTCACTACTTGTGCCTGAACCGATCTGTCGAGGGCTGAGGTGGGTTCATCCAAAATAATAAATTTAGGCTTGAGGGCGAGTGCGCGAGCAATGGCAATACGTTGGCGTTGTCCCCCAGAAAACTCATGTGGGAAACGGAATCTGGCTTCCGGGTCCATTTCTACTTCCCGTAATGATTGGATCACGATTTCATTCACCTCTTGTAAGGAATAGGAGCCGTGTTCCTGCACACCCTCGGCAATGATTTGAGCGATAGACATGCGAGGGCTAAGACTACCAAATGGATCTTGAAACACGATTTGCATATCTTTTCTAAGTGGTCGAACTTCGTTTGGTTTTAATTTTTGAAGCTCAGTGTTGAAAAACAAAATGGTACCTTCGCTTTTCAGTAGCCTTAATATAGCAAAGCCTAGGCTTGATTTTCCCGAACCACTTTCGCCCACGACACCCAACGTTTCTCCTTGTTTAATACTGAGATCAATTCCGTCCACTGCCTTGATATGGTCGATAGTTTTTTTGAAAACCCCTTTCTTTATAGGAAACCAAACCTTTAGATCCTTAGTCTCGATGGCAATGGGTGCATTGTCAGCAATTGGCGTGGGGTTGCCTTGAGGTTCAGCGGAAACGAGTGATTGTGTATAGGGTTGTTGCGGTGAAGTGAGGACATCGAGGGCTGCTCCGCTTTCGACAATCTCACCTAAGTGCATAACGAGAACACGTTGGGCAAAGTGTTTTACCACTCCGAGATCGTGGGTGATAAAGAGTATTGCCATCTCCAGTTCTGTTCTGATGTCTTCTAGTAACGCTAGGATTTGTTTCTGTATTGTTACATCTATAGCGGTGGTGGGTTCGTCTGCAATGAGGACGTCAGGATCATTGGCTAAAGCCATTGCGATCATAACGCGTTGTCGTTGTCCGCCGGATAATTCATTTGGATAGGCTGACAATCTTGATTTGGCGTTTGGGATTCGGACTAAGTCCAATAGCTCTAGGCATCGTTTTTTTGCTCTAGTGTGAGACATACCCTGGTGTACGATTAATCCTTCGCATATTTGTTTTTCTATATTATGCAATGGATTTAAGGATGTCATGGGCTCTTGGAAAATCATACCCACGTGATTTCCACGTAATCCATTGAGGAAGCTTTTCTTTGCTCCGATGATTTCTTTTCCTTTAAACAGAATACTGCTTTCAGTGGAATATCGAGCGGCTGGGGAGGGAAGTAGTTGTAATATGGAGTGTGCCGTAACGGATTTACCAGAACCGCTTTCGCCAACCAGCGCGAGTACCTCTCCAGGGTTGAGATCAAAGCTAACCTTATGCAGTACTTTTTTTATTTCCAAGCCTTGGTGAAATTCAACCGAAAGATTGTGCACCGATATAAGCGGATCGTTATTCATAGCGCTATCTCTCCGCCAATCTTGGGTCAAATGCATCGCGCACAGCTTCACCGATAAATATGAGTAAGCTGAGCATTATCGCTAGGGTAAAAAAAGCGGATAGTCCTAGCCATGAAGCGTGAATGTTAGCTTTACCTTGTGCCAATAATTCCCCTAATGAGGGTGATCCGGGAGGGAGTCCAAAGCCTAAAAAATCGAGTGACGTTAACGTGGATATAGATCCATTTAAGATAAAAGGTAAGAAGGTTAACGTTGCGACCATCGCGTTAGGGAAAATGTGACGAAACATGATAGTTCGGTCAGATACGCCTAGCGCCTTGGCTGCCTTAACGTATTCCAAATTTCGCCCCTTAAGAAATTCTGCTCTGACCAAGTCAACCAAAGACATCCAGCTAAACAGTAACATCATGCCCAATAACCACCAAAAATTGGGCTGTACGAAACTAGAGAGAATAATGAGAAGATAAAGAGCGGGAAGATTGGACCAGATTTCAATAAACCGTTGTCCAAAGAGATCAACCTTACCGCCATAATACCCTTGTAATGCACCCACTATTACTCCGATAGTTGAGCTCACTATGGTAAGAATTAAGCCGAATAAGACAGATATACGAAACCCATAAATGATACGCGCAAGCACATCTCGAGCTTGGTCATCCGTACCAAGCCAGTTTTCTGTTGTGGGTGGAGAAGGCGCTGGTCCGGGAGTGTTATAGTTGATTGTTGTATAGTTGTAACGAATGAGGGGCCAAAGCATCCAGCCATCTTCTTCTATTAATGTAGTAACATAATCATCTCGATAGTCGGCTTCAGTTTCAAAGTCACCGCCAAATGCAGTCTCTGGATAAACCTTGAAAATAGGGAAATATAAATCCCCTTTGTAATGTGCCAGGATGGGTTTGTCATTTGCTATGACTTCAGCAAATAGAGTGACAGTGAAAATAAAAAGAAAAATCCACAGAGAATAATAACCCCTGCGATTTGCTTTAAAAGCCTGTATTTGTCTTTGTTGGGTTGGGTTCATTAGAATTGTTTACTGTCAAAATCGATTCGTGGATCAATGATCACGTACATGACATCCCCCACTAATTTCAGTGTTAAACCCATTAGAGTGAAAATATACAAGGTTGCAAATACAACAGGGTAATCTCGATTGATCGCAGATTCAAATCCCAGTAACCCCAGTCCATCCAGCGAAAATATATATTCAATTAATAGTGAGCTGCCAAAGAAAATACTAACAAATGCGGCCGGTAAACCCGCGACAATAATCAGCATGGCATTGCGGAAAACATGTCGATACAGTACCTGTTGATCAGTGAGTCCTTTTGCACGAGCCGTTATGACATACTGTTTATTGATTTCATCCAGGAAGGAGTTCTTAGTTAGCATCGTCAGAGTGGCAAAGCTGCCTATCACGATTGCCGTGATGGGTAAGCATATATGCCATAGATAGTCTGTCATCTTTTGAAAGCTAGAGAGCTGTTCCCAGTTGTCGGAGGTGAGTCCTCGCAGGGGGAACCAATCCAGGTAATTACCGCCCGCAAATACAATGACGAGCATGATGGCGAAGAGAAACCCAGGAATTGAGCTTCCTATAATAATGACAGCGCTAGTGTAGAGATCAAAGTGTGAGCCGTGTTTTACGGCCTTTCGGATACCTAATGGAATAGAGATGAAGTACATAATTAGCGTGCTCCATAATCCAATACTGATGGACACGGGTAGCTTCTCTTTAATCAAATCGATGACAGATCTGTCACGATAGAAGCTGTTACCAAAATCAAAAAAAGCATAGTTTTTTAGCATAATAAAAAAACGTTTGTGAGCAGGCTGATCAAACCCATACATTTTTTCAATATGTAGGATAAGGTCTGGTGGAAGTCCTCGAGATCCTTGGTATTTATTATCAGAGACGCTGTTGCTAGCGGGCGAAGCGGAGACGCTCCCAGATCCCGAATCAGAAGATTGTGAACCGCCGATTTGTGCACCCGCTCCCGTTTGTAACCCTTGTAATTTAGCAATCATTTGCTCAACTGGCCCACCGGGCGCAGCTTGAATGATGGCGAAATTAATAATCATAATTCCAATGAGTGTGGGAATAACCAGCGCTAATCGACGAACTATATACGCGCCCATAGGCTAGTGGCCTTTTTGACTGGTAGTGTTAGTAGCAGTGCTTTGAGGGTTAATCCACCATGAAAACAGGTCAACGTCGTACTTAGGCAGGCTTTTGGGGTGAACAAGTTTTTTGCTGTAGGCTAAGCGATGGTAACTCACGTGCCAGTTAGGAATGGTGAAATGGTTCCATTGTAGAACTCGATCAAGCGCCTTGCTCCGTATTACCAATTGCTCTCGGTTGGGAGCGGCAATAATAAGGTCAATTAATTGATCAATAACGGGATCCTGAATACCAATGACATTTCGAGAATCCGGTATGTTTGCCGAACTTGAATGCCAAAATTCTCTTTGCTCGTTGCCCGGAGAGAGTGATTGGCCGAAGTTACCAATGATCATATCAAAATCGAATTTTCTTATGCGCTCTACATATTGATTTACATCCACCCGTCTTAGGTTGGCAGTGATACCGAGAACCTTGAGGTTTTTCACAAAAGGTAGAACGATACGCTCCCACTGGGATTGATGAATAAGGAAGTCAAATTCTACTCGATCTCCTGCAGGGGAGTAGAGGTGATTGTTTTTAATTACATATCCGGCGGTCTTTAATTGTTTAATGGCTTTTCTGAGATTTTTTCTCGCTTTACCCTCGCCCTTGGTTATCGGTAGATCATAAACTTGATTGAAAATCTCAGAAGGTAGATTGTCTTTGAAGGGAGTTAGAATAGATAGCTCAGCCTTTGATGGAAGATGAGTTGCAGCGAGTTCGGTGTTTTGAAAGTAACTGAGCGTACGTTTGTATTGGCCGTAGAATAAATTCTTATTAGACCATTCAAAATCGAAAGCATAGGCCATCGCTCTACGTAGCGCTCGGTCTTGAAATAGTGGCTTTCGAAGGTTAAAAGCAAACCCTTGTAAACCCACCGGACGTTCGTGATCTATCTCTTCGGTAATGATCTTTTTCGCCTTAAACAGCGGCCCTTCGTATTGTGTCGCCCAAAACTTCGAATTGTTTTCAGAGCGAAAGTCATAGGAGCCCGATTTGAATGCTTCCAGCGCGACGGTTGGATCAAGGAAATACTCATACACCACCTTGCCGAAATTATATCGCCCACGATTCACCGGTAGGTCTTTGGCCCAGTAATCTTCACGACGCTCGTACATGACTCTTTTTCCTGCGGAGTACTTTTCTAGCTTGTACGGACCGCTACCTAAAGGGTTGGTTAAGTCAGCTTTCTCAAAATCAATGTCTTGCCAGTAGTGCTTGGGCAATACCACCAGCTGCCCCAATATAAGGGCGAGTTCTTGGTTATCTGTTCCCAGTTCAAAGCGGATTCGATATTTATCAAGGACAGAGACGGACTTTACACTGCCATAATAATACCGATAGAAAGGTTTGCCTTTTTCTAGCAAGGTTTTGAAGGTGAATTCCACATCTTCAGCGGTAATAGCGTGTCCATCGGCAAACTTCGCTTTTGGGTTGATATGAAATATTACCCATGATCGGTCCGCTGGTATTTCAATTTTTTCTGCAATCAGTCCGTATTGAGTGAAGGCCTCTTCCGTCCCGTTAACCGTCAGTGTGTCGTAAAGCAAGCCTGTGCCTGAAGCGGGTATTCCTTTCGGTATAAATCCATTGAAGGTGTCGAAATTGCCGATGGCAACCAATTTTATTTGACCACCTTTCGGTGCATCGGGATTGACGTAATCAAAATGAGAAAAGTTTTCACCGTACTTGGGGGAGCCATGCATTGCCATGGCATGAACGGGGATTATTTCAGAGGCATGTCCCGGAAGGATTACCTGTCCAGGAAGTATGGCAAGGCAGAGAAGAAAAAGGATGCTAATTACTTGAGGGGTATTGCGTCGTTTGCGAGAGAATTTGATTAGTGAGGCTATCATGTGATGAATTATCCCATAGATTTTTTTTCAAGTTACGCTAAGCATATGAATAAACCCATATTATACAACTTATAACTTCTTCAAGTTGTATGTAATAAACGGTTTGCATCAAAGAGAAAAATGGGTTGCTGAACGTTTTCGTATGCTAAATGCAAATCATAAATTAAGAACGTTAACAAACAATGTGAGGTTCTGTCCGGGCTGTAGGTAACTTTTGGTGTTGAGCCTGTTCCATTTTCCTATCTGGCTCACGCTGACGTTAAATTTACTGGCTATGCGTGACAATGAATCACCATTACGCACTTTATAGTGTAGTTTTCTTAGCATTTGGGAGTCCGTGGGTGTTCGATTGGACGTGGTGGAACTGAGCCTTGCATTTTGGCTAGTGCTTGAATTTTCTTTCCAGATAACCAGTTTTTGCCCTATTTGTAATAGATCTCGCGTTGCTAATCCGTTCCAGCGAGCAAGTTGTCGCACTGGGATTCTATGTTTGCGTGCAATGGTCCAGAATGAATCGCCTTTTTTCACGGTGTATCGTTGTTTGGTTTTCCCTTGGCGTGATCTCGATTGTTTCGCTTTTGTTCGTTGTACGCTGCTGAGGCTGTAACTGTCCATGGAGTGGCTAGCTTGTGGAATAAGCAGTGTTTTGCCTGCTCTAATCAGATGCCCGTGAATTTGGTTGATCTCCTGGAGTAGCTTGGGCGAGGTATTGAATTTCCTGGCTATCGTGATCAAGCTATCGCCAGATTTGATTTTATATCGACTCCATTTAACTCTCTCTTCAGGTGGTAATAGTTTAAGATTTTTTTCGAATAATTCAGCCTTGTCAGAGGGGATTATCAATCGGTGAGGGCCATTGGGATCTGTTGCCCAGCGATTAAAACCGGGGTTGAGTTTGTAGATCTTTTTAATATCAAGTTCGGCCATTGCTGCGGCTTTCGCTAAATCCAATTGAGCACCAATGGGGATTATTGAAAACTGGCGCGTATTCGGTATGGGTTTGAGGGTTATATTATATTGGTCAGGATCATTAATAATTTGTGCCAATGCGATGAGCTTAGGGACGTAGGCTTGAGTTTCTTTGGGTAATTTTAAAGACCAGTAATCGACGGGTTTATTGGCTCGCTTGTTTCTTCTTATCGCTTTTCTCACCGTACCAGAACCGGAGTTATATGCGGCCAGAGCGAGTAACCAGTCACCATCAAACTGTTTTTGCAATGCACTTAGGTAATCTAATGCAGCAGTAGTGGAAGCCACGACATCTCGGCGACCGTCATACCACCAGTCTTGTTTAAGTCCGAACATTTTCCCTGTACTCGGAATAAATTGCCAAATTCCGGCGGCGCGCCCGTGGCTATACGCAAAGGGATCGAATGCGCTCTCAACGATGGGCAGCAATGCAAACTCCATTGGCATATCGCGTTTTTCAATTTCGGTAACAATGTAATGGAAAAAGGGAGTTGCCCGGGTTAAAACACGATCCATATAGCGTTGATGTTTTTGATACCATTTACGTTGCTGTAAAATACGTTGGTGATTATTGCTGAGCGGCAGCATTAAGCCCTTTCTGAGGCGTGGCCAAATTTCAATACTAGGTGGTTTCTCGGGTGCCTGTATATTGGCAATAACTGCTGAATCGGTCCCGAATGTCGAGCTGGCATCTTCAATATTGCCAGCTGCGATCGAAATATTATTCGAGTCGTTAAGCTCATCGTTAGCCTTGAACATACTGCATGAACTAATGGATAAGCTTCCAATAAAAAGTGAGATAGTGAGGATGAACCTAAAACGAGTATGAATGGTATTCAGCATGAAATGACTTCTATGGGGTTTAATGTTGACTAACGCAAAGTGTTGAGTAACCTAGTATTATTGTAGTTATCATCAACCCATTGGGCAATAGGCCAGTGACTTGAGTGATGAAATATCGAAGAGTCACTCTCATTAAATTAAGCATAGCCTGAAATTTATGGGACAAGAATATTGGCATTTTTCTCCCCTGCTTTTTTAATACGTCTTCCAGGTGTTAATAAGGGTGAGTGTTAAAGGGGTAGGTGTTGAATGATTCGATGTGACAAACGTAGATGTACCAAAGAGTGAAAGTGACAATTAGCTGGCTATGCTCCACTATTAAAGATGATACGAAATCAGAAGACCTATCGATTAAAATCTTTTTATTAGTTTGAAGCGGGCATATTTTCATGCACCTCAAATTTCCCAATAAAAAAGTCACAGGCGGTGGACAGTGGCATTACCTCGATTATTCAAGCAGTGGGATAAAAAACCTCCCGTAGACGTTAAGGCACAACTAGATGAGTGGTTTAGTACTCGTGTCGGCGAGCGGGTCCTGTCTGAGGAAAAAGTACTGTTAGATCAGGTATTGCCAAGCCTGTTTGGTTACCATCTATTACAGGCGGGAGTTGATATTCCTCAACACTGGCTAGATTCAAGTCGGGTATCTCATAAGTTTCGAGTCTCTCCTGTGGAAGAAGAGAGTAGTGAGTTATCTCAAGTTCGCGCTAGTCTCGATGCATTGGCTATTGAGTCAGATTCAATAGATGTGGCAATACTGCATCATAGTTTGGATTTTGAGTATGACGTGCATCAAGTATTAAGAGAGGCTGCTAGAGTGGTGATGCCGGGTGGTACCATGGTTGTTGTGGGGTTTAATCCCTGGAGCGTGTGGGGTTTATGGCGATTCCTGACATTGAGATTTAGACGTTCGCCATGGACATCACGTTTCGTTAGTCCTTTTAAATTATCCGATTGGCTGAATTTATTGGATTTTGAAGTGGAAGGATCTGAGACTACCTTGTACTTTCCGCCTTTTTTTAGCGAATCATTATTAGAGCGATTCAGTGGCGTGGAGCAATTAGCTAATTTATGGTTGCGTCATTTTGGGGCTGTTTATATTTTGGTAGCAAAAAAACGTGTATCCTGTCTCACGCCAATTCGTCCTCGATGGCGACCGAGTAAAAGGTCTTTTGTGACTGTCCCCATCGCGCAATCGACACAGCGAAAAGCGAAGCAATAAGAGGTGCTGCTCAGTTTTTTGTCAGTGTTAGAATTGAATATGAGAAATAAGCCTCATGTGATTCCGGCGAATCTTTTACCTATATTTCATTATGCGAGTAGTTTATGCGGCAAGTTGTTTTGGATACAGAGACCACGGGATTGGAGCATACGCAAGGTCATCGAATTATCGAAATCGGCTGCGTTGAAATGGTTGACCGCAAGCTCACTGGTAGAACTTATCACCAGTACGTCAATCCCGAACGCCAAATTGATGATGGTGCTATGGAAGTCCATGGCATAACCAATGAGTTTTTGGCAGATAAACCCCCGTTTCTCAGCATTGCCTCAGAATTTGTTGAATTCATTTCGGGTGCCGAACTGGTTATCCATAATGCCCCTTTTGATGTGGGCTTTATGGATAGTGAATTTAAATTGGGCGGCAGAGAGTTTTCACCCACTGCTACTTTTTGTACTGTTCTCGATACACTCGTATTGGCGCGGGCAAAACATCCGGGTCAAAAAAATAGTTTAGATGCATTATGTAAACGATATGGCGTTAATAATGATCACCGCGACCTTCATGGAGCCCTGTTAGATTCAGAAATATTAGCTGACGTGTATTTAGCCATGACAGGCGGGCAGACGACTTTATCGCTAGCGGGAGAAAACGATGGGCTGGTGGGGGGCGAGGCAATTCGACGTATAGCTGGAGAGAAGGGCGGGTTGAAAATCGTGCGAGCCAATGCAAGTGAATTAACGGAGCACGATGCGAGAATTAAAGGGCTAAACGAAGCCACTGATGGTGGCTGCGTTTGGTTGCAGTAAACGTTTGCCAGTATCGACGATTTGCCTATATTAACGTTTACCTGTATGGACGATGGTGTCTCTATTTTAAAGTAGTAGATACGAAGTAAAGGCCCACAATTGTTAATACGACAGTGTAGGGGAAGGCCATAATGACCATTTTCCCGTAAGACAATCTAATCAGTGGGGCAAGTGAAGAGGTGAGTAAGAACAAAAAGGCGGCTTGACCATTGGGTGTTGCAACACTCGGTAAGTTTGTTCCTGTGTTGATGGCAACTGCCAGGTTTTCAAAATGTTCCCTAGTGATTTCACCTGCAAGAAAAGCCCTGTTGACTTCTGTGATATAAATTGTCGCGACAAATACGTTATCACTAATCGCCGATAAAATGCCATTGGCTAAGAAAAACATACTCGGTTGCTTTTCGATATCCATAGCGAGTACCGCAGAGATAATCGGACTAAATAAATGTTGGTCATGAATGACGGCGACTACTGCAAAGAAAACTACGAGAAGAGAGGTAAAGGGTAGAGCCTCTTCAAAAGCGTGGCCCAAAGCATGCTCTTCCGTTATGCCATTAAAGGCAGTTTGGAACACAATGATTACAAGGCCAACTAAGCCTACTTCAGCAACATGAAAGGCAAGACCTAAGACCAGTATTAGCGCAGCGACAGCTTGGATTACCAAAGCTGCAACATTTTTGTTGGTCCTTTTTCGAGACTGCTCTATATCGTAGTCGGTCAAGATTTGTCTAATATTGTCTTTTAATTCTTCGCCGTAACCAAACCATTTAAGCTTTTCAAGTAGGAGGCAAGTTATCAGTCCTGCTACTAAAACCGGCATTGTGATGGGAGACATGACTTTAAAGAACGTAATGAAATCCCAATCCATAATACCTGCAATCAATAAATTCTGTGGCTCACCTACTGTAGTGCAGACGCCACCTAACGCGGTACCCACAGCAGCGTGCATCATTAAACTGCGAAGAAAAGAACGATAGTTAACGAGGTCGTCATGATGTAGCTCGTGCACTTCCTCATCATCTGAATGATCATGATCATGGTTAAAGTGCTTGCCCGATGCGACTTTGTGATACACGGAATAAAATCCCACCGATACACTAATAACAACAGCGGTAACGGTTAATGCATCTAAAAAAGCGGAGAGGATAGCGGACGAAAAGCAAAATAATAGAGACAGTAGGGCCTTAGATCGCACATTGAGAAGTAATTTCGTAAAAGCGAATAGCAATAAATCTTTCATGAAATAAATACCTGCCACCATAAACATAAGCAGCAAGATAACGGGGAAGTTTTGAAATACTTCGTGCTTAACAGATTCGGCACTGGTCATACCAAGGACTACCGCCTCTATCGCCAATAAGCCTCCTGGCTGTAATGGATAGCACTTTAATGCCATTGCTAATGTAAAAATAAATTCGAGAATTAACAACCAGCCCGTGATGAATGGCCCAAAAATGTACAATAAAATTGGGTTAAGCACGAGAAACGCGAGAATGGTTTTTTTATACCAGTCTGGCGATTGGCCGAGGAAGTTGTGGACAAAGGCTTGAGGCAATGTGGTATTCATTATGTGTTGTTCCTCATGAATGTCATCTATTTATATATTTAAATTGTGTAGATTATGTGGCACTTGTCTGCGATTCAAAAGCGGGGATGGTACTGGATTGAATGGTGTTTTCCTAGTGCTTTAGCTAAGTTCAAAATTAAGTGCAAATTTATTAACCACGTCTATCTTTAATACTAGGACAAATTTTTAAACCTATGAATTTTATATGCAAACTTGCCTTACATTGTGGATAGAGCAATGATCTAATAAAGCTAAAGTAATATTGTTTTAGCAGCTGGATTCAATAGTGGCTGAGTGAGTATCAATATGTCATTTCCGCCAATATTGAATGTTTGAAGCCTAGTGTTGTTTTCTCATATATTAATCGATGTATTCACGGCGCCGCCCCCGCATACGATAGAGGAGCGTAAGTGGAGCAAGATTATAATGTAGATCATATGGTTATACAGATAACTATACATTTTCTATAATCAGGGAAAAGAGTCATTACAGATTGATTTTTATTTCGAACGAAAGTATGGAGTATTCATGGTTACCATCGATGGTATCGGTTCACTAAATTTGGTCAAGGCTGAAATAGACAATACGCTGAAGCAGGCTGAAACGGCTATCGAAATGTATGCTGACGATACCGAAAATGAAGCTAAATTAAAGTTGGCCATAGAGTTGTTTCGTCAAGTACGAGGTATATTTCGGCTAATTGGCCTGCCTGGTGCGACGATGCTCATCAGTGAAATGGAATTATTAAGTAAGGATGTATTTGATGAGCGTAATGATGATAACGAAATACAGTTAGCGGCATTAAGTAACGCGATCATTATCCTTAACCATTATCTTGAATATGTTCATATCAAGCAGAGTATTTTCCCTGCGTTGTTAATTACTACTATTAATGAGCTGCGAGTGATAGGGAAAAAGTCATTTGTCGCCGAGAGTTCTTTTTTTGCTGTCAATCTAAATGTAGTAAGAGATTTTAGTGTCAAGAGTTCTAGTGCTGTGGATTTATCGGATATTCCCATTCTATCGCGGCGATTGCGATTAATGTATCAGGTTGGGATGTTAGGTGTTTTCAAAGGTGAAAATCCAAAGACAAATTTTAGATTGATGCTCAGAGCTTTGCAGCGAATAGACGCTTTATGCGGTGATGTGCCGATGGGTAAGTTGTGGTGGGTCGCAACGGGGGCGATAGAGGCTTTTGTCACTGAAACGATAGAATTAAATAATGTTCGAAAATCGGTGTTCGGAAAAATAGATCGGCAAATAAAACTATTGGTGCATCAAGGCGAACAGGTGCTAAGCCAAGATCCTCCAGCCCAGCTATTGAAAGAGTGTCTCTATTTTGTTTCATTGGCTGATAAAGATGATGACAACATTGTTGAATTAAAAAGAGCCTTTGCGCTTGATACTAATACTTATACCGATATCGCATTGTGTCGGGAACGGGATTTGATGACGGGGCCTGGTGGAGCTGTAATACAAACAGTTACAGCCGCATTGAAAGATGAATTAAGCCATATTAAAGACACGCTAGATCTTGGCGCTAGAGGCGTGCAAAGCGGCGACGATACCTATGAATCGGTGAGAGCAGGTCTTATCAGAACGTCACAGACATTAATTATGTTAGGGCTAATAGATCCCAGTAATGTCTTACATGATTTAGCCGATCGAATTCAAAAATGGTCTGAGAATGGAGTGGACCTTGATAGTGTAGAGTATCATGCCGTTGCGGACTCCCTATTATTTGTAGAAAATGCAATTGTTGAATTGAAGAATGCCAATTCTCCAGCAGCGCATCAGAGGTTAGAGGTCAGTGAGGATGATGCTATTTCCCTCAGTCAATTGGAAGAGGCCAGGCAGGTCTTAGTCGGTGAAAGTAGAGCTGGTTTATCGCTAGCGAAGAGAGCTATATCTTCCTATGTCGATTCTCATTGGGATGAAATGCATCTGAATAATGTGCCTGTCACATTGCATTCGATCTGGGGCGGTCTGATTTTTTTGCAATTGGAGCGGGCAGCTAAAGTGATGGATTCATGTGGTGACTATGTCGAGAAACGTCTTATTAACAGCACTGAGGGCAAACCGGATGTGCATTTGATGGAGACTTTAGCCGACGCTCTCACAAGTATCGATTACTATTTAGAGAGCATGGAGGAAAACAAGCCCATTGGTGATGGCGTGCTAGATGTGGCGGAAGAAAGTGTTCATGAATTAGGGTATCCCATAGTTGCCATCGCATAGTGTAGGGTTGTCAAAATTGTGCTGAGTTGTTCAGGCTAGAGATATTGAAAGCGCGAAGATAAACACGAAGATATAAAAGTTCGATTTTTTGAATGTTTGATCAATGGGGTATATCGATGGGGATTTTATTTAAGCCTGGAGTGAAACCTCCGACGGACTTAAGTACGGGTGCGATCTGGTTTGCTTTTTTGGGTGGAGAGCTGGTGGTATCTGAAGACGAGGGAGGGATCTTGGTACCTCAATCACCTAACTTTAGTGAGCTTAATATCGCAGCTAGTTCTCAGCACTATCTCGGCTCATTTCATAGTCAGCATTGTTTTGCTGTGTCCGTAATCCCTGAATCCACGCTTCCAAATGGATATTATACGATTAATATTCGCGAGCTGTTGGGACAGAGCGATCAGGCTGTTTTCCAAGTGGCAGGTAGAGCAAAGCAGGTTTTGGATTGGGAGTTAACTCATCAGTTTTGTGGGCAGTGTGGTGAGAAGATGGGGGATCATGCCGAGGATAGAGCCAAAGTGTGTGACGTCTGTAATCTGATACAGTATCCGCGAATTTCTCCCTGCGTTATTTGTTTGGTGACTCGCGGGGATGAAGTGTTGCTGGGCCGTTCTCCTCATTTTCCGCCGCGAGTTTACAGTACTCTGGCTGGATTCATTGAGCCAGGAGAGACTATTGAAGAGGCGGTGCAGAGAGAAGTTTTTGAAGAGGTGGGCGTTACCGTTAAAGATATCAAGTATGTCGGTAGTCAGCCTTGGCCTTTTCCGAATTCTCTTATGATCGGCTTTCATGCCAAGTTTGAGAGTGGTGAGATTGTAGTTGATGGTAAAGAGATCATTGACGCACGTTGGTGGAGCCTTGATGCGCTGCCAAAGATTCCGCCAAGTGGATCAATTGCGCGTCTATTGATTGATGAGTATATAGAAAACCAATAGATTAATTCTGATGTGTCCTCTAAAAAGCTAAGGTGATTGAATAGTGCAATATCAATGGATTACTGGGTTGATTTTAATCCTCAGTTTGTTATTCCTACTGGGCAGTGCTTTTTTGTTGATAAAAAGGGGCTGGTTTGTTGCCTGGTTGAAGGGGACGTTGGGGTTGGTGCTTCTTGTGGCCGCGTTATTTTTTGCTGCATTATCGTTAAATTTTTACTCTTACAAACAGCTTATGGAAGAGTCTTCTGTTGCCACCGTCAGTTTTAAAAGGTTGAGTCAGCAACGTTATCAGGCGACCGTTGCTGAAGCTAGCGGTCGTGAGCAGACTTTCGATATCCAGGGTGATTTGTGGCAGTTGGATGCCCGATTTATGAAGTGGAATGGACTTCTTGCGGGGATGGGTTTCACACCCGGCTATAAACTGGACCGTATTCAAGGGCGCTATCTTTCACTGGAGCAGGAAAGAGCAGAATCTCGAACTGTTTATTCTCTGGCGGAGCCAGAGATAGGGTTTGATTTATGGACGTATGTTTATAATGGCAAGTTGACCTCGGGCTCCTGGATACCTTGGCTGGATGCGAAATATGGGAGTGCTACTTTTTTGCCCATGGCGGATGGTGGCATTTTTTCAGTAACGGCATCGAATACGGGGTTGGTGGCAAGAGCCGTTAATCAGCGAGCAGAAGTCGCTATTGAAGCTTGGAATTAAATTCATTTTCCCAATTTATCTCCTTCCCTTCAATAGCATATCATGACAGTTATTAGACCTGTATAATCCCTTCTTTTAACGTGAATAGGTAGTTTCTAGTGGTCGAAATCATATCGCAGTATGGGTTGTTTTTAGCGGAATCGGTAACAGTGCTGATTGTCGGGCTGGTTTTAGTGAGTGGTGTTTTTTCCGCAGCAAGTCGTCCTAAAAAGGAATCTAAAGGCCAGCTGGATATTCGTTATTTAAATGATGAGTATGATGATTTGAAACACGCATTAGAAAATCATGTTCTGGATAAAGCTCATTTAAAGAAATTACAAAAAGAACAAAAGAAAGCGGATAAGAAGAAAGAAAAAGGCGATAAAAAATCGCTTAAAAAGATAGAAAGCACCGAAAATGTTGATTCAGGAAATAGAAAAAAGAGAATGTACATTCTCGATTTTGATGGTGATGTCAAAGCATCAGGTTCTTTGGAGTTAGCAAAAGAAATCACGGCTGTGTTATCCATGGCGGAAGAGCAAGACGAGATTGTTATTAGATTAGAAAGTCCCGGTGGAATGGTGCACGCCTATGGTTTGACCTCGTCTCAATTAGAACGGATTAAGAAGCAAGGGGTGAAGTTAACTGTTGCAGTCGATCATGTGGCGGCTAGTGGTGGGTACATGATGGCGTGCTTGGCGAATAAAATTATTGCGGCTCCATTTGCGATCGTTGGCTCAATCGGTGTTGTTGCTCAAGTGCCTAATATTCATCGGCTACTCAAAAAATACGATGTGGACGTGGAGTTATTAACCGCGGGGGAGTACAAAAGAACGCTGTCTGTTTTGGGGGAAAATACGGAAAAAGGTAAGAAGAAGTTTGTTGAAGAGCTAGAAGATACGCATTTGTTATTCAAAGAATTTGTTAAAGGGCATCGTCCACAAGTTGATATTGATAGGATTGCGACGGGAGAGCATTGGTACGGATCACGTGCAGTTGAATTGAATTTGATTGACGAGGTGATGACTAGTGACGAGTACCTCACCAGCGCCGCGAAAGACGCAGATCTCTATGCTGTTTCCTATGAAGTTAAAAAACCGTGGAATGAAAAAATAGGATTCGGTCTAGAAAATACTCTGGTAAGAGTCATTGAAAAGTGGGTTTACAGCCGCAATCGTGAGTTATTTAAATAAGATCCGACTATCAGTTCGTAAAGTAAGTGCAATAACGGATTAGTCACGTCTTAGTTCATCCGATACAGCGATGGGTGTCGGATATCTAAATACCACGAGATACGAGGATATGATAAATGTCATAATTGCGGTTGCTTGAATTACATGTGAGGCTTCGTACCCAATCAAAGCAGCACTTGAAGCGACATAGGCAATGAGTAAAGAAAATTCACTATTTTGACCTAAACGCCAACCAATTTCCCATGCCATATTTTTTTCTTCTTTCATCGTAATAAGCAGCCTGCTGTAGACTAGTGGTTTCAGAATTAGCATGGCTGCGGCGAGGATAATAGACGGAATCCAAATGCTAGACAGCAAACTGAGATCAAAGCTCGCCCCTAAACTGAAGAAAAATAGAATTAGAAAGAAGTCTCTGAGTGGTTTTAGATTGTTTGCTATGTATTGAGATATCGGGCTGCTTGCGATCGAAATTCCCGCGATAAAGGCACCAATTTCTAAAGACAGCCCCAAAGTTTCTGCCAATTCGGCAACGCCTAAGCACCAGCCTATTGCTATTAAGAAAATATACTCATGATACTTATCGAATTTTTCGAGTAAAGGCAACAATATGAAGCGTACAAATCCAAATGCAAATCCCACGAGTAATGGCAGTGACAGAATCACCCATGATATGGATCTGAAGGATAGGTCATTGCGTTCTGCGCTATAGATGAATATCAAAACTATTATGGCCATCAGGTCTTGTAGGAGTAAAAGTGAAACTACGATTTCCCCGGTGTACTTGTGATGCAATACGGTGGTTGGCAGTAACTTAATCCCGATAATGGTGCTGGAGAAGGTCATCGCAATACCGATAAATAGAGCCTCCATTAGACTGAAGCCACAAAAGTATGCGATGGAAAAACCAACGCCAGCGAATATTAAACTGCTTAGTAGCTCAACAACGGTGGCCTTTTTGAATGTGTGAAGTAGGTTCTTTGGCCTGAGATCTAAGCCAAGTAAGAACAATAAGAAGATAATTCCAATATTTGAAAAATCTTTTAGCAATGAGGTGTCGTTTATCAGTTTTATGCCGAATGGGCCGAGTAAGGCGCCGAGTACAATATAGGCGACGAGTAACGGCTGTCGGGTAAACAGGGCAAAAGTCGCTAACAAAGCAGCGCCACTGAAAATAAGAAAGAATGAAAAAATAATGGATTCGCTGCCGGCCATACTGTTAGGTCGCTATTTCCTTAATTCCGCAGTGCGCCTCTCGGGCGGCCTAGATATGGGTTAGCTCGCTTAGCTATATTTCCGTAATCTAAGTCTTGTACGATAATGAATAGTTTATAAGTATATAGCCGGAGCGTCATTTAACCAGTTAGATTTTGGTTTCAACCGTTTGAGTATAAAGGCGAATGGCTACTTATTTTAGGGAGTCTGTGTATGGAGTTGACTTGTCGTTGTGGTAATTTTTCAATTGACTGGGTCTCTAAAAAATTAGAGTACATCGCTCGCCAGTGCAGCTGTGATTATTGTAAAAGCAGTAAAGCTGAGTTTCTAAGTGATCCTGAATCGACGGTATATTTCAAAGTTCGCCTTGAGAAAGAACATAAAATTATTAAGCACGGCCATGAAACTTCTGAATTTCACGAATGTATTCATTGTGGAGTGATCATTATTACTTCTAGAATTTATGGTGATGACTATTGTGTTCTCAACGGGAAATCACTCGATATACCGAATTATAGGCTTGATCCCATTCTTAGAAAGTATGATGGTGAAACAGTAGAAGAGCGCCTCCAGCGCCGTCAAAAGAATTGGTGCAAACTGGGGGCTAATATATAAGGACGACTGGAGGGGAGGAGAATCTTCTAGTCCCCGACTTTCTAGCGCTCTCGAAAAAGAAACTTGAATGTACTTGAGCGAGTCGGGGAGGATATATCGACTTAGCGTGTTGCTCTATGCCCGCCGATAAATCGGATTCAAATTATCACTGGCGGCCTGATAAGTGACAGTGAAATCATTGTAGGCGTTAAGCGCATCCTCAATACAGCGATCTTCGCGAATAGCGAATGCATTGAATCCACATCTGTACATATAAAATAATTGATCGCGTAGTACATCGCCAACGGCTCTTATTTCTTTTTGGAAATGATAGCGCTCTCGTAAAAGACGAGCGACAGAGTAGCCTCGTCCGTCTGCAAAAGCAGGAAAATTGATGCTGATAATGTCAAAAAGGCCGAGATTGTCTGAAAATAAATTAATTTCGTCAGTACTCTCGAGCATTAACCCTAAGCGACCGTTTGAGCGGCTTTCAAGGTGCTTCTGATTTTTGACCCAGAAATCGACGGAAAAAATGATATCCCCATCTGCGGGAATATCATTTTTATCGACATCATCGGACACAACAGACCAGCTATCATCGATAATCTTTCGGTCTTTAATAATTTTATTGGGTTGCTTTGGCATAAATACGTTCCTTATAGGGCATCATTCCAAGACGATCATACACTTGTATAAAAGTCTCTCCCTCATGTCGATTGTCGACAAATGTTTGAATTATCTTTTCGATAACATCAACAACATCTGTACGTTCAAATGATGGGCCAACAATTCTTCCAATTGCTGATTTCTGGCGAGTCGTTCCGCCAATTGAGACTTGATAATACTCTTTGCCCTTTTTGTCGACACCCAGAATACCAATGTTGCTGACATGATGATGTCCGCAGGCATTCATGCATCCCGATACTTTAAGGCTGAGTTCGCCGAGGTCATATACATAATCAAGGTCATCAAATCGACGTTGAATTGCCTCTGCGATGGGAATCGATTGAGCGTTGGCTAGTGCGCAATAGTGGCCGCCGGGGCAGCAGGTAATGTCGGTGATCATTCCGATATTCGCAGTTGCGAATCCGAGTTTTTCGAGCGCCTGCCATAAGTTGAATAAGTCTGCTTGTTTAACGTCAGAGAATACTAAATTTTGATCGTGTGTGGCGCGGACTTCCCCATAACCGTATTGGTCGGCGAGATCGGCTATATCTTCTAGTTGCTGATCGCTGACATCGCCCGGCGCAACCGCTGTTTTTTTCATCGATAAAGTGACGATGCGGTAACCTTGCTTTTTATGAGCATGGGTATTGATTCGATACCAATTACCAAAAGCGCGATCAGTGGATATTTTTTGTTTTAATTCTTCATTCTCAGCAGGTAGGTTTTCGTAGTCAGGGTCTTGGAAATAGGACTTTGATTCGGCAATTGCTTCTGCCGTCAGCTTGATGGGTCCGTCTTTTAAATGGGCCCACTCTTCTTCTACCTGCTTTTTAAAGGCAGCGGGAGTCAGCGCCTTAACTAAAATTTTGATACGTGCTTTATATTTATTATCTCGACGACCGTAACGGTTATAAACTCGTAATATGGCTTCTAGATAAGAGAGCAGATCTTCTTGATTCAGAAACTCATGAATAGGAGCCGCCACCAAAGGAGTCCGACCAAGTCCGCCACCGACAAAGATTTTGAAACCCACTTTACCGGCGTCGTTTTTGACAATATGAATAGCGACATCGTGAACGAGGCTGGCGCTTCTATCTTCGGTGCTGGCACAGACGGCAATTTTGAATTTCCTGGGAAGATACGCAAACTCGGGGTGAAATGTGGACCATTGTCGAACCAGCTCGCACCAAGGTCTAGGGTCTTCTACTTCATCGAGGGCAACCCCGGCAAAATGATCCGTGGTTGTGTTTCGAATACAATTTCCGCTAGTTTGAATTGCATGCATTTGAACCGTTGCCAGTTCTTCTAAGATGTTGGGTACTTCTTTGATTGCAGGCCAATTAAATTGAATATTGGTTCGGGTGGTTATGTGGCAATACCCTTTGTCGTATGTCCGTGCGATATGGGCCAACTTGCGCAATTGTTGGGTATTCATATTTCCGTAGGGTGCACAAACTCGTAATAGCGGTGCATGCCTTTGTTCATAAAGCCCATTTTGGAGGCGTAAGGGAAGATATTCATCTTCCGTCAGATCTCCGGCTGACCAGCGTTCTGTTTGCCCTCGAAACTGAGCAACTCTTTCATCAAGAATTTTTTGGTCGTGTTCAGAATAGATATACATACTTAGGTCTCGATCATTTGTACTGATGTCCACTGACGATAAACCCTAACGAGTATGTTGAACCATGGGTTTAATGTCGAGTTTGTATGGGGTAACCGAAGCGGTCGAAAAACTAGCACGGGAGGATATCAAGAGTGCCTTAGAATAGAAAGAACCGTTTTGGACTATCTTTATAAGTACAGGATATAAATCGAAATTCGCTAGGTAATTCGGAACTGAATATGGAGCCTAATACGGGATTGACTGAGGAGGAATTGTTAGACTCTGATAGTTTGCCAATGTCTGCGCTGCCAAATGCTCATGAATAGGTACGAAGTAATGCCTCGCTGGAACGCTTGAGCTATCCATATACCCAATAATCCGTACCCCAAAATAGGACCTACCAGCCAGACTGCGGGTAAAAAGAATATCCATTGCATAACCAAATTGACGGTCATCACCTTTTTTGCAGCGCCGGCGCCCAATAGTGCTTGGGTTAAAATGACGGCCACTGCGTCAAATATAATAAACACGCCAGTAATTCGAAGAGGGGTTCTTCCTAGCGCTAAAAGGTGGGGTTCATGTAAAAATAAGCCTAAAACCTGATCGGTAAATAAGCAAAGAGGGATGCTGAACGAGGCTAGCAGAGCCATCGCGATAATGACGGCATCCCATCCCCAGCGAGTGGCATCTGCCATATCCTCTCGTCCCATGGATTGTCCCACCAGAGTCGCGGCGGCTAAGCCTAAACCGATAGAGGGTAAAATAACAAAGAGAATGAGTGTGATAAGGACGTGGGCGACTGCTAACTCAGCGGTGCCCACCATACCAATGATCGTAAATAAGACGGTTAAAGAGAGCGCGAATAAAAATTGTTGAATCGAGTTTGGTAGTGCGATTCGGGCCATACTGAGAAATAGAGTGCGACTGGGCCAACGTTGAGCAAATCCATGTGACTTGGCGCTTTTGAAGCAGAGTACTGCGTAGATTAGTGATCCCGCATATAAAGAAATGGTGGTGCCGAGGCCAGCGCCACTGGCCCCCAGTTCGGGAAAACCAAAATGCCCCCAAATCAGGCAATAGCTAACGGCAACGTTAATCACATGCATGATGATAATCGTCGTCATGTAAACGGTGGACCGATTAATGCCGTTCCAATAACCGCGAAATGAAAAGTTAAAGCCGACGGCAAAGACACCCAGGACACGCAGTTCGAAGTAAGGTATCGCAACGTCCACCACATCTTTGTCTGTGCTGAGAGTTTGTATAAACAAATGAGAATAATTAAAAACCACCAAAATGATGGGAATACCTATCAGCAACGTCATTAAAAGCCCGGCGTTCAAAGGTTCGCCCAGGACTTCCATTTTCCCTTGCCCTTTTCGGCGAGAGACGACTGCTTGTACTGATGACCCTAAACCCATGGCTAATGCGGAGGCGGCAAATGCGGCATACCCGCCTATACCAACGCCTGCCAGGGCAGTTTCTCCGAGGGAGCCCACCATGGCGGCATCGATAATGTTAAGTACACTTTGAGATAGCATGCCTGCCATGATAGGCAGGGCCAATATTAGGATTGTTTTAACCCGTTCGCGGGGGATGAACAATCGACTTATCATAGGCTAATTATCATAGGCTAGTCAGGCATCGTAAGATAAGTTGGGAGACAACCATCTTTCGTTGGTTGCAACGGTTTGGTTGCGCCGATCGGCATAATTTTGTACTTGATCCTTATCAATTTTGCCCACGGCAAAGTAGCGAGATTCCGGATGGGAAAAGTACCAGCCACTTACCGAAGCGGTGGGCGTCATGGCAAAGCTATCCGTTAATTCGATTTGCGTATTTTTCTCTGCAGAGAGCAAGCTGAATAAAGTTGCTTTTTGGGTGTGGTCAGGGCATGCAGGATAACCAGGAGCGGGGCGAATACCCGTGTAGCGTTCCTTGATTAACTCTTCATTGCTGAGTTTTTCTTCTGACGTGTAAGCCCAAAATTCTTTACGGACTCGTTCATGCATACGTTCAGCGAATGCTTCGGCTAAACGGTCCGCGATCGCTTTAACCATAATAGCGTTATAATCGTCTTGATTAGATTCATATTCAGCTACCAGTTCATCCACGCCAATTCCTGTCGTCACCGCGAATCCGCCTATGAAATCCGTTTTTTCTGTGGATTTTGGTGCAATGTAATCAGCAAGACACAAGTTGGGTTTGCCTGCGGGCCTTTGTGTTTGTTGACGTAAATAATATAGTTGATCGGTAGCTTGTTCGCCATTGTCGCCAGTGTATAACTCAACGTCATCACCGTTAACTTGATTGGCAGGCCAGAAGCCGATAACACCATTCGCTCGAATTAAATTCTCATCGATTAGGCGGTGCAGCATTGTTTGAGCATCTTTAAATAAATTGGTCGCCGCTTCTCCGACTACTTTATCTTTTAAAATGTTGGGGTATTTTCCGGCAAGCTCCCAGGTGAGAAAGAAGGGAGTCCAATCAATGTAATCGACCAATTCTTTTAGAGGATAGTTTTCAAATTTCTTCAGTCCCGTAAAAGTAGGAGTAGGGGGGGTGTAACGATCCCAATCCCATTTCAATCCATTTTCGCGGGCTTGTTGATAATCGAGTTGTTTTATTTTGGAGCGGCGGTTTTTGTTACGCTCTCTTACTTTGTCATAATCCACTTTTAGATTGTTGACGAAACCCTCTTTGAGTTCTTCGCTAATCAGTGATGTGACCACTCCCACGCTTCGAGAAGCGTCTTGCACATAGACAGTGGAATTGAGTTTGTAGCCTGGTTCAATTTTTATTGCAGTATGAGCTTTGGAGGTGGTAGCGCCGCCGATGAGTAAAGGCCGGTCTATCTTGAGTCTCTCCATTTCCTTTGCCACATGTACCATTTCATCAAGGGAGGGTGTGATTAATCCACTGAGGCCAATGATATCGACTTTTTCTTCAATTGCTGTTTTCAGTATTTTATCGCAGGACACCATGACGCCTAAGTCGACGACTTCAAAATTATTGCATTGGAGCACGACGCCAACAATGTTTTTTCCGATATCGTGCACATCCCCTTTAACGGTGGCGAGAAGAATTTTTCCCTTAGAGGAGGCATCTCCATCTTTTTCTGCATCAATAAAGGGGACGAGATGAGCCACGGCTTGCTTCATCACCCTCGCGCTTTTAACCACTTGCGGTAAGAACATTTTGCCCTCGCCAAATAAGTCGCCCACTACATTCATGCCATCCATTAGCGGTCCTTCAATTACATGAACCGGCCGTTCGGATTGCTGGCGTGCTTCCTCCGTATCTTCAACTACGTAGGTGTTGATGCCTTTAACTAATGCATGCTCTAAACGTTTAACCACGGGTAGTTCGCGCCAGGATAAGTCTTCCACCTGTTTTTTCGTGCCGTCGCCTTTATAGTTGTCTGCGATTTCTAGCAGTCGATCGGTGCTATCGTCTCGACGATTAAGAATAATGTCTTCAACGTGTTCGCGTAATTCATTGGGCACTTCTTGGTAAATTTCTAGCTGCCCTGCATTGACGATACCCATGCTAAGACCGGCTCGAATAGCGTGATAAAGGAATACCGCATGTATGGCTTCGCGAACTGGATTGTTACCGCGAAATGAAAACGAGACGTTGCTGACTCCGCCCGATGTTTTGGCGTGGGGCAAGTTTTCTTTGATGTAGGCGCAGGCATTAATAAAATCCACGGCGTAATTGTTATGTTCTTCTATTCCCGTTGCTACAGCGAAAATATTGGGATCAAATATAATATCTTCGGGCGGGAAGCCTATTTCCATTAATAAATCGTAAGAGCGCTGGCAAATTTCAATTTTGCGTTTTTCTGTGTCGGCTTGTCCTGCGGTATCAAAAGCCATAACAATAATTGCCGCGCCGTATTGCATACACAGGCGTGCTCTTTCGACAAATTCCGCTTCGCCCTCTTTCATGCTAATGGAATTGACGACGGGTTTACCTTGAGTGCACTTGAGACCGGCTTCAATAATTTCCCATTTTGATGAGTCAATCATTAATGGGACTTTGGCGATATCAGGTTCGGATGCGATAAGGTTGAGGAAGGTGACCATCGCTTGTTGCGAGTCGATCATGCCTTCGTCCATGTTGATGTCGATGATTTGCGCGCCCGCGATGACTTGCTGCAGCGCCACCTCCAGTGCTTCATCAAATTCTTCTGCAACTATGAGGCGTTTAAATTTCGCTGAGCCGGTGACGTTAGTTCGCTCGCCGACATTAACGAAAAGAGAGCTGTCGTCGAAGCTAAAAGGTTCTAATCCACTGAGTCGACAGGCTTTGGGTATGTCTGGTATTGGTCGGGGCGCGTATTTTGAAACTCGTTCGGCGATCGCTTTTATGAATTCAGGGTCAGTACCACAGCAACCGCCAATAATATTCAAGAAACCGGAAGCGGCAAATTCTTCGATGATATCGGCCATTTCTTTGGGCGTTTGATCGTATTCACCGAACTCGTTAGGTAAACCCGCGTTGGGGTGAGCGCTCACCAAGGTGTTGGCTTTAGTTGAAATCTCTTCAATATGGGGGCGAAGTTCTTCAGCCCCTAGCGCGCAATTAAAGCCAATGCTCAAGGGCTTGGCGTGGGAAACTGAATTCCAAAAGGCTTCCACTGTTTGCCCCGATAAGGTTCTCCCGCTGGCGTCGGTAATGGTGCCTGAGATCATAATGGGGAGTTCAGTTTCGTTTTGTTTGAAATACTCTTGTACGGCGAAAATTGCGGCTTTGCAATTGAGTGTATCGAAGACTGTTTCAATCAAAATGATATCGGCCCCTCCATCCACTAGACCTTGGGTCGCTTCGGTATAGTCTTTTACTAACGCATCAAAAGTAATGTTACGAAAAGCCGGGTCATTGACATCAGGAGACATGGAGCAGGTTCGGCTAGTGGGCCCTAAGACGCCTGCCACAAACCGGGGTTTATCGGGTGTCTCAGCGGTAACCTCATCTGCTGCCGCTCTGGCGACTTTGGCGGAGGCGACGTTGAGTTCATAAACTATAGATTCAAGGTGGTAGTCGGCTTGTGACACTTGGGTGCTATTAAAACTATTGGTTTCAACTATATCCGCACCGGCATCGAAATAGGCGCGGTGGATTGCTTGGATAATGTCCGGTTGCGTGATGGACAGTAGATCATTGTTACCCTTGAGGTCATGAGGATGATCTGCGAATTGATCTCCTCGATATTCTTTTTCTTCCAGATTGTAGGATTGGATCATTGTGCCCATGGCCCCATCAAGCAGAAGTATTCGTTTTTCTAATTGTTCCTTCAAGAGTACGGATCGTGGGGGTGTTAATGTTGCCATGAGATTTTTCCATTAAATACAATGTGTTAATTGGCTGGGTAACAGATGATTGCATTCATCAGCGTGCCGTATTGCTGGGCGAAGCAGTCTAACAAAATTTGCCTATTTCGTCTTAGCATCTTGTTATTACTGACTATTAATTAAGGCCGTAATTGAGCGCAAAAGCGAATGTGGTGTTTGTATTCGAGTTTTTTTTATAGTTTGGGTGCGATTTAATTATAAAATCATTATAATATTCCTATTCTTGACTATTTTAGTAAGGTATTTTGATGTCAGATCTCCCCGAAAGTTATTTCAGTATTACTGAAAGTGCCCAGGATTATTTACGTGATCTTCTGAGCAAGCAAGACAGTCCAAATATAGGTGTTAGGATTTTTGTAGAAAAGCCGGGTACTCCTCTAGCTGAATGTTGTATGGCGTATTGCCCGGAAGGCGAGGCACAAGAAGAAGACGAAAAAGTGGATTTCGAAGGTTTTTCCGCTTACTTAGAAAGAAAAAGTGTTACCTATCTTGAAGACTCCGTTATCGATTACACCGGCGATAAGCTCGGGGGGCAATTAACCTTTCGCGCGCCCAAATCAAAAGTACCCCGGATTTCAGAGAATGCCAGTCTAGAAGAGCGGATCGAGTACGTACTCCAAGCAGAGGTGAATCCCGGTTTAGCGTCTCATGGCGGTCATGTTTCGTTAATTGCCTTAATAGATGAGAATACGACTGCTGTGCTGGAGTTTGGTGGTGGTTGCCAGGGCTGTGCCTCTGTTGATATGACTTTAAAAAGTGGTGTTGAGGGTACATTGTTAGAGCGTGTTCCTGAATTACGAAAAGTCATCGATAAAACGGATCACAGTAAGACGGAAAATGCTTATTATTGAGGTTTTAATAACCTTGATGATTGAGCTTTTGAGGATTGAATAATAAAAAGGGAGCATATATGCTCCCTTTTTTAATGCCGCAGGCTAAGCGTTAATAATCGATAGTCTTCGATTTGTATTTTAATTTTATGGAAGAAACCTATGAATGGAACAAAATCTATATTTATTTCTGCATACGTTACCTTAATCATGATTGCTTTTTCTCACGCCTGCATAAAAATAGTGGGTGGTGTGGAGAGTGAATATGTAATGGCGTGGTTAGGAGTAATTTTCGCAACTGGACCTCATGCTCTTTTTTTTATGAAGCTTTTTTTGGTGTCCACGGCGCGCACGAGTGCCAATTTAAATACCTTGGTGATGTTGGGTATTGTGGGTGCATCGACTGCCTCGATATCGGTTTTGCAAATGAGAGAAATTGACTGGTTACCTTTGTTTTATGCTGTTGTGATCGGGCTGGGTGGAAATTTACTTTATGTGTTTTGGTATTCTCGGTTTGGTCGTGGAGACAATCCGTTGTTAAGAATAGGTAATAAATTACCGAAGTTTACCTTAGAGGATCCGCAAAAAAATGAGATTAAGTCGAATGCTTTTATTGGTAGTCCTTGTTTAATAGTCTTTTATCGGGGTAATTGGTGTCCTCTCTGCGTAGCGCAAATTAAAGAGATTGCAGGTCAATATAAAGCGATGGTGGAGCGTGGAGTTAAAGTGGTTTTGGTGAGCCCTCAAAGCCATGAAAACACCGAATTACTGGCGAAAAAATTCGATGTCCCTTTTCTGTTTCTCGTGGATAAGAATAATGAAGCGGCTAAAAAACTGAATATTGCCAGTATAGGGGGGACGCCCACCGGTTTGGAACTGTTGGGTTATGAGAGCGATACCGTGATGCCGACCGTTGTGATGACCGATGCTAAAGGTAAAATTATATTCGCTGATTTAACGGATAATTATCGAGTCAGACCTGAGCCCGAGACCTATATTCGAATACTGGAAGAGAATGGGATTTCTATTTCAAGCTAACACCTTGGGAATTCCCCTAAGCTGCTAATTCTGGTTTTTTCTCATCCACATATTACATCTGTAATAGACAGTTGAACCTGTAGTCGACTTTTGATATCTGTAATTGATAGTTGATATCTGCAATTGATAGTTGACGTCTATAATCTATAATACGCCCGCCGTTTTAGGTCTCAAGTGCCAAGAGAGCCTTTATTCGCCAATCGTTAAACCGTAGTCACAGTTGATCGTCAATGATTCGATCGTTATTTTGAAATTGTAGAAAAAGAGTGAAGAAGCTAAACCCTATGACAAATAACACAAATGAACCGAGTTCAAGAAAGTACCTTATCGATAGACCTGAAGTACTTGAATCCATGAAAAATGGTACGTTTAGCACTAACCCTCATGCCACTACTGTTGGAGTCGAGTTTGTGTCTGTTGCTCGAAATAAAGCGTGTTTGAAAGTGCCTTATAAAGATGAGCTGGTGGGTAATCCTGAAACCGGTGTTATTCATGGGGGTGTGATTATCTCGTTGATGGATAGCGTGACTGGCCGAGCGGTTTTATGTTCGATACCGGAAATAGAGGCCATTGCGACGCTAGATTTACGTGTGGACTATATGAAGCCTGCCACTATTGGTAAGACCATTTTTGCGTCAGCAGAATGTTATAAACTGACAAATTCTATAGCCTTTGTTCGGGGTTTTGCCTACCAGGATAATGAAAGTGACTTGGTGGCCACCTGCACGGCGACCTTTATGCGTGCGGCTAACCAAGCACCCATTAAGCTGGCAGGAGTGTAACTTATGGATTCCAAGACAGATTATTTTGCTTCGGTTCGAGCGTCAAAGGACTTTGAAAAAGCGATCGATATGATTCCCTATGCGAAGTTACTCGGTATTCGCTTTCAGGAAAATGAGGAAGAAGGTTTGTTATTCCATCTGCCTTTTCATGAAAAAAACATTGGCAATAAAAGGCTGCCGGCTATCCACGGAGGTGTCATAGGTGGCTTTATGGAAAGCGCGGCTATCATTCACCTGATGTGGACCATGGAGTCGGCAGGTATGCCAAAAGTGGTCGATTTTAGTCTTGATTACACCTCATCCGGTCGTGCGGAGGACACCTACGCCAGTTGTAATATCGTAAAGCTGGGTAGGCGAATTGCGAATGTGCAAATTCAAGCTTGGCAGAGTTCGAGACAAAAAGTCATTGCTGTGGCCCGTTCCCATTTTAAATTAATCATTGAGTAATACGCGCAGTTCGGTATTGATACTTCTGATATTGATGCATGTGGTATCATGCTGGCCGAATTTAACTCGGATCTGAACCGTTCTGACGATAGATCGGTATCAAATAGAGCGTTGCCAACATAGATGGGTATCAAATAGTTAGATGCCAAGAGGTCTCATGGAAAACCAGCCCAATAACAAATATTACAACGAGATAGTCAATTATTACGACACCTGTGACATCGACTACAAGATGTTGTGGCGGCTCGATCGCTGTCTTGCAATGCACTATGGCTATTGGGATGAGACCACAGAGGGTGTTTCTGATGCGTTAGTTCGAGAGAACCAAATATTAGCGGAACGGGCACAAATTACGAAAGATCACAGAGTGTTGGATGCAGGCTGTGGAGTGGGCGGCAGCTCTATTTGGTTGGCGCAGAATCTAGGATGTAAAACCCTGGGTATTACTTTAAGTCAGGGGCAAGTCAATGCTTGTCGAAAGAATGCCGAAGATCGGGGTACTAGCGAACTGACGGGTTTTGAGGTTCGAGATTATACCGATACAGGATTGGACGATGCGTCATTCGATATCGTTTGGGCTGTTGAAAGTGTGTGTCACGCGACGAATAAAGAAGACTTTGTAAAGGAAAGTCTGCGTTTACTTAAGCCGGGGGGCAAATTAATCATTGCTGATTTTTGGGCAACCCAGCATGAGTATAAAGGTGAGGATGCTACGACCATGGAAGAGTGGGTTTCCGGTTGGAGTGTCAATGAACTGGAGCATATTGATAACTTTCGATCTTATTTAGGAAAGAACGGTTTTAACGAATTGAGCTATGAAGATGCGACAGAGAATGTGAGACCCTCTGCCCAACGCCTCCATAAATATGCAAAATGGACTTTGTTTTTAGCAAAAGTATTAGAGTTTTTACGGCTACGAACGAAAGCGCAATCTGGGAATGTGGTTGCTGTGCACCGTGCTAATATTGCTCTGGAAAGAGGGTTATGGTCTTATGGCATCATCTGCGCTCAGAAGCCAGAAAGTTAACAGCACTAGGTTTTAAACTTTCCAAATTACCTACTTTCTAATTCTATTTCTATCCGGTCTCTATATTCCGTATCAATAACAGTGTTTGAACCTTGAGTGCAAATACTGTTATTGAATCTTCAGACAGTTTCTTCTTAGGTTTAGGTTTAGGTTCGGGTTTGTGAAACCTTAGCGTTTAGCTAAAACCGACTTTAATTTGCTATGCATAGTTCGCAAGCTTTTCTCAGTGGCTTCCCAGTCTATGCAAGCGTCGGTGATGGACACTCCGTATTCTAGCTGGCTCAAGTCTTTAGGGACTTTTTGGTTACCCCAACCGATATTACTTTCGATCATCAGGCCCACTATGGATTTGTTGCCATCTAGAATTTGTTGCGTAATATTTTCCAATACTTGCAACTGCAGTGCAGGGTCCTTATTTGAATTGGCATGACTAGTATCAATCATAATGTTGGCCGTTATGCCGCTTTTCTCCAAAGCTTGCTCTGCCGCATCGACACTGACTGAATCATAATTGGGCTTGCCGCCGCCGCCACGTAACACAATATGACTGTAGGCGTTACCCGCAGTATTAATAATGGATACCTGTCCTTCTTGGTTGATGCCGAGGAAATTATGTGGTGCGTTAACCGAATGCAGAGCATTGATGGCGACGGATAAGCTGCCGTCTGTGCCATTCTTAAATCCCACAGGGCAGGATAGTCCGCTGGACATTTCTCTATGAGTTTGCGACTCAGTGGTACGGGCACCAATCGCAGACCAAGCTATGAGATCTTGTAAGTATTGTGGGGATATAGGATCTAGTGCTTCTGTGGCTGTGGGGAGTCCAATTTCTGCGATATCTTGTAATAGCTGTCTTCCTACGTGCAGCCCTTTTTCAATGTTAAAGCTATCATTCAGGTCCGGATCATTGATCAAACCTTTCCAGCCAGTGGTTGTCCGTGGCTTTTCAAAATAGACACGCATAATGATATAAATCGTATCGCCTATTTCGTCAGAAAGCTGTTTTAATCGCAGTGCATAATCTTTAGCGGCATCAACGTCATGGATAGAGCAGGGACCAATTACTACAAATAAACGGTGGTCCTTTCGATCGAGTATATTGCGAATCGTTTCTCGGCCCTCATATACCTTGTTTGCTGCTTTGTCTGATAAAGGAATATCTAATTTTAATTTGTCAGGAGTAATGAGCAGTTGCTGTGAGAGCACGTTTACATTATCTAATTGGTTTTCAGCCATGGAGTACTTCCTGAGAGGGCATGTGTGATAATTGACGATATGGGCGATTACCATGATAGGGCTATGAATCGCAAAATATCAGGCCTAAAAAAGTTGGGAACATTGTAAAGTAATCTGAAGTGTAGAACTAATTCTAATTCAGGCCTATGGACTCTATTCAATTGGAAAAAAACCAATGAAGAACACTCAATCCCCATTTTCAGCATTGTGGCAATACTGCTCAGTAAAAGATCAAGAAACAGCGCAAGCTGTTCGCACCGTGGTTCTTACCCCAAATCGGCGGTTAGCGGTCAGTATTAGTGAGGAATTCGATCAAGTTCAGCAAGCTTCTGGGGCAGTGTGCTGGGAATCATTGTCGTGCTGGTCTTTGAATGCTTGGTATGAAGAAGCATGGCAACGTTGGCGAGCGTCTTTGTTATTGTCCCTGGATCATGAAACTGGTGATTTTGATCCCATGGAATGGACGTTGCTCTCGTCCTTTCAGGAGCTTGTACTCTGGGAAGATGTCATACGATCCTCACCCGAGGGCGAAAACCTACTCAAGGTCAATGGTAGCGCCAAGTTAGCGTCAGGTGCTCATGGTTTAATGTGTGGTTGGATCTTTGGTGGTGAGGGCGATAGTGATAGTGACGGTGCTAGTGATGAGCATTGGGCAAATACCACGGACTGTGAGGCGTTTGTCGTGTGGCGAAAGGCGTTCAACGATCGTTGCCAGTCTTTGGGAACCCTTTGTTCAGTGGAATTACCGAATAGATTACATGACGCTCCGATTTGGCCTAGTTGGTTTGAACGACTTGTGTTGGTAGGGTTTGATGAGGTGACCCCGCAAACTCTGCGGCTACTGACGCATTTAGAGGAGCAGCATGAAATCGAAGTGATTCATCTTGCGGAGGAAGGAGTTCATAACGCTGCCCCGGTTCGTGTAGAGTTTGAAACTAAGGAACAAGAGCTACGATATTGCGCTAATTGGGCAAAGGGAAAACTGGTAGAGCATAGCGATCAGCAGCTTCCTAGTATTGCAGTAGTGGTGCCAGACTTACAAGATCGGCGCAGGGAAGTGGAAAGGGTTTTTCGAGAGTGCTTTGAGGGATTGCCCTTTAACGAAGAGTCGAATGAACTACTCGCACAGTTGTCGAATCCTGTTGATGCTGAACACAGCAATATCCGTACTGAATCTGAACCTCCTCAATTTAATATTTCTGGGGGTGAAGCACTTTCAAATTACGCCATTATCAGTAGTGCTTTTTCAATTCTTGCTTTGTTAGAACGCGAATTAACGATGTCGACTCTCAGTGCCTGTCTCGGGTCTCAGTTTATAAGCGGGTTTAATCAAGAAGGTTCTGCCAGAGCGCAACTTGATGTGAATCTACGGAAGTTGAGGCGTGACAAATTATCATTACCTCTGCTGTTGGAAGAAAGCCGCTTATTTGTCCCCCAACTGACTTTGATGGTAGAGCAACTCATCGCGTTAAGTCAGGGCGATGACTTCAATATTGCTAGAGATACGAAGCAGCCTTCCTCTTGGCTTGCCTTTATCGAAGCGGTTTTGCAGGTGGTGGGTTGGCCTGGTGATCGAGTTCTATCGAGTGAGGAGTTTCAATTAGTCAGTAAGTGGAGAGAGTTGCTGACTGAATTGTCCAGTATAGATGAGCTAGTGGGTGAAGTCGGTTTTAGCACCGTCATCAGCTTGTTACGACGTCTGTGTAATGACACCAGTTTTCAAATTGAAACGAAGAATAGTCCGCCCATACAAGTGCTCGGTATTTTGGAGGCGGCGGCGCAAAATTTTGATGCCTTGTGGTTTATGGGCTTGGATAGTGATACCTGGCCACCTTCGGGATACGCGCACCCTTTTTTGCCCACTGAAATGCAGAGAAGCCTGAATATGCCCCATAGCTCAGCACAACGGGAATTTGATTTTGCTCAGACCATTACGGAGGGGTTTGTTAGTTCGGCCGCCGATGTTGTTTTCAGCTCTGCGCAATTTAGTGGTGACAAGGAGCTGAACGTCAGTCCTTTAATTCAGAAGATACCCCTTAAAGCGCTACCCACTGAGGATCTCAGATATAAAGCGGACTTTAAGCAGCATCAAAAAAAGGCATTAGAAGAAGCTAGCTCTCATTCGGATTCTGATTCTACGAAGGGCAAAGTGGTGGAAGTTTTTCAGCGCGACGTGATGGGGCCGTCTTTGAGCGAAGATCAAACGGTGAAGGGTGGCACTTGGATTCTAAAGGCTCAGGCAGATTGCCCGTTTAAAGCATTTGCTGCGATACGGCTGAGTGCATCCTCTATGGATAATCCGGTATTCGGTATGACGGCTGCTGATCGAGGCAGTTCTATGCATAGGGTGATGGAATTGTTTTGGAACCGTTGTGGTAGTTGGGAGCAGTTGTCGGGTTTATCGGTAACGGATAAGAAGGGTTGGTTAACCGAAGCGGCGATGAAAACCGTAGCAGAGCAAGCGGAGAGTAGCCCTGAGCATATGAGAGGCAGTGTCCGCTATCTAGAAGTGGAACGGTTAGTGGAAACGGCAACCGCTTGGCTCGCGCTGGAAGAACAGCGAGAGCCTTTTAAAGTCGTGGCTGTTGAAGAAAAAAAGGAAGTGACTATCGGATCTATTCGATTAAACACCAGAGCGGATCGAATCGATCGAGTGGGGGAAAACGGATACGTGATTATTGATTACAAGACCTCTGAGGTGAGTACTCAGACCTGGAGGGATGAGCGCTTGGATGAACCTCAATTGCCGCTGTACAGCGTGAGTGTTGGCATAGGGGCAGAGCCATCGACGATACAGGGCGTCATGTTCGCACAAATCAAGAGTGGCAAGATGGCGATTAAGGGGCAGCACAGTGATGCGCTTACTTTGTTAGAAAAAAAATCGAGAGATGTGGTAACGGATGGAGAATGGGATTTAACCATAGCCACTTGGCGGAAACGACTAGAAAGTTTAGCCAATGAGTTTTCCGAAGGGTATGCCGAGGTACTTCCTAAATCGATAGTGAAGAGCTGTCGATTTTGCGATTTGCAAACCTTGTGTCGCGTATCGGAAGGGCTCTTGTCTGATGAGGTGGCACAATGAAAATTGTTGATTTGGAGGAACGCTCACGGGCTATCGATCCCACGCAGAGTTTTATTGTTCAGGCACCCGCAGGATCGGGAAAAACGGAGTTACTGACCCAACGATTACTCGGGTTGTTAGCGGTGGCTGAGCGATATCCGGAAGAAGTGTTGGCGATTACCTTCACCAAAAAAGCCGCGGCGGAAATGAAACAAAGAATCGTACAGTCTTTGCAAGCCGCGAATACACTACCTCAACCTGACGAGGAACCGGCTGCGACGAATTGGCGTTTAGCCAAATCAGTATTGATTCGCGATGAGAAAGAGGGCTGGGGTATTTTGGATAATCCGCATCGATTGCGGATACAAACGATAGATGGTCTCAGCAGTAGTATCAGTCGGCAAATGCCTATAACGGCAGGACTGGGTGCAGCGCCGCAGATTAAAGACGATTGTTATGATGAGTATCATGAAGCAGCTAAGGCAACATTACAGGCGGCTTACCACTCTATGGGTTGGACGCCAGCGGTCGATGTACTGTTATCCCATATGGATAACGACCTTAACCGCTTAGAGGAATTACTGGCTTCATTGTTAGTGAAAAGAGAGCAATGGCTGCCACACATTATTCCCCATAGCGCTGATACCACTGCACTACGGGATCACCTGGAGCAGGCCCTAACCATCATTGTTGAAGATCTCTTGCAGCAGGCTGCAGAGTATCTTGAGGAGCAGGGCGGAGAGGTGATGGCGGAAATTGTCGCACTCTCACAATTTGCTGCGAATCAACTAATACAACAATCGAAAGTATCCTCAATAACCCATTGCGCCGATTTAGATGAGTACATAAGCGCAGAGGCTTCTGAATTAAATTGTTGGTTAGGCATAGTGGAGTTGCTTACCGCTAAGGATAAGACACGTACCAAAAAGTGGCGTAAAGCGACAGCCCGTGGGGTGACGGCAAAAATCGGATTTCCAGCGGGAAAAGAATTCCAGTTGATGAAAAATCGAATGGTGGCTTTGTTAGAAGAGTTGAATGAGCAACATTTACCGTTGTTATCTTTGCTGGAAAATATCGCGTTGCTACCGCCTCCCGTTTATGGTGATGGGCAATGGCAAGTGGTGGAAGCGTTGTTGCAGGTATTACCGATTGCAGTGGCGCAATTAAATATGGTTTTTCAACGCCAAGGTTTGGTTGATTATAGCGAGGTATCGCAATCAGCCCTTCATGCTTTGGGCGCCTGCGATGATCCCAGTGAATTGGCGTTGAAATTGGATTATCAAATACGTCATGTGTTGGTGGATGAATTTCAGGATACGTCAGTGTCTCAGTTTGGATTGTTAGAAAAATTGACAGCGGGTTGGCAGGCGGGAGATGGCCGAACATTGTTTATTGTCGGCGATCCCATGCAATCCATTTATCGGTTTAGAGAGGCAGATGTGAGTTTGTTTCTGAGAGCAAGGCAGTTTGGAATTGGTGATACGCCATTAGAGTCTTTGGTGCTGCAATCCAATTTCCGGTCTAACCAGAGTGTTGTGGGTTGGGTTAATGCCATTTTTCAAAATGCCTTTCCTACGAACGAAAATTTGTCTACTGGTGCTGTCACCTATTCCCCTTCTATTGCAGCAAGATCTGAAGAGGCGATAGAGGAGGCGGTGCATTATGATGTGACGTTGGATAGTGGCTTGCAGGTAGAGCAGCTAGTTGCTTATGTGGAAAAACAAAGGCTAGCGGCGCCTGATGAGAGTATTGCACTGCTAGTGCGAGCGAAAACCCATGTGATGCCCATTGCCGAATTATTCAGGGCACGGGGTATTCCTTATCATGCGGTGGAAATTGAAAGTCTGGGGCAGGCTCCTTTTATTTTGGATCTATTGTCTCTGACCAAAGCCATGCTGCATCTGGGAGATCGGATTGCATGGTTGTCTCTGCTACGTGGGCCGTTCTGTGGTATTGATCTCAGTGATTTGTTGGTCGCATCGGATACGCAGTTGGGAATGACTGTGTGGGATAGTTTGAATTGTTTGGTTTCTGATGAGGGGGCGCCGGAACCTTCATTAAGTCATGATGGTCAGCAACGTGTACAAAGGCTAGTTACGATATTGTCTCATGCCTTTTCCCACCGCGGTCGCGGTTATCTGCGCGATTGGATTGAGTCGATTTGGATTGCCTTTGGGGGACTGGCTTTTGTGGATGAAGCCCAGCTTGATGATGTGGAGCAGTTTCTTGTTTTGATAGAAAATGCGGAGGAGGGTGGGACTATCGCTGACCTGGCATTACTGGAACGAAAAATGGCGAGTCTATTTGCCGGTGTTCAACCTATGGAGAACAATCCTGTTCAGATCATGACTATCCATAAATCGAAAGGTTTGGAATTCGATACGGTGGTACTTCCCGCTATGGAAAAAAAGGGCAGAGGAGATGATCCCGCTTTGATGGCTTGGTGTCGTCAAGATATCGCGAATGAGGATTGGTTGTTATTGTCACCCATTAAACAAGCGGGTGGTGAAGACGAGCCTATTTATCAGTACATACGGCACTTAGAATCAGAAAAAGCAAAATGGGAATTAGTCAGATTATTCTATGTTGCAGCCACACGGGCTAAGAAGCGTTTGGGTTTGTTTACCACAGTTAAGTTTGATGATGTAAAGCAGGAGTTCAAAGCGGCGGCATCGGGCAGTCTTCATAAGTTTGTGGAAGAGCCTGTTTTGGAATTAGCGCAGCCCTTAGTAAATGCTTCAGTCAAGGCTCTAAGCAATGATAGGGCAGATCAAGAACAGCAGTTGAGCCTTTTGGAAAATGGAACAGGAGACCCAAATGATGATCAACGAGATAAGGGTTCTGAAGGACATCGTTCAGGACGGCGGTTGGCCCTGGGGGTGAAGTTTGGTGCTTTGTATGATGTGAATTCTTATTTAAAACAAAAGCGAAATGTTGGTCAGTTCAGCGGGAATAAGGCTGAAGCGACACAAATGATTGGACAGCGCAGAGAGATCAATAAGGAAGTTCAGACGTCGGTTAATGAATCCGTAGGAATGGAACAGGAAACGCTGCGTTTATTAGGCACCTTTGTACATCAACTATTTGAACAGCACATGCTTAGGCGGCATAGATTAATGCAATCAAGCGAACTGCGATTGAGTCAGCCTCAAGACAATTTCAATCACACATCGCAAGAGTCCGTATTCTCTTTGACTGAAAAGACGCAATGGCGTTGGTTAGCACAGATGAAAAACATGGGCATGACATCGCAACAAGCGGAATTGGCGCTGCCCGTCGCAATAAAGGCTATTGAAAATTGGGCTGGAAATGGTGAATTAAATCGTCTGATCGCGCAGGCTAGTCACAGTAGGGGTGCTCTATACTGTGAATATGAATTGTCTAGCTTGTCTCGAGGTGAACTGTCTCGAGGTGAACTGTCTAAAGAGAGGGGGCTAAAAGGGCTAGTGCGTAAAGCAATATTAGACTGTCTATTTGTTGATGATAACGGCAATCAGTGGGTTTTGGATTACAAAGTTATTGTAGATGAATCTAAAATTAAAGAGGCGATTAAAACTTATCGGCCTCAGCTGGAAGACTATGCTCAACTAGTTTCGTCACAGCAAGGGAGAGCTCGGCAAGAAAGTCAAAAAGATCGTTCCATCACTTGTGTGTTGTATTTTCCAGTGACAGATTACTGGCATGAGTGGAAATACACCTCGATCAGTTCGGAAAAGGTTTAACTACACCATAGGATTAAAAGGAAAAAACATGCCGGTTTCATTTGAAGGGAAGTTGGTCGTCGCTATTTCATCAAGTGCTTTGTTCAATCTGAATGAAAGTGATCAAGTTTATACGGAGCAAGGGTTGGATGCGTATCGGGAGTATCAGATTTTAAATGAAGACAAAATTCTTCAACCCGGTGATGCATTCACATTGGTTCAAAAGCTGCTGAAGATTAATGACAAAATTCCGGGTGTACCGCGTGTAGAGGTGATTCTACTGTCTAGAAATAGTTCTGATACAGGCCTGCGCGTGTTTAATTCTATAGAACATTGGAAGTTGCCCATTACTCGAGCTGCATTTTGTGGCGGGCAAAGCCCTTATCGTTATGTGTCTGCATTTGGTGCACATTTGTTTCTCTCTACTAATAATAATGATGTTCGTCATGCGATAGAAATGGGCTATGCTGCGGCGAGTATCTTGCCCAGTAAAATGACAACCCACGATGATGAGGTGCTGCGATTTGCATTCGACGGCGATGCGGTTTTATTCTCGGACGATTCGGAGCGAGTCTTTCAGGCTGAAGGTTTGAGTGCGTTCACCGAAAAGGAAAAAAAAGAGGCAAAGACTCCACTACAAGGTGGTCCATTTAAAGGGTTTTTAGAGGCGCTTCATCAGTTACAAAAAGAATTCCCTCAAGCCGACTGTCCGATTAGAACTGCGCTCGTCACGGCGAGATCGGCACCAGCGCATGAGCGCGTGGTGAGAACGTTAAGGGATTGGGGAATTCGCATCGATGAGTCTTTGTTTTTAGGGGGGTTGGAAAAAGCCTATTTCTTGAAATCTTTTGGGGCTGATGTTTTTTTCGATGATCAAAGTGGTCATTGTGAATCGGCTCGGGAGCATGTAGCGACTGGCCATGTGCTGAGTGGGGTGACTAACGAAAAGGGCGTGTGAGCCTACATTATGTTGATATGCCTACTGAATCTCCTGCTGTCTTTCTTATACTGATTTAAATAGTGTCATTTATTCATCACTGTTGTTACAAAAATAGCGGCAATTAACCGCCGTTTTTCTCTTTTTATTGGTGATTAAGTGATCGGTAATGCTATGCTTTTAATAGTGGGATTGAGGCTTCGTTAACGCATTTTGAGGTCAACGGGTTTTACCCCCTTTCGAGATAACGGAAATATCGCGAAGAGATAAAAAGTCTTTGGATACGAAGGATTGGGTATCTTAGAGTAAAGTGGCGGTGCCAACGAGCGAGTGTATGATTCGAACCATTCTTTTTCCAACCGACCTAGGGATGTACAGTCCTTTCCTGTTACAGCACGTCATTCAAATGGCGGAAGGGTATGATGCTGATGTGCATGTGGTGCATGCGGTGGAGCCTCTTGGGGTCTTTGCTGATGCTGTTCTCGAAACTTATGTTCCTGTGGACATGATTGGTGATTTGAGGATTCACGGGATGCCTGCTGTTATGGATGCGATTCGCCAGCAAGTCTATGACGCATTTGAAGACGAGTTTATTGATACTGCGGAGGGTATGACTCGAATAGCGGATATTCGAGTCATACGAGGAACATCTGCTGATGTAATTTTGGAAGAAATTGAAGTGTCGGGGTGCGACGTTGTGGTGATGGGGTCCCATGGACATGATTCGGGGCACAACGCCATGCTGGGCTCTGTTGTATCAAAGGTCCTTCAGTTATCTCAGGTTCCAGTGATGATGATACCGATGGCTCAACTTCGACTTCCTCAAGTGAATCTAGAAAAACGTGCCAGCCTGTAATCTAATTGTCTTACAATTAAAAAAAGACATATTTGATGCCCAGTGCTAGGAGTGCACTGGCGAGCACCGGTTGCAATATGTTATCTGGCAAGCGTGAGCCGAGTTTAGTGCCCACGTAGATAGCCGGTAAAGAGCCTATTAGTAGTGATCCCAACAGTAGAAAATCCACATTCCCCAATAACAAATGCCCAAATCCAGCTGTTAGGGTTAGCGGTACCGCATGTGAGAGATCCGTTCCTATAATATTGATTGAGGGTAGGCGCGGGTACAGAATGAGTAAGACCGCAGTACCGAATGCACCTGCTCCCACCGATGATAGTGTGACGAAGACCCCGAGAACAAACCCTGCAAAAAATGACCAAGGTAATGCATTACGTCGCGCACTTTGTAAAAAACGAGGGGTGTTTTTTTCGGAGGGTGAAAGTAATTTGGATTTAAATAGCAATACCGTTGAGGTCAAAATTAACATGACCCCTAAACTCGTTGTGAGTAAATCGGTGTATTGCTCATTACTATCAAAATACAGGTGAAGAAAATACGAGGTGCCGATAGACGCAGGGAGGCTGGAAAGCAGCATTACCGAAACAATTCGCCAATTGATCGTGCCTTGGCGATGGTGCATAAACACGCCGCCCGACTTGGTAATCGCGGCATAAAGTAAATCCGTGCCAACCGCAGTGGCCGGAGGGAAACCAAACAGTAAAAGTAGAGGCGTCATTAGAGAGCCGCCGCCAACACCTGTTAAGCCAATCGCCAAGCCTACGCCGGCTCCCGCTAAAATGTAATAAAATAAATCCATATGAATAAAAGCTACACTTTTTATTCGATATCATTCGCAAAACTGCTAATTATCGTCTAAATAACTTATAAGAATGTGATGAACAGTGTTTCATATCAATAAACCGTCCGCATGGTAAATATAGCGATTCCCGTCTATTCTTGAAAAGAATATTTAATTATATTTTTATAGCCTAGATGAATAAGGGGCTGTGCCGGTTAAGCTTGTATCGATAAGAATTGCCAGAATAGATTGCTAGTATAAATTATCAGTTCGACGAATACCTATATTTAGTATCCAAATTTAATAACGACTACCAAAAAGGGTGACGATACTTTGAAGCGACAAATAAGGAATTGCTTATGAAACTTCAGCAACTGCGGTACATATGGGAGGTTGCTAGGCATGACCTAAACGTATCGGTTACGGCTCAAAGCCTTTATACCTCTCAGCCAGGCATTAGTAAGCAAATTCGCTTACTGGAAGATGAATTAGGCGTCGAGGTGTTTTCTCGTAGCGGAAAGCATTTAACTCGAGTCACGCCGGCAGGAGAAGCGATTCTTGATATTGTCGGGGAGATTCTGCGCAAAGTCGATAGTATTAAGCAGGTATCACAGGAATATAGTGACGAGCATAGAGGTAGCTTGTCCATTGCCACGACTCACACTCAGGCTCGCTATGCCTTGCCTCCCGTTATAGAGGACTTCATCAAAAAGTTCCCTGAGGTTTCATTACACATGCATCAAGGCACGCCGATTCAAATATCTGAAATGGCGGCAGATGGGACCGTGGATTTTGCGATTGCAACGGAAGCGCTTGAGCTTTTTGGTGATCTGGTAATGATGCCTTGCTATAAGTGGAATCGCAGCGTTATTGTCCCGGAAAATCATCCGTTATGTCAGACTTCGGTGCTTAAGTTAGAGGATGTGGCAAGATTTCCCATCGTAACTTATGTTTTCGGATTTACGGGGCGCTCCAAGCTTGATGATGCCTTTATTAATCAAGGACTGACTCCCAAAGTGGTTTTTACCGCAGCCGATGCGGATGTGATTAAGACTTATGTGCGTTTGGGGTTAGGTGTTGGTATCGTTGCGAAAATGGCTTGTGGACCTGAGGATAAGGGGATTGTGTCTTTGGACGCCAGTCACTTGTTTGAGCCCAGTATTACCAAAATTGGATTTAGAAAAGGCACTTTCTTGCGAGGGTATATGTACGACTTCATACAGCGGTTCGCGCCTCATTTAACCAAAGAGTTAGTAGATCAGGTGATTAGTCGACCTATTCGCAGTGAGCTAGAAGAGTTGTTTTCTAAGGTGGATTTACCCGTTTACTAGGCTGCTTGTTGGCTAAAGACGGTGTTGGCTAGAGATGTTGAGGTACAAAAAAAGGGCCCTACGTTAAAGAAAGGGCCCTTTTTTGCTTTTTGGGATTGTGCTACAAGAAATCTAGATCTGGGTTTTGCTCTAAAATTTCTTTCAGTTCGTCTGCTTCGTTCATTTTCTGATTTAGCACTTCTTTCACAAACTTGAAGTACACCGTGTATATGACAGGTTCCTTGTTTGCCTCTTCGACGATGAAAAATGGTGCTCGATCGACTTTGAACTTGGCGGCAAGTACCATGCCTGCGCTTTCAGCGTCGCGTTCATCAGCCACAAGCACTTGTGTAATGTGCTTCATCTGATCGCCATCTTCTAGTCTTTTCAGCACATCACCGCATTTCTTACAGGGTGAGCCATCAGCTAAGATTTTCTTTACTAGTGTGATTTTCATAAGATCATTAATGTGTCAGGTTAATTATTTGTTATCTACATTCATCGCATGTAGACCGCACTCTTTCTGAGTGGCTTCTTCCCACCACCAGCGACCTTCACGTTCATGCTGATTCGGTAAGATGGCTCGTGTGCAGGGTTCGCATCCAATGCTAGTGAAGCCCTTTTCATGTAACTCGTTATAAGGCACGTCGTTGGCTCGAATGTAAGCCCACACCTCTTGTGAAGTCCATTCTGCAATAGGGTTGAATTTAACAAGCATGTTGTCTGGCGTGGAAAATGCGTGATCAACTTGGGCTACTGGTATTTCCAGTCGCGTACCAGGGCTTTGGTCTTTGCGTTGGCCAGTAACCCAGGCATCAAGAGTGGAAAGTTTTTTACGTAAAGGGCCTACTTTTCGTATGGTACAGCATTCCTTGTGATCATCTTTATAGAAACTAAACAGGCCTTTCTCGTCCACAAGGCTTTGTACAGCAGCAACTTCAGGGAAGGTCACTTCGACTTTGACCCCGTATTTCTCCCGTACTTTTTCTAAGAATTGATACGTTTCTACGTGAAGTCGTCCTGTATCGAGAGTAAATACTCGGATGTTCTTGTTGAGTTTCGCTGCCATATCAACAAGAACAACATCTTCAGCACCACTAAAAGAAATAGCTATATTATCAAAGTGTTCTAGGGCTAATTCCAATATTTCACTTGGGCTTTTCTGAGCGTAATCCTGGGCCCAATCCAAAACTTCTTTTTCTGTAACACTCATTAATTTATCCTCAAATGAAATTATGCTAATCAAAAATAACAGGCTAACGATTGAAGCTGGTTTAGCGGCTTTAACAAAGGTTATTGTTCAATATATACAGATTGCAAATACAGTGTGTTATTTGATCGGCCTTGTGGTTTGGGGCGTAGTGTACCAGGTTTTGGATATACTCAAAAAGATTACCTAATTATACTTATATATCATCTGGCTATATGTTTCGATGCGTCAGAATTAACGGCTTTCCGAGCTCGAAACTCTAAGGATTGCATTACCCTATTGAAATGCGTAAAGTTCGTGCGTTTTTATTAGCATTGTACGCATTCTGTATTGAATCTAGCAGTCGAGAGTCAGCGGGTTGAATGTTTCAGGGTGTGAATTAATTTAGAAGGAGTCTGAAAGTGGAAATTGCCTGCTTAGATTTGGAGGGGGTTTTGATCCCTGAAGTGTGGATTAAATTCTCGGAAAAAACCGGTATTGATGAATTAAGGGCCACCACTCGTGACATACCCGTTTATGACGAGTTAATGCGTATGCGGTTGAGTGTACTTGAAAAGCACAAGCTGGGATTAAAAGAAATTCAAGAAGTCATTTCGGAATTAACGCCAATGGAAGGCGCGCTTGAGATGGTCGACTGGTTGAATCAACGATTTCAGGTCGTTATTCTGTCGGATACTTTCTACGAATTTGCTGAGCCTTTTATGCGTCAATTGGGTTGGCCTACACTATTTTGCCATAAACTGAAGGTTTCAGAAGACGGTAAAATCGAAGACTATATTCTTCGGCAAAAAGACCCTAAAAGGGAATCGGTGAAGGCGTTCCATAGTTTGAAATATCGTTGTATCGCGACCGGCGATTCATACAATGACACTACGATGCTGAGTGAAGCGGAAGCGGGAATATTGTTTTGTCCTCCGCAGAATGTTATTGACGAGTTTCCACAATTCCCCGTTGCGAACAATTATGATGAGCTTAAAGCGGAGTTTGCGAAAGCCAGCATCCGAGATATCAAAATCTAAGGGGTAGGCACTGCCTGCATTTTAGATTAAGTTATATTAGTTCAAACCATCCAAGAGACCTTTGATTTTATCGAAGGTCTCTTGATACTCCTCTTCGCTAATTGAGTCCGCCACAATTCCTCCACCTGCCCAGCAGTAAATTCTATTTAGTTCACATAACATAGTTCGAATCGTAATGCTGCTGTCTAAGCGTCCTGCAATATCTAGATATAGAATAGAACCGCAATAAATAGATCTTCTTTGGGGTTCGGTTTCTTCTATGATTTGCATTGCTTTTATTTTGGGAGCGCCAGTAATCGATCCTCCAGGAAAACAGGATTTCATTAGTTTCAATGGCGATAGAGAAGGTGGTAGCTCACCGACTACGGTACTGACTAGATGATGTACCGTTGGAAAGCTTTCTAAATCGAAAAGGGCCGGTACTTTCACTGAATGAGGAATACAGCGTTTGCTAAAATCGTTTCGGAGTAGATCGACAATCATAAGATTTTCTGCGCGATTTTTTTCACTGCGAGTTAACTGCTCGGCTAGATGAGCGTCAATCGATGGGTTCTCATCTCTGGGACTAGTGCCTTTGATCGGGCGGGTTTGGGCAATGCCGTCTCTGACTTGGATGAATTGTTCCGGAGAAAAACTCAATATTTGGTGGTTGCCTAAATTTAAGAAGGCGGAAAAAGGATTGGGGTTGCGCTGTCTCAATGCCTTGTAAGCAAGCCAAGGACTGCCCTGAAAATGATTGCTTAAGCGATGGGTGAGATTTATTTGATAACAATTTCCCTTTTGTATATGACTTTTTATTTTTTGAAATGCACTTTGATAGTGATCTTTTGGTAAATTGGATTTCCAGTCTTTTGTTAACTGAAATGAATTTACAGATGCGTGCTTTTTATTGAGTAGACGGAGTATCCATTGGCAGTTAGGCGATGATGATAAGCTAATGAGGTGCGAACGCTGACTTTTGTGATCCACTAATATGATCCAACTGTAGATGCCACAGGATAGCTCCGGTAAGGCAATATCTCGCTCTGATGTCTCTGGTATGGATTCGAAACGGCGGCCTAAGTCATATCCGAAATAGCCATAAAGTCCAGGTAAGACCCCGAAGTCGGTGAGCTTGCTGAGTATTGAATTTGTATCTTTGCTCAATTTCCAGCGTTGGAATTCGGTCTCAACAATGGATAAGGGATCAATTGTGCTTTCATAAAGGGTTTTGTAGTCACGAACTTCAGCGCGGATGGAGTTTTTGGCCTCTTGAACCTGCGTAGTGTTCTCTAAGGTGCTGATTTTAATATCGGGTAGAGCAGTGAGTATGTCATAACGTGATTTGGGGTGGTGACTGTTGGCTGAGTCTAAGAATATTGCCCAGTCGAGGTGTTGGATTTTATCAAAAAGCAGAGCGCTATTTTGATCGTATGGAATAGGGTTGACTGTAACAGTAGACATGAATAGTGGCCGATTGCGCATTGGTGATGATGGAGGGGATTGTATATCGCCAGACAGGAGAGACAAGAAAAAATTTAGTCATCTGAGTGGTTTAGGTGGTAAATGAGGAGGCTTTCATAAAATAGTAAAAGGTAGATAGGGTCGTTCTCGGTCTTTTTTATATATTTAGTACTATGGATTTTCTTCCCAAAACACCGGTTGCGTTTAATAACAATTCGATAACAAACTGATACTTGTTCATGGATAGTGATTGTGACAAATTAGGGTCATCGGTAGCGAGGCAGATATCAGTAAAAACTAGAAGAATAAAAAAGAAGAAGAATAAAAATTGAATCTGCCCATCGTTATCCGCTCAATTACAACTTGTCTTTGCAATTGGAGGAAACCTAAGTACCAATAGAGTTAAATCATAGCTTAGCTATCACTACGTCAATAATAATCAATAGCAATGTCGATAATAATAAAGTAAGACAACGCTGATAATAATAATCAAATAAAAATAGTACGATAAAAATAATAATAAATGTAGCACACGAAAATAATGAGAATATGATTTTGTTTTTACATTAAGCCCGCCTCTTACTGAGGTGGGCTTTTTACTTTATGAGCGAGTATATCAAGAGTCGGCTAAGTAATGATGCGCCGCTCTAACCCCGTTGTTGCTAAGATACGGGTAGAAATCTCTTCCACCGAGTAGTGTGTGGTATTAATGCTGGGAATACGCTCTTTTGCATACAACGCCTCCGCACCCCTAACCTCCATGTCGACTTGTCTGAATGATGAATATTTGCTGTTAGGTTTGCGTTCATTACGAATCGCGACGAGGCGATCAGTGTCGATGCTTAAACCAAATAGTTTGTTCCTGTGGATTTTAAGTGTTTTTGGAATGTGTAAATCGTCAAGGTCATCTTCAGTTAGTGGATAATTAGCAGCTCTAATTCCGAATTGCATTGCAAGGTAGAGGCAAGAGGGTGTTTTGCCGCTTCTGGAAACTCCAATGATGATAATGTCGGCTTGATCATAATGGCGTGTGCGTGCACCATCATCATTGTCTAATGCAAAATGAACAGCTTCAATTCTGATTTTATAGCTTTCAGAATTGATGATAGAGTGAGTCTTGCCGACACTATGGGAGGATCGAATTTCGAGTTCATCTTCCAGAGGCTTAATGAATGCACCAAAAATATCGATAGTGAAACCTTTACATTGCAGTAATGTGTCACGTACTTCCCGATTGACCATCGTATCGAAAACCAAGGGCTTAACGCCATCTTCCTCGGCTATTTTATTGATGATCTCCACTTGTTTTTCTGCTTTTTCTACCGTGTCTATAAATGGCACCGTATCCTTTTCGAACTCAATGTCATCAAACTGGGAGAGAAGACTATTACCCATGGTTTCTGCTGTTATACCGGTTCCATCTGAGAGGAAAAAAACTCTGCGTTTAGGACTCAAAATGATTCAACCTGTTGTTGTTTGACGGGAAAGCGTTATGGGAGGTTAGGTGTAATCGACGAGTCTATCTTGCTGCTAAATGTCTGCATAGGGTTAAATATGGGTATTGGAGTAAATATAGGTATTGACCTAAATGCATGGGTTCCCTTAGAAAACACTTGTGAAATGCTTTGGGGTGGTTGATTACTGTGCGCCAACGATTCTTGTGTGTCTTTCCGATTACAATATCTTGAGAGATTCGATATAGTTTGCGTCGTATTAGGGTAACTCGTTTTGTTTTTACTTGTTTAACCGTTAGGAGAGATTTCTTGGAAGATTACGTTGTTTGGTTTCAAGATGTAGGGAAAGGGGATGTTGAAAAAGTTGGCGGTAAGAATGCCTCTCTTGGTGAAATGATATCAAACCTGACCAATCTAGGGGTGAGCGTCCCTAATGGATTTGCGACAACCGCACAAGCTTACAGAGACTTTTTAGCGAGCGATGGACTCGGTATTAAAATTCATCGGGAGTTGGATGAATTAGATGTCCGAGATTTAGAAGCGTTGGCAAAGACGGGCAAAAAGATACGGCAGTGGGTGGTGGATGCACCGTTACCTGAGTCATTAGAGCTTTCCATAAGTGATGCTTATCTTAAGCTATCGTCTCAAAATAATTCCGGTAGCGATGCCGTCGCTGTGGCTGTACGGTCCTCGGCTACCGCGGAAGATTTGCCTGAGGCGTCCTTTGCGGGGCAGCAAGAAACCTTTCTGAATATTCGTGGTATCGAACACGTTATTACCTCTATCAAGGAGGTGTTTGCTTCTCTCTACAATGACCGCGCAATTTCTTACCGAGAACACCAGGGTTTTGAGCACCAGTCTGTGGCGTTATCTGCGGGCATACAACATATGGTGCGTAGCGAGACGGGGTCGGCGGGTGTCATGTTCACGATCGATACGGAATCGGGTTTTGAGGATGTGGTTTTCATTACTTCATCTTATGGTCTTGGGGAGACCATTGTGCAAGGTGCGGTTAATCCCGATGAATTTTACGTGCATAAGCCCACACTCGCTAACAATAGGCATGCAATCCTAAGGCGCAATATGGGTGGTAAAGCCATCAAAATGGTTTATGGCGAAAAAGGCCATACGGGCGTTTCCGTGAAAGTGGTGGATGTTGAAGAGATTGATCGACTAAATTATTCCATTACTGACGATGACATTATTGAATTGGCCAAACAAGCGGTGGTTATAGAGACTCATTACGGTATGGCCATGGATATCGAATGGGCGAAAGACGGTGATAGCGGTAAGCTTTATATTGTGCAAGCACGGCCAGAAACCGTAAAGAGTCGAAGTGGAAACGTGATGGAGCGCTATTTACTGCAAGAAAAGGGCAAGGTGATTCTAGAGGGTCGAGCCATAGGTCAGAAAATTAGTTCCGGTAGTGTAAAGAAAATCATGAGTGTTCGAGAAATGGATTTGATTCAGCCGGGGGACGTCTTAGTGACGGATATGACAGATCCCGATTGGGAACCCATCATGAAAAGGGCCTCTGCTATCGTGACGAATCGAGGGGGGCGCACTTGCCATGCTGCCATTATTGCTCGCGAACTGGGAATTCCAGCGGTTGTCGGTTGTGGTGATGCCACTGATGTTCTAGAGGATGGCTTGGATGTCACTATTTCCTGTGCAGAAGGGGATACCGGCATTATTTACGAAGGTTGTCTCGGGTTTGATATACAAAGAAATAGTGTTGATTCCATGCCAGCGATTCCATTCGATATCATGATGAATGTAGGTAATCCAGATCGTGCTTTTGATTTCCAATCGTTACCTAACCAAGGCGTAGGGCTAGCCAGACTGGAATTTATCATTAACCGGATGATAGGCGTGCATCCTAAGGCGTTACTAAATTATAGTTCGTTACCGAGTGATGTGAAAAAATCTGTTGATCGCCGGATAGCGGGTTATGCGGGGCCGGTGGAGTTTTATGTTGATAAACTGGTTGAAGGTATCTCGACGCTGGCAGCGGCTTTTGCACCGAAGAAAGTGATTGTGAGGTTGTCTGATTTTAAATCTAATGAATATGCCAATCTAATAGGCGGGCGACTTCATGAGCCCGATGAGGAAAATCCTATGTTGGGTTTTAGAGGGGCATCTCGCTACATATCAGATAGTTTTCGAGATTGCTTTGAACTGGAGTGCCGGGCATTAAAATTTGTTCGGGAAGAAATGGGGTTGAATAATGTAGAAATCATGGTGCCCTTCGTTCGAACCGTGGGAGAAGCCGAGCAGGTTATTCAGCTGTTGTCAGAAAATGGTCTAAAGCGCGGAGAAAACGGTTTACGGGTTATCATGATGTGTGAGATTCCGTCCAACGCACTATTGGCAGATCAGTTCCTCGAGCATTTTGATGGTTTCTCCATTGGTTCTAATGACCTGACTCAACTAACTTTGGGCTTGGATCGTGATTCAGGCATCATTTCGCATTTATTTGATGAACGCGATCCAGCGATAAAAATACTTTTGAGCAATGCGATTGACGCCTGTCAGAAGGCTGACAAATACGTTGGCATCTGTGGGCAAGGTCCTTCTGATTACCCCGATTTTGCCAAATGGTTAATGGAAAAAGGGATTAGTTCAGTGTCTCTCAATCCCGATTCAGTTTTGGAAACGTGGTTCTTTTTAGCGAAGAAAGGGTTAGCGGATGGCTGAAAATTTTAGCGTATAGCTGAAAGATCTAGTTTGTATCGTTGATGCAATCGTTTAACTTTCGCAACGTAGTCTCGGGTTTCTTTATAGGGTGGGATACCATTGTAACGGTTTACGGTTCCTTCTCCTGCATTGTAAGCCGCAAGAGCAAAATCTAAATCGCCATTATATTTTCTGAGTAATAAACTTAAATGTTCGCTACCGGCCAATATATTCTGCTTCGGATTATAGGGGTCGTTTACATCATAAATGCCTGCAGTAGCGGGCATTAGCTGCATGAGGCCTAGTGCGCCAGCTGTTGACCGAGCATGGGTATTAAAGTACGACTCTGTATGTATAACCGCTTTAATTAAGGATGGGTCTAGGCTGTGAGAATTTGCGGCAACGCTAATGTAATGGTCGTATTGACTGGTTATGTTTTTTGTTGATGGTTTTGTTCCATTCCATTTATTTTGTGGTGAGCTATTTTTATATTGTGTGGAAATCAGTTTGTAATCTCTTTTACGGATAGGAGAATCGGTAAAAGTCAAAGATCCTTTAGCATCTTTGTAAACGTAAATTGTTGCTGCAGTGGCGTTGTAGGGAAAGAGAATCAATCCACCAAAAAGTGTGAGAGAAAGAAGTGCGAGAGAGGGTAGCGTGAGAGTTAGTAGTGAAAATTGCATGACTGACCTATTATTTTACTTTAATTTTATTCATTAGTCCGATTTGATAGCGGCACGCAGCATTTCCATCAGATTACCGAGTTCATTGTCACCATAGACGCAGTCATTTTTGCAATTATCAATGGTCTTAGTGATATAGATTTTAACATGCTCCCTTATTTTATGTTGAACCTCGGTTGTAAAGGGCGATTTACTTAATGATTTAGTCACCAACGCTAGTAATTCGCCAGTCTTCAGTTCTGGTTTTTCATTTAACTGAAAATTTGAGAAAAAAGAATAAACGATACCGGCGACTTGGACTAAATCTTTTGCTGGATTGACGTTAGCTGTTTCGTCCGGTTCAAAATCGAGATTCTCGACTTGTGTATTGATCGTATCCAGCATGGCTTCCAATGTTTCTTGAATGAAGTCGTAGTGTTTATAACTAGTGATCGGCATATTCTTACCGATGGCCCCGACTTTAGGGCGGTTGATGACGATACTGGTACCCAGTGGTATTGTTTCGGTGTTGGGCTTCAGGTTTGCTAGGAGTAATGAGTCGATGTCATTGGGTAATCCTGATAGTTCTACATTGACCGTTTTATCTTTCATTCGAATTTGAATGGCACATTCAATTTTAAGTTGTTGTGCGCCGGATATGAATAGATCAGCTAAGTCGTCTCCAGACTCACAATTGAAACAAGCGTCATAGAACTGATTGTAATTGAATGCGTGTATCGCATCGCCATTGATTTGTTGGACTCGAACTCGTTGTTGTTTTTCATGATACTGAATGGTCTTAGCGACTTTTTCTAATACGTTATCTTTGCAGTCCGGGTAATATATAGCTTGATCGCACCCTTTTGCCAGTGCTCGAATTTTTTCACCGACGCCCTTTTCATGTCCGAGTAACATGATGGCAATATGGCTGGTTTCTTTTTGGGTTTTGAACTCTTCACAAATATCATAACCCCTATTACCTGCAATACGACTGTCAATCGCAATCAAATCTGCATTGTGATTAAGCGCTTTGCTTTCGGCCTCTGCTGAGAATTGAGCGGGGTAATAATCGACTTCTTGTGATAGTTGGTCCTCTGTTTTCTTTAGCAAGCTGATGTCTTCGCTGAGAAAAACTACGCTATAACGTTTGCCCATTTTATCCTTGTCTTTGTCATCAAACTGATACTTCCGTAACCTATGTTTAGTTCACAGTTTGGAAGACGCAAGGCCAAGAAGCTACGTAGTTATTAAAAAGCTTCTAAGCTGAAGGAGTAGTGCTTGTTTATAGACGATTTCGGTGAAATTCACCGGTACCGCAATGAATGAGGCTACCAAATAGGTCTACAAGTAGATTTTGTATGATAGATATGATTGTCACGGGTTAGTGAATGGCTGTTCAGAAACAAAATGTGTCTTTGGATCAACAAGATCAACAGCATCAACAACAACAGCAGTTAGCTAAAAAGCTCAGTTTGCCTAGTTTAAAGGCCTTTTGTGCTATTTGTGATAAATGGCAACTTTCAATCGATGAAGCCAGTGATTTAATGGGAAGTCCGCCCCGACATTTGTTCGCGCAATGGTTCACCCACCGTGAAAATGTGATGCTCGATAATATACAGATTAAGCGTATTTCATACCTACTCGCCATTTTCAACGCGTTAAAAACCTACCTACCGAACGAAATGTCGAGTCTAGTGTGGATTCGGCGTCCTAACACTGAATCCCTCTTTGAGGGGAAATCCCCACTGAGTCAGATGAGAAAGGGGGAACTTGGATTTCTAAATGAATTACTAAAATTCATTGCGTAGGCTGCTTAGTGAGCAAATTATGACTAAAATGAATATGGGCATTCTTTCTTAGCTGGAGCAGTGGGGCATCGTTAAAATCGTGGCACCGATCAAAATGATTAAATTACGGAAACATATCAGTACTCTCGGTACGATTCCAGCGACTTTGCGAGATGCTAAAGGGCTAGTTTACGGTGGAGACCGTTACCTGAAAGCGGTGAAAGCGGCTCTTGCTGTTGAGCGAGGCTACCGACGATACCGGCGGAAAATAGTGAATGCGAACCAGGAGGCGAAAGCCCAACATCTATCCACGCTGCACCGAAAAAACGCTGAAATTGTCTGTGCTGTATGCCGAAAAAATGGCGCAACATGGATTAAGTTTGCTCAGTTTCTGAGTTGTAGGCCCGACATCTTGCCTCCTGAATATATTGCTGCGCTGCAAGGCTTACAAAATTCTGCAGACCCTATTTTATTTGAAGAATTAAGGCCAACCTTAGAGGAGGCTTGGGGTGCAAATTGGGAAACTCGATTTTCTGAATTTAATCAGGTACCCAAGGCGACAGCTTCGGTGGCACAGGTACATCAAGCACGTTTGGCAACGGGCGAAAATGTTGCGGTGAAAATACGTATTCCGCAAGTGGTTGACCGATTTAGGCAAGATGCCTTGGCATTTCGTTCCATTGCGATTTTGGTTAGCCCGCTGATTCGTGGAATTGATATTAAGCATGTGACTGATCAATTAATTTCAATGACCTTGGAGGAATTGGATTTTGAGATGGAAGCGAAGAATATGCTTCAATTCGCTAAATTGAAGCATATCCATTCCATATCGGTTCCGTGCTTTTACGATCAATTATCTACCGATAAAATTCTGGTTACCGAATGGCGAGGAGGCAAACCGTTAGCTGAATATTTACAAACTCATCCAGATCAAGCGAAAACGGTATTGGGGTATATTCTGGATAGTTACATGCAGCAGGTGATGGAATTTGGTGTTTTTCATGCGGATGCCCACCCTGGAAATTTTGTCGTCGATGAGAATCAGGGCGTCACTATATTGGATTACGGTGCGTTAGCTATTTTGTCTGAGAGTGAAAGAAAAAATTATGCGGCGTTATTGATGGGACTGCTGGGACATGGCGATGGAGCAAGCATGCATGGATTATTTTCAAAGGCAGGGTTTTCCGGGGCTGATCCCAGTGCGTTGGAAAATCTCTCAAATTATATTCAGAAAGACAGAAAATACGAATTAAGTTTATCTGATAGCTTAACGAATGTAATAGAAAGATTGAGAAAGAACAGAGTGGTGATACCCGACTCGTTTATTTCTATGGCGCGAGTTCTGATTACAGTTGGCGGGCTACTACAGGAATATGACGTCACTTTTCGATGGGCCATGGAGCCTGGTAATGCCGGCTAAAGGCAGTAACTATAGCAAGCTAAAAGTCGTCACTAGTAAAATTCAGAGGCCGTCTCACCTTTGAATTCGCTTCAGTCTGAGCCGGCGTGTATTCCAAGCCCAGAACCCAGATAAAGCAAGGAAGATTAATAGTATTGCCAACAAGTCATTAAAAATAACGCCGGTGAATCCAAATAGTCTCCCGCTGTGAATGTCTAACAAAAATCTTTCTAAACTGATGCCCTCGCCGATATAGGTTGATTCGATTGCTTCTAAATTGGGGTTTGTTACTTGAGTGGGTTGTGACCACCCGTTGTCGGGGTTCTTCTTGTCTGTGCTCATATTGTTTGTCGATAGGGGTATCCACGAAAATTGGGCTGGATCGAAAAGATAATGTCCTTCTTGTGTTGCCAATTTTAGGTATGTCTTGTCAGAGGTGGTATCAGAGGTGACACCCATAAATGTTAAGGGAATAGGTAGCCCCTGTGTTTCAGTGATTGACTCAATCACGTCCCCCGATTCGGTTAGAAGCAATAACTGGTTTTGACAGGCGGCTACATATTGTGAATCGATATAGCTAAACCCAATTAAGGCAGTGCAGCTAGATAGGGGGTGGGAATCAAAATAGAGGCGACTTCCAACAAGAGTCAGCCAATGATCCTGGGTGCGAAAATGTAGAGAGCTGTTAGGGAAGGTAATGCCATAAAGACTCAATATAAGCGGGTTGGTCATGTGCTTTGAATCAAGGGTCAGATCGTCAGTATGATTTAGGGCGATCCCTGTGGAGGCAATAAGAATAATGAAGAGCGATATAATTGCGCCGACTCTGTGGTGCCAATTGAGAATAATATAGCGAACACTCTTGGGCCGTCGGGCTTGGGTCATAGTTTATAAATCAGTTTGAGTGTGAAAGTACAAGGCCAATCTGGCAACATTAGATACGGCTCTAACGGATAGTGTAGCACCCGTAATGCCGTCAATATTTTTATCAAGTCGACTTTTTTTATTAAGTGCAATATTTAGAAATTGGTCTGTAAAAAAAGGATACTTTACTTCCCAGCCTCTCGACTCTCTAAACGCTAAAATATGTAAAGAGAGAATGCTTGCATTCTCGATGATAACGCCGGTGGTGATCGGTTTTATTTTTCCTATCTCATCCAGTATCCATACGGTTCGATTGGCATGTTTCCAATAACGCACACGGAGAATGTTGAGAGGGTGCCCCAGAATATTCTCTGCAGTTTGTTTGATTTCTTTCGTTAACCAAAGCGTTTCCATTTTATATTCAATGGGAACGCCGTTAACGGTAGGGAATGCTATTTCTAACAGCTGATCTCGGGTTTTGTATTGGCCTTGATTGGCCAGCACCGCACCTGAAAATGACAATAGTAGAAATAGCATTGGAAGGAGAGATGCAGCTCTCACTAGAAGCTCCAGCCCACACCTATATTGAATCCATCTTTTTCGCTGCTAGAATTGGCGTTGTCCTGGTCCTGCCAATCAGCTTTGAGAACGACTCTATCCGCTAACCAATAGTTAAGACCAATATCGTACTGGGTTGTTTCTGTGTCATCGTTATTGCCAGCAGCATTATCCCAAATAGAATACCGAGCAAATAGTCCGAGTTTGTCAGTCACTTTATATTGGGGTTCAATATAGGACCCCGTTTGTTCATCTTTACCATCAGCTTCAGCGATATCACCGTCGACATTCCACATGGCGTGTAGCGCTTTTATGCTATAGGACCCTGAGGTGTAGATTGCGTGGATTTCTAGTAAGGAGGCTTCGGCTGACTCAGTTGCGGTTCCCTGGCTAAGATCTTGCTGCCAATTTAAGGTTGAGGCGATTTCTAGACCTTTTATTCCAGTATATTTTAGACGTCCTGTTAGCGCCCATGTTTCAGCAGAGGCTTTGGCATTTTTTTGACGACCACTTCTTATATTCGTGCTGGTAGTCGATAGGCCTGATTGAAAAGCCACATCGTAAGAGAGGCCGTCAGAGATAATGCCGCTATTCATTACGCCGGCTTCCCACCAGGTCGTGGGTATGATCTTAGCTTCAACAGGGTTACGTTCAACACCGTAAAATGTATCGGGTTCATGAGTTTCATTGATGGTGCCAACGGGGACTAAAAATTGGCCGATTTTAAGCGTTTGATCGGCATTGATTTGCCATTGAATATAAGCTTGCTCAATTTCGACTTCGCCTACGCCGCTACCGTCTGCAGTGTCATTTACGAGACCATGTTCAATCTCAAACTCTGAAATAAATTCAATAGAGTCAGAATATTGGTGACTAATAAAGAGTACATAACGATGTATATCAATAACATCATCGCCTTTTTTACTGTGAGAGAAATGATGCTCTCCGTACCCACCAAGGCTCGTATTGGAGAAGGGTGAGCTTGTTTGTTGTTCCAATGCGGTTGTTAAGGCATCGATTTGCTGTTGTTGTTGTTTTAATGTATTAGCCAATTCGTCAACTGACGCAGCCTGTGATGCTTCTAGTCCAGCAAATACTGATAGGGTACTGAGTACCGATGCACGTATAAAACGAAATTTTCTTGTCATGATGGAATTATCTTAGGTAGTGAAAGTCGTGACAGAGCATACGGGCATAATGATGCTAATGCAACGCATTCTCATTTGCATTAATTGTTAGGCTGCTCAAACAGGTAATTTAAAAGAACAAAACTGTGGCTAGTTTTTACCTTCGTGCATTTTGATTGCTTTTTGTACGCCTAGAATGACGCGCATGAAATGACTTTCTAGAATTTCGCTTCCCTTGTAAAGTGTGTCGAGCTCTTTATGTGCGTTTTGGGATAGGTTAATAAAGTGATCTTCTTGCTCTTCCGTTAATGAAAGAGAGATTGCGGACTCTTCTACTTTTTCGGTTAGGTTTGTCATGATCTGAGTCGCGTGTTTATGGTTGTCGGCCGCGACCTGTCGAATTAAGTTGATGACTGATATGGTTTCCCTTCCTTGGGCGTGCAAAATCTCGTTCACCATGATGCTGCGTATTCTAATTTCAGCGGCTCCCGTTACGTGTACCAACGTGTCTTTTATTCTGCCGTGCAGGTTTGTGTCAGTAGGCATATCTGTTACGAGTAATGAGAGTAACTCGAAATTGATGATGATTAAGTTATCCTCTTCGACAATTCGTCCTTTGTTTTTTGATTCTTGTAAGAGCTGAGCTTCAATTTGGCGAACATCGTTATTCTGATTGAATGTATGAAAAGCCTCATTGTCGTGAATTTGAACTATACAGGTGACATCGAGGCTGGATGTTGCTATGCACAATTGTAGCGCGATGGCTTCTAGGGAGGTAGATGCTTGACAATTTGCCATAAACTTAATCACAACGCCGAGATCACTCGTCGCTCTCATCGCTTCGAAAGCCGTCTTGGTGGCATCGAGAGCATCGTTTGTGGCTGTCTCGGTTAAAAGTGATTGGTTCTTTTTTTGTATCGAACTATTGGATAGGCGCTTTACTTTTCGAATGAGTTCTTCAGGATGGTAAGGTTGAACAATATAGTCATCTGCTCCCGCCTCATAACACTTGATTTTGTGATAAACGGAATCGGAATCCAGAACCATTAATATGGAAGCATTGTTATAGTTGAGTTCTTTGCGGATGCTTTCGCAGGTCGTAACGCCATCTCCTTTAGCTAATTGTTTGTGAATAATAAACAGGTCAGGTTCCGCTTGTCCTTCTTGATGACGATATTCAGTTTCTCCATTGTATTGATCAACACTAATGTAATTGTTCAAGCTATTGACCAGAATTTCATTTTCGATGGGGTCTTTGCCCAAGAGAATCGCATTGTAGTGTGGGTCCATAATTTCGCTCTTACAACCTTGTTTCGGTGGCAATACCGTTGAAAGGGGGAGGGATCTTTTCATTAGCCTAACCCAAAGAGTAGTTGAAATTCAGTGTAGGTTGCATTGGAATCCGAAATTGGAATAGCATGTGCGAAAAAAGTGATAATAAACTTTAAGCCCAAATTGGCCACAGTGAGTGTCGGTATAACAAATGTTAAAATATCATGTAATTCCAGTAACTCCTTATCAACAAAATTGCTCTATTTTAGTGTGTAGTGAAACCAGCCAAGCCGTGGTCGTTGACCCTGGTGGTGATCTCCATCGCATTATGGAGCTAGTGAATACTTTAGGTGTTTCCTTAAATAAAATACTCATCACCCATGCTCATATCGATCATGCCGGCGGGGCAGCCACTTTAGCTGAACGTGAAAAGCTATCTATAGAGGGGCCTCATCAAGAGGATCAGTTCTGGATAGATAAGCTGCAAGAGCAGGGTAGTATGACGGGAATAGAGGGTGCACAACCCTTTGTTCCGGATCGTTGGCTTAAGGATGGGGATAGTGTGAGCTTTGGAAATATTTCCCTAAAGGTATTTCATTGTCCAGGACATACGCCGGGACATGTTGTTTTTTATCAAGAAGAAGCTAAGTTGGCTATTGTTGGAGATGTTTTGTTTCAAGGTTCTATTGGCCGAACAGATTTCCCTCTCGGAAATCATGACACTTTGATTCACTCCATCAAACAAAAATTATTAACCCTTGGAGACGATGTTAGCTTTATCTCGGGCCATGGGCCGATGTCCACCATGGGGCAGGAAAGGCGCAGCAATCCTTTCGTGTCAGGATCATATGGTTAATGACGTACAACACATTTAACATCAGTCGCTTAATATTTCAAAATTAAACTATTCTATTCCCCCCTCCCCTATGTACCAGAGGTCGAAATGCCCAATTTGGGCATTTCGATTCAGTCTTGGCGTTAGATTTTCAGCGAATCTTGCTCACTTTGCTTTATGAACTTAACTTATACCTACAGTACTCTTTAGATTTTGATATAGGTTTGTTGTTGCAATGCGTTGGTTAAGTCGATTATCAATTAAAGCGAAGGTTTTTCTTATTATTTTTGTAGGTGGTGGTGCAGTCTCTGTATTGCTTTTCGAAAACTATCTATTCATGGGTAGTGCTTTGGAAGAACAAGGAAGTATGAAGCAGAGCGATATGCCCCTTGTTAATATTACGCGTAATTTGCAAGTCAATTTCATTGAAATGAATGAACTATATCAGCTGGCGCTAACGGAAAATAATCTCTATATAGCCGATGAGGCGAGGGATCTCGCCGCTAGTATGTTATCTGAGATACGTCGTGTTCCTACCTTACAGCCTGTTTTGAGTTCCGATTCAATAGTGCTAGAAATGGAGTTTTCAGATTATCGTTTCATGGTTGAAGCTTACCTTATTTCATCCATGAAAGGCTCATCATCTACAAGCGCATCAAATAAGGGGTTGAAGATGGAGAAGCAATTCTCTGCGGATATTCTAAAAGAGAAACGGAAAGTTGAGAAAACGCTAATACAGTTAAGCTATTTATTAAATCAACGAATATCAGATCGCGCTTTTCACTTTTTACAGAGAGGTGAGTATATAGCGAAACGAGACTTTACGGTGGGTAGCTGGGTATTGTTGCTCATCGTTTTATTGTCTCTTTGGTTTGCACGTTTAATTTCAGATAGTATCGAAAAGGGAATTAACATGGCGGATGATATCTCTCATGGACGATGGGATATTGATATTGATGTTGAAACTAAAGGTCATAAAGAATTAGGTCTGTTGGGGTTAGCGTTAAAAACCATGCGGAATAACCTGCGTGAGCAACACCGTGAAAATAGCCTGAAGGATTTGGTACTCTATCGAAGTGCTCGATTAAATGAGGTGTTAAGAGGAGAACTGACGTTACAGGAATTAGGAAATCGAGTACTGATTAGTATGAACAACGAAATCAATGTCTTGGTGGGTGCATTCTATGAATGGGACGGTAATGAACTGAAACTGATTTCCGATTACGGCTCGCTACACTCGTCGTCAGAGAAAAAACATTTTAAGTTAGGAGAATCTTTAGTCGGGCAATGTGGTTTCGATAAAAAGTCAATGTTATTGGATGATATTCCAGATGACTATGCGGATATATCCACGGGAATGGGTTCACTCGCTGCAAAATCAATTTATCTATTCCCCCTATTATACAACAACGTTCTAAAGGGCGTCATTGAGCTGGGGGCTTTTGATCCGTTTACGGATGAGGCAATCGAGTTTGTAGAGAAAGGCGCTGAAGGGATTGCGATTGCAGTACATTCTGCTCAGTCGAGAATCCAATTAAATGAAATGCTACGCCATACGCAAAAACAAGCTAGAGAATTCGAAAAGCAGCAAAATGAATTGCTGCATCTCAATAAAGAGTTAGAAAAACAAACAGAAGTGATGCGGGTTACTGAAGGGAACTTGCAGACGCAGCAAGAAGAACTGAAAGTATTGAACGAAGAACTAGAAGAACGTTCAAGGCTGCTTGATAAACAGAATTCACTCATATTAGAAAAGAATAGATTGTTAGAGGATAAAAAAATAACGACATATTCTCCTAGTATAAAGGCCAAAACTGATCCCAATACTAAGAGAAAGTTGACGCCTGGTCTGTTAATGATAGTGGAGGACGATCCTCATTTTTCTTCCATATTACAGGAGGTGTCGGAGGAATTTTGTCTGAATTCAGTGGTACTGGATTCCGCAGAAAGCGCGATGGCTTACATGGAGTCAGCTTTGCCTTCTGCCATTATTTTGGATATGGGGCTGCCGGGCATTAATGGTGATGAGTTTATTGAGTACTTGAAGGCTGATATCTCCATGCAGGTGATTCCTGTGCACGTTTTGTCGGGTAATCAATCTTCTTCAAAGGCGTTGGCTCTTGGCGTCGAGAACTATCTTTTAAAACCAGCTCCGGCTAACAAGGTGAATGAACTGTTTTTACAAATCAAGAGTGATCTTTCTACTGAACCATCGTCTGACTACCCAACTGATGTTAAGTATTTATTGATTGTTGAAGATGACAAGGTACAAGGCGAAGCCTTACGGGAACAATTTGCAGATAAGTCTATTGTGGTTGATCTCGTTTTATCCGGAAAGGCCGCTAGGTCAGCGGTAAAATTGAGGAACTATGATTGTGTAGTGCTTGATTTAAATCTGAATGATTGTGATGGGTTTGGCTTGCTAAAGGAGTTAAGAAGGAACAAGGCGTTGGAGTCAGTACCTGTGATCATCTATACCGCCATGGATGTAAGTGTTGAATTGGGAGCAAAACTCAGGAAATACGCGGATCGAATTATATTGAAAGCGGGAACCGGTATGCGTCGAGTTCACGACGAGGCAGCACTATTTCTAAATTGGGTGGACATCAATAATAAGGAAGTTGAACTAGAAGATTTGGTCATAGAGGGGTTTGAAAAGCCTAAGTCTGATTTATACATACCCGAAAGTTCGAATGACTTTGATGCAGTGTTAGGAGCCAACGAGAAAGCTTACTCTCCACTTGATGGGAAGAGAATCTTACTGGTTGACGATGATGTTAGAAATTTGTATTCGCTGTCGGCTATATTAGAAGATCAAAATGTAATTTTAGAAACGGCAATGAATGGGCGGGAGGCCGTGGATACTTTACTTAAGACGAATAGTACTTTCGATCTGATTATGATGGATATCATGATGCCTGAGATGGACGGTTATGAGGCCATTCGAATTATTCGTTCTCATGTGGAGTATAAAAACCTCCCAATTATAGCAGTCACTGCAAAAGCGATGAAAGAAGATCGAGTTAAATGCTTGGATGTCGGTGCAAATGATTATTTGACGAAGCCAATTGATGTGGAAAAACTGATTGGAATTTTAAAAATCTGGTTGAGAAAAACCGGCTAGGGAATTGTTTATACCCCATATGGATACAACAGAAGAAGACGACGATATAAAGGATTTACTTGAGGTCATCTATGCTAAGTGGGGCTATGACTTTAGGGGTTATTCTGCGGCATCAATGAAACGTAGGCTATATTATTTCGTGCGCCAGAAGGGCACGCCAAGTATGAAGGAGCTGCCTCATTACATTGTTCGCGATAAAGCATTATTTAGTCGTTTTATAGAGGAAATTACGACTAATGTGACCGAGATGTTTCGAGATCCCGGCTTCTATCGGTCAGTGCGAGCGAATGTGATTAACCATTTGTACTCTTATCCTCATCTGAAAGTCTGGCATGCGGGTTGTGCGACGGGCGAAGAAGCCTACTCAATGAATATTATTTTGGAAGAAGAAAAATTGAAAGATCGGTCAATGATGTATGCGACCGATATTAATCGTTTGGTTTTGAGTAAAGCTAAGAAGGGAATTTATCCTGTTCAGTGTTTGCGAGAATATGAAAAAAATTATATAGATTCTGGTGGGAGTCATGATCTCTCATTATATTATTGTAAGGCTTATGATCATTTTATTATGAATAATAATTTAATGAATAATATTGTATTTACAGAACATGATCTAGCAACTGATTACGTATTTGGCGAAATGCAAATGGTAATGTGTCGGAACGTTCTCATCTATTTCAATCGTGACTTGCAGAATAAAGTGTTTAAGCTGTTTCATGAAAGTCTTGATTTGGGAGGTTTTCTCTGTCTAGGGGCGAAGGAAACGCTTGATTTCTATGAGGGTAGAGACCATTTCAAAGTGGTTGACGACGCGTATAAAATATATCAATTAGTAAAGTAGTCTTATAAATGACCCTACAGAAAGAAAAATACAGAGCAGTAGTGATAGGTGCATCCTGGGGCGGGATGAATGCATTACAAAAAATATTTTCTCAATTGACTAACCCTTTTAAAATCCCCATTTTAGTGGTGCTACACCAGGATAAAACGGCGGGAGGAGGAGTGATAGATATATTAAATATCGTGTCAACGTTACCGGTAATCGAAGCAGAGGAAAAGCAGAAAATATTGCCTGGTTTCGCCTATCTAGCACCTCCCAATTATCACTTGCTTGTTGAAAGCAATAAAACCCTATCTCTGTGTATTTCAGAGAAAGTGAATTATTGTCGACCCTCAGTGGATGTACTTTTTGAAAGTGCTGCTGACATTTATCGTCATGCGTTGTTGGGTATAGTGCTGACTGGTGCGAATAACGACGGCGCCAATGGTGCTCGCTATATCCGAGAGAAAGGCGGCGGGTTAATAGTGCAATCCCCAGAAGAAGCTGAAATGCCTACAATGCCTAATTCGGCCTTGGAAGTAACAACTGCAGATTTTGTTCTAGACTTAGATATGATTGCTGAAAAGCTCAATGAGCTAGCGAATGCAATCGATAAGGCGGATTAGGGAAAAGCAGTTAACCTATATCGAAAGGTAGTGAGTTCCAAAATGAAAAACAGTAAGTTACACCGCACTCGTGTAAGAATTACTAATTTGATAGTCAAAGCGTAAGGTTACTATGCTGCAGCGTATTTTAATAGTCGATGATAAAGAAGCTAACTTGGTCGCGTTGGAGTCCTTGTTGTCCGAATTGTCAGTTGAACTTCTTATGGCGCATTCCGGTGAGGAGGCTTTAGCACTGTTGTTGGAATTTGATGTGTCGCTGGTTCTGCTTGATGTGCAAATGCCCGATATGGATGGGTTTGAAGTGGCGGAATTAATGCGTGCTAGACGCAAGACTCGCCATATACCGATAATCTTTGTAACTGCAATTGATAACGATCAATCTTATGTGTTCAGAGGCTATGAGAGTGGAGGAATCGATTTTCTACAAAAACCGATCGAGCCCATTGTACTAGTGAGTAAAGTTAAGCTATTTATGGAGATTGATCGACAAAAGAAAATGCTGGAGGATTCCCTTAGAGAAGTTGATCAACTCAAGACTAGCAATGAATTGTTGTTGAAGTCAGTGGGTGAAGGGATATTAGGTGTAGATGCTGAGGGTGTCGTTACGTTCTCTAATCCCGCGGCGGAATTGGTGCTTGGTTATCAATCTGAGGAACTTAAAGGGATAGCTCTGGGCAAGGAAATACTCGTGTCTACTAAGGGCTTTAAGAAGTTTGATTGGTGTACGTCAAATATTTATTTATGCTGTATTGCTGGTGAGAAATATCATACAGCCGTGGGCGCTTTTCGGACTCATCTGAATTACATTATACCTGTTGAATTTACGGCGACTCCTGTTAGTTCAAACGAGAGTGCATTTGCGGGTGTTGTCTTAATATTTAAAGATATAACGGAAAGAAGAAAAATTGAGACAGAGCTGAATTATATGGCTCAGTACGATAACCTCACTGGCTTAGCAAATAGAAACCTTTTTAACGTAACACTAGAGCAAGCTGTCTCGAGAAATGGCAGTGCAGGTAGGGAATTCGCATTATTGTTTATTGATTTGGATAGATTTAAACAGGTTAATGATTCTCTCGGGCACGAAGCAGGGGATAACCTATTAAAAGAAGCAACGGAAAGAATGAAAAGTTGTGTTCGAGATTCGGATGTTGTGTGCCGCTTAGGTGGTGATGAATTTACTATTATCATTGAAAGTCGCAATATCTCTCAAGTTACTGAACGTGTGTCAGCTAAAATTATTAGATCATTGTCAGATGGGTTCGATTTGATGGGGCATGTTGCGTATATCGGAGCGAGTATTGGAATTGTTTATTTTCCAGATATGGCTGATAACGCTGCAGACCTCGTTAAGAAAGCAGACACTGCAATGTATCGTGCCAAAGAAAGAGGGAGAAATTGCTACCAAGTTTTTCACATGGGAATGGCAAAGGAAATTGAAGAAGCGGTCGATACGGAATCAAAGTTAAGAGAAAGTGTTAAAACCATGGATTTCTTCCTTAACTATCAACCTCAGATTCGGATGACTGACGGTGCCACCACCGGTGTAGAGTTATTGTTAAGATGGGCTCCCGGTGGAGACATGATTTCACCAGATAAATTTATTCCCATTGCAGAAGAAACTGATCTCATTGGGGACATTGGGGAATGGGTGATCGATGAAGCTTGCCGCGTTATAAAGGATTGGGAAGAAAAATATAACTTGCCTGATGACTTCACTGTTTCTGTTAACGTATCAGTAAAACAGTTTAAAGACGGCAGCTTTCTCGAATGCCTAAATAACAAAATTAAGGAAAATGGAATATCTCCAGCTCGGTTGGAGTTGGAAATAACGGAGAGCTTGCTACTGGAATATACGGAATATAATATTAAATACCTATGTGATATACACGATTTAGGTGTAGGGCTTGCGTTAGATGATTTTGGTACCGGCTACTCATCAATGAGTTATCTGACAAAAATCCCCCTCAATGTTCTAAAAATTGATAGAAGTTTTATTGATGATATGAGTAGTAAGGAGGGTAATGCAATTGTACAAGCCATAGTTGCTTTAGCGAAGGGCTTGTCCCTAAAAGTTGTGGCTGAAGGGGTAGAAACTGAAGATCAAATGTTGCGACTATCCGATATGTTGTGCGATTATTTCCAGGGTTACTATTTTAGTAGGCCGGTAGAAAGAGATAAATTCGAATTTATGCTCGAAGAGAAATTGGGATTTAAAAGCGCCAACATTATTTCTAATAAAAATAGTGGCTAAGGTAATTAAATTTAATTGCCAGCTCCAATTATGCACTCTAGATACTTCTTCTTTTTCTGCGTGCAGTATCGATTTACACCTCAATCTAATCTAGCTAATAAAAACCCCATAAAAATAATGCATTTAATTCGCATCGAGTGGATGACTGTTCGAGAGCGTCCGCTATACTTTTAGATGACACTCTAATTGTACATTGTTAAGAAGAGATTATGGCATCCATTCTTGTTGTAGATGATCAGCTCGTAATGAGAAATATGTTTAAAAACATATTACTGATTGATGGGTACGACGTTGATTTAGCTAATGACGGTAAGCAGGCTTATTCGGCGGCAACTAAAAAGAAATATGATTTGGTTATCACTGATTTGTACATGCCTGAATTAGATGGTATTGATTTGACAGTTAGGCTCCGAAAACTTAATGCCTATAAAGGCGTACCAATTTTGGTCGTCAGTACAGAAAGTGCTGTTGGGAAAATAGAAGAAGGAAAAAAAGCTGGTGCAACTGGCTGGGTCGTTAAACCCGTAAGTGATCAGAAGTTACTACCTATTTTGAAAAAATTGCTAAGTTAAAGCAGTACTTGCTGAATGAATTTGTATTCAAAATAATGGGTTTATGTCGCCATTAATTGGAATCCAATCATGCTTGGTTTTATTTGTTAAGTGGTGAGGGATTACCAATGTATTTGTCTCGTTTTTTAGTTCAACATCGTGTTGCTCTATTTTTTGTCTCTATTATCGTCTGTCTTGTGTTAGCGCTTCAAATTCCTAAGTTAGGATTAACCGGGGATTTTAAGGTGTTGTTTAGTGAAAATAATCAGTACTTACAAACGTTAGAGTCTATTGAAGAAGAGTTCTTGGAAAGTGATGGTTTAGTGTTTCTCATTGAGCCTACGGGAGACTCGATCTATACAGTAGAAAATCTAGAAGCCATTGAATTTATGACGAAGCTCGCATGGGAGTTACCTTATTCTATGCGTGTTGATTCCTTGGTAAATTATCAGCGGACTTTTTCTGATGAAGACTCCCTCACCGTAGAAGACTTTATCGAATCTGCTAGCTCTTTGACTTCCGAAGACATAGCGGAGCTACAAGCGTATGCATCGGATAGTTCATTTCTCTCAGATTTGGTTACTAACGCGAGTGGTTCGGCTACCGCTGTGATGGTTAGTTTGGTGATTCCTGACGGCGATAGAATTGCTTTGTTGGAGGAGGTGGCCGTTTCTGCTAGGGCACTTAGGGACAACGTGGAACGCGAATATCCTGGGACGCGAGTCTACATTAGTGGAGGGGTTTTTCTCGAACAGTCTTTTGTTGAAATAATCAAACATGATTTAAAGTCATTGATGCCGTTAGTCTTGCTGACCTGCTTTGTTATTCTTGGCGCTCTTTTGAAGTCCTTCTCTGCGATTATTGTTACGATTAGTATTATTGTTTCATCTGTTGTTGTTTGTATGGGCGGGGCTGCACTAGTGGGTGTATTATTAACACCGACTTCTGTTATGGCACCCTTAATGGTGATGGTTCTTGCTATGGCAGATGCGATACATCTTCTGACTCATTTCGTAAATCATCGTGGCTTAGGTTTGACTAAGGAGGAGGCGCTAATTAAAAGTTTACATGCCAATGTTAGCCCCATTTTTCTCACTAGTATAACGACTGCTATTGGGTTCTTGGGGATGAATTTTAGTGCATCTCCTGCTTTTCATACGTTTGGAAATATTGCTGCATTCGGAGTGGTTGCAGCATTTGTATTATCCATGACATTGTTTCCTGCTTTGGCGCTTTGGTTACCCAATGCAAAGCCTCGCCCCTTGCTGATGTCTGGAGCGATGAAAGGACTGGCCGCATTTAGTATTCGATATAGCGATAGAATATTTGTTGTCTTCCTTGTCGGGATTGCGATCATTGTCTCGTTTATTTCTCAAAATAAATTCAATGACAATATCGCCGGCTATTTTAACGAAAAAGTTGAATTTCGTCAGGCTATTGAATTCGGAAATGAGCACCTTTCCAGTGTTCAACATGTTGTTTACAGTATAAAGAGCGGAGAATCTGGCGGCATTAATGAACCGGAGTATCTTAATGCGTTAGATGATTTTTCCAGTTGGTATCGCCAGCAGGAAGGTGTTACCAATGTGTTTAGCTATGTTGATATTATTAAGAACATTAATCAGTCTATGCATGGCGATGACCCAGCTTGGCATAAAATACCCGACAATCGTGCGCTCATTTCTCAATATTTTTTGATGTATGAACTATCTTTGCCTCAAGGTTTTGATATCGATAAAGATATCAATACTGATCGATCTGCTGTGCGGTTAATGGTTTCAATGAAAAAAACAGATAATCATACTTTAGAGAATTTGCATGAGTACGGTCTAGATTGGTTTGAACAAAATGCGCCTCAATATCACGCAGAGGGGTCAAGCCGAACGTTGATGTTTACAAGCTTAGGAGAGGTGGTGACAAAGAGTATGGTCAGCGGTTCAGCGTTTGCCTTTGCTCTGATTACGCTAGCACTCATTGTTGGTCTAGGATCATTTAAATATGGTTTTCTCAGTCTAATTCCAAATCTATTTCCGGCAGCTATCATTTATGGCTTATGGGGGATATTTATAAAGGAAGTGAACATGGTGGCCGCTATGACTTTTAGTATTAGTATTGGGCTCGTCGTAGACGATACAGTGCATTTCTTGAGTAAATACCTTAAGGCACGTAAGGGAGGTGAGTCAGTAGAAAATGGCATTCACAGTGCGTTTCAATCAGCAGGTTCTGCGTTGGTTATTACGACGTTTGCTATCAGTATTGGAATGGGGGTATTGCTATTGTCGCACTTTGGACCCATGGTGACAGCGGCTCAGATGTTGTGCCCTATTATTATCGTTGCGCTAGTGTTAGATTTGTTGTTCTTGCCGGCCTGTTTGATATTGATGGAACGAATTAGTGTGTTTGTTGGTAGGTCACCAATTTTAAGATTATTTGCTAGCGAATAATAATCTATTGATGGATGTTATTTTTTTGCTATGTGTTTGTTGATGTTCTGCATTATAGATTGATTTCAGTGCCTTCTTTGGCGATTTCGAAATCACATTTTACATGTGAATATTTTTCTTTTAGCTCAGCATAGATAATATCTAGCTGCTTATCCGTTCGAGTCGGGTCATGATGGGTGAGATAGAGCTTTTTAACATTGGCCTTTTCTGCGAGTGAGATGCTGCTGTCAAACGTACCATGCCCCCAGCCTTGCTTAGTCTCGTATTCTTCGAGAGTATATTGTGAATCCATAACGGCTACATCGATATCTTGCATGAAATTACAGTTAACCTGATTTTGCTCGTCGACGATTTGTTGGTAAAATTCGTAGCCTTCGTCATTGGGTTGATAGATATTCCAAGCGGGTTCATAGTCCCCAGTGAAGAAGTAGGATTTACCTTTAGATGCAATGCGATATCCGTAATTCAGGACAGGGTGTGACATTATTATCGGTGTTATCCTGGTAGAACCTATCGTGATTTCGCCATTCTCTTGTAAATTCGTATACTTGATTTCGGCATTTAATTCGCTTTCACAAACGGGAAAATAACAGTATTCCATTTGGCCTGCTAGAATTTCACGTAACTCTTTTCCATATACGGGATCAAACGTACCGCATATGTTTATTTTATTGCCTGGTACAAATAGAGGTGTGTAAAAAGGTATGCCTTGTATATGATCCCAATGAGTATGCGTTATCAATATGGTCACGTTAAGAGGTAGATGCGCCATTTGTTCTAAACCAAGTTGCCGTATTCCACTACCGCCATCAATGATAATAAGTTCGCCTTCATCCGTGATAATCTCATGGCAGGTGGTGTTGCCGCCATACTTAACGGTTGTAGGGCCAGGAACAGGTATTGATCCTCGACAGCCTCTTAATCGAATTTTCATTCAATGTTTTCCTCTAATTTTCAATGAACATTTTGGCTTTGGATATTTCACTATCTAGATCAGCCATAGAGGCAAGAGTATCCTCCAATGACATACCCAACCAGTCCTGTTCAATTTTGTTGAGAACGGGTGGTGGATTTTCATTGTTATCACCTGATTCATGATACATGTGATTGGCAATGCTATTTGCGCAAGCCAAGCCGATTTCTAGATCCCCTGCATCAGTTAAATCCTGGATGTCGTGATGATGGGAAATGGCTCGGATAAGGTCAGAAGGTAACTCCCATTTCTCGGATAGCTTGCCGCCTAAGGTTGCGTGTGATATGCCAAGTTGAGTTTCTTCGATATCGGCGATAGCTTTATGGGTATGACTGTACTCATTTATTACTGCCTGATAGTCAGTTGGGTGAAAATGAGCAAGAAATATTTTTCCTATATCGTGCAGCAGGCCTGCTACAAAAAAATTGGCTACTTCAGTTTCAGGTAATCCTTTGATTCGCGCTAACATTCTGCCAATCACACCAACCGTTAGTGAGTGCAGCCAAAACTCGTCCATGTCAAGACCGGCTTTGTTGTTTTTTGGTAAAACCCCCTTTGCTGCAACGCTAATGGCGACATTTTTTATTGTGTTTAAACCTACATAAACTACAGCATGTCCTATTGATACAACTTCTCGAGATAAGCCAAAATAGGCAGAATTCACCAGTTTGAGAACTTTAATCGTCAGAATTGGGTCGTGTTCAATAACGCCAACTAACTCTTTTGGCTGGCAATCTGTCTTAGAGGTTAGTTCAAGTATTTTGTGAACACTCGAAGGAAATGCCGGTACGGAGTCAAGAGAAGCCAGGAGTTTTTGTTTGTCGATTGCCATCGGCCAGAGACCTAAATTGAAAGTGTAACGATGACTTAAGTATAGAAAAAAATGGGGGAAATGCAGTGCTAGTTACAATCGATGCTGCTCGCGTGGTGTTCAAATCATGCATAGGATAGAATGGCCTCCAAAAAACAGGTTTCCTTAAGATGATATCGATAGTCTGTTTTCCGTCTCCGTCAGATAATATTCTAAGTGTCTGAATTCATTTGATTATCTATGCAATCTAAAACTACAAAGACTGATTTTACCTGTGAAAGTTTTGGCTAATTTAGAAGAATGAGTTTTAGTTTTATGTCTCGAATTTCATTGATACCTAATTGGCGATAGATGATCTTGTTTTAAAACTGTAAATACACTATCGGTAACGGGTTAAATTTATGAGATTTAAGAATATTTTTTCTTTTAGTTGAAGGTAGGTTTAGCTAATTTATTTAACATAGGTTTTCACATGAGAATTAAAATGTCACGCTGTTGGGTTTTCAATTGGGCAAAGTCTGCTTTTTCATTAGCGTTTAGAGTTAGCAGTATGGTGTGTGCAGCATTTATATTGTCTTTGGTCGGGCACAGTCAGGTCCATGCAGAAGATATGGATATCCTTGCACCGATGATATTTCACGATGAAATTGTCGCCCCATTTGCATCAGGAGAGGAAGTCAGAATTTCTTCTACGGTCACTGATAACGTGGGTATTAAATCGGTAACGTTATTTTACAAATCAACTGGCACGAAAAAATATGAAAGCCAATCAATGGCTTTGGTTGGAATACTAGATCGTTATGAAGTGGCGATACCGGGTATTTACTTCACAAATAATGACAAACAGCATAATACGCTGTGGGTCGATTACTATATCGTGGCAGAGGATTTGATTGGGAATGTAGTAATGCGTGGATATAACTTGGCACCTTTAAGGTTATCAATAGCTAATTCTGCGGTGTCTTTGATTTCAGCTAAGTCACAGTTTAAACCCAAAAAGAAATCCAAACGTAAGTGGGTTTGGATAGGTCTAACCGTTCTTGCTGTGGGGATAGCGGCTACGGCAGATGCGGCACAGGATCAAGGTGCAGGCGTTAATGGAGTTGACGCAGGTCTCAGTGATCCTTTTACATTGACGGCTGAAGTTCCGGATAGTTTGTGAATGTTTTTAAATATCAATTTTAGAGTGAGTTGTCAGTTGTGAAGTTATTCAAATCGAAAGGCAAAGCGGTTCTACTGAGTTTGACAATTGTCGGGTTAATTGGTTGTGGCGGTATTGACAGTGTGGAGGAAGATTACCCCGTTAAATCTTTGGGCAGAGCTACTCATTTGATCGAAGTTCCGGATTCGATTGGTCAGTTAAGTGTTAGTGATACCGGATTTAGAGCGGATATAGTGATTGATGACGTGACTTATCCCATGGCATTTAGTGACGACGGTAGTAGGGTTTTCTATACCTTTGATGAGGGTTTAACAAGAAACGTTCATACAATTGAGGTGAAATTCTATGATTTGGAAAACGGTTTTCTAGTGGCGAGTGTCAGCGGTGAATACGATTTTTCAAATGGTACAAGTCCTATTTCATTGGGAGCAGATGAATACATCTATGACGATGTTGATGCTGATGGTGTAACGACTCTTCAAGAAATTGCAGAAGGTAGGAACCCTTTAGTTGATGAAAGTGCAATGCTTGATTCGGACGTGGTAATTACAGCTCAAGGGGTTTTAGGTTTGGACCCAAGATTTTCTAATGAAAATGTAACTTCGGTTATTGAGTTTGATGGCGAAATTAGAGAGATGATTCGTAATGCTGAATTTCCGGATTATTCAATAGTATTACGAGATTTAAAGAGAAAGGTCTATTCTTTTGAAGTAAGGCACTATTGGGAGGATGAGGCGGGAGTAAAGCTGTTGTTGGCGTCAGGTGTAAGAGAAGTTGATTATTCAAGGGGTAATCTAGGGTTTCAGCTTACCGAAGAGTCTTATCAATTTGTTGATAACGACGGGGATAGCAGATCGAATGTGTTGGAGCTAGAAGAACAAACAGATCCTTTTTATGATGAAAGGAATTTACCAATTGTTTCTGCGGGTCCGGATCTATGGGTTTTGAGTGGCGACTTAGTAAATGTCCTTGCTAATGTTGAGTATGTTCGAGACGAGATTCAGGAAATATTTTGGGAAGTGCTAGATGACGGGCCATTAATCCTTACCAGCGCTTCCACTGCTCAGCTTAGCTTTGTCGCTCCTAATGCCACTCAAGTGCTTCGACTTCGAGTGACAGTAAAAGATCTTGAAGGAGGTGTTGGTCATGGTGAATTGAGAGTTAATGTTGCAGACTTTGGGGGAGTAAACGTAGGGGCAGGTCCGGATATTAAAGTGTTCCAAAACAGATCAGTTGATTTAGAAGGGGATTTTCCAGAAACTGAGATAGAAGGTTTAGACTATGAATGGTCGATTGAAGGTAATGACTCAATTGAAATATTCGATGCTCATTCGTCTGTTGCTAGTTTTATTGCTCCTGCAGGTAATTTGGATTTAATTTTTCGATTAAGGGTAATACAAAACGGTAGGGTGATAGTTAATGATACAAAAGTTGTGTCTATCTATAGGGACGAAATAAATACCCCGTTAACGTCGCCGGACCTATACTCAAAAGTTAGACTGATATTGAAAGGTTTAGATGGCACGACTTTAAATTCCGACCACGAGTTCACTATTGAAGAGCTTGAAAGTTATACTCAGATAGATGCGTCAAATTATGGAGAGGAATTGAAATCAATATCAGGTATTGAAAGTTTTCCAAATTTGGAAATTCTTAATTTGGATTTAAATGAAATTTCAGATTTGACCCCATTGAGGGGATTAGTGAGTCTTCAAGAGCTTTCTCTCTATTCTAATAGAGCTGCACTAGTAAGCTTAGACGGGCTGCAAAACCTAATTAATTTAAAGGTATTGAATTTGAATTCAAATAGTATTGTAAGTAGCGAATTGGAGAAGATAAAAGATTTGGTTCTTCTAGAAACCCTATCATTGGGAGCCAACAATATTACAGATCTTGGCAATCTATCTGAATTAGTCGATTTATCTATATTGAATATTACTAACAATAAAATATCCAGTGTTACAGAGATTTCCAATTTGATAAAATTGAAGTCTCTTTATCTTGGTATCAATGGGATTACTAGTTTAGAAGCGTTGTCAAAACTTGTTAATCTTGAAAATTTAGGAGTGGACGAAAATGACTTAACGTCCTTAGACGGTATTCAAAAAATGGTGAAACTAGTCACATTAAGGATGTTTTTAAATAACATAACTAGTTTCATACCACTGACTAATCTGACGTCTTTGGTTATTTTATCTGCCCAAGAGAATAATGTTGTGGATCTTTCGCCACTTTCAAATTTAAGTAATTTGCGTGAGGTTAGCTTGTCTGGCAATGTCGTGGAAAATTTGGTGGGGTTAGGCCGGTCTTCCAGTACCGCAAATATCACAATTTTAGATATAAGTAATAATCAAATTGAATCTTTAGCTACGTTACAAGGCCTAGGCAGTTCTTTAAGTGACCTAAACGCGAGTGGAAACCCGTTACTGTCAAATATTAGCAGTCTTCAATTTAATGAGGTGTTGATTAATGTTAATTTGTCGAATACGAATGTCAGCGATTTTGATACTTTAAGTGAGCTTTCAACTTTGCGTTTCTTAAATATAAGTGACACGGAGATTGTTGATCTAGAGGGTTTGGATAGGTTAACTGCGCTTGAGCAGTTAACCGTAGATAATATGGATATAAGCCATGCAGATTCTAACCTGATTGGGCAATTGATAAAATTAACAAATTTGAGTGCACATAATTGCGCGCTGAGCGATGTTGGTTTTTTGTCTAATCTTATCAATGTTGAAAGTGTCTATTTGTCAGGAAATAGCATCAGTTCGATAGAGCCCTTGTATGGACTTGAGGAGTTGAAAGAGGTTGATCTGTCAGATCAGAATCCGAGAATAGCTTGCCTAGAGTTAACGGGTTTAGCTGCTGCGATTAATGATGAGAGTATTGAGATATCTGGGTTTGATAGTTGTGAAATAGCGGAGTGATGGAATACGGTTCTACCCTAATATATGAGTAGAACCGTATTGCATGTTAATAGCTAGTTTGAGTAGCCTACAATGAGAGGGCCAAAAGCGACTATTAATACAGCCGTTCCCATCACAAGTAGCGGTAGAAGTATTTTTTCGTGGCGATAGTAAAACGTGTCGCCTTCCAGGGCGGCCAATGCGGCTTCTTTTTCCCCAACTACTTGTCTCACCATAATATGATTTAAAGCAACAGGTGGGGTTAAAAAGCCCAGCTCAAGAGCCACTAGCACTGTCATCCAAAAGTGGATGGGGTCAATACCGTTCCGATATGCAATGGCGGCAAGTGTTCCTGTTATCATAATAACTGCGGCCATCGCATCCATTGTCATTCCAATTATGACTAGCAGGACGACTATAAAGGACATGGCGACCCATATGTTACTAAAAAGTTCTGGTACATTATCGTAAATACCTGATCGCTCAATTCCACCGCCTGCTGCTAAGCCACCGGCAATTACAAAGAGAATCGCTCCAATATGTACTACAGCCTCATTAATTGACATACCGAGCGCTCCCTTTACATCGCTCGCACGTTCGTCATTTTCAAAAGCATAATTTTTTAGTCCTTTAGTCCTTTCGTAAATTATCACTGCGACTAGAAGTACCGGTAATATTATTGGGGCGGTAAACTCATCAATGTATGCATCAAGCAAAAAAGCATAAGTGATGACTACGAATCCGATTGTCGCTACGTAGGGGAACAAAAGCTTTAATGCCTGCCCCATTGGACCTAATGCTTCACTAGGCGAAGCAATTTTTAGCGGATCTTTTTTTGTAATAAAGGCATAAAAGAAGAAGGTAGCTAAAGTGAGTAAAAAGACTTTAATTCCCCAGCCGTATAATTCGTCCGTGGTCACTTCCTTATTTAGCATCGCAATCAAAAGAACTAAAATGCAGGGTCTTAATACTACGCCCGAGCTGCCAGACATAGCAGTAGCGGCGAGCGCTAGCTGACGCCTAGTGCCGACTCTACGTAACTCTTCGTAGACTACAACTCCCATCGCTAGGACTATGATACCGGAGCCGCCAGTGTATGCTGTTGGAACGGCCATTATTAATATAGCTACAAATGCCAATAATTCAGGGGGTAATTTCCAGGGTTTAAATACATTGAAAACGAGCTCACCAATTCTTGTTTGCTTCAAGAGAATTCCGACCCAGATATATAAGGCGACACTGACGGGAATTCCAGCAAATTCAAATACCTGGCTAAAATATATCGCCACCGCTGCTAGGTGGTTTTCTGAAATGATAAAGTAGGAGCCTGATCCAATAACCATGTAGACAAATAGGGGTACAGTGAGCAAAGCATGAGAAATCGATCCACCTTCTTTATCGTATTTTGCGGGCATTTTGAAAAGCTGATATATATTCAGTAGTGCAATAGACCCAAAACCGATAATAATCATGTAAATGATTTCAATATTGGGCATTTCTACATTGGCAGCTTGAACGCTTTTTAGGTAGGTTAGGGTGGAAAGAGTGCAAAAGATATTGCTGCCTAGTTGAGCGACGGTAGATGTTCGATAATCCCGTGCAGTTTCTACGGCACGAAAAGCAAGGTGGTGTACCCGGTATGTTGTGATCATGCCACCGCCAAAGATAAGTAAGGCTAGAATAATGCGTTGGCTGTTTAGAGAAAATAACACTAGCTTTGCGACTGAGGTTTCAATAGAACGGTATATTTTTACCGCGGAAGTTACTTGAGATTGATTTTTCTCGGCGACCAAATGCTTTTCTTTACAAAGATCTTTTTGGTTGGCTAAAGATCTGGATGTGGCTTCTCGATTGAATTCCTCGGCAAATAGATCATCTTCTGCTGATGCTTTACTTGCAGCCTCCAAAATGACGAGTTGGGAGCCTATATCCAAATTCGGGTCACAAGATGGGGTCGGAATATCTGTCCTCAAAATTCCATAGTTGGGCCATATCTTCACACCGCTTTTTAATAGTTGCGAATGGAAATTTTCAGCCGTGGTAGCGAAAATAACAAAAATTAGTAATGATAGGATACAAAGCGAAGGTAATATTTTACTGGCCCCGCTTTCAGAAACTGCATCATTAGACATTAATTACAAACCCCTTTTTTTATTAAACGGCAATATTTGGAGACCATGCCAAACGGTGTTTTTATAGATCGTTAGGAGCTGAAGTCATAGGCCAAATTATCGAGATCAGAAGAATAAGTATTTAGAGTGAAAGGAGCAAGTCTTTAGGAGGGCTTTTTAGATTACAATTTGGATATAAGTGTTAGTTTGGGCGTATGAAATAACTAAATATCAATCTAGCCAAGATGCTGGTGTGCTTGATGTTGATTCGTGGGAGTTTGGTTGTAGCGGTTTCTTTAAAAAAGAACGGTATATAATAAGATGTAGGATGTTTTTGGTATACTGAAACTGGTGCAATGTATTCCTTTGGGTTCGTTAGTTTTGGGCAAACGGGCGTCTTTATATCTAAATTGACAGGATTTATTGAATGTTTCGCTTTCAATGAGCAATGTAATGTACCGTTGATATTTAGAGTTGTTTCAATTTCTCTTGTTCATATTTTAAGGCTGCTCCTATAATTGGACCACTGGAGCCCGTAGTCAGCCATCGTTTCACTCTGCCGGCATCTCCGATAGGAGTTCTCTTTCCGAAAGAGTTTAACAACACAAAGGCGATCGAGCGGCCTTCAATGTTTGCGACCATTACTAAGCACCGACCAGCTTCGTGAATGTATCCCGTTTTTGTTATCAGGATATTCCAGTTATCTCTATGAACAAGTGGATTGGTATTGCTGTATCCCAGCCGGTATCGGGGGTTTTTAAAGTTAGCTGTATATGTTGGCGTAGTGGAATACATTCTAATTTGTTGATATGTGGAAGCAGCAGTGGCTAGACGAGCCAAATCAGCAGCGGTAGATATATTTTTGGGTGATAAGCCATTAGCATCTACAAATTGGGTGTTGTGCATCTCGAGTTCTTTTGCTTTTTGATTCATCGCTTTAATGAATTGCTTGTGGCCTCCTGAATAATTTGAGGCTAAAACGGTTGCAGACAAGTTTTCTGATGACATGAGGGCGAGGCGTAATAGGTTGCCACGGGATAGCTTAGATTCAAGACGTATTCTTGAATACGCATTTTTATTACTTTGATTTTGCCGTTTATTTACTACGATGTATTCATTAAGTGGTTGATTTGATTCTAGGACGACAACGGCTGTCATGAGTTTAGTGATGGACGCAATAGGAACAGTAATGTCTGCATTTTTTGAATATAAAGTCCCTTGCTGCTCTATGTCGACCACAGCTGCATGTACCGATCCAAGTTGAATTTTAGACCTATCGAGTTTTGCGTTAAAGCTTTGTTTAGTTACGCTAGGAATCTGAGCTTGTGTGTGCAAGGAGTAGAATATTGAAGACAAACAAAGTAAAAGAACAAATGACTTTATGGTACTGTTGGAAATTGATTGCAGGGTAGCATGAAAGACAAAAATAGTGGGTAACCTCATTTAGCGTTAATCTAGATACGGATAGGGGCTGTTTTTAGTTTAAAATACAATATCTTGTTGATTGTGATATTTGATTATAAGTATATTTATGAATAGGGGCTAGTAGGAGGCAGCAGAGACAGTGCTTGAATAGTGAACTTTGCTCAGATATTCTTTGGATATGTTTTAATTTATGCGTTACAAGTTTAGTTATTCAAAGTTTGGTTGTTAAGACGAAAAAATTTTATTGTGCATTTTCACTGCCTAGGTAAAGAGTCCCAATAACAAGACTCGAGTTTTGTCTTGTGCATCTTATCCGTGTTGCTCTTGCCTACATTGCGGTAATTATCATAAAGGTCTTACGTATGATAACTTGCTCTCAATGTACGAAATTGCTAATAATGTTAGCTATTTTGCCAATTCATTGTTTTTTGACGGTTCCATATAAACCGTACGGCGCTTGAGATTTTTAAAAAAATTAGTCGCGTGAGCATTCTTCATATTCCCTAAATTAAACATTGTTATTAAAAGAGGGTTATTTCAATGTTGAATGAATTACATTACTCGCGATTAGGTGAAGGGTACCTGAACTCTGTATGATTTAGTTATTAGATGCACTCTCATTTGCAGGGTATTGGTCTCGTTACTTTAGATTATGAAGGGCAAAGCAGAATGATTATGTCTAAACTATAAACGGTAGCATCTCTATGTTTTAGGAGACGGCAATATTGTATTTAGACATACATATGGTATTAGAGCGTTGTTCTATTACAAAGATGTGGCATAAATTGAAATTCAGAGATTTCTCTGCATTATCCGATTACAAAATTCATTAGGCTCAATGGTGTTGGGCAAGTTCGGTTTAACTGGAGTGTCGTTGCAAGCCAGTTATAGCTGGTTTTTTAAACAAGTAAAGGTAATACATAGTGTTGAAGACAACTGTTAAAAAATGGTTTCGAGATAAAAATTATGGCTTTTTAGATAATGGTGAAGGACCAGATATAATGGTTCGAAAAGCAGATTTATTAAATTGCCAGTATCTAAGGGTTGGTGTAGGAGTTGAGTTTGAAGTAGGTGCCGAAAAATCGGGGCTGGTTGCTAAAAAAGTAAAATTATCTAGTACGCGAAACAACCAAAATAATCAAAATAATCAAAATAATCAAAATAATTATAATAAACAAGGAAATAATCACAATAATAGAAACGCTGGAAATAATGGTGGTTATGGTCAACGAAATGGAAATGGAAATCGACCGTTTCGGCCTGGTGTGATGACGTAGTGCATAGTCACGCTACAAAGCCGTAGTGTATTGCAACATAAAACCGGTAAAGACTAGTTAATTCAAGATAATTCAAACTTTGTGAAATAAATAAAAGCCGAGTTTCTAATTTGTGGTTAGTCGTTCTGCACGTTCGATTTTTTTTGCTTTTTACCAATCCAAGCCGCAATTACACCCGCTATCATTCCAAAGAAATGCCCTTCAAAAGACACGCTAGGATGCGAAGGTAGAACTCCCCAAATCATTCCGCCGTATAAAACGATGACGATCGTTGCAACAGTAATAGAAAGTAAATTGCGTTGAAACCAAGCGGAAGCGATACAAAGACCCCATAAACCGAATATCCAGCCACTGGCACCTATATGATTTGCCGAACGAGCAAATAGCCATACTGAAGCACCGCCAATTACAATGATAAATAGACTATTGGCAAAGAAAAAAATTTTTCCTCGTGTCAGACAAAGTAGAGATAAAAAACAAAGAGGTATCGAATTACTCACGATGTGGGTGAAGTCCGCATGCAAAAATGGTGAAGTGATAATTCCGTATAGATGTCCTACATTTCTAGGTATTAACCCATAATTAGAGAGTGAATATCCTAGAAAATAATTTAAAAGATGAACTCCCCATAGAATGCTCATTATAAAAACCAGAACTGCAAAGTGATTTCTTAAGGATCGCATGAGTAGCTCTTCTCGGCTAAATGGAAACAATTAATGTGATTTTGTTATGGTAAGAATTAAATCGATGTTTGTCCAAACAAAAAACAGATATAGGGACGAATCAAATATTCCTTTTTCTTCAATGAATTTATGTAAAGGCGTATCGCCATTGCGGTTGGCTATAGCTACTTCGGCACCTAGATTCGAATTTACAAAATAGCCTACTAAACTAATAGAGAGGTTGAATCTTTGATCTAATATATTAGCGAATTGTAAATGAATTTGAGTTACTAGGTGTCTCTATGGAAAATAAAATTAAGGTCAATAGTCCTCTTGTTCTTTTACACGGAGATGAAATGGCGCAAGTGGCATTCGAGCGAGTAGTGGAGCAATTTATATCGTCCAAATTAGACATTAAGTTGATTGAAATCGATTTGTCCGCGGAAAACAGAGTGCTGACAAACGGGAAAGTTATACATGAGTCTATTGATGCGCTTATCCAGCATGGTGTCGGTATTAAAAATGCTGGCATGACCGTAAATCGAGAGCAATTAGATGGCCTGTTAGCAAAGCATCCCTCCATTGACAGAAAAATGATGGACCCTCTTGCGACTAAATCGCCGAACGGTGCTATTCGTAAAGGGATCGGTGGAAATATTAGGAGAGAAGATATCCCTTTCTATAATATCAAGCGACTCACCCCTGATTGGATTGGTCGGGACATTGAAGTGGAGACTATGTCTGGAGGGGGTAATAAACATAGTCACAATGAGCTATCCAAAGTGACCGGTATTATTAAGGTTCTTTTTGTTGGCAAGAACGGCGATCCTGTTGAATTGCATCGACGTGAAATCGAAAAAGGAGATCCCTGGTTATTGGCATCTAATGATATTTCTAAAGTAGAAGAGTGGGCCCATAATTTTTTCCAAAGAGCGATTTCTGAAAATCGAGATGCCTATTTGGGTTTGAAAGACACCGTTATTCCTGGATATGACGGAGTGATGAGAAAGGTAATAGAAGATATTTTTGAGCAGGAGTATAAAGAAAAATTTAAGAAAACAGGTATTGATTATCATTACGAACTCATCGATGCACAAGCTGCGAGAATTATCTCTAATCCGCCAAAACGAGCTTTATGGGGAGTGCCAGAAAATACTTCGGGTAGAAAATTATTTAAGCTAGTGCGGACTCTGAAAAAATATGGCATCCCTGATCGAAAGTTTAGTGTCTCTATCTCGCGCATGAGTGCAGGAGGTGGAGATCAATATGGCAGTTTTAATATGCCAGCGGTAGAAGATGGCATATTAAAGGTGGTTTTGGATGGGGAGGAAAAGTGCGCTCGAAAAATACGAAAGAACGACCCTATCATATTTATGGCCAATTCCCGAGAAGCGATAAAGGATTGGGTAAGTCAAGTTTTTAGAGATGCGGCATACAATGACAAAGAAATCTATTTTGGCCTAAAGCGAGAATACATGGAATATGATGATGTGTTCAGTGCCGTCATTCGTGAAGTTAGGCAAGAGTTAGTGGCGGATAACACTCAACCTCCATCCTTTATGGTGATGAGGCCATCCAGTCAGCTTAAAAAGATGATCACCGACCCCCCTCGAAAAGGAATTTATCCTGCTCTGAATCTGGATGGTGATATTTTTTCTGATATCGCAGCCGCGTTGGGCGGTAGTTTAGCGACAGCGAGTTCTATTATTGAAAGTAAAGATGGAACAATGCTGTATGAAGCGCCCCATGGCACAGCGCATGACCTCTATTTGAAATTTATTGAATCTGATGGTAAAGATGCTCACTTTAATTCTTCGGCGCTATTGTTTGCCGTTGCCAATTCTTTGGAAACGATGGGGTTACGGGATGACAATAAAGATCTCGTTGCCTATTCGGAAGCGCTCAAAACCGCGTTGATTGATACCGTAGGGCAGGGTACGATTACAGGGGATTTAAAGGGAAAGACGTCTGATCCCAGTAACGAAACCGTTGTGAATATGTTTGGTTTCTTAGATGCTGTTGAGCGTAATTTATTGAGTTGTATTTCGAATAATAATTGATGAGTGATTAAGGCAGTCTGTATCCGTAGCCACCCATGATTTTTTTGGCTTCTACACTTTGTAGATACCTCATTAGTTGAATAGCTCCCTTATGGCTTTTCCCCGGTAATAGAAGTACTGCATCTTGACGAATTGGAGAGTGTTTATTTTGCGGTACTACCCATATAAATCCTTTTCGAAAACGGTTATTTACCCGTAGTTGTGATAGAGAGACAAATCCAGCAAATGCGCTGTGCGTCGAAACGAATTGAAATGCTTGGGCCACATTATCGGCGCGAATTAATTTTGGATTTAGGGCGTCGTACAATTTTAGAGATTTCAATACTTGAACCGCAGCTGCGCCGTAGGGGGCGATTTTGGGGTTGGCAATGGCAATGTAATTATTTTTCAGATTATGAAATGTTGCAAGATCATCGATCTTAAACTCTGGGTTAGGAGACCATAGAGCTAGGGTACCAATAGCATATGTAAAACGACTAGCCTTCACCGTTAAAAATTGTTCCTCTAGAGCGATAGGTTTAGTGGTGTCTGCTGATAGAAATAGATGATACGGAGCATGGTTTCTAATTTGAGCATACAGCTTGCCTGAAGAGCTAAAAGATAGTTTCACCTTAAGTCGAGTCTTTTTCTTAAAGTTTTGGACTATTAATTTCATGGGTACAGTAAAATTTGATGCGACGGCTACGCTGATTGTGGTGGGTGCTGCATCTCCTTCCAAAGAGGGGGAAAGTTTTGTTGCCATGGCATTTTGAGTTGCGCTAAGCAATATTAAAAAAATCAGGTGTATGTATGCTTTGTTTTGCATTTTCGTTGGCTTTAATATCCTAAGTATATATAGCCTTAATTGGGCTTCAATCTATCATTGATTAGATATACCTGATTGTAAGTTAGATTAAGAGGTTCGCCTTTAGGCGTATTGTCGTTTTCGTCAAAGCGCAAAGTATAGCGGTTGACCGAATATATGAAAGTGATAGATTATGTATACCTGTTGATTGTAGGGTGCGTTTTACTGGTCCTATACCTAGACGGTTTTATTTTTCAGTTTTATTCAAGCGGTATTTTAGAGACAACTATATGAGATATTTGATTTCAATACTGATAGCGGCGTTGGTAATTGGGGTCGGTCTATTTGCACTGCCTTATGAGTGGCTGAATCCGGAATTACGTAAGATTCGAGTCGATTTGTTAGGGCCACCGTCCTGGAAGAAAGCAAAAACCGTTGCTAATGTTGAGCAAAACGAGGAAGGTTTATTTCCTGTTTGTGATATAACCCAAAAAGAGGATAGGGCGGAACGCACGTTAGAAGGCATCACCGTGTCTCGATCCAGAGTCTGTGAACCAGATTCTCCAGAGCTAGTAGCAGCCTCGGTAGTGGGCACTAATCTCGTTTCCCATGCAACATTAATGAGTAGTGGACTATCGTCCGATGCTGTCGTCAAGGGGCGGGATCTAGATAATGATGGTGATCCAGATGAAATTGACATTGTGCTAGAAGTTATCGAATTGAATGGTTTTAATTCGGATACTGGGTCGACAACAGTGACTTATGATATCGCACCAGGAGTGAGTCCCACCGCTTGGATTTTTGCTCCTAAGACATTGGGTATGTCTACCGAATCTTTTGATTCAGATAAAGCCATACCGTTGATGAGATTACCGGCTCCAGTCATACGAGTAGAGCAGGGTGATGTGGTTAACATAACCCTAGAGAATACGCATTTCTTACCGCATACCATCCATTTTCACGGTGTTGATCATCCTTTCTTGAAAGAAGATGGTACGGGCAATGATGGTGTACCCTTAACGAGTGAAAAACCAGTTCAGCCGACAAGTAAAAGAACCTACAGCTTTAAACCTCGCCAGCCAGGTACCTATTTTTATCATTGTCATGTTCATCCTGATGCACATATTGTGGCTGGCCTGCAAGGTATGATAATTGTCGAGGAGCAAGCACCAAATAATCGAGTTCAGTCATTGAATGTAGGAGGAGGTCACGTGCGATATCCTTCTGTCTCAGTCAAAGAACGCTTCGATAACGAATTTGATTTACATTACCAAGATATGGACAGAGAACTATCTGAACGTATGCGATTCTCCAATGATCCCGAAAAAATATTGAAATCCGTTAATATTGATTATGATGTTGCTAATTCAAAAATGGATTATTTCCTCCTAAACGGTAAATCATTTCCCTATACCTTTCGTGAATCAATAGTCTTTATCGCTGAAAATGAACTAGTATTGTTGCGTGTGTTAAATGGTGGATCTGAGAGTATTGCCATCCATACTCATGGACACAAAACCAAAATAATTGCAGCTGATGGCGTCTCATTGGTGGAGCCACTTCAACAATTTCGTGATGTTCACCATATTGCGCCAGCTCAGCGCATCGATTTGGAACTGGACTCTACCAATGATGGATTACGGAGCTATGGTTCTGGGACATGGATTTTTCATGATCATTTTGAGAGAGGTGTAACCACAGGAGGTGTTTCCCCTGGTGGTAATCTTTCTGCCATCGTTTATGAAGATTATTTAGATGAGAAGAATTGGCCCATTACTTTTGGATTGGGATGGAATAAGTACTTTGATCCAAAATACTATCAAAACGAAAATAAAATCCCCTTAAATAGTGATGCGCTGGATTTCTTTAAATCGATATTTGATGAGCAGGAGCGAACAATAATGGGTTTCTTCGGTGTTTTTTCTGTTTTTGTTCTCGTTGTTGGGTTTTACAGAAGGGGACGCCGATGAAAACCATGAGAAGTGATTATTCTAACTATTTTTTATCTTTTTTAAGTGTGCTCTTTTGTTGTGGGTTATTAATGTTGACGGTAGTTAAGCCTGCTTATAGTAGTAACCAAGATCAAAGTAACCAAGATAATAGTAGTAATGACCAGAAACATGAGCACCACCATAATCACATGGACATGGAAGGTCATGCCCATCACGGGATGACGATGGACTCTAATGGTATGGTTATGAATGAAAATACCAATAACATTCCATTGGGGTGTGATGGTCTTGTTGAATCTCAGAATTTTCATGTGATTGCTAACAGCCAAGCTGCCGAAAAAATCCCAGGTACCACGTTCTCTTTTTTTCCTCGAGAATTCAAAGTAAAGCCTTGTACTAAGCTGACTGTCACTTTTGAAAATAAGGATAGCGTCCGGCATCAGTGGATGGTTCACGGGTTACCGCGGTTTATGTATGACGGAGGTATGTTTCATTTGGAGGCATATGGTGGCAAGACAGTGGTGGGCACATTTATCGTACCACTCGACGATAAAACCTATCTTGTTCACTGCGATATTTCTCAACATATGCAAAAAGGTATGAAAGGGATGCTGACTGTTGGCAAAGGTAGTGGTGTGATTTCGGGTATCCCAGGAAAGTCTGGGTACTTTTTTACCGGTGGAAAAGGCTTTGTGAGCGAGTTAGGGATTGTTATTAGTTTTGGCATCATTACGTTGCTGCTGATCTGTATACAGCTGTACAGAAGGAATTAAGACGACAGAGAAAGAATTGAAATCACCGAAATCGTCTGCAAGTGCAAGATTCTCAATTTCTCGTTATACTCAGCCCCCTTTAATTATCAACGGTTGGCTTTCAATCATTGCCAGCTATTTCTATGTATCAAAAAACGAGAACATAAAATGAACTATTCTGATTATGAACATTTGTTATTCGAACATCATGACAATGGTGTGCTTGTTATTACTTTAAACCGACCTGATGTTATGAATGCAACAAATGGACGTATGCACTGGGAGCTCACTCAAGTTTGGGGCACTGTTGCTGAAGACGATGATACGAATGTCGTTGTCGTCACTGGAGCGGGAAAAGCGTTCTCTGCTGGTGGTGATTTGAACTGGGTGAAAGGGATAGTGGGTCAGCCAGAAGGCATTCGAATGATCCAAAAAGAAGCTGCGGATTTGGTTTATAACTTACTGGCACTTGAAAAGCCTGTTATCTCTGCGATCAACGGCGTTGCCGTGGGTGCAGGTTTAGCGGTAGCACTAATGGCTGACATCAGTGTTATGTCAGAAACTGCAAAGTTCACTGACGGTCACGTCAAGCTTGGTGTTGGAGCGGGTGATCACGCGGCAATAGTTTGGCCTATATTGTGTGGTATGGCTAAAGCCAAATATTATCTCATGACAGCAGAGTTTATTGACGGTAAAGAAGCGGATCGTGTTGGATTGGTGAGCATGAGCTTACCGAAGGATGAGGTATTACCTAAGGCGATGGAAATTGCAAATAATCTAGCTGCAGGAAGCCAGCACGCCATTCGTGGTACTAAATCTACATTAAATGGTTGGATGCAAATGGCATCACCTATCTTTGATAATTCTTTACGAATGGAAATGCTTTGCTTTCTTGGCGAAGATGCAGCGGAAGGTGTCGCTGCGGTTAATGAAAAGCGAACTCCTAACTTCCCGTCATCTAAAGTGGGCGGTAAGTAATAGCTTGAATCTGTAACCGCACGGTAGTGCTGTGGTTACAAATAGCGTTAGTGAATGGTGATATTCATCATAGCTAGCCTACACGATGGTCTCGAATTTTGGCCATCGTGTATTTCAGTCCACAATAATAATACCGCTAGACTGACTTTATTTTGTCGTTTTTCTATCTCCCAGTTTTTCTATAAATGAGGCAAATTATGTGTTTGCTTCTACAATGGTGGAAGGCTGATTTTGCTTTTAATACAGGAAGATAAATAGACTACTTTAGCCTATGAACTCGCGTTCCATGCTAAGGGTGCCGAGAGCTTAAACCCTAAGTATTTAAAACGTATCTAAATACACGAGCATAGGGAACTTAGTGGCAACAAATGAGGTCTTTCTTTTGAGCGTTATTCGCTCGTAATTTATTTTTTGAAACATATTAGGACAGGTACTAACTACGCCATGAGTACAGAAAATACAGATCAAATTAACACGCAGTTTGACCAATTTGGTCCGAATTTAATTAATGAAATTAGCAAAGTCCTCGTGGGTCAGGAGGCCTTAGTCAGTCGGTTGTTAACCGGTTTGCTGGCGGGAGGGCATGTGTTAATTGAGGGGATGCCTGGATTAGCGAAAACGTTGGCCGTAAAAACGATGTCAGAAGCGATTGATACCGGCTTTTCAAGGATACAATTTACGCCCGATATGTTGCCCGCCGATGTCATAGGAACAGAAATATTTAATCCGAAAGAGGGGACCTACAGTATAAAGAAAGGGCCGATTTTTTCGAATTTAGTCTTAGCGGATGAAATAAACCGCGCGCCCGCAAAAGTACAAGCGGCTCTATTGGAAACGATGCAAGAATTGCAGGTTACTATAGGAGGCGAAACCCATCGGCTACCACAACCTTTCATGCTGCTCGCCACTCAAAATCCCATCGAACAAGACGGTACGTATCCCTTGCCGGAAGCGCAACTCGATCGATTTATGTTGAAAATAAAGGTGAGCTATCCCACTCGAGAGGAGGAGCGTAAAGTATTAGATCGCATGGCCAGTGGTCAGCCATTTCCAAAGGTCAATCAAGTGGCCACTCCAGAAGATATATTTGCCGCTCGCAAGCTGGTTGCGGCAGTCTTTGTTGATGATAAAGTGCGCGATTATATTGTGGATGTTGTACAAGCGACTCGAGTCGCGGCTGGATCGGGTATTCCCGAAGTCGAAGGTATGATTGAAAATGGCGCGAGCCCTAGAGCGTCTATCTGGTTGATGTTGGGTGCCAAAGCGCATGCCTTCTTGCAAGGTCGCAATTACGTTACACCCCATGACGTTAAAACCCTCGTCCCCGATGTATTGCGACATCGAATTATGCTCACTTATGAGGCCGAAGCCGAAGGCAAAACAGCAGAGGATTTAATCCAAAAAATTCTTGATACTGTTTTGGTTCCTTAGACAATAAAAGCCATTAACTAAATCTCATAGATTAGTTCTTCTGGGTCAAATCTCAGCGGTAAGCGAATAAGTATGAATTTCAGATTTAGGGTCGATGCGGGAGAGCATGAATGCTAGCCAGTGAAATCATTAAGCGCGTCAAAGAGATTCAAGTCCGCACCGGTCGTCAGGTGGCGGATGTGTTGGCCGGTGAATATATTTCTGTGTTTAAAGGCGGCGGCATCGAGTTTGATGAAGTTCGTCCCTATATTCCGGGCGATGATATCCGTTCTATTGATTGGAATGTGACAGCTCGTGTGGGCGAACCTTACGTAAAGCGCTTTGTTGAAGAGCGTCAGTTGACTTTGATGTTAATGGCAGATGTATCTCTTTCTCAGGAATTCGGTTCAGGTAGCCGATCTAAGCGAGAGGCCACTGCTGAATTCTGTGCCCTATTAGCATTTTCAGCGAATCAAAATGATGACAAAGTGGGACTGGTTCTTTTTCATGGAGGTGTTGAGCAATATATTCCGCCTCGTAAAGGACAAAAGCATGCTTTGAGAGTTGTGAGGGAAGTGTTGGCACATGGGGAAGAAACGCCTGAATCAGAATTGTTGCAACAATCTAACCCAACGCCGAATGACAGTGATTTTTGGAATAGAGTGAAAAGCCGATTTAAGTTCAATCGGGATAAGACATTACGCTCCGCCGATCAAACAACCGATATAGGGCAAGCAGTTCAGTTTTTATTATCGGTCACCAAAAGAAAATCAGTTTGTTTTTTGGTGAGTGATTTTCTTGATGATGGTTATGAACAAGCTCTCATGACAGCAAACCGAAAACATGATGTTGTGGCCGTTCTTATAACCGATCCAAGAGAGATGGAGATGCCGGGGGTTGGGCTTATTGCTTTGCAAGATGCTGAAAACGGTTCGACTCAGCTTTATGATACGAGCTCAAAATCCTTCCGTGATAGTCTGCGGAAAGCGGGGCAAAAGCGGATAGAAGACTTGGAAAAGAGTTTACGAAAACGAGGTATCGATTTTATCCACATAGATGCGTCAGGTTCAGTCGTAGATCCATTAGTGAAGTTTTTCAGAATGCGTGAAAAGAGGTCTCGCCGATGAAGTGGAACCTGTTATTTGTTTTGATGGCCTCCTTGTTATCCATCAATCCCGTGTCCGCCGAAAATGATGACAAACAATCTACACTTGCGGAACCTTTGGTGGTGCAAAGAGGGCCGGTAAAAGCCTCAGTCAGTATAGAGCCAACAGCCCCCGTGATTGGTGATGTGATTACCCTAACGCTAGAAGTCATTGCTGATGAAGGCGTGGAGTTACTTATGCCGGAGTTTGGACAATCTCTAGATCGCTTTTCAATAATCGACTTCGTGCCAAAAGAGAGTGTTGACGAGAAGGGTCGAAATGTCGCAAGTCATCGATATCGCTTACAATCTCCCAGTTCTGGGCAGCAAATTATTCCACCACTCATGATCGAATTTGTCGATCGCCGTCCTGGAAACCGGACTGCACCAGAGGGTGAGGACGCATACGAGCTATTAACAGAAAGGATTATTTTTGAAATTGAATCAGTGTTGCCTCAAGGAGCCAGTGTTGATTTGAAACCCCCTTTAAGGGAGTTGGGGCCAAGAGAGACCGGGGATTCAAATGTTTGGATTTGGCTAATAGCTGTTGTGGCAGCGATTTTGGCGGCTAGCCCCTTTGTATGGAAAGCCTGGCAACGATGGCTGATTCAGGCTCGGCAAAGAAGTGCTTATGATATTGCTCACAGTCGCTTGTCACAATTAACAAAAACTGATGACCTAGATGCTGAAGCGGTACAGGCGTTTTTTGTTGAGCTGTCAGATATCGTGAGACATTACCTGGAAGACCGTTTTAATTTACATGCACCGGAATTAACAACGGAAGAATTTTTGGATGTCGCTGCTAGTTCACCTGATTTGAGCAGCGATCAAAAGAGTTTCTTGCAAGGTTTTCTTCGTAGCGCGGATAAAGTGAAATTTGCCCGTCATATTCCCGATAGTCAAACCATGCAGATAGCGTTATCGGCAGCGGCTGATTTTGTTGAGCAGACGAAGCAAGAATCTACCGTTATCCAAAGTGATTCTACCAATCAAAATAAGATAAGCACAGCTGGAGGCGAGAATGGTTAGTTCCATCGGCTGGGAGTTCAGGGACCCACTTTTTTTATTCGCAATATTGTTGGCACCGCTGGTGTATTGGTTGGCTGTCAGAATACCTTCGTCAGTGACGTATTCGAGTTTGTCATTGCCGAATGCTGCTCAGCGTTCGCCGCGAGTTTACTTGGCTAAATTGCCCGCACTCCTACTGGCTTTTGCTGCGTTTGCAATGGCCGTTGCGTTAGCAGGCCCAAGAACGGGTGATGCTACCACTCGCGTGAAACGGGATGGGATTGCATTAATCATGGTGATGGATAGGTCGGGTTCGATGAATGCACGAGACTTTGTCGAAGACGATTATAGCGTTTCACGCTTAGCAGCATTGAAAAGTGTATTTAAGCAGTTTGTATTGGGAGGCGAAGCTGGCAACGGTAGGCCCAATGATTTAATCGGTATTGTTGCATTTGGTACTTACGCGGATGGGGTGTGTCCATTGACACTTGATCACAAAAACTTGATAGCGATATTGGATCAGTTGCAAGTGGCGACGATGAGAACTGAAGCGGCGACAGCGGTGGGAGAGGGGCTGGCACTTGCGGTGGAAAGGTTAATTCAACAAACAGCGGAATCGAAGGTGATAATCTTGTTGACCGATGGCGTGAATAACGCGGGCGCTATTGATCCTTTGCATGCAGCAGATCTAGCCGCTGCGAACGATATTAAAGTCTATACCATTGCTGCTGGCATCACCGGTTATGCCCCTATTCCTGTGCAATTACCCGATGGCCGAACTAAATTGCAACGCTCAATGGTGGAGATAGATGAAGTGACTTTAAAAGAAATCGCCGCCAGGACCGGAGGAAGCTATTTCCACGCCCGAGACGCAGAAGGTTTGAAAGCAGTTTACAAGGAAATTGATTCTTTGGAAAAAAGTGAAATTACTGAAATTAGATACATGCAATACCGGGAACATTACGCTCTATTTGTATTGATAGCGCTGACTCTGATATTGGTGGCAAGCATCTCTGGTGGGACGCTACTGAGGCGCTTACCATGACTGATTTATATTTTGCAGAGCCTCAGTGGATACATGGGCTTTGGGCTGTGCTGGCTTTTTTGTTAATAATGATTTGGCTAGAACGACGTAGTGGCGGTGATTTGTCCCAGTTTGTATCGAAGGTGCTACAGCCACGCCTCGTACGCAGTGCTTCCTACAGCAGAAGAATGATTAGAGTGCTGTTCTTATCCCTGTCCGGTGTCTTCCTCGTGATTTCTCTGATGAGACCACAATGGGGATTGCAGTTTGTCTCCACACCGAAAGTGGGCGCGGAGATTATGATTTGTCTGGATGTATCAAAATCCATGCTAGCGGAAGATGTTGCCCCAAACCGCTTAGGTCGAGCTAAGGCAGATTTAGGCGATCTACTTAACTATCTCAATGGCGATCAAGTGGGACTCATCGCATTTGCAGGTCGAGCGACAGTCCTGTCGCCACTCACCCCTGATTTTGGATTCCTACGATTGGTTCTTGATGGAGCCGGTGCGCATAGCGTAACGCGTGGCGGTACACGGTTGGAGGAACCGATCCGTAAGGCCATTGAAGGGTTCGGTGATACGGCTGATGTATCGAGGTCAATTTTGTTAATTACCGATGGGGAGGACCATGATTCATTCCCTCTGGAAGCTGCGAAAGCGGCTGCCGAACGCGGTATTCGAATTTTGTCCATCGGCTTTGGCGACGAGAATGGTAGTGAAATAGTGATGACTGACCCGAAGACCGGGGCGCGTCAAGTACTGCGAGATAGTGACGGATTTGTCGTACGGAGTCGGCTTGATGGCGATATGCTTCGTGAAATCTCGCTTATTACAGAGGGAGCTTATATACCTGCAGGCACGGGAGTTTTGGATTTACACTCTATCTATGATGCACACATTGCTGGGTTAACACGAGGTAAGCTCGACGGCCAGGGCCACACGGTACGTAATGATGCGTTTCAATTTACCTTGATGTTAGCACTACTAATGCTGCTTGCAGCTGTCGTTAGTACCGTAGGTGGTGCACCAGCTGGTGGTCTGAAAAACCGAAATAGCGGTAATGGAAATCCCTATTTTGTCAGTATGGTTTTTATATTGAGTCTCGTTTGTAGTGTTCTATTATCTCCCTCACTTAGCGCAATTGAAAACGAAGAGGTTAATGATCCTTTCTCGGAAGAATCAAAGATCAATAATAGTGGAGAGCAAAATGTCGAAGGTGTGCCCAGTGTTGAGCCTGATAAAGAGAGTTCTGATCTTGACGAAGAGAGTGTCGATCCACGGCTAATGTATAACGAAGGACTGTCCGAATTTGATTTGGGTCAGTGGGATGCTGCAGAAAAAATATTCCAAAAGGCGCGTTCCCTGGCGGCTACAGATGGAGATTTACGCTTTAGTGCAACCTATAACTTGGCTTGGGTCGCCGTTAAACGAGCAGATTCACTACTGGAAGCTGAGCCAAAAAAGGCGCTTGCGTCGTTATATGTTGCTGCGGATTGGTTTCGCGAAGCCATTGCTTTACGCAGTGATGGCGATGCCCGTCACAATTTGGAAGTGGTATTGTCTCGCGCGCTTATTTTAGCGGATGATATCAATAAGCAAGAGCCGGGTGATTTATTGAAACAAGTGAATAAAACTATCGATAGCCAAAGGGCATTTTTGAATATATTAAGAGACGGTGTCAATCTCAAAGTCGCGGCGACTGAATCTAATGCGACAGAATCAGTTCGTCGTAATATGCGTAGCATGGCCACGCAACAGTTAGAAGTGCTCTCAGAAAGTCAGCAGTTGACTGAATTTGCGGGCAGAGAAATGGATGTCCTCAAAGGGAAAGGCGAGGAAGAACAAACAGCAGAAGACAAAATGAAGTTGTCGCAATTAGAGGGGCTACTGGGATATCTGCATACGAGTCAAGAAAAGATGGGGCAAGCTAGACGACGAATGAGAACTCTACAAGTGGAAAGAGCTTATCGTCGCGCCGCGGCTGGCCTGACTGAATTGAAGAAGGGACGAGACCTTTTGTTGGATCCGGTAACGAGAATAGATGTTTTGTTAACTGATGGTATGGAGCTCATGCGCTTAACAGGAGTGAGAGTATCGGCGGAGCAAGGAGGGCTTGAAATGCAAGTTAAAAACCCAATTCCCGCATGGTTAACGGATGAGTTTCTAACGGAGTCGCAACAAAGCCTAGATGAGAGAACGGAAACATTGCATCAAGGTTTAAATGCAGGCTTAGAGCATGCGGAGTCTCAATCAAATTCCAATGAGCGTATGCAGGGATCGGCTGAAGATCCAGAACAGGCGAAGTTGATAGCAAAACTACGTGTCGCAGTACCCTTTCTAGGTCAAGCAAGACAAGAGTTTGGCAATGCCGTTATGGAGCTGGAAAGCGCGCGATTATATTCGGCATTAGAGATGCAAAAGCAAGGTATTACTTACCTGTCTGATGCACGAGAACGGTTTTTAGATCTTCGCCAATTAATAGAATTGGTTTACCAGGATGAATTGCAAATTCGCGGATTTGTAACGGGTGATGAAGCAACGCAGGCAAGCGAAATTGTGGAATACCTACCGTTAACGGCTGAAATGCAAGATAAGAATTTACAGCGAGTTCCTCGTATTGGCGAAATGGTAGCGAGCAAAATAGGAGAAATACTGTTAGCGAAGGATTCGGCTCAGCAAGGAGAAAGTAAGGAGGAAGAAGGTAAGCAGGATGAAAAAGAGCAGGAAGCGGAAGGCGAATTGACCCTCGAACAGTTGGAGTCGGAAGAAAAGAGATACCAACAGGCGGATGAATTGCAATTGCAAATTCAAAAATCATTTCGAGTTGCGAGGAATGATATACAAACTGCCGGTATGTCCAGTGCGGGTGATCAAGAGGCAACTTTGAACCAAGCGCAAATTTCAGTTAATACAGCGACAGAAAACGTAGAAAATTTACGGCGGCTTTTCTTCTCGGTGGTAGAACATCTAAAGGAAGCGACCCGGAATCAAATTGAATTAAGTGATGAAACTAATGATATCGTTACTTTATCCGAAACCAGCAGCGTCGAAGTGACTACCTCTAAGATGGGGCCCATTAATTCCGAACAACAACGGTTATCCATCACTAGCGGAGCGATAGCGGATGCGTTAGCGAAACAAGCTGAATCGATGGCGGCAGACGCTTCATCTGCGCCTACGGGTAACACACAAAGCCCCGATCCAGAGCAAATGCAAGAAATGATTGAAAAGTATAAGCAGGCCTCAGGATTAGTATTCGAAGCGCAATCTGAAATGAATGCAGCTGTGGAGATAATGAACATTGACGTAACGATAGCCTCTCAAGAGGAATTGCCTAAGATTGCTCCTAAGCAGGCTGTGGCAACTGAACATTTATTACAGGCTATTGCTTTATTGGAACCCCCTAAACAAGATCCAGACGAACAGCAAGATCAAGATAAGCAAGACCAGCAGCAAGATCATCAAGAAGACCAGGAACAGCAAGGCGAGCAGGAGCCACAGGGGCAGGGCGACAAAGAAAGCCAAGAGAAACCGCAGGAAAGAGGGGATTACGAACAAATGTTGCAGGGTGTTCGGGATAGAGAAAAGCAACGCCGCGAAGAGCAAGAGAAAGCGCAACAGCATGGATATGAACCTGTGGAGAAAGATTGGTGATATTTAAGGTTGATCAATGGTGGTGGACGGATGCCTTTAGCAATAAGTTAAGCGTAGTGGCTGTGTTGCTTCTGATTCATACTGGCTGGTGCAATATGTCGTGGGCTGCATCTGCGGAACTACGAGCGAATCAGAGTCCACCGTATTATGCCAATGTTCCAGTTGAACTTGTTCTCAGTGCTGAGGGTTTTAGCGAAAGTCCTCAGCCCGTTTTGACTTTTGTCGACCCAAAACAAGGTAAAATGACACTGGCTGGAGTGAGTCCGAATATCAGTTCGAGCATTCAAATTATCAATGGAAAAATGTCGCGCTCTAAGACAGTACTGTTCAACTATCACCTTCGATTTACCGCGCCAAAGCCAGGAAATTTCACTGTAGGGCCATTTACGGTGACCCAAGGCGTGACCGAAGTACAAGTCGGCGCGGCTACGATAGAGATAGGTTCTATCCCGCAAGCAGGAGATCAAGAAATAAAAGTCGTGTTGCCTGAAGGCAACATCTATGTCGGACAGCGCCTGCCGGTGAAGGTAGAGTGGTGGGTGAAATTGGATCGCGTTGAAAATCTAATGAACCCTCTAGCGACTGTACCTTTATTTGATTTGGACGGAGTTTTTCAGTTCTATGATCAAGATAATGCTAGCGCGGATAATCAGCTTACCATTGCGGATCATGTTTTTCCTGCAACGGTAGAAAAAAGAAATACTCAAAAAGGTACTTATGCCGTATGGACCGTAGAGAGACTGATGGTGCCACTCAGGCCAGGCAACTATAATATTACGCCAGCGAGTTTAAGTGTTGATGAAGCGGTACGTTGGAAAAGAGATTTTTTTGGAAGAAGGACGCCTTCACAGGTTCGAAAATTAAGAGCAGTAGACCAAGAAAGAGTTTTGACGATTATAGATTTACCTATTAAGGGTCGGCCAGAAAGTTATTCTGGAGCAGTGGGCCAAGGCTTTGCGTTTGAAGTGTCAGCTGATCGTTCTGTGGTCCAAGTCGGTGACCCCATTAAATTGGTTTTGACTTTAAAAGGGGATGTGGAAGTTGCCAATACTTCACTACCTTTATTGTCTAATGACTTACCCGCTAATGATTTTCGAGTACCTTCCGGAAAAATAGCAGGAGTCTATGATGGCGAAACAAAACAGTTTGAAATGAGTATTCGTGTATTGAATGAATCCGTTCGGGAAATTCCCCCTCTTTCCTTTTCTTGGTTTGATACGAAATTACAGACGTACCAAACAACCCAATCTCGTCCCATTGCTTTGTCGGTGCGACCAGCCAAGATGGTGTCTGCAAGTGATGTCATACGGTCAAAGGGTGATGAGTCAGAAATAAACGGTTCCCATTCGGATGTTGGAATTGAAGATGCAAAGAGCAGTGTCAATGTGGATAGCGGAGAAAAGCGAAAAGCCTTTAGCCTAAGCGGTGCCGATTTGTCGATTAACAAAGATAAGGGCCTTTTGTTGGGACAGCAAGAGTCGTGGCTCGGAGGGATAGTACAGCAAATCATTTGCTATAGTTTCGCATTTTCACTGATGGCAGTTGCTCTGTTTACTCGGCGTCGTTCGGATTTGGATCCTGAAATGCTTGCTCGTCAAAAAGAGCACAAAGATCAGCGGCAACGGATAAAGAATGGAGATACGTTGAGTGAGATTAGTGATGCGGTACGCAGGATTGCGGCCGGAGCGGCGTCAGTACCGCGAGATGAGATAGATTTGTTTCTCTCTGAGTGTGATTCACTTGTGTTTGCCCCAGGGGGGGAGGCTGTAGGAGTAGATGAGAATTTAAAGAAGCGAGCGTTATCTCTAGCGGAAAAAATGACTCCTACTACTACGGGAGTGAAATGATGAGAAAAATTCTTTTAACGCTGTTGTGTTTTTTCTACGGGTTCTGCGAGGTGTCGTTGGCCTTGGATGAAGGTACGTCTATTGACAGTACTAATGAATACCTAAACGCAGCATTTAAAGTTTATGGCGAGGCACAAGCAGCGACGCAGCGCGAAATAAGGATGGATAAATTTAGGCGTGCTCAACATCTATTCTCCAACGTGGAATCTGAAGTTGAACCCAATGCGCCGTTGTGGACAAATATTGGAACAGCGGCATTACAAGCGGAAGACCTTGGATATGCCATATTGGCTTATCGAAAAGCCTTACTCATTAATCCCAATTATGATCAAGCGCGTCAAAACCTCATTCATGCGAGAGCTTTATTACCGAGTACGGTACCTACGCCAGGTGATGATGGCGTATTAGATAGTTTCTTTTCCTGGCATAGTTCGATGAAGGTGGATTCTCAGGCGGGCCTCGCTGCCTTATTTTTTGTCTTGGCGGCATTGGGGTTTGCTTTTGCGATTCATTGGCGATCAGGGATGATTAGGAATTTATCATTTTTTCCACTGTTACTCTGGGGTGGTTTATTGATATCAGTTTTAATTCAACTTACTGGAGGGAATAGACCGCAAGGGGTTCTTGTCGCAAATGAAAGTATCGCGCGAGCAGCGGATTCGGTGAATTCGCCTATGCGTTTTTCGCAACCCTTACCTGCGGGAACGGAAGTCGAAATATTGGATGTCAGAGATCCTTGGGCTAAAATCAGCATGGCAAATGGTCGTGATGCTTGGATATTTGCCAGCAGCTATGAATTGGTTGAGTAGCGTTTATATCTGCCAAGTTGAACCGGTGAATTAGAGTGTGGAGTGTTAATTTCTTAAGGGCAAAATCATTTCAAACAAGGTCGGAGTGTTTGTGGATGATTTTTTCGGGCAAGGTGGGTTCACCACAGTAATAGCCTTGTGCAATATCACACCCCAGTTCATTAAGCATATGTAACTGTTCCGCGGTTTCTACACCTTCTGCCAGAACCTTCATCTTCAATTCGTGGCCCAAAATAATACAAGTTTTTACAATGGCCCTGGCTTCCTCATCTGTCCCCATATTGGAGACAAACTGTCTATCTATTTTCAGTTCACTGAAAGGCACTCGGTGTAATTGCAGCAGCGATGAGTAGCCTGTGCCAAAGTCATCGATGGATAATCCGATACCTTTCAATCTAAGGCGCGTAAGAATATCGAGTGACGTGGCTAATTCATCCATTAAGGAACTTTCAGTGACCTCAAGGGTTAGTCGTGCGGGGTCCAATTTGTTTTCAGCCAATAAATCAGCTAATTGTTCGGGAAGAGTGAGGCTAGTGATATCTTTGGCTGAAATATTGACGGATACAACGAGTTCTAGTCCCGCCTGTTGCCATTTTTGTTCCTGTTGTACAGAATTGTTGATTACCCACCGCGTTAAATCACCAATGAGAGCATTTTTCTCAGCAAAAGGGATGAACTTATCAGGGCAAAGAAGTCCGTATTCAGGATGTTGCCATCTTACTAGTGCTTCTGCGCCGAGAAGCTCACCGTTTTCAATATTGTACTGAGGCTGATAATAAAGAATGAGCTGATTTTCAAAGATGGCATGTTTTAGATCAGAGACAGTGAAACGTTCTTCTTTGGGTAGAACGTCTTTAGGGCGGTCATAGTGTGTGGTTGTTAAATGAGTGAGAAGAAGGCGGTGAAAGTACTTAAGAGAAATGGGTTTACTTAAAGTGGCAATAATTTCTAGATTGTGTGCGTAACCTAACTTTTCCGCAGCATGTAGCACGCCGACGTCATGGCCGCTGACCAGTATTAATGCAGGAGGTGAATCAAGGGTAGATAATCGTCGCATGACCTCGATACCGTCCATCTCTGGCATATTGAGGTCTAACACTAAAATGGAATTGGGTTCGAATACCGTTACTTCTTCGAAAAAACGCCCTGCCTGAGTAAATTTGCGTGGCTTCAATTCCGTTAAAGCGACTATTTCGCATAACAAATTGAGTTGCCCAGGCTCGTCATCTATTAAATAAATTGTTTTCGTCACCATGTAAAGTCCCTATAGTTTTGCGTAAGCGAATCATTGATAGGTTTTTTTTATCAGATATTCAAATTAATGGGCTCACAGAAAGCTAATTTCTAAAACATGCTTGATTCGCTAGAGAACTAATCCTTGTCCTTATTTAACTATCCTACTGCTTAAGATCAATCTATAGCAAGCTATAGATTGATCTGCATGTTCACAGTTTAGATTAGATGAATATAAAACGGGCGGCTCTTAACGTTAATATTTGAGATGTTTTCTTGGTAACATCAAAATGTTTTGGCGAGATTCTTAGATTTGTTTTCGCCTTCCCTATAATTTATTTTGTAACTTGTTAGAATTTGTAGGAATAAGTGATTACCATTCAGTACGATATAGAGAAGCGTGTTGTATAGGGGGTTGAAACGGTTATTTTAAATGAAGGGCTGAATTGTATTGTGGACCGAATTAAATGTTGGACCGAGTTAAATATTGGACCGAATTAAATGTTCGGAAAAGTTAAATGTTGGACTGAGTAAGGTACAGGTGGCGTCGAGATTACCTCATTGAGATTATTTGAGTTTATATATTATGGTGCAAGTAATAGCCAAAAAGAACAGGGCGGTATATGTTCTTTTTATTTTGGTCATTTGTATTTTGCCGCCAGATTTGGCAGCGAAAAATGGGCTAAAAATTGATATTTTGGGCGTCAGCAAAGATGTTAAAGAGAATATACTCATATTGCTAGATAATTTAGACGTGAGCCAACGAAGTTCAATTGCATTTACGAAGAAAAAAATACGAAGAGCCATGATCGAAGGTAGTGAACCTCTTGGCTTGTATGATATTGAGTTTGATACACGCATTGGTTCCGATAAAATAACTATTTCCGTGAAAAGTTATACGTCATTAGTTTGGTCAAAACCCCAAATTGAAATTCAAGGAGCTATTGCTAACGCGAAAGAATTTGAACAGATTGTAGCGTCGGCTAATGCAGCCGTAGGGTCGAGAATGACCCATGAATTCTACGAGACGATCAAAAGCCGATTAATTACGATTTATCTTAATAATGGTTATTTGGATGCCCATTTTAGCCAATCTTCCCTAGAAGTTTCAGTCATCAATTCTAGCGCTCGAGTGGTACTGGTGCTTGAGAGTGGTGAACAATATTATTTCTCACCTTTAAGATTTGTAGGAGGTCATTTAAACGACGTCTTTCTGCATAAAATGACAACATTTAAAGAAGGTGAGGCCTATGAACGAGCGAAGGTAGAGAGTTTCTATCAGCAGCTAATCGATTCTCGTTATTTTTCAAGCGTGAAGATTGAGAGAGAAAAGAACAGTGATCATACCGTGACACTGGTGGTTTTGCTTGACCCTTCACCACGCTATCGCTATTCGACGGGTTTTGGTTTTGCCACAGACGTGGGACCACGCATAAAAATTGGTGTAGATCGGCCTTGGATCAATCGCAGGGGACATCAGTGGAAAGCGCAAAGTAAAGTGTCATCAATTATAAAAGTGGCTTCCAGTGAGTACCGAATTCCACTTTATTTAGGGTGGGTTGACGCTTTTGTTTGGAGTGTAGGTTGGCAAGACAAAAGCGTAGACGATACTGAAAGTGAGAAGTTTACCACCGGTTTTGGTTTACATCGGGAAATTCATCGATGGGTCGGTAGTGTTTCTCTGAACATTGAAAATGAACGGGATGAGCAAGGAAGCCTTCTGAGGAGTGAGGATTCCTATATTTATATCGGGACACAGTGGACTCGCACTCGTATTTGGGGAGACGCCCGTAATCCGGTAAAAGGCTATAAATTTTGGGGTAGTATTGAAAGTAGTACAGAAGGTCTTGGCGCTGAATCTGATTTCACCAGAGGTGAATTTGGAAACAAGTGGTTACAAGGCGTAGCGGAAAAACACAGTTTTTTGATGAAGGCTACCATGGGTTTTATTCAAACCGGTAATTTCCAAAATATACCCTCAACGAAACGGTTCTTTGTAGGAGGCGATCAAACTATTCGTGGATACGATTATGAATCGCTATCGCAAGAAGATGAAAATGGTGATCAGCTAGGTGGGCGGTATCTCAATACCGTAGGCGTAGAATATCGGTATCAAATTTTTTCTAAGTGGCAGGTGTCTGTTTTCGGCGATGCTGGGCGGGCCTATAATGTGAGTGAGGCTCGCATGAATGTGGGAGGTGGTGTGGGCGTACGTTGGATATCGCCAATTGGCCCTTTGAATATTGATGTTGCTTACCCGATTGGTGATGATAATGTGAACGGAGCGAGATTACACGTGTATATGGGGCCCGTCATCTAGGTATGAAAAGATTAACCTATTTGCTTATCGCATTTTTTCTCTCGATTTTTTTAGGGTGTTTTTCTGTTTTAAATAGTGAGATAGGAAGTTGGTGGTTATTGGCATTTTTAACCAAACCCCTTAAATCGCTGTCCATTAGTGGGGTGAAAGGGGATTTCTTACGAGGATTTAAAGTCGATGTTATTCAGTGGAAATCTCAGCAAGGAAACGAAGTTACAAAAAAAGTGTCGTTAGAGAACACAAGAATAACTTGGCAATTTATCAATCTTTTAACCGGCAAACTACATGTCGATAAGCTGAGTATTGAGAAATTAACCATAGCCAATTCAGATCAAGCTGAATCGGAGACAGGCAGTATAAGCGATCCTGATTTTGCACCTCTATTTTTACCGATACCCCTGCAATTGCGGGAGCTCGTTATTAGCGAATTTAATATTGTTAAAACTAGCGCCTCCACAGCAGAGCGCCGGAGCATCACAATAGTAAGCTTGCGTCATATTAATGGTAATGCGTTTATGCGAGGCCGAAAGATATCTATTGAAGAACTTAGTCTTAGTTATGGAGACTATCGCATTGAAGTTGAAGGCGAGGTTATCACCTCTTCCGATTATGTCCTTTCTCTTTCCGGCCATATAAATGATGTGCAACGCGAATTGGATTTGGAATTCGTTGCTACGGGGGGGGTGGTAGATATTTCCACTACGCTAGTACTAGAAAAACCCCAAAAATTGGAGATTGATCTAACATTGTTTCCGTTTGAAAAAGAAACGCTATTCAAAGGAAAGGCATCGGTTGATCTGTTGCTGAACGAGTCCCTTTTATCGAATAATGACCGGGATTTTCAAAGGGCGGAGATTGTTTTTCAGGGGACGCCTGAGCGAGTTGAATTCAAATTGGACGGTGAAATCATTGATGGTAAAAAGAGTGTTGATGGAAGGAAAAATGAAGAAAATAGTTTTAGTGTAGTAGGGGTTTGGAGTAACGATAAGGTGATTAATGTGACTCACTCTTCAATAACATGGTTGGAGGGGGAATTGACCGCCGTGGGCAAGATCGGTCTTGACGATAACTACAACCTGAAATGCAATGCTAAATTGGTCGAAGTACAATTTCCAGGGCTTTCCGACCCCGTGACGGGTGGCTTGATAGCGGATATTACCTTCAGTGAAAAAATGGGTCTTTACTGGTCGTTAGAGAATATTAATCTGCGCTCACCAGATAAAAATAACCCGGTGCTGATATCGGGTCATATTCGTGGAAAAGAGCTTTTACCCTATAATATGGATTTGTTTTTAGGGCAAAGCGAAAACAAATTGATAGTGACCGGTGGACTCACTCATTCTGAAGAATCAAGTAATACGAGCCAAATAAGTGAAATCCGTTTTTCGGGTTCGATTGATAAATCCTATTCTTTCGATTTAGCTTGCTCTGGCAGGGTAGACGATACACTTGAATGGGATATTGTATGCGGCAAGGGACTATTTGGTCTCGCGTTAACGCATGATGAGCTGCAATGGGAATTTGATCACCCTGTCCATATTGGTTTTTCAACTGAGACGGCACGATTGAGTGTTCAGCCATTTTGTCTTCATCATGAGTCGACCTTTTTATGTCACCAATCTGAATTACTCTATGATGCTGACAGTGATTTTTCTCTTCCCATTGTTCTATCGGGTTTGCCTTGGTCTTGGGTTTCGTCCTACTTCCCTCGTGAGGTTAGTTTGAGTGGTTTCATTAATGGATTGGCGACTCTCAAGCTCGCGACCGGTGGGGAGTTTGAGGTCGAGGGTTCTCTTAATAGCGCCAATGCTCATGTTTTTGTTAGTCAAAATGAGTTGGCTCAGAAGGATCCTAAATCAGACGTAGGTATTGGCGATGCCGACCATCAAAACGATACTCAAAACAACGACGATCAGGAGGAGAAAGGCGTGTTGGATATTGCCGTAGAGCGCGTAACTGCATTGGGCTACTGGTCTAGAGAGCAAAGTAAGGCTGAATTTAGTCTGATAACACGGGATCGGGGCGAAGTACAGGGGAAGGTTTCTCTTGATCCTGTTGGGAGAGTGCTAGGTGAAATTGGCGTATCCGAATTTGATATGGAAAGCTTGGAAGTGTTTCTTGATTTGGGTGACCATATTGATGGTGTTTTACAAGCTGATTTAAGACTGACGGGAAATTTGCCGGTACCTCGGATCGAAGGTGAGTTTTCAGTGGAAGATGGCCAGTATCAATCTAGTCTGTTCCCCGTTGTCGCAAATGATATTCGTATTAAAGGACAGTTTCGAAAATCGATGGCTAATTTCGCAGGCACTTTTGTAACACCCGAAGGTGGTGCCGAGCTGAGAGGTAAGTTTGATTGGAGCCAGCCTCAATGGATAAGTGAGTTGAATCTGTCTGCAGAGCAATTGTTGATTCGCCCTAACAAAAATTCTAGAGTCTGGGTTAGACCCTCAATCACCGTAAAGGCGACACCATTAAAAATCGATATTAATGGTGAGCTTGTGGTTCCTAAGGCTAGGATTGAAATTAAAAATATTCCCGTCGTTGCGGCATCTCGATCATCTGATGTTGTTGAATTGGATAGTGTGGCGAGTGATAGCAGTTGGCAATACACCACGAAGCTCAATGTTAGCTTAGGTGATGATGTTGAATTTAAGGGGTTTGGGTTAGAGGGAGCATTAACGGGACAAGTCGATTTGATGCAGTCGGATCAAATTCCACTCTCAGCTCTGGGAGGTATACAATTACAAGGTGGGAAATATACTGCGTTTGGGCAAAAATTAACAGTGCGCCAAGGGGACCTTATTTTCGCGGGGCAGTTAGATAATCCCAATATACAAGTAGATGCCATCAGAAATGATATTGTAGATGATAACGTTGTGGTGGGTTTAAAGGTGACTGGGCGCGCAAGTAGCCCTAGTATTACTTTGTTTTCAGAACCCGGAATGTCTGAAGAAGATAGATTATCTTATTTATTAACGGGTAGATTACCCAGTGACGAGGACAGTGAGGATACTAATTCGAGTTCTAAAATGATGCTTAGTCAAGCGGCAATTGGGTTATCTATTTCACAATCTGAAGGCATTATCTCGAAAGCAGCGGGAAAAATGGGTGTCGATAGTTTTCAAATTGGAGCATCTGCAGGAGAAGAGGGCGTGGAAGAGGTGAGGCTAAGTGGCAAAGTTAACGATAGGTTATACGTACAATATGGATTAGGCGTTTTTGATAAACTCAATTCAATATTGCTACGTTATCAAGTGAAGCAGGGTCTCTATCTAGAGGCTGTGAGCGGCAAGGTGAATTCACTTGATCTTATGTTTACATTTGATAGGGACTAACGAAATTATTATAACCTTGATAGGCACCGATGTTAACGCTAAGACTGAAGACTAAAAGTTAAAGGAAAAAATATGTTAGATATCATTATTAAATTTCTGAAAGCGCTGAACTCAGAAACAGATCCAGGACAGATCAGTTTTGCTTTGACAATGGGGATGATTATGGGGCTAACACCTCTGATGAGTTTGCATAATGTAATCGTATTATTTTTGGTACTTGTTATACGCACTAATGTGTCGAGTTTTCTCACTTCTTTGACTCTGTTTTCAGGGGGTGCTTATGTTTTCGATACTGCATTTATCCAGCTGGGTGAGTTTTTACTCGCTAAGCCTGAAATGATTGAGCTTTGGACGAGCTTGTATAGTAGCGATTTTTGGCGGTTGACTCACTTTAACAACACATTGACGTTGGGTAGTTTGGTTGTTGCATTGTTGCTTGCAGTACCTCTTTATTTCGCGAGTTTGTTTATTATTATTAATTACCGAGAGCATATTATGGCGTGGGTAAAGAAAACAAAAATTGCCGAAATAGTGAGGGCTTCTAAAATTTATAAATTATTTATGTCCCATGATCTCAGAGGGATAACGTCATGAGATGGATAAGATGGCAGGGGTTCGTGACGTTTATTGCCGTTCTGGGTCTTATTGCTGGATTTGGTTGGTTATTCGCAGAAGGGCTGACAAAAAAGTTAATTGAAAATTATGGCAGTGATCTGGCGGGAGCGAAGGTGTCGGTGGATCGTGTGGAGCTGACCCTAGATCCGTTGGCATTTAATATACTCAACTTGGAGGTGACTGATTCTGATAATCCTATGAAGAATATAGTACAGCTGAGCTCGATTAATGCGGAAGTTAACGGGCTAAGATTGTTGATGGGCCAGGTGCTAGTGGAGCAGGCTGAATTGTTAGAAATGGAATTTAATACCGACCGAGCGACTTCCGGTGCTTTAACAGAGAAACGAAGGCAAGGTGAGGACAGTAGCCTTGATAGCGCCCCGAGTATTGCTGATGAAGCGAAAGAAGTATTAAGTGATATCAAAGCAGATTTACCCTCTGCCGAGGAAATATTGAGTCGCGAGACGCTGTTAACTAAAACCCGGCAAGTCGAACTGGAAATCGCTTACAAAGAAGAAAAAGAAAAGCTGAAAAAATTAAAATTATTAATTCCCACAAAATCAAAAATAAAATCCTATGAAAAACGTATTCGGTCAGCCACTAAAGGAAAGATTAATTCTATCGCCGATTTTGAACGAAGAAAAGCGGAGCTTAAAAAGGTACAAGCGGAACTCAAGAGCGATAAAAAGGCGATCAAGTCCGCTCAAAAACAAATAAAGCTCAGTTCTGTCCTTTTGAAGGAAAAAATAAAAGCGCTTAAAGCAGCACCAAAGGCGGATTTAGAGAGATTAAAGAAAAAATACGATATCTCCGGGGGAGGTGCGAGCAATTTTGCAGCGCTGATGTTTGGGGAACAAGTTGGTGAATGGAGTCGATTGGCATTGTACTGGTATGAAAAAGTTAAACCCTATATTCAGTCAAGTGACGAAGATGAGGTTGAGGGAAAAGATCCAGAACGGTTGGCGGGGCGATTTGTTCATTTTGACATCGCGGAGCCCATTCCAGACTTTTTGGTGAGAAAAGCGAAGGTGAGTGCAGTATTACCGGTAGGTCGTGTGGAGGCGTTGCTAGTGGATGTGACTCACCAGCAAGAAATTATCAATCGGCCCACGCGTATGACAGTGAAGGGTAATGCGTTGGATGGAATTGATAAGTTAGACGTGACCGCCACGTTTAACCACATAGCAAAGAGCAATCCGAAAGATCAATTAGCTTACCGAATGGAAGGGGTGGCACTGACGAAATTTGAATTGATTGGCGGCAGTAAGATGCCCATTACTTTAGATAAGGCTGTTGCTATCGTGGACGGTGGAGTACTTTACGAGTCAGACGTGTTTACCGCGACGATGAATGGTGCTTTTAATGAAGCGGTATTTGCCGGAGGAGCCAGCGAGGGGCTGGGTAAGGCATTGGGCACTGCACTGAAAACTATTAACTCTTTTAATCTGCAAGGGGAGGCGAAAGGGAATTTGAAAGATTTGAATGTCAGTATCAATTCAGATTTAGATAAGAAGATTAAGAGCGCTCTGAAGGGACAATTTGCTGCCAAAAAAGATGCGTTAGAAATCAAACTTAAGAAAAAGCTCAATGCAGAAGTGACACAGTTCTTGTCAAAATATACCGATGATCTGGACGGTTTAAGTGACAGCAAAGATGTCGATTCCGCAGAGAAAGATATAGAAGAGTTGCTAGAAGCCAAAGTTGATGACTATAAAGCGCAACTTGAGAGAGAACGCAAAGAAAAAGAAGAGAAGCTACGAAAAAAAGCCGAAAAAGAAAAACAAGAGGCTCGAAAAAAACTAGATGAAGAGAGACGTATTTTAGATGAGAAAATGGCGAAGGAGCAAAGGAGGCTAGAAGAAAAGCTAAAGGATGAATTTAATTTATAATGTGGCTTTAAGTTGTTGGAGATAGTCTTAGGCCCAATTAAAGTTGGGTCTAAGACTATTTTAAATTCACTTCTCCGTGCTATGCGTCTTTAAATTTTTTGCCATCCGCGACTAACTTTTCAAGCAATGCCGACGGTTTAAACGCCGATCCAAATTCAGCTTCGAATTCCTTCATTTTTGCCAGCACGGTATCCAAGCCTATTTGATCAGCGTAGAACATAGGGCCACCACGATAGGCTGGCCAGCCATAGCCATTAACCCAAATAATATCGATGTCCGATGAACGTATCGCCATGCCTTCTTCTAACAATTTCGCCCCTTCATTTATCATCGGATAGATACAGCGGGCAAGTAAGTCGTCGTTAGTATAGTTCCGCTTTTCAACACCTGATTTTTTCACAAACTCAAGTAAGGATTTTTCAACAACTGGGGAAGGGCTGGGTACACGGTTCTTGTCGTAGTCGTAGTATCCCGCTCCGGTTTTCTGTCCACGTCTATCCATTTCACACAGTACGTCTCGGATAGTTTGGCCGTTAGACTTTTCTTTATTCCAGCCAATATCGAGTCCGGCAAGATCAGACATAGCGAAAGGCCCCATTGGGAAACCAAAATCGTAAAGTACTTTGTCTATATCCCAAGGCATAGCGCCCGCAAGGACTAAATTATTCGCTTCTCGTTGGCGCTGAGCTAACATTCTGTTGCCAACAAATCCGGGACAAACACCCACTAATCCAGCCATTTTTCCAATTTTCTTAGCAATCTTCATCGAAGTGTTGATGACTTCTTTCGAGGTCTTATCGGCTCTGACGACTTCTACCAATCTCATCACGTTGGCGGGACTAAAAAAGTGCAGTCCGATAACAAATTCCGGTCGGTTGGTAACCGAAGCAATTTCGTTAATATTAAGACCAGAGGTGTTGGTGGCAAGAATGGCGCCTTGCTTCACTATTTTGTCTAAGTCTGTAAATATTTGTTTTTTGACTTTCATGTTTTCAAAAACAGCTTCAATAACCATGTCACAGTCTGCGAGATCGGAGAGTTCTAGGCTGCCAGAAATAAGGGCCATCCTAGAATCTACTTCTTCCTTAGTAAAACGACCATTTTTTGCAGAGCGATCATAATTGCCTTTGATGACACTGAGACCACGATCTAAAGCTTCAGGTTTACTGTCGATGATGGTGACGTCATATCCGACGTTAGCAAAGTTCATTGCGATGCCGCCGCCCATGGTGCCGGCTCCTACAATTCCGATCTTCTTCAAAGCGATGGTCGGAGTGTCTTTTGGAACATCGGGTATTTTCCAGCATTCACGTTCCGCGAAGAATTGGTATAACTGTGCAGCGGATTCTTTGCTTTTGAGTACGATTGCAAAAAGCCGACCTTCTTCTTTTATCCCATCGTCAAAACTATTGTTCACGGCAGCTTCGACACATTGGACGATTAATTCTGGCGCTAAAAACCCTCTTGTTTTACGGGCAATTGATTTTCGGAACTGGCTAAATATTTCAGGCTTACCCTTGTCAGCCTCTAATTTATCATTGAGATCGCGAACTCTTTGAAGTGGCTTATTTGCTGCAACCAATTGTTGAGCAAAAGCAATCGCATCTCTGCGTAAGTGACCTTCTTCAGCTAGGGCATCTACCAGGCCCATCTCAACACAGGCCGGTGCTGCGATTTGCTCACCTGAAATTAAAAACTGTAGGGCTTTTTCAACGCCAACTATGCGAGGCAATCGTTGTGTGCCGCCTGCTCCTGGTAACAGACCCAATTTTACTTCTGGTAATCCACACATCGCCGAAGGGACGGCAATACGGTTGTGACAGGTTAGGGCGACTTCCAACCCACCACCTAATGCCGTTCCGTGTATCGCGGCAACAACTGGAATAGTGGAATTTTCTATCATAGACTGGGCTTCAGTAAGACTCGCCCCCGTTGACTTACCGCTAATCTCCACAAGATCGGCACCGGCAATAAATGTTCGCCCTTCACAGATGAGTACCACAGCTTTGTTCGATTTATCTTCCAGTGCCAGCTGGATGCCACGGTAGATTCCGTCTCGTACTGGGGATGATAGTGCGTTCACGGGAGGAGAATTGAGCGTTAAAATTGCGATACCGTCTTCTACAGTAAGGCTGGTGACGTCGTTAATGTGGGTCATGGCGTGATTCCTTTTGTTCAGATTTAAATGTTCTTAGATAAGCGTCTATAAACTCGATTCAAAAAGTAGAGATTTAGTTTGGCGATTGGGCAGAGACTTTAACAAATTCTTCTCTAATTATGCAGTTAAAGTTAATGACGCCTTTGTGTCCGCACTGGATAAATGGTTGAAAGCGCTGTTTTTCAAGATAGATGTAGCAGCACATTGTTATTTATTGTTTGTCTAGTTTCTGTCCAGATCACCTATTGAGAAAAATTGATTTTATTGCTCTAATGGCCGCGCTGTTAGAGCTTACAAATATTTTATAATAATCAAGCTGGTGGTTTGGTACCTATGTTTTGTCATTGTATTGAGTTATCAGTCATCCGATTTTTTGGAGTGAAAGGAAACTAGAATGAGTATACGAGGTAAGGCCTATATTGCGGGCATTTACGAATTTCCAGGACGAAAGGCAGCAGATAAATCGCTGGCCCAGTTGCACGGGGAATTTGCGAAAGGCGCGTTAGAGGATGCGGGATTAACTTATGCTGATGTTGATGCCTATTATTGTGCAGGTGATGCTCCCGGATTGGGTGGTCTCGCCATGGCAGAATACATGGGATTAAAATTGCAACACATAGATTCAACCGAAACTGGTGGATCGTCCTATGTTGCCCATATTGGACATGCCGCTGCTGCCATTGCAGCCGGTAAGTGTAATGTGGCGTTGGTTACCTTAGCGGGTAAACCCAAAAGCCAACGACCTGGTACTCCTCGAGGCGGCATCGAGCATGATGCACCGGAGTATGGATTTGAGATGATCTGCGGCCCGCGAGTGGTAAACATGTATGCGATGGCTGCTATGCGCCATATGCATGAATACGGCACTACTAGTGAGCAGTTAGCGTGGATAAAAGTGGCGGCTTCTCATCATGCTCAACATAACGAGCATGCGTTAATGCGCGATGTCGTCACCGTTGATGACGTGTTGAGTTCACCCATGATTAGTGATCCTCTGCATCGTTTGGATTGTTGTGTCATCACTGATGGTGGTGGTGCGCTTGTTATAGTGAGTCCAGAAATTGCTAAAACACTGGATCGTCAGTGCGTTAAAGTTTTAGGTCACGGTGAAGCGCCGAAACACCTGGACGGTGGACGTGTTGATCTGACTTATACCGGTGCTGCGTGGTCTGGTCCCAAGGCATTCGAAGAGGCTGGAGTGACGCACAGTGACATAAAATATATGTCTATTTATGACTCCTTTACGATTACGGTTTTAGAAACTCTAGAAGATCTGGGTTTCTGTGAAAAAGGCCAAGGCGGAAAATTTGTAGCCGATGGAAACCTGATTTCAGGTGTCGGTAAAATCCCCTTTAACACTGATGGTGGCGGTTTATGTAGTAATCATCCAGCCAACAGAGGCGGAATGACGAAAGTGTTAGAAGCCGTAAGGCAGCTACGAAATGAGGCACACCCTAAAGTACAAGTTGATTGCGATATCGCGCTTGCACATGGTACTGGTGGATCAATTGGAACCCGAATGGGAAGTGCGACTGTAATCCTTGGGAGGGAAGACTCGTGAGCGAACAAAAAATTAAAATACGCGTACCCTTTATCAATGAAGAAACAGAGCATTTCTGGAACGCCACTGGCGAAGGAAAGTTGTTAGTCAAGCAGTGCGCTGATTGCAACGAGTATCATTACTATCCGAGAACCATTTGCCCATTTTGCATGAGCGACAATACAGAATGGAAAGAAAGTCCGGGTACCGGCACAGTTTATACTTACAGCATTATGCGAAGAGTGCCTGTGCCTTATTGTATTGCCTATGTCACGCTGGATGAAGGTATTACAATGATGACCAATATTATCGATGTTGATCTGGAAACGATTAAAATTGGTATGAAGGTAAAGGTGTCTTTTGTGGATACCGGTGCCGATTGTGCGTTGCCATTCTTTACCGCAGCGTAATAGTCAGAAATCAAAGGGGTGTTATTGATAGCATCCTTTTGATTTTGTTTATGCTGTCTGAATTTCAAAACCGAACTTTATCCAAAATTAAATTATTAACTACATACCCAAGACAAACAAAGGAATTTAGGCATGCTAAAAATCAAAGATGTTGACTTTATGGATATCAACCGTGAGTTCACAGATGAAGAACGAATGGTGAAGGAAAGCGTCAGGAAATTTGTAGACGAGCGTTTTCTACCGCATGTCGAAGATTATTATAATGACCGTACTTTTCCACTAGACCTTGTTCCTGAGATGGGGAAGATGGGTTTGTTAGGTTGCAACCTCGATGGGTACGGCTGTACCAAGATGTCCTCTATTGCTTATGGATTGGTGCAGCAAGAGTTAGAGGCGGGTGATGCGGGTTTACGTAGTTTTGTATCCGTGCAAAGTTCCTTGTTCATGTATGCGGTTCACACCTTTGGTAGTGAGCAACAAAAAGAAAAATGGTTACCGAAAATGGCGGCCGGTGAAGGTATCGGTTGTTTTGGTTTGACTGAACCTGATTTTGGTTCCAACCCAGCGGGTATGCGTACGCGCGCGGTGAAGACTGCAACGGGTTATAAATTAACGGGCGCAAAGTGTTGGATCACAAATGGTTGTGTTGCGGATGTAGCGGTAGTGTGGGCGAAGTTAGACGGAGAGATTCGTGGCTTTTTAGTAGAGAAGGATACGCCAGGATTTATTGCAACGGAGATCAAACGCAAATTGTCCTTCCAGGCTTCGATAACCGCTGAGTTGAGCTTTGATAATTGTGAAATACCGGAAGACAATATATTACCTAAATCTAAGGGACTTAAATCTCCACTGTCTTGTTTGATGCAGGCCCGTTTTGGTGTTGCATGGGGTGCTCTCGGTGCGGCAACGGCCTGTTTTAATGAAGCCACACAATACACCATGGATCGTATTCAGTTTCATGACGCACCGTTGGCGGGCCGACAATTAATTCAAGTGAAATTAGCGGATATGTATACTGAAATTACGAAAGCGCAGTGGATGACATTGCAAGTCTCTCGATTGAAAGACAGAGGAGAATTACGCCATCAACACATTTCCATGATCAAAATGAACAATACGGAAATGGCATTGGACTGTGCGCGTAAGGCACGAACCATGTTAGGTGGAAACGGAATTTCCAGTGAGTTTCCTATTATGCGCCATCTCTGTAATACAGAAACGGTAGTCACTTATGAAGGGACTACCGATATTCATAAGTTGACATTAGGACGCGATATAACAGGCATTGCCGCTTTCTAGCGCCAAACTTTTTTTGTTGCCCTTGTGATCGGCCCTTGTGATCGATGCGAGCTGAAACGGATAGTTTCAGCTCGTTTTTCGTTTGAAAGCCAAAAGAGGGAAACGCGTAAAATAGTACATTGCCGTTATTCGTGATCGATTTAGCTAATCCCTTCTGTGAAAAGGTGATTTAGTGTATCGATTATTACATTCCGTGAAGTCTCTATTGAATTGCAACCTATAATTATTAAAGGTGGCGAATATGTTGGAAATAGTGGATCTCGTGGAGTTCGAGTATGCAAAATGAATCAATTTACATAGTGGAAGATAATCCCTCTGATATGTTACTTATGTCTGAAGTGTTGAAAGGAGAAGGGTATCGAGTTAGTGAAATGATTTCCTATGAAGAACTCTTGTCAGCATTGGATCTATTTGTTCCTGATATGATTCTTTTAGATATCAACCTTCCTCGAAAATCAGGGTACGATATTTGCTGTGAATTGAGAGAAAATTCAAGAACGATTGAAGTGCCTATAGTCTTTGTTTCCAGCTATGACACCGCCGCAGAAAAAATTAGAGCATTGGAGGTTGGTGGTAGTGATTACATCACTAAACCGATTGATGCACAGTGGTTAATTTCGAAGGTAATCGTTAATTTCGAACAATTAGAGAAGGCAGGTAAGTTAACTCAAAAGGTCGAAGATGCCTCTGAAACAGCAATGACAGCGATAAGACAAGCAGCAGAATACGGTATCTTAATAAATGTAATGCCGGCTATTCATCAATGTGATGATTATGAGACGCTGGCAAAAACGATGTTAGACAATACCTTTCAATACGGTTTTGAATGTGCGATGAGAATTAGAACCTGGGATGGCACCTACCTTGATGTTCATTGCAGTGGGGAGCCGAAGCCTTTGGAGTTTGCTGCCATCGAAAATGCCCAGTCTAAGGGGAGTATTGTTAGTCACAAAAAGATGACTTTTTTCAACGCGCGGGACGTCTATCTTTTTATTAAAAACATGCCGACGGATGATCCCGACAGAAATGGGAGAGTGAAGGATATCCTCAATACACTCCTGTCGTCTCTCGATGCAAGGGTGCAGGTATTACACGAGCAGCAACGCAATGCGAGCCTGCGTGAAAACGCGATTGAATGTTCAATGTCGAATGTATCGAAAACGATTAGAAAAATTGAAACTAACTATTCGACGATGCTGGCTCAATCTATGGAGGTTCTTGATGACCTTATGGTGGACATGAATGATTCTTTGTTGACCCTTGGCCTCACCGATGATCAAGAGGATGCTTTTATCAAATTATTGGAAACCAGCCAAAGAGAAATCGCGGAGGTGTACCATAAAAAGGGTGATCTGAATTTGGAGTTTGAAGAATTAGTACAATCTATTGATTTAATGCGTAAAGGCGAATAGCTTCTCAATCACTCTCCCTCCCTCGGCTAACATGCTTACCAAGTAATAAAAAATGTGTTATTTTCCGTCACCATCTTCTACTGTGATATCCGTTTTTCTCGTAGTGTAAATCATGCCTGTGTGAACGGTAGTTGATCAGATATTTGGCCTGGTACGAACTGGTTTTGCAGTGGCTCCGCACTTATCATTAGCGAGAATTTTGACAGATTAGCGGTGATTTTCAGTCCGCTTATTCGTTGACGAATTGAATAGCCTCACAGAGTAAATACTTGTTGCTGTAAATGTATACTGGTAGGTTGTAGACAAAGTAAAGGACATACATATGACTACAGAATATAAAAATAATAGTTCAAATGACATCGTTAAAATCACGTTGAGCGAGTCACTGACACAAAAAACAGAAGATGTGGTCTGGTTATTACGAAATGAGCCGGATAAAGCCGAGAGCAGTATAAAAGCGATTAATCTATTGAGAGATGCGGCAGAAGTTAACATTCATTTCTATTTTACTGAGCCGGCAAAACAAATAAATATTGGTGCATTTGGCATAAAGCTAATCACCATGGGAGTGAATACCATATTGAAGCTCATATCGTCTGTTGGGCATAAGATTGTCAAACGATTGTCAGCTGAGCAGTTGGGTCAGATTGCCGATTTCGTAGAATTACATTTATTATCACATTCACCAAAGTCATCCAGCTAAAGAGTAATGAGCTAGTTATTCAGTCGTCATTAGTTTCAGTATAATTTGTCAGTAACAATCCCTAGTTTTAAAATTGTTAAGAAGAGGAACAATGCATGTCCGAGATTGAGATATTTCGAAAAGAGGTCCGTGTGTGGCTAGAAGAAAACTGCCCTAAGAGTCTTAGGAAAAGATGGGACGATCCGTTTTCTGAATTCAGTGTGTTAAGAAAGCTACGCACAGGTGATGCGTCTCTTTGGCTAGAGGCGATGATTGCGAAAGGTTGGACTACGCCGACCTGGCCGAAGGAATATGGAGGCGGTGGTCTTTCACGGCATCAAAATGCGGTATTGCAAAGTGAAATGGCGAGAATTGCGGCTCCCCAACCGGTACTGGGAATGGGCACCTCTATGATAGGGCCTACTTTGCTTGATCTTGGAACGGAAGAGCAGAAGAAAGCCCATCTGCCGGGCATTGTGAAGAGCGAAACACGTTGGTGCCAAGGGTATAGTGAGCCCAATGCCGGTTCAGATTTAGCCAATGTACAGGCGAAAGCCGTGGATAAAGGCGATCATTTTGTTATTAATGGTTCCAAAACCTGGACCTCAGGAGCACAGTTTGCGACCTGGATGTTTTGCTTAGTGAGAACGGGTAAGTACGAGAAGAAACAGCAAGGCATTAGCTTTTTACTTTTTGAAATGGATCAACCGGGCATTACCATCAAGCCCATTAGGCTCATCAGTGGAAATTCCCCGTTCTGTGAAACCTTCTTGGATGATGCAAAAGCCCTAAAAGAAAACCTCGTTGGCAAATTGGATGAAGGTTGGACTGTCGGTAAGCGGCTATTGCAGCATGAGCGATCCTCCATAGGGAGTGCGCCTTCCTCATCAGGCAAGGAGAAATCCAAGGTTCCAGCCGTAGTTAAGTTTGCCAGAAAATATCACGGCGAGGTGGATGGCCGTATCGACAACCCTGAATTGCGTACCGATATTATTCGGCATTTGATGAACACTAAGGCATTCAAGTTGACGGCAAAAAGAGCATTTGATGAAGCTAAGGCAGGCGCATCATCCGGTGAAACTACATCCATGTTTAAATTCTACGGTTCTGAAAACACCCAAGAAAGACATGAGCTGTTGGTCTCTATTATGGGTACGAATGCGTTGGCTTGGGAAGGTGAGGATTTTTCTGAAACGGAACTGAGTACGCTAAGAACTTGGTTAAGTGGTAAAGCGACGACGATTTACGGTGGTAGCTCAGAAATACAAATGAACATTATCTCCAAACGCGTATTGGGTTTACCCGAATAGAGAATCCTAGGAAAAAATTATGCCATTAAATTATTCAGAAGAACAAAGCCTCCTACGCGATTCAGCTAAGGATTTTTTTGCGACAACGTTACCCGTTTCCAATCTGCGAGAGCTAAGAGATCAAAAAGACGAAACGGGTTATTCCACCAGTGCCTGGAAAGAAATGATTGAATTGGGTTGGTGCGGTATCACTGTCCCTGAGCAATTCGGTGGTTTGGAATTTGGCTACAAGGGTTTGGGCGTTATCTTTGAGCAAGCCGGACGGACGCTAGCGGCATCACCCTTATTGGCGACTTGCGCATTAGGTGTAACCGCACTTGTGGAAGGCGGTAGCGCCGAACAGAAGCAAGCATTACTACCGTTAGTGGCTGAGGGTAAAACGACCTTGGCGTTAGCTGTTGATGAATCACCGGTTCATGCCCCTTACAATATTGCCTGTGAGGCAGTGAAGGACGGTGCTAACTACACGCTGTCTGGACAGAAGATATTTGTGTTAGACGGCCATGTTGCCGATGAACTTGTGGTGGTCGCTCGCACCAGTGGAGCCACTAAGTCGCGTGAGGGTATTACACTATTTTTAGTGAATGCTAAAAGCAGTGGAATCACTTTTAACCGAACCGTGATGGTAGATAGCAGAAACGCTTGCCGTATAAACTTTGATAAAGTGACGATTGCTGATACTCAAGTATTAGGAGCTGTGGATCAAGGTGCCGATTTACTCGACTTTGTTCTCGATGTGGGAAGAATTTGTCTTTCTGCAGAGATGCTAGGCAGCATGCAGGAGTCATTCGATAGAACTATTGAATACCTTAAAACGAGAGAGCAATTTGATGTCCTCATTGGTTCCTTTCAAGGGTTGAGTCACCGAGCCGCTAGAATGTTTTGCGAAGTTGAATTAGCAAAATCAGTGGTTATCTCGGCATTAACAGCCTTAGATGATGAAACGGATCGTGCCAGTATCGCTGAGCACGCTAGCCTCGCTAAGGCGAAAGTCTCTGAAGTGATTAATCTCGTCAGTAATGAAACTATCCAAATGCACGGCGGAATAGGCATGACTGATGAGGAAGAGGTGGGGCTTTTTCTTAAGCGAGCAAGGGTTGCTGAACAGACTTTTGGTGATGCGCGCTTTCACTTAAATCGTTGGGGTGAGCTTAATAATATCTAACTGATATTGTTATCGGAACACTGGTATTTCTGGCCAGTGTTCATTATTTTGCATCATTTTATTTCGATTGCTCTTGATGAAATAATGCCTGTTAAAGTTTAAATAAACATTAGATTTTCAACTGGCAGTGGATGGCTAGCATTTAGGCCGAAACTTAATGGCGATGATAGCATCCTCGTGCGGTAGATCAAACAGGCTTCGATCAACGATTTAAATGGGATGGAACCGCGAATCGAAGATATAGTTCCAGAATAAAACAATCAAGTTGGACCCTTGCAAAATTGTGGTCGATGGGACTGGACTGATTCATCTAAGTTTTAAGCTTCTAAAAGTATCTGCACCAATTAACCGATGACGCGGAGTAAAAACATTCTTTTTTTTACTTAGAGTATTTACGCCGATGATTTCCGGTAATGCACCCAAAAAAATTATGAAATTGAGCCTTCCAACGGCATACTCAATCGATAATAGACAAGTTTATTTCTGATCTAAATGTGTGGGTAAAATACATATTGGAAAGCATTCTATATTTAACTCGCTTTTTATTCTATTCACATTCAGATTGCTCTCACGGCTTATAAACCGATCTTATCGTATATAAGCTCTTTGCATTTGGGCTGTAATCTGGCATCTTTGTTGGCGAGCTGTTGGTAGTCTTCAACACCTCTAAGCCAGAAAAAAAGAGTAGCCGTTTATCTTCAGGTGAATTATTTTTCTAACGGCTTTGATGATGAAATCCAATGTTGAATCCATGTAAGCGAATTAAATCTTATTGGAATAATAAAAATAATGACAACAATCAATTGTTTCTCGTGTATTACTCTCCGCCCAACTTCATTGTTATTGAACCTCCTACGTAGTTTTATATCAATATGTATAAGCTTGTTCGTATTGAGTTGTAGTGTTGTTAATAATATCGATATTGTATCACCGGCAGAGGGTGTTTATTTATCTGCGAACTCTACGGAGATAACTGTAAGCTTTTTAGGCGAACCTTCTGAATTGGTGGTTTGGCTAAACGGAGAAGATGTTACGAGTGATTTAATTATTAATGATGGACTAGCCCAGGGTCAGGTCACAGGGCTATTTCAGGGGTTAAATGTATTGCGTGTTACTCTGGGGGATCAGTCATCAAGTCGACGATTTGCCTATTCTGAGGGAGGCATTCCCGACATCGTCACCCCAATACTGACTGAGCCAGCTTATTATGACCTTGTTCAAAGTCGATATGACATATCCGCTCATAATAATATTATGACCAACGCCTTACAGCGCGGTTTTACTAGAAAAATTGCTATTCCGATAGAGATTGATGTCGGAGACGGCTCAACTACATTAATTGCACGATTACATAATGACAGCGTTCCCGGAGAAGAAGAAATATCGGTGATGAGCGTTAAACTTATTGTTCCTGACTTTGGTGAACAGGTAGTTACGTATTTATTAATTAAGATCGACGAATGCAATACCGAGGTGTTCGATGGCCAATATAGTAGCATTGAAAATACCTGCGCTTTAGGGAATTCAGAGGCAACCGAGGAAAGTGGACTCGTCGATACGCTACCTCAAACATTACATATAGTTCAAGGGGTATCATGTACAGGGAACTGTAATGGTAGTGTAGCTGGGGTGGGGAGGAGTGCAGCCTCAAACGTGTTTGGGTGTAAGAACCCCATAGAATGCATTACTGCGGGAGCGGGTTATGTGCAATCCATTTTCGATTTAAGTGAATGCATTAATAAGAGGTTATCAGGACAACCAGTAGAGTGTGGTGGCGATGACGGTTCGTCAAGCGGTGACCCCCACATCATCACAATTGACGGCCTTTTTTATGATAATCAGTTAGGAGGGGAGTTTGTTTTTATTCGAGAAAAAGGTGCTGGCGATTTCGAGGTGCAAACCCGGCAACTTCAACTAGGCTGCGTATCAATTAACATAGGATCTGCAATGCGGCTTAATAGTAATATTGTGGAGTATGACTTTAGAACCAACGCTCTGCTAGTCGATGGTATGCCCTATTCTATGAATACAAATAATTCTGTGACCTTAAATGGTGGCGGTATTCTATCAAAATCAGCCACTGGAATTTATGGAAGTGATACAAGAGGTAACTGGGTCTTCATCGGTGGAACTAACGGTGGGGCAACAGTTCGGGTTGGTCTTAGTTCTGATATGAGTGGAAATGTTGAAGGTTTGTTAGGGGATTATAATGGATCAGCGGACGACGACACAGTCTTGAGGTCCGGCCAAATAGCTAATGATTTAAACTATTTCAATGAAGATTGGCGAATTTTAAATGAGGAATCATTGTTTACTTATTCAGATGGTGAAAGTAGCGACACTTATACTGCTCAGAATACATGTACTCTAATACCTTCGCGCTACAATCGAGATCGCGCGACTCAAATTTATACCGATCAATGCGGAGAAAATGGAGTGCCTTCATCAGAGGAATCACTGGTGAAGGCTATTGCATTGGATATTGCTGCGGGGTGGAGTGAAGTGGAGATAATCGAGTGGCTCAATACTACTTTTTGTGTGGGTGGGAATATAATAAAAACTATTAATGCGGTCTGGGAAGGGGATAATCTGGGAGTAATCGGTTCTTATATTGATAGCATCGAGTTTGGTGAAGGGGTGCAGCCCCCAGATATAAATTTGGATCGAGTTGGCGAAAACCTTATTATTACCGTGGATAATACGGGAGAAAGCTTTGAGGCGACAAACTATTTTATAGATACTGGCTTTGATGATTTCAATATAGTCTTTAACAATGGTATTAGCTGGAACCAGAGTGACATAAAACTTTTCGTTTTAGAAGGAAGCCCTACTCAAGATTACCTAGTGGGTTATGATACTGATGATATTTTAGATGGTGGTTTTGGTGATGATCAGTTGGAAGGTAAAGAAGGGAATGATACTTATATCTTTGATATTGGTTATGGTCTAGATACTATCTTCGACGTCTCAAATATTGATGGCGAAATCGATAGGGTTGTATTCGGAGATGCTATAACGCCAGAGAACGTTCAGATCCGGCGTCAAAATGATGACTTAGTGATTTCTATTTTAGGTACAGAGGATGTGTTAAGGGTTACTTACTACTTTTTAAATGATAATCGTAAAGTTGAGTCTTTAGATTTTAGCAATGGGATAAGCTTTGTTGATAGTGATATTCGTTTGCTAATACTCGAGGGAACCGCGGGTGATGATATTCTCATTAGCAGCAATGATGGCGATGATCTATTAGATGGTGGTTTTGGTGATGATCAGTTGGAGGGTAAAGAAGGGAATGATACTTATATCTTTGATATTGGTTATGGTCTAGATACTATCTTCGACCTCTCAAATATTGATGGCGAAATCGATAGGGTTGTATTCGGAGATGCTATAACGCCAGAGAATATTCTACTTCGGCGTGAAACTAATAACTTGGTGATTTCTATTTTAGGCGCCGAAGATAAATTAACGGTCTCGCATTACTTTTTAAATGATAATAGTAAAGTTGAGTCGTTAGATTTTAGCAATGGGATTAGTCTCGTTGATAGTGATATTCGCTTGCTAATACTTGAGGGAACCGCGGGTGATGATATTCTAATTAGCAGCAATGATGGTGATGATTTATTAGATGGTGGGTCTGGTGATGATAGATTGGAGGGTAAAGAAGGGAATGATACTTATATCTTTGATATTGGTTATGGACTAGATACTATCTTCGACTTGTCAAATATTGATGGCGAAATCGACAGGGTTGTATTCGGCGATGATATAACACCAGAGAATATTCTACTTCGGCGTGAAAATAATGACTTAGTGATTTCTATCTTAGGTACCGAGGATAAATTAAGGGCCTCGCACTACTTTTTAAATGATAATAGTAAAGTTGAGTTGTTAGATTTTAACAATGGGATAAGTTTTGTTGATAGTGATATTCGCTTGCTAATACTCGAGGGAACCGCGGGTGATGATGTTCTAATTAGCAGCAATGATGGTGATGATTTATTAGATGGTGGGGCTGGAGATGATAGGCTGGAAGGTAAAGAAGGGAATGATACTTATATCTTTGATATTGGTTATGGCCTAGATACTATTTTCGACTCCTCAACTATTAATGGAGAAATTGATAGGGTTGTATTCGGAGATTCTATAACGCCAGCGAATGTTCAGCTTCGTCGTCAAAGTCATGACCTAGTTATTTTTATTTTGGGTACAGAGGATATGTTAAGGGTTTCTTACTACTTTTTAAATGATAATAGTAAAGTTGAGTCGTTAGATTTTAGCAATGGGATAAGTTTTGTTGATAGTGATATTCAATTACTTGTTCTTGAGTGATCGTACAACCGTGCCACCAAAGTGAGTGTTCAAAATTCTGCGCCAGTTGAGTGAAGCTAGGGCGCTTTTCTCGCTGGACGCTTAATTTAGCTTTCCGTAATTTGGAGGACAAGTACTTAATTTATGCTGTCTTCAAAATGAATGACGAGCTACGATAATGCCCAGGTTCCAGTTCTTTGGACTTGGGGATTTATCATCTCCTTTAAGTGTCATCTTAATGAAACGATACAAAGCTAGCCTATAATAGTTTCAGAGGATAGTGGCAGAATTAGTATAGAGTCTATCGAGATACAGGGGTTTCTACGCTTAAGAAAGGTCAGTGTTTTTTGATGTTGATTTACCACTTGGTCCTAATTCGTCACTTTCTTCCCAATTTATAAATTTTGTTTATTGTGTGATTTCTATTTTCCTCCTAATTTTTTATTGTATCGAGCATTTAAAATCTTCTTTTTATCTGGCGTCGATCGCCAATATTCCATTCGCTATTTGTGTTTGAATTTCTTATGCTTTCCTTCTATTGAACAGCTTACGGAAAATGCATATGAGCAGCGTAGAAGACAAAACTAGCCCTCCGTTTTTGACGATGATTGTTCCGGGTTTATTGGTGGCAGCCACCGGCGTTGGTGCGGGTGATCTCGCTACGGCGAGTTTTGCTGGTAGTCAATTGGGGTTGGCCATACTCTGGGCCGTGTTAGTGGGTGGGTTGTTCAAATTCGTTTTAACCGAAGGGCTTGCTCGATGGCAACTTGCCACAGGCGATACTTTTTTGGAGGGAGTAGCTGAACATTTTGGCAAGGTAGTAGGGTGGCTATTTTTACCTTATCTCTTGCTATGGTCTTTTTTTGTGGGCTCGGCTTTGATGAGTGCTTGTGGCATTACTTTACTGGCGATGATTCCTTTATTCGATGATGTGCAAAATGGGAAAGTCATATTTGGCTTTATCGCCAGTATGATTGGATTGTGCTTGGTGCTCGTGGGTAACTTTAAGCTGTTTGAATATGTGATGGGGATTTGTATTGGCATCATGTTTTTTACCGTCATATTAACAGCGATTTTGATTTGGCCTGGCACGTCAGAAGTGCTATCCGGTTTGCTAGTGCCGTCCATTCCTGATGCAAAAGGATCAGGCATTACCTGGACGGTTGCGCTCATTGGTGGTGTGGGTGGTACGCTTACCATACTGTGTTATGGGTATTGGATTAGAGAAAAGGGGAGAGTGGGGCCGGAGTTTATAAAACTGTGCCGGATGGATCTAGCGGTGGGTTATGCCATGACAGTGCTATTCGGTATTGCCATGGTGATTATCGGTAGTACGCTTGAGATCGAGGGGCGTGGCGCTAATTTATTAGTGACCTTAGCGAAGAGTTTGGAAAACTCGTTAGGGGTTTGGGGTTATTGGCTTTTTCTGGTGGGAGCCTTCTCGGCAATTTTTTCCAGTCTGTTAGGCGTTTGGCAATCAGTTCCTTATTTGTTTGCGGATATCTGGCGACTATTTATAAAACCCACAACAACCGGTTTGTCGACCAATCTTACTCAGTCCAAACCCTATCGTTTTTATTTGTTGGGGTTGTCGATTATTCCTCTTCTCGGATTACTCATGAGTTTTAAAGAAGTGCAAAAACTCTATGCGGTTATCGGAGCGGTATTCATTCCTTTGTTGGCCGTGGCATTGCTGATTTTAAATGGTAAGCGTGCTTGGGTGGGAGAGTTTGTTAATAAGCCCGCGACAGTGGCAATGTTAACGTTGTCATTTCTATTCTTTGGCCTAATGGGATGGATGAAGTTTATGGGCTAATGAAGCTCGCATATCGATATAGTCTTTATGGGCCTAATAGATTTAGAGTTTGGTTATCGATTAATTTAATCGTAGTATGGGTGCGTTTTGTTTTTTGCAAATCTGGATTGAGAGTCTTTTCAGATCTGCCCTTATGGATGAGATAAATAATGTCTGAACTCAGTCAAACAAGTCGTTTTCTAAATCGCCTAGTCGCTGCAACTCAACAATTTATCGTCGATAGACCGTGGCCTATTATTCTGATGTCTATCGTTCTCATTCTAGGCGCGGGTAGCGGCATTCGTTTTTTTGAAATGAACAATAATCCGCGTAGCTTCTTTGATAAAGAGAGCGACGAGTTTTCTCGGTTTACCGAAATGGAGGCGGATTACAGTTCTAACGATATCATTATTTTTCTAGCTCATCCGAAGAATAATAATGTCTTCACTCGTGAAAACCTGTCGATATTAGAGGAATTAACCCAGGAGGCGTGGACGTTACCGCAATCGGTTAGGGTTAGCTCGTTGACTAACTTTCAGCAACCGAGGGTCGAGGGTGACGACTTACTGGTTGAGTTCCTGGTTGAGGATGCGCTTAACTTTAGCGATGAAAAACTAGATTACGTAAAAGGCGTTGCGCTTAACGAGCCTCTGCTAGTGGACTCACTTATTTCAGAGGCAGGACACGTCGCTGGTGTTGCCATTACAGTGGTGATGGATGAGTCGTTGAGTGGAGCCGCTTTTGTCGCGCAATCCTCTCGCGATATGCTCGCTAAATATCGGGAGAAGTACCCCGATGTCTCCTTCAAATTAACCGGGACCGTTATCTTTAGTGAAGCGATGGCCAGTGAAACCGATGCAGCGTTGTTTGAAATGGCACCTAAGTCCATGTTTATCGCCATCACTTTTATGCTGATTTTCTTGCGTAGTTTTTTGGGAACTTTCATGACCTTATTGGTGGTGAGTGGTTCGAATATGGTGGCTATCGGTATCGTGGCGGCATTAGGTATCGTCTTTCAACCTATTTCTGCTTTTGGTCCCGCGATCATTCTGACCTTGGGTGTTGCCGATTGTCTCCATATTATTTTGACCTACCAACATCAGCGACAAGACGGATTGGTAAAGAAAGCGGCGGTGTTAGAAAGTTTAAGAGTGAATTTCCAGCCCGTGATTATGACCAGCGTGACCACAGCAATTGGCTTCTTAATGTTAAATACATCCGAATCCCCTCCATTTGGCGATTTAGGTAATCTGGTAGCGATTGGCGTTATGGCAGCAATGGTGTTGTCACTCGCATTGTTACCCGCATTAATTTTAGTGTCTCCAGAAGAACCTTGGCTCGCGAAACCAAAAGGGAAAGATTGGTATCAAATAGGGATGAATTGGTTCGGTGATTTTGTGGTGCGCCGTTTTCGTCCGTTATTGGTTTTTTCAGGATTGTTATTAGTGTTTTTGATTTCACTGTTACCCATGAATATTTTTAATGATGTTTGGGTGGAGTACTTTGACGATACCTATGAAGTGCGTCGTGCCAATGATTTTATGATGAAGGAAATGGGCGGAATGGCTCGCATCAATTATTCCTTTACGGCTAAAGATGCGGGTGGAGTGGTGGAGCCGGAGTACTTGATGTATTTAGATTCCTTCACGACTTGGGCGACAGAGCACGAGAGCGTCGCAGCAGTAATGAGTTTTTCTGATGTGATGAAACGGCTTAATCGCGATATGAATTCAGGCGAAGCCAGTTTCTATCGATTGCCTGAAGAACGAGAGCTAGCGTCACAATATCTATTGATGTATGAATTATCATTGCCTTTGGGGTTAGGCTTAGATGATCAGCTGATGATGAATAAAGAGGCAACGCGACTGATTGTGACACTGAATTTAATGGAATCCAATGGCGTCTTAAAATTTGAAGCGGAAGCAGCGGAATGGATAGAAGCCAACATCCCCGATTACATGAAGACGAAAGGCACGAGCTTAGAGTTGCTCATGAGTGATATGTCGCAAAGTAATATGCTCAATATGATAGGCGGTGCGGTGACCGCGCTAGCGATGATTTCGCTGTTGATTATGTTTGCTTTAGGCTCTTTTAAATACGGCTTATTAAGCGTGATTCCGAATATGGTACCCGCTCTGATGTCCTTCGGCTTGTGGGGTTTGTTAGTGGGTAAGATTGATTTGGCAGTGTCGGTGGTGGCTTGCTTAACCATTGGTATCGTTGTGGATGATACGGTGCACTTTTTGACTAAATATGTCAGAGCGAAGCGAGAGAAAAAGCTAGAGACTCCCGAGGCGGTACGTTACGCATTTAGTACCGTTGGCGTAGCTCTTGTTTCAACTTCGATAATACTGGTGGGATGTTTTGGTATTATGGCTACCTCCCACTTTTTGCCTAGTGCGAACATGGGGATTCTGACTTCAATTACTGTATTCTTCGCCATATTGGTTGATTTCTTTTTCTTCGCTTCCTTGTTGTTGGCTTTGGACAATAGAGTGGGGAAAGATCCAGGAAAAGTGAAACTGCGATCACCCGTATCAAGTTCAAGTAAGGCAGCTTAAAGTTGAGTTAGGAGCTACTTATATTGAGTTAGACTCACAATGATTTAGATTGTACGAAATAAAACAGGTCCCCCTTAAATTAGCTGTTGCTTAAGCAGCGAAGCAATATCCTGATCTCGAAGGTACTGGGGGTTTTTCTGGGAGGCTACATCCAACACCTCAAAAACCCCCAAACGAAGAAAATGATCACCTAGGCTTGAGTCACCATAAAAATTAATCACCATCTGAAACCTCCAATCCCGAATAAGAATATCTTGGCGGCAGTCATAGGGCCGCACTTCGAAAGTTGTCGCACAAGGAACATTAGCAGGTTTCATCAGTGTGATAAAACCACGGGGATACAATATCTCCAACACGGAAAGACCTGTTATTATTGCTTCACAAGCGAGGGGGTCCTCAGGCAAAATAATCAGAATAAAATCATGCTGAAACTGTGTCTTAACTTTACCGGGGACATCTTGTCGCCAACGATGGTGATGCCATAAATATTGTTCTGGCCTTTCTAGTATGCTCTCCTCCAGTATTCGCGTCGCAGCTTGAGTTAACCTCCGCAATTCGGGTCTAAATGGTGATTGGGTATCAGGCCAGATAGGCTCGGAATAATGTGTGATATAAGGGCAATCAGATCCATTTTTCACTCGACGTGTGGTCATCACAACTAAAGGGCAGCCAGTTCGGTAAGACCACAATGCTGGTGTCATCGTACACCATGCTCGAGTGCCTAAAAAATTCAAACTGTGTGACCCCTCTGGTAATGCTTGGTCCATGGCCGACGCAACAAACTTTCCCTGACGCAAGGCTTTCATTCCCATTACTACGGCATTTTCAGGGTTAATCATCGTACCACCAAACATCGTCCTGAGGGAGTGAATCCAGACGCTCAGCCAAGCAGCAAAAAACGAGCCACCAATGCCAACTCCCTGCATTGTCGTACTGGAGATTAGAAAGGGGATTTCCCAATTTGCCTGATGTGCGCCTACAAGAATGACACCTTGTCCTTTTTTCTGTAAGTTTTCTACTGCTTCAATGTTCTCAGCGCTGACAAGTGTTTCTACAGCCGATTGGCTAATCCGTAATTTAAAGTAATCAAACGTTGTTATGTACAGATTCTGAAAAGCACCTTTGGCCACGCTCTTCATTTCAGCTTCTGTTAAAGAAAGGGCTGTCGCAATGGCCAAATTATTCATGACTCTTTTGCGCTGCTTCGGGCTGAGATAATAAGCCAAAGAACCTGCGATGCTCGCTAAGCCATGTAAGAGCCGAAAGGAAAGTAGGGAGCAAAGAAACTCTAAGCAGCGCAGAAAAAAAGGCGGAATTCTATTTATGTATAAAGGTATTTTGATCATAGTACGAAACAACTTAACATCCTATGAAATAAGGGACAATTATTGATAGGTTTAATAATAATTCGTATTCAAGAAAAAGTTATCGCCTTTGAGCTGTATACCACGCAATTAAAACTTCTTTAAAATTTTTTAAACTAAAGTGCAAAGACTGTTGTCCAACAGTAATCGGGCAAGCGACAACAATAAACACAAAAATATAGATAAAAATAACAATAGACAACACAATGTCATTAGAAAAAATTCCAGACCTCATTCGCATTGAATCTTTAAGCAATGACGAAATGAACGAAAAAATGGTAGAGCAAACCCATGCCGTGTATCCTCATGAGGAGGCTTATGGTCCTTGCTTTACGCTTGAAATAACGATAGATGTCCCGCCCTCTGATATATATGAATATCTAATAGACCCGTTAATGATCTCAGAATGGTCCTATGGTTTGCGTAATGGGCTTGAGACTCAGAAGAGTAACGAATCAAGCACACGCTCGTTTATGTTTACAAATCAAGGTGGTGAACAGGCAACAGTTTACTGCCAGATTAGTAGTCACCGGTCGGTGATGACGATTGATTATCAATGGGCAGAAAAAACAATTGAGAATATAACTAGTACTGAATTCTTACGCATTATACCGGCCACAAACGCACTAAATCGAACGGGTTCCGTTTTATTGTGGACAAGCTGCCTTTATCCTGGCTCTCTAAAATTCGGTACAGGAATCCGCACTCTTAAGGATCTCGGTATAACTGATCAGTGGAAACAAGCTTCAGTTCAACGTCGTATTGAGCTCAATAATATTAAATGCATACAGCAACATCGGCACCCACAAGGTTCGGATCAGTAGGAGTAACCCTCACCATGACAAGTATTAGTTTAGTTGGCGCGTCTAGTTATTTGCCGGAAAAAATCGTCGACAATGATTTTTTTATTTCCGCTTCGGGAATAAAAAAGCATGCGATGTTTCGCGGTACCAAATTGCGGCATCACATTGGCGACGAAGAATCCACCGCAGACATGATGGCTGCCGCTACAGATAAATTAATTGAGCAGCTCAATTTGGATGGTAAGAAATCATTTGATATTATTCTCACTAACGTCACCATGCCAGACTTACCTTTTACGGGGGCTGGTGCTGTATTAGCAAAAAAAATAGGTTGCCAACCTCAATATATATACGATATTAGTAATGGGGGGTGCGTCTCCTTCATTTTGATGTTGGAAATGGCAAAAGCCCTGATACACACTACATCCGCGAAAACAGCGCTAATTTGTAATGTGCAATCCTCAGCGGGGCGCATTTTTGGTCAAGAGGAAAATCGAAAACAACCTCAATCTGCAATTCCAGGCGATGGATGCGGGGTTTCCTACATTGTTGATAATGATGAATCTCCCGTGCAATCTATCGTCGTACATAATTTTCCCGAATATTCAGAAGATATGACCATTTGCACCGATGACAACCGCAAGTGGTGGGAACCTGGCACCTTACCGTTTAATGTAGAGTTCAGTGATTCCAAACTGGCGAATATTATTGAGCGTGGAAACAGACTAGTACCTCCCGCGCTCTATGAAGCGATTGATAAGGCACAGTTATCTGTTAGCGATATTGACTGTCTGATAACAAACCAACCCAATCGAATTTTTTTACGTAACTGGCGTGAATCGGTAGAACTACCGCCGGAAAAACATATTAATACTTTTGATGAGCATGGTAATTTGTTTGGTGCGGCCTTGCCCATTAGCATAGAAAGAGGTTTGGACACGAAAGTTCTCGTGCCGGGGTCAAGGCTTTTGCTGGGTGGGTTTTCCCATGCTGGTGATTATGCCGCTGGCGCAGTGATCCATTGGTTCCCGAACAAGTAATCCAAATAAAGCCGTTTTAAAATAATTGAGTTCACCATGCAATTAAGTGATGCCATCGTTAGTACGTTGAGAGACCTCGGAGTCAGGGTTATATTTGGTATTAGCGGTGCCAATATTGAACACATTCATGACGCGATTAATCGGTTGGGGCAGGTAGACACACCGGATAATCGATTGAAGTCTGTTCTCACCAAATCTGAATCAGGTGCTGCATTTATGGCGGACGGTTATGCCAGAACCCGCAAACAGCTCGGTGTATGCTGTGCCACCTCCGGCGGGGGGATGATGAACCTGGCAGCAGGTATTGCAGAATCACAAACCCAAGGTGTCCCCGTCTTCGCTCTGGTAGGTCAAATACCTCTGAGTCAGGAAGGTAAAGGCGGATTTCAGGACTCTTCCGGCTTAGGCCATACTATTAATAGCGTGACGTTTTGGCAATCAATCACCAAATACACCACAAAAATAACCCTGTCCTCGACCTTTTGGAAAGAGTTTCATCGCTGTCTCTGGTGCTGCGTCAATGGCACGATGGGGGCAAGTGTCATGTTGTTACCAAGAGATATGATGGAGTTGGAGGTAGGCCTGCGTCCAGAATGGTTTATTCAGTCATTGAGCCCCGCCCCTTTTGAGCATTCTCGATCGATTAATTCGGATGTTGCCTTCACTGAAAAAATGCTAAATGAATACCAGCACCCTTTATTGATGGTTGGGGAAGGGGCAGATAGAGAGCTGTCCAACGTAGCGCTGCAGCAGTTTATAAAAAAAACAAATATTGCCGTTGCCACTACCTTAGGTGATATCTCGGCGATTAACCCGAGTGCAAAACAATACTTGGGCTGTGTTGGGGTCGCAGGTCACCCTTCGGTGCATCGGTATATCGAGGAGAAAGTAGATTTAGTCATTGCCGTAGGCACAGCATTAGATGTCATGACCATTGCACCAGTGGCAGAGGTTGTTGCCGAGCTCCCTCTGATTGTAGTCAATCGCCGGGTAGCCAATGTCAATGCTCAACTCAACCCGAGTCGCTTGATTGAAGCTGATACGGATTCATTTTTCAAAAAATTATTGCTTCAAATTGAAAAAGCCTCTCCTTATTTTCATTCTGAAGTCTCCTATCAATTCACCCGACAAAGTATCGAATGTTGGCCTGATGCCCCTCCCAGCCAAGGTTTATCCCAGAGTAGAGCGATTAATATTATTAGTCAATTTTTGGAAAATAATAGTCACCTTGTCTTTGACGCGGGGAACTGTGCAGTTGCCAGTGCACACTATTTAAAGATACCAGAGCAGTGCACAACAACCATTGCGTTAGGTATGGGTGGTATGGGTTATGGTGTCGCTGCCAGTGTTGGTATTCAATTGGCAAGGCAGGAAAACCCAGGCACTAAGGGTGTACCCACCATCGCTTTTTGTGGGGATGGCGCATTTTTAGTAAATGGTTTTGAAATCCATACCGCGATTGAATTAAAATTACCTATCTTATGGTTTGTCTTTAACAATAATCAGCATGGTATGTGCGTCTCAAGGCAACGACTTTACTTTGAAAGCAGACAGGAAAGCACTCAATATACAACCCCGATATCGATTGCCACTATTGTTAAAGGGATGGGGCTCGATGAGAGTCACTGTCATTGCGTTTCGGAGGAAAGCACATTGCTAGGAGCGCTAAAACAATACTTCTCTTCTTCAACGTATCAACCTTGTGTCATTGAGCTCAATATTGAGGATAATGAAATTCCGCCCTTCACGCCGTTTATCGAAGAAATAAAGCGACAAACCCGCGAACAAAAAATAAGATCTATTTCAGATAGTAAGATTAGACAGGGGTTATAACTTTTAGATATGTCAACTTTGAATCAAATCGTTGAATTAGTCCGAATTGAAAATACACCAAAAGCAGAATATTTGGATTTATGCCAAAGCAAGCTAAGCCGAATGTATCCTCACCATGAGTTGCATGGTGAACACTGCAGTCTTCAGGAGTTTGTGGCGTGTCCGCCGGAAGCGGTTTTTAACTATCTTGCCCAAACGGAATCGTTATTGGAATGGACCTATAGCTTACGCAACCTAACTCCCACTGAAAAACCAGGTTTGGTGATGTTTGGGGATAAAATTGGTGGGGCGACCAAGTGCTACTGCCGCACGGAGTCTGATAGCGCCGCCATGACCGTTGATTACCATTGTGCCTGGGATCAGTCCGACGAACTTTGGATGATTTATTACATGAGAGTCATCGATGCGCATCCAGTTCTTAATCAAGCAGGGTCAATCGTAACCTGGACTAATTGCTGTCACCCCTATTATAAAGAAAACCCTTTTCCTGAGTTGGCAGCACCAGATCGTAGTGTGTGGGTGGGTGACGGATGGAGTTTCTTTTATGCTGGACATCAAATGGAGTTAACGAATCTAAAAAGAATTTTGGAGTACCGGAAAGCTGAAGGCATTTCTTTGACTGATCTATCACACTTGAAATAGAACGTAAAGAGCTTCAAAAACATCTGATGGACAGTCAGAGCGCCGAGGTAAATCGGCAAAAGATTGGTGTATTTTTTTTGAGGGACAGTCACTCCACAAAAAGAAAAATCATCACTCAACGAAAGTTACAAAATGATAGCGAAATTACTGGCAGCTGCGTTGTAACGAGGTTAGTACGAGTCCAATAAATACAAAACCAAAACCGTCACTCAATAAAATCAGAAGAAACAGCAAGCTAATCATGCTTCAAGCAAGCAGTATTTGCATAAGCTTATCGTCACGAGAAAGTTTATTTCAAAGGAATAATAAACAGGGGGAAAGATGGTCAGCCAGTATTGGCGTGCTCTTTTCTTCTTCGGGCTTTTCCAAACCGGCGAGCATATATTTTTTCAAACTCTGTTGCGTTGCGCAGCCAGCTCGTTTTATCCAGTTGAATGCGCTGCAGTATGGAAGGTATATTGATGGGGATAGCACCTCGCTTATCAGGGCGAATGATACGCCCTGTGTAATCGACTAGTTCCAAATAATCAATTAGTGAAAATAAGATGCCGTTTTGTTCTGTGTTTTTAACAGAACCTTGGAAGGTGGCGAGTGGCTTTAGAGGTTGATTAAATTGACGCAGAATATTCTGATTGGTTTGCTCTTCTATCGTCTTGCTCATATCAAAGGAGGCTTGAATAGTTGTAAGTGAAAAAGGTCCACCGTTCAATGATGTCGGCGGTACTAAAAGACTCTAACTCACTAGGGTTAAGTTTGACGACAATGTGCGTGTGGTTTGACATTATTGCGTAGGAGCAAATATCGATGGCAAACAGTGATGAGAGTATACGTAACCTGTCCTCAATCCATTGACGTCTATGATCGTAGTTTTTGTCGGTAACTGAATCTAGCCCGCAAAGAAATGCTCGTCTAACGCAACGCGAGACGACAGGGTAGTAAGACGTGTTTGGAAAGAATGCTAGAGTTTCCTAAAACCACTCATCCAACATGTCATAAGACACAGAATTAGCCGATGATAAAATCTGCGCTTGTTGCTCAGTGACGGGAAGTTCTCTTTCTATATAATATCGCGCTGTTTGGATTTTCCCTCTATAAAAGTTCTCATCACTTTTGCTTATTCGGTTCTTTGGTGTAGAACGATTGATTGTACCCAATGCAATTTCCGCCTGTCGTAACCAGATCCAACCGATAACAACGCGACCGAACATATCGAGATACAGAGTCGCATTGGCGAGGGCGAGATCCATGTCATTTTTGGAAAGAGTTTGTAATGCTTTGGAAGTCTCTAGTAGTCGAGTCAACGCTGCTTGCAGATCGGTGGCAAGTTGAGATATTTCAGGATAGCTTTCTGCTGTAGCGATGCTGTTATTGATTTCATCCGAGAGCAATGAAAGATCGGCCAGATTGCTGCCTAGGATTTTCCGACCCAGTATATCAATGCCATGTATCGCCTCGGCTCCTTCGTGTATTGGATTGAGCCGGTTATCACGTAATAGCTGTTCCACCGGATGTTCTCGAATATAACCTGCCCCGCCAAGAATCTGAATGGCAAGATCATTGGCTAAGACACCGTATTTTGACGGAAAGGATTTTACCACCGGCGTTAATAAATCTAATAATGTTGCCGCTCGTTGGCGATCGGGTTCGGTATCAGCTGTATTGCTGTCTTCAAATAAACTGGTGGCATATAGGCAAAGTGCTAGTGACCCTTCGCAATAGGATTTTTGCGCCAGTAACATTCTTCTTACATCGGCATGTTGGATTAAATCAATTTGATCTGTTTTGGGGTCTCGACAAGAGGGTAGCCGTCCTTGAGGCCGCTGGCGAGCATAGTCTAGCGAATAGTTAAAACCTTGGTACGCGAGACATGCGGCACCGAGTCCAACACCGATACGCGCTTCATTCATCATCTGAAACATGTATTTTAAACCGAGATTCTCTTGGCCTATCAAGTAGCCCGTTGCGCCGCCACGTTCGCCAAAATTAAGCACCGTAGAGGTGGCATTTCGATATCCCATTTTGTGTAGCAGGCCACTCAATGCCACATCATTTTTTTCACCGATGCTTTGATCGGCATTCAGTAAAAATTTAGGCACAATAAAAAGCGATATCCCCTTCACGCCAATGGGAGCACCTTCCACTCTGGCTAAGACCAAGTGAATGATATTTTCAGTGATGGATTGGTCGCCACCAGAGATAAACATCTTTTGTCCTGAGACTCTGTAGCTTCCATCATTTTGCTGTATGGCTCGGGTTGTAATGTCTCCTAGCGCGGAACCTTGATTGGGTTCGGTTAGGGCCATGGTTCCAGCAAACCGGCCTGTCATCATGGGGCTTAAGAATTGCTCCTTTTGTTGTAGGCTACCGAAGGTTCGAATGAGATTAGCAGCCCCCAGCGTCAAGAAGGGGTAGGCAGCAGTCGCTATATTGGCCGCATTGAGATAAGCCATGGCACCTCGAACGATAATCTCAGGTAGTTGTGATCCACCGTCTTCGTAGGCGGCGCCAGCGGCTAAAAAGCCGGCTTGTGCAAAAGCATCCCATGCGGCTTTGGTCTCAGGAATGAGAGTGACTTTTTCTCCGTCAAAGACAGGCTCGTTCGCATCTCCCTTAGCGTTATGATTTGCAAAGTATCTTTCTGCAATCGTTTTTGCTGTGTCCAACGAAGAATTTAAAGTGTCGATATTGTGTTCTTGATACTTAGGCCGCTCTAACAGCGCTGCGGTATTCAAAAATTCGTAAAGCAAAAAGTGTAAATCGCGATCATTCAATAACGTTGTCGACATAGGTCTTGCCTTTCTAATAATGGGAAGTCAATGGGCTGAAGTGTAACGATCTTTGAATCTGTTTTAAACGCTTGGATGGGGAAGAAACGCGAAAGCTAAACTGAGTTAATAATCAGTTCGAAATGCGGTGTACCATATGCAAAAAAGTCTCTGCGACTTACGGTTTAGATGGCCCTCAATTGTCGTCACAGTGCTTTCTTTAGTGTACTCTTTCTGATAATGACCAGTCGGTTATCTGGTTTCACAACGTTTAAATTTGCAGTGGTATGACTGTAGTTCTAAAATTCTCGTTTTAAAAATGTAGTTCTAAAAATGTAGTTCTAAAACTGTAGCTGTAAGACTGTAGTGGTAAGACATAAGGATAATGTTTCCCTGGAGAGCAAAGCGATGACAGATAATTTTAAAGTAACCTCGATGGATGTAATAAAAGGCCTGCCCAATATTGCCGTTAGAGTGCCAGCGATTGTTAAGGCACTTGTTGCCAAGCGATCTAAGAGTGATAGCGATTCACTTGCCGCATTCTTTGAAAGAACCGTTGCGAAATTCCCCAATCGCCCTGTGGTTCATTATCAAGACCGCGTTCTGAGTTATGCTGAGTTTAATGCTGAAGCCAACAAGATGGCTCGGTATTTGGTTGGGCAGGGTGTCAATCGTGGTGAGGTAGTGACGTTATTGATGGAAAACCGCCTTGAGTATTTGGTGTGTTTTATTGCCATCGCGAAGGTGGGTGCCTGTTCCTCTCTAGTGAATAACTCTCAGACTGGTGATGTGCTGAGTCATAGTATCAATTTGGTCTCACCTGTTGCTGCTATTGTTGGAGAAGAGTTGGTTGGTGCCTTTGAGGAGGTGCGAGGAGAGCTTGATATTCCTGAAGACCAAATCTACTGTGTAGCCGATTCTGATGTGCAAAAAAATGTGGGTAAAGTGCCCAGTGGTTACCGAAATATTATTGCTTTGATGGCAGATGAGGGTAGTAGCAATTTAACGGAAACGAGTGCGATCACGAGAGCTGATCACCTTTGTTATATGTACACCTCTGGTACTACCGGTTTACCCAAAGCTGTTATCATGGATCATGATCGTTTTTGCAACACCAATGCGACAGTCAATGCGGGTATGAATCTCAATAAAAATGATGTTTTCTATCTGGCACTGCCACTTTATCACGCAACAGGACTGATCGCGTGTTGGGGAGGTGTTATGGCTAGTGGCTCGTCAGCTGTTGTGAGAAGAAAGTTCAGCGCTACTGAATTTTGGTCAGATATCAATAAATACGATGTCACGATATTTGGTTATGTCGGTGAGATGTGCCGCTATTTGTTAAACCAACCTCCTTCATCCAGTGATGGACGACATAAGTTGAAGAAAATATTTGGTAACGGACTCCGGCCTGGCATTTGGTTGGAGTTTAAAGAACGATTTAACATTCCAGAGGTACTCGAAATTTATGGCGCGAGCGAAGGCAATACTGGATTTGCCAATATCCTCAATATCGATAATACCGTCGGCATGCATGTGGGGTTAGGTTCACCAGAACTGGTTCAATACGACCGTGACACGGAAGAAGCCATACGCGGTAGTGACGGATACCTGGTTAAAGTCGATAAAGGCGAAGCCGGATTGTTGTTAGGAAAGATTACGGATGAGAGTCCATTCACTGGTTACACCCAAGGTGATAAAACTGAAAAAGCCGTATTCAGAGATGTGTTCGAGCCGGGTGATGCCTGGTTCAATTCCGGTGATTTGTTGCGGAATGTCGGTTGGGGGCATTACCAGTTTGTGGATCGCTTAGGCGATACATTCCGATGGAAAGGGGAGAACGTATCCACTACACAAGTGGAGAATATTCTTGGTGGTCATCCAGCGGTTGCGGATTGTGTCGTTTACGGCGTAGAGATCCCGGAAACCAATGGTAAAGCAGGCATGGCAGCCATCACGTTACTGGAAGGCTCACAAGTCGAATTCGATGAACTCTACGAATATGCGATTAGTAACCTACCTGCTTACGCGGTTCCTATCTTTATTCGGATCACCGGCGACCTTGATACTACCGGAAGCTTTAAATACAAAAAATCGGATTTAAAGAAAGATGCGTATACGGTAGATGATTGCCAGGATCCACTTTATGTGGCGCTTCCAAAAACGAAGGAATACGTTGAGCTTACAGAAAAATTACAGCTAGAGATTGATGAAGGAGAATATGCCTATTAAGCGCTTCGGCGCTTCAATACGACAGTCGGAGTGTTATTTTAATTACTTTGCTCAATGAACTATTCCGATTGTCGCCTTTCCTATTTATGCAGTCTTAATTAAGCATCGCGTTAGTTAAGAGCTGTCGCCTCATGATTGATCTCCGTGGTGCATGTGGTTGTCGGGGTGAAAATAACCTTGTATTATTTGATGCTATTCAATGGTTAAGTAAGTTTGATTAAGTTCTTTGTTTCCAGGCTAGCCGCTGGTTCGAGCGTAATTTTGAGAGCTTTATCTGTGACGTTCGCACAAGTAATTCAAGGCCCAGCCATAAACGCTTGCCATACCTCAATAACTGCATAGTTAAGGGTCTTACAATAATTTGACCCCAAAACTTTAAGAGATCCAGAGAATCGATGAATAACACCTATGTAGCACATGTTCGTAAATCTGATAATGCAGAGCAATCGCTTGTAACTCATTTATTCGAGGTGTCTGTCATCGCTGAAAAGCTTGCTTCGAAAATTGGTGTTTCTGACGCTGGCAAATTATTAGGTTTGATGCATGATTTTGGTAAGTACAGTAAGTCCTTTCAATCTTATATTGGCTCAGCCACCGGGAGATTAAATCCCGATATAGACGATGATTACGTTGATTCCAAGTCACTTAAAGGAAAAGTAGACCACTCTAGTGCCGGAGCTCAATGGGTTTGGCTGGAATTGAAAGGGTACGGTAAGCAGGGCGCTGGTGAACTTTGCGGGCAAATTCTAGCAGTATGTATTGCCTCTCATCATAGTGGTTTAATGGATTGCTTGAAGCCTGAAGGTAAAAATGGTTTTGCCATTAGAATGAATAAAGCTGACGATGAAACGAATCTAATAGAATGTCGTGAAGTAGCAGATGCTAGGTTGATTGATGCTGCACATAAACTTGCTGATAAGGCGTTAGTCGCCTCAATGTTGAAAGTGATAAAGAAAATAGTTGAACCAGAAGAGAGTCTTGAAAAGAGTAGTCCAGTAGTTAAAACTTTTAATTTAGGTTTTTTTACTCGCTTTCTTTTTAGTTGTTTGATCGATGCTGATCGAATCGATAGTGCAGGTTTTGAAAACCCCGAATATGCCTTTGTCCGAAGTAATTACCCGGTAAGTTGGCTAATAGCGATTGACCGCCTGGAGGATAAGCTGGAGAGTTTTCCTATCCTAAATCCTATAGACTCCATAAGGCGTAAGATATCAGAAGACTGTTTTGAAAAGTCGAAAGAAAGACAAGGCATCTATACACTGACTGTTCCCACAGGGGGAGGAAAAACGCTTTCTACTCTCCGTTATGCTTTACATCATGCTAATACACATAAACTAGATCGTATTATTTATATTATCCCGTATACCTCCATCATTGAGCAGAATGCAGAAGTTATTCGGAATGCAATTGAATGTGTTACTGATGATTTTCCATGGGTGCTAGAGCATCATTCAAATATCGAGCCGGAACGACAAACGTGGCACAGTAAATTGATCTCCGATAACTGGGACTCTCCAGTGGTATTAACCACAATGGTTCAGTTCTTGGAGGTTCTCTTTAGTGGTGGCACTCGAGGCGTTCGGCGTTTACACCAGCTAGCCAATAGTGTTTTAGTATTTGATGAAATACAAACATTACCGATTAACTGTACTCATATGTTTTGTAATGCACTTAACTTTCTCGGTGAACACGCAAATACAACTAGTGTGCTCTGTACGGCTACTCAACCCTTACTCAATGAGCTAAAAGCTCCGGAGAAAGGGCAGTTATGCATTCCTGATGGTAATGAGCTGGTAAAGAATGTTGGTCAGCTATTTGACGATTTAAAACGAGTCGACATTATTAATAAATGTAAACAGGGTGGATGGCAGGCGGAGGAGATTGCAAGACTTGCGGCAGATGAATTTAGTGCAAAAGGTAGTTGCTTAATCATTGTTAATACTAAGGCGTGGGCGCATAGATTATATCATCTTCTACAAGATGACCTTCCCAATGGATCAATATTTCACTTGAGTACCAATCAATATCCAGCACACAGGAAAAAACTGCTAGATGAAATACGCGCTAAATTGAAAGCTAAATCACCGGTGCTCTGTATTAGCACCCAGTTGATCGAAGCAGGTGTGGATATTGATTTCGCCAGTGTGATCCGCTTTTTAGCAGGGCTTGATTCTATCGCACAGGCCGCTGGGCGGTGTAATCGGAATGGTTCTCTAACAAATGCAGATGGAGAGAATATTCAAGGAATGGTCCATGTTATTAATCCGGATAAAGAAACGATAGACATGCTCAAAGACATAAAAATTGGGCAAGAGAAAACAATGCGAGTATTAGGTGAACTGCAAGAGGGGGATTTGCTTTCCCCTCCGAAAATAAAACGCTATTTTCAATACTACTTTTTCGATCGAGCTGGAGAAATGGATTACCCATTATCAGGTAATCAACCTGAACGGGATGATTCATTGCTTGGATTGCTTAGCAGCAACCCGTTAAATCCAGGCGTGCAAGATCGCAACGGGAAATTACCATCGCTTCAGCAGTCCTTTATGGCAGCAGGGAAAGCCTTTAAAGCGATAGATGCTCCAACACTATCAGTTATCGTGCAGCATGGGGAGGGAAAGAGCATAGTGAATTCACTTTGTGCCGTAGCTCATGATTTTGATCCTAAGGCCTATTATGATTTGTTAAAAAAGGCGCAACAATATAGCGTTAACGTATTCCCTAACATCTGGGAAAAACTAAATAAAGAAAATGCGATTCATGAAATACAAGAGGAAGGAATCTACTACTTGGATGAACGTTATTACAGTGATGAATTTGGTTTGTCTGTAGAGCCGGCTAGTCGTATGAGTTCTAATATTTGTTAAGGAAAAGGAATGATTAAAAATAGTATTAGCTTTAGATTGTGGGGTAGATATGCGCTATTCACTGACCCTATTTCCAAGGTGGGTGGAGAGAAGTGCTCTTACCATTTGCCGACATATGAGGCGATAAAGGGTGTACTAAAATCAATTTATTGGAAGCCGACGATTATTTGGTATGTTGATCGAGTAAGAGTTGTAAAACCGCTGAGAACTCAAACGAAAGGCACTAAGCCCTTGATGTGGAGTGGAATTGGTACCAAAAAAAGCAGTTTGGCAATTTATACTTTTTTACACGATGTAGAATATCAGGTGGAAGCTCATTTTGAGTGGAACGATCACAGACCAGAGCTTGCTAAAGATCGTATTGACGGTAAACACTTTAGTATCGCTAACAGGATGTTAGAAAAAGGAGGACGGCAAGATATTTTTCTTGGCACCCGTGATTGTCAGGCTTATGTTGAGCCGTGTATTTTTGGTGAAGGTGAGGGCGCATATGATGATGTTGATGAACTAGGCTTTGGTTTGATGTTTCATGGTTTTGATTACCCTGATGAAACTGGTTTGGATGAGCTTCATAGTCGGTTTTGGCATGCGACTATGAAGCATGGAGTATTGGACTTTCCAGCTCCTCGCGCCTGTGTTATCAGGCGGTTTGTGCGTCCAATGATTGCTAAAGTATTTACTGAAGGCAAAAATCTACTGGCGGTGGATGTTGAGGATGAACAGTTATGAGTTGGATCGCGAAACTGTATGAAACTTATGAAAGCTCATTTAGTCTAGATGGTGTCCATCCTTGGCCGTTAGCCCATTTCGTTAAAAATGCACATATAGAGGTCGTAATCGATGGTGTAGGTAACTACAAAGAAGGGAGGTTGAAATTACTTATTGGAGACGATTCCCCTACATTAATTCCAGCGACTGAGTCATCAGTTGGACGATCCGGTTCCAAAATCGCACCGCACCCACTTTGTGATGAATTAGGTTACTGTGCAACTGATTTGCCTGGAAGAAAGAAAGAAAAGACAGATGCCTATATCCTACAATTAGAATCTTGGTGTAATTCTGCTTTTGCACATCCCAAAGTGCAGGCGGTATGTGATTATCTGAAGAAAGGGTCTCTTTGGAAGGATATATCTAATGAGGTTGATTTCCCTATAACGTTCAAAAACAAAAGTGGACAGTCCACTAAATTGGCACCTGAAAAAGTATTCATCCGCTGGAGAATTGAGATATTAGGGGATCCCTGTAGTGGTACCTGGGAGGATGAATCCCTTATTGCGAAGTGGATAGACTTTGATGAATTATTTAATTCCACTAGCGGTTTTTGTTTTGTAACAGGTGATGAATGTCGGTCGGCTAGAAATCATCCTAGATTTATTCGACACGCTGGTGATGGCGCCAAATTGATTTCATCAAACGATACCTCAGGTTTTACCTTTCGAGGTAAATTTATTGAATCTGCGCAAAGTGCTGAAATCGGTTTTGTCGTCACTCAAAAGGCCCATAACGCTTTACGTTGGTTGATCTCACGGCAGGGCTTTCGCAACGGTGATCAAGTAATAGTGGCCTGGGCAGTTTCCGGTGCGAAAATTCCTGACCCTATGGTGGATACAAAGACGATTTTTGATTGGGATGATCTTGATGAGATTGATTCAACAGAACTTGATGAAACTCCGAACGATATCGATCATGGCAGGGATCTTGGTCAGTCTTATGCACTCAAGCTTAACAAGAAAATGGCGGGTTACCGTGCTTATCTGGGTGATTTTGAAAATATTATAATCATGGCCGTTGACTCGGCAACACCTGGCCGGATGGGCATACCGTATTACCGAGAGTGCTTCGCCAAAGATTTTTTTGAAAAATTAGAGTCGTGGCATCAGGATTTTGCTTGGCAACAACGACCTACGAAAGAGCTTCCACAAGCTAACAGTAAAAAGGCCAAAACAAAAGTCGTATGGCCTATCAGTACGCCAGCACCTTATATTATTGCCGATGCAGTCTACGGGAAAACAGTAACAGATAGTTTAAAGAAAAATTTGTATGAACGTTTGATGCCTTGCATATTAGAAGGCAGAGCTTTTCCTGTTGATATAGTCAATAACTGTATTCGGCGTGCCAGTAACCCAAATAGCGGAGAGCATTGGGAATGGGAAAGAAATGTAGCCGTGGCTTGTAGTTTATATCGAGGTTTTTATCGTCGACACCCTATTCAAACTAAGCGGAGAGATTATTCGATGTCGTTAGAAATAAATAATACATCACGAGACTACTTATATGGACGTCTTTTGGCTGTGGCGGAACGTATAGAGCAAATTGCTTTAAGCGTAGCGAATGAAAAGCGTATGACAACGGCTGAACGATTGATGCAGCGGTTTGCCGATAGACCGTATTCCACTTGGCGTACTATCGAACTTGCATTAAAGCCCTACATGCAGAGATTGCAAAGTAGCAGAGCCGGATTTTTAAATAATCAACAAAAAATATTAGATGAAATTATGGATTCATTTATTGGTGAAGAATTCTCCAATGATAAAAAACTAAGCGGGGAGTTCTTACTTTCATATCATTGCCAACGGCAATATTTTCGTAATAAAGCGGAATCTGAAAATTCTGATAGCTAATAAATCCAGAGGAAAATAAAATATGAGTTTACAAAATAAGATCGATTTCGCAATTATCTTTGAAGTCAAAAATGCCAATCCTAATGGTGACCCCTTAAACGGTAATCGGCCTCGTACAAATTATGAAGGTTTTGGCGAGATAACCGATGTATGCATAAAACGAAAATTACGAGATAGATTGCAAGAATCTGGTCACTCGATTTTCGTACAGTCAGATGAAAAGAAAACGGATGCAATGCCTAGCTTAAGAGTACGTGCGGAATCTTCAGAATTTGGGTTGGGGAAGGATGCGTTTAACCCAAAGAAAACAAAGAAAGACGATGCCGCAAAATCTGCGTGTGACAAATGGATTGATGTGCGTGCTTTCGGCCAGGTTTTTGCGTTTGGTAAAAGTGCTGACGCGTCCGGCGTGTCAATAGCCATTCGTGGCCCGGTTACCATTCAGTCCGCATTTAGTATTGAGCCGGTCAGTATTACAAGTACTCAAATTACCAAAAGTGTTAGTGGTGAGGGTGATGGATCAAAGAAAGGTTCAGATACGATGGGTATGAAGCATAGAGTTGATAGCGCGACATATGTGACTTATGGTGCGATGACTCCACAACTTTCGGAACGAACCGGTTATAGTAATGAAGACGCAGAAATAGTAAAAAAGCTACTACCTAAACTGTTTGAAGGTGATGCCTCATCGGCTCGTCCTGAAGGTTCAATGTCCGTTAAAAAAGTACTTTGGTGGGAGCATAACTCTAAAGCTGGGCAATACTCTTCAGCTAAAGTGCATCAGTCACTTTCTGTTAATGCCGATGGTACTTACACAATAATACCTCTGGATGGACTACACTCTGAGGAAATTGATGGCTTCTAACCGTGGATAATAAAGCTATCCCTATTGCTGCGATACAACACTACGCCTACTGCCCACGCCAATGTGCGTTAATTCATAACGAACAAGCATGGGCAGAGAACTGGTTTACTGTCAAAGGCCAGGTTCTACATCAAAAGGTCGATAGCGGTGAGCCGGAATCCCGTAAAGGAGTACGTTTTGAAAGGAGCGTAATGGTGAACGCTCCAATACTCGGTATCACAGGGAGACTGGATTTACTGGAAGTCGAAGCTGCGAGTAGAACGTACACGCCAGTGGAATACAAAAGTGGTAAATCAAAAATAGAAAGCTGGGATCGTCAGCAGGTATGCGCTCAAGCAATGGCCATCGAAGAAATGCTTGGTGTCACTATTACCAAGGGTGCTTTGTGGTATTGGCGAACTAAGAGACGGGAGGTGGTTGATTTGAGTGAAGAATTAAGATCTGAAACGCTGCAAACGATTCAAATTCTAAAGCAGCTATTCGAAAGTCAAATGACCCCCAAGAGCGTTGTTTCAAAAAAACGTTGTAAAGCTTGTTCTCTAATTGATTTGTGTCAGCCTGACTTGCTGCGTAATGATCATAGCCAAGACTACTGGGACTCAATATTTAAATCGTGAAGAAATTACAAAATTGCCTTTATATTAACAAGCAAGAAACTTACGTGCACAAAGAGCGTGAAACTTTGGTGATTAAGCAGGGCGGAGATAAATTGATGCAGCTGCCTATCCATTCGCTACAGCACATATTTTGCTTTGGGAACGTGTTGGTTTCGCCATTTGTTTTGGGGTTTTGTGGTGAGAATAATGTCGGATTATCTTTTTTCTCGGTGTATGGGAAGTTTTTGGGGCGTTTGCAAGGCCAGCAAAACGGTAATATTCTGCTTCGAAAAGCACAATACAAGCAAACCGAGACGCCACATTTTCTTGCCCAAACCTTTGTTGCTGCGAAGGTTGCCAACAGTCGTGCAGTGTTGCAGCGACATAATCGCAATCATGGAGTGGATGAGAATGTCACCCGAGCTGTTAAGGTATTGGGTCAGAGCCTTGAGAGTATTCGCTTTCAACAGGATGTGAATGTTATTCGTGGACTGGAAGGTAATGCGGCGGCGAGTTATTTTTCTGTAATACAGACTCTAATTACTAATAAGGATAAGGCCTTCAGATTTTCCGGTCGTAACCGCCGGCCGCCGAGAGATGCCGTGAATGCGATGATGTCTTTCGCTTATAGTTTGATCTCCAGTGAGATTTCGTCTGCATTGCAAGGTGTTGGTTTGGACCCTCAAGCTGGTTTTTTACATACGGATCGACCCGGACGAGATAGTTTGTCCCAAGACGTGTTAGAAGAATTTCGTGCTTATTGGGCAGATCGTTTTGTTTTAAGCTTAGTGAATAGAAAACAAATTAATTCTAAGGGCTTTGACGTCCAGGCCGGTGGTGCGGTGATTATGAAGGAGCAAACACGGAAGGACTTTTTAACAGCCTGGCAAGATAAAAAGCAAGAGGAAATTACACACCCGTATCTTGATGAAAAAATTCCGATTGGTTTACTACCCCACGTTCAATCTTTGTTGTTGGCGCGATATCTTCGTGGGGATATAGAACGCTATCCGCCATTTCTAATGCGTTAGGTGATTCTGTCATGATGGTTTTAGTTACTTATGACGTCAGTGTGAAAGAAGGTAATGGTGCTTCGCGTTTGCGTAAAATCGCCAAGTATTGTTTAGATTACGGGGTTCGTGTTCAATATTCCGTGTTCGAATGCGACCTCGATCCAGGTCAATGGGTTACCCTTAAAAATAGTTTACTCAGTACGTACGATCCGGATACTGATAGTCTTCGATTTTATCAGCTAGGGAAGAATTGGCGTCATAAAGTGGAGCATCATGGTGCCAAAGCAGCTTTGGATGTGTTCAATGATAAACTTATCATATAGTCGCTTGTGTGGTGGTAAGCATTTAATTGTATAGAGGGTGCTCTTTAATATTTCGGACTTAAGCAACGAACCGCTAACCCCTAGTACACATAAAATCCCTAGGAGGTTAGCGGTTCGTTGTAGGTCATATGTTTGGTTAAGTTTGCAAAAAGTCATGGCGTATTTAGACTTGAGTTAGTTCTTTATCCAGTAGGTTAGCTCAGAACGGACGATAGTCCGCATGGTGGCTAGCTTACAGGGTAGGGCGTCGCTCCCTTCGCGGGAGCGTGGATTGAAACACCCAAAGAATAATACAACGAAGCTGAAGGCGGATGTCGCTCCCTTCGCGGGAGCGTGGATTGAAACTTTCTACCAGTGATGCGTCAAGCCAAAACGCACACGTCGCTCCCTTCGCGGGAGCGTGGATTGAAACATTCTTTTTTTAGAAAACCGGCGGTTTGGAAAGGTCGCTCCCTTCGCGGGAGCGTGGATTGAAACTATCTATCCTGGGGAAAGCACCCAACAACGAGATGTCGCTCCCTTCGCGGGAGCGTGGATTGAAACATTGCAGTCGAGTACTCGCCTTTACGCTGATTAGTCGCTCCCTTCGCGGGAGCGTGGATTGAAACCACGCATAACCCCTGACTTTGAAATAGAAGCCGAGTCGCTCCCTTCGCGGGAGCGTGGATTGAAACCTGCCTCATAACCATAAACACGGATAGTCTTATGTCGCTCCCTTCGCGGGAGCGTGGATTGAAACCACCACACCTGCAGCGATAGCGGGAAAAATCACAAGTCGCTCCCTTCGCGGGAGCGTGGATTGAAACATTAGAATGGTATCTGCAAAACTTCCCGAGCCTATGTCGCTCCCTTCGCGGGAGCGTGGATTGAAACAAGATAAACCATCGACCCTTTGTGAAGAAATCCCGTCGCTCCCTTCGCGGGAGCGTGGATTGAAACTTTTTAAGAAAGACCCTTGATGGCTCTCCAGTAAGGTCGCTCCCTTCGCGGGAGCGTGGATTGAAACAAATGAGCACGTTTGATATGGCAACCCGTCGAGGGTCGCTCCCTTCGCGGGAGCGTGGATTGAAACGATCAAGATGAGCCTTTGCATTGTATTGATTTAGTCGCTCCCTTCGCGGGAGCGTGGATTGAAACTGATGATGTCGATGGTGGTCTAGCGGTAAGCGGTGGTCGCTCCCTTCGCGGGAGCGTGGATTGAAACGACTTATCGGTCTGCGAGAATTATAAAAAGACGTGTCGCTCCCTTCGCGGGAGCGTGGATTGAAACATGTATAGAGAGCCGACAATTCGACTTCATTGTGTGTCGCTCCCTTCGCGGGAGCGTGGATTGAAACGCTCGTAAAATATTCGGTATCAACCTCACCATCCGTCGCTCCCTTCGCGGGAGCGTGGATTGAAACCCACGACTCGTAAACACTTTCAGGTATATCAAAGAGGTCGCTCCCTTCGCGGGAGCGTGGATTGAAACACCGACTTCAGCGAATAGACCGAGGGTCAAATACGTCGCTCCCTTCGCGGGAGCGTGGATTGAAACGGGCTTACTACTTTGTTTGTGGCTTGTTCTGGCGTGTCGCTCCCTTCGCGGGAGCGTGGATTGAAACGGTTGATGCGGATGTGCCTTTGATCGATGTTGATGTCGCTCCCTTCGCGGGAGCGTGGATTGAAACCAAAGATGTTGCATTGATTTAACTAGCGATCGGGTCGCTCCCTTCGCGGGAGCGTGGATTGAAACTTAACTAAGAAATCAAAGCTTGTAACGTGCAAGCAGTCGCTCCCTTCGCGGGAGCGTGGATTGAAACCACCGACTCTTTTGGCTTGCGGTTTAAAAGCATCGTCGCTCCCTTCGCGGGAGCGTGGATTGAAACAACGCAGTAAAACGACACGGCTTTCTCGATCTACCGTCGCTCCCTTCGCGGGAGCGTGGATTGAAACGCCAGTATTTGGAAGCTGAATTAGTGGAGCCCCCAGTCGCTCCCTTCGCGGGAGCGTGGATTGAAACATTATATAGATCAGGATCGTCAGATGGATCGAACGTCGCTCCCTTCGCGGGAGCGTGGATTGAAACTGCGCTTTCGAATCAAACACCCGCCGCTTTCATCGTCGCTCCCTTCGCGGGAGCGTGGATTGAAACACAAGAGATGCCGCAATAGAGTTACGCCAACGCAGTCGCTCCCTTCGCGGGAGCGTGGATTGAAACATCGTGTGATATGAGCTAATCAATGCTTCACAATTGTCGCTCCCTTCGCGGGAGCGTGGATTGAAACTGGTGCTTTAACATCTTCCGAATATTTGGATGGGTCGCTCCCTTCGCGGGAGCGTGGATTGAAACGTTTTCTTGCGTGGCTCCACCGTTAACGACTCGGGTCGCTCCCTTCGCGGGAGCGTGGATTGAAACACGACCACCAGAGTGACACTGACGACCACCAGAGTGTCGCTCCCTTCGCGGGAGCGTGGATTGAAACTTGGTGCGAACGGTAGTTAAGTTCGAGTTTAATAGTCGCTCCCTTCGCGGGAGCGTGGATTGAAACGGGACCGCATCGAGCGAGAGGCTAGAGAAGCAAAGGTCGCTCCCTTCGCGGGAGCGTGGATTGAAACCGTAATATAAATAAACATCCCCTTTGTATTGATCGTCGCTCCCTTCGCGGGAGCGTGGATTGAAACCGGTCAACGTTAACGGTGGTAATGCTGGGGATTATGTCGCTCCCTTCGCGGGAGCGTGGATTGAAACGAAGATCTTGAACTAGCTGTAATCGATAGCTATCAGTCGCTCCCTTCGCGGGAGCGTGGATTGAAACTCTACAAGAGAGCAGGGGTTGTCTCTTGGAAAACGTCGCTCCCTTCGCGGGAGCGTGGATTGAAACCATAAAAAGTATTTTAGCCTGCTTAATTTGACGTTTGTCGCTCCCTTCGCGGGAGCGTTGAAAAGTAATTGTGCTCTGTTTATCCGTTTTATATTCACTCGTCTGTGTCCTTGAATTCAGAGCATTAAATTCTCCATTTATTTGGTCGCCTTAGAACCATCTATATAAATAAGTCTATATTTAAAGCAAAGAAGTATTACCAATCTTGTAAAAGCAATAAGATCGAGCAAGAATTAGAATGTAAAACGAATAAGGCTAAGGTGCCAACCTTTGTGGTCGTCACCATTAGAACTGAAAATAATACAGTCTTTTCCACTACTTTCTTGGTTTTCGGTTTCAACTAAAAGGACAAACATCATGTGTGGTCGAATGAATGTGAGTGATGATCCCGCTGTACAATGGTTGTGGAGTCTGTTTAATGTGTCCTTTGATATCACATCAAACCCCGATTTATGCCCTTCACAATCTGTAGCCACTATGATCTGGGAAAACAACGAGATTCAACAACGTAACGCCACATGGGGCATAAAGCCTGGGTGGTCTAAGAAACTCATTATAAATGCACAAAGTGAAACCGCTCACAGCAAGAAGACTTTCCAAAGTGCTTTTGAATCGCAACGCTGCTTAATCCCCTGCAACGGGTGGTATGAATGGCGGGAGGAGGGTGATGCTCGAAAACAAAAATACTATTTCAGTCATCCCGATGGCATCCCTTTTCTCATGGCAGGGATACGTTTTGTTGGCGGTAGCACTGGAGACAGAACTAGAGAAAATACTGCTAGCCAAATTGTGACACTCACGACAAAGCCGAATAAGCAATGCGCTGAAATACACAAAAGAATGCCGGTGTTGATCAACCCGGAAAACGTCGACTCTTGGTTTGGCTCGGATGTTAAGGATGTGCGAGAGTTGCTGTTGGCTGTTGAGAGAGAATTTGATATTTCTAAATGTTAGTGAGGTAGCGTATGGCCACTAAATTTCTAGAGGACTTCGATACAAGAAGAAAAGCTTTTGTATCAAGCCGTACCGATGCTATTGATTTTTCCTTTAATTGCACTAACCTATTGCAGCTTCAAATTCGGTGTACATCATAAAGAATCAATGGATTAATTATATATGTCTCTCGCACTAAAAGTGTTTCGCTTTGCCACTGTTGTTCCTGGTGTCAGTATTATCGCGAATAAGTTTGCATCTAATAAACTGGCTACAGCCACCACTGCTAGACCTCATTCCTATAGCCTATGGTCTCCGCTAGGCAAGGAGGGTGCACCGCCCAGCAATTATTTGACCTGGCATACGGTGACCGATAAAAAATACTTTGATCTCCATCTTGGGCCAGCAGATGATCGATTTATGAAGGCGCTGCCATCCAATGATAAAACTGATGATTTTCCGTTTGGCGAGGTTTCTGCTTTATTTGAGCGTAAAAATGGGTTGAAGGAAAGTCGGTCATCCGTCTTTTTTATGTTTGTGGCCCAGTGGTTTACTGATGGTTTTTTTCGTTCCAGTCATGTCGATTTCCGACAGACTACCTCTAATCACAATATAGATCTTGCACAAATCTACGGTGCTAATGAAGAAACCGCCCTCATGCTTCGTTTGCGGGAGGGCGGTAAGTTGCGTAGTCAGATACAAAATGGCGAAGAGTATCCTGATGCTCTTGGAGAGCTTGATGTGAATGGAGCTTGGCAGGTAAAAGAACGTTACAAGCAATTACCTTATATTGCCGATAAGAAATGGATGAACGAATTATTTGGAGACTTGAACGGCGATCTGAAAGCGCAGTTATTTGCTACTGGGCTCGAGAGAGGTAACGGTATCGTTGGGCATATGGTGATGAGTACATTATTCCTAAGAGAGCATAACAATATCTGTGACGGACTGGCTAAACGAAATCCAGGCTGGGATGACGATCGGCTATTTCATACTGCGCGAATAATCAATAACGTTATATTGATGAAGTTGATTGTTGAAGATTACGTAAATCATATCGCAGGGATAGATATCTTGCGGCTGGATCCTTCGTTTTCTGAAAATCAAAAATGGTATCGTGCTCCTTGGATTGCTGCCGAGTTCAATCTGCTCTATCGTTGGCATGGTTTGGTACCGGATGCCTTTGAGGTTGCCGGTCAGAATGAGAGCTTCATTAAAAACTTTGATCTGTTAACTCGGAAGGGTTTAAGTAGCCTGATGCAGGCAGCGACAAATCAGGTAGCGGGGGATATCTCTCTGGATAATGTCCCAGGTTTCTTATTACCAGCAGAGCAAGCAATGATAAACAAAGGGCGAGATTGGCGATTGCGATCGTTCAATGATTATCGTGAACGGTTTGGCCTGGGTAAGCTGAATTCCTTCGATGAACTTACGGAGGATACCAATTTAAAAGACAGGCTCAAAAAGTTATACGGAAATATTAATAATCTTGAACTCACCGTGGGTTTATTTGCCGAGGATAGCAAGCGTACGCTGACCGGGAAGTTACAAACTGCTATGGTCGCTTACGATGCGATTACGCAGATTTACACCAACCCTTTACTGGCCAAGGAAAATTTTACGACAGAGCATTTTACTGCATACGGGATGTATCGAATTAATGCTACCAGGTCGTTCCAAGATTTAGCTGATCGTAATACCGCAGATTCGGTTAAAGTGAGTGTGAAGAGGCAATCAAATTCGGATTCCAGTTTCCATACCCATACAGTTCCAGTGATGGCGACTGTGTCTTAGTGAGAGACCTTGTGTCCAGCGCTAAAGCTTAAGGGATACATTTTTCCTAAAAAATGTTATCTAGATTTTCCGTGTTTTTCAGCTATCGATATTAGACAGGCTAACGTGTCAAAAAAGGTTTTAAATGTTGAAATATTTTAGAGTATGTAGTTTGTTTGAAGGGATATCCTATCTTCTTATTTTGAGCGTTTCTGCAGGAATTATCAGTCGAGACTTCGTTTTTTATCTGGGTTTAGCGCATGGATTGTTGTTTATGGGGTATATGTTTTTATCTCTTCAGGCTTCCCATAAACAAGGCTGGTCTATCATCGTATGGCTACTCATATTCTTTGCTTCAATCATTCCTTTTGCCTTTATAGGCGTCGAAGCATTTCTACAAAAAGAAATGAGAAAAGATGAATCTGGTGATAAGTGATAAACAGCCAGCGACATCCGTTTAAGTTATCAATCCCGATTTTTACAACGGAAGTCGCTTCAGGAGCTACGGTTGAATTTATAGCGCCGATCCCGTCATTTTTACTCAAAGTGATATCGATTGTAACTTATCAAAATACGAGTGGATCATGCCAAGATGGCGTTGCCAATACAGTTCAGCTTGCGGTGGAGATGATACCGTTATGCTACTGCTATTCCTGGTCCCCTCTAGGTAAGTAAGGTGCACGGCAATTATTTGTCATGGCTTCAGGTACCGATAAAAAACCTTTGATGTCCATCTTTGGCCTGCAGATGTTTTTCCAGTTGGCGAGGTTACTGCGTTATTTGAGCGTAAACAGGGGTTGAAAGAAAGTCACTCATTCCTTTTTTTTCAACGGTCCAGAGTAGAATCTAAAGTATGCTAAAACTACCAGTTTCACTACACTAAGAAAGGACGATTTCCTCTTTAGCTGATGCTAGGTAAGTCAGACTTGTTTTCCCACAGAAAAAGGCCAGTACACATATTAACTGATCAACATGTGATTCTTAGACGTGATTTACAAGGGTTGAGGGCAATCGCCATTTTGGTGGTTATACTTGCGCATGCTGGGTTTACGATGACGCCTGGTGGTTTTATTGGCGTAGATGTGTTCTTTGTACTCTCAGGGTATTTAATTACTGGCGTTTTGCTCAGAGAGCTTGAAAAGACTGGCCGTATTGCCTTCATCTCATTTTACGCTAGGCGGCTAAAACGACTTCTTCCTGCCCTCGCTTTAATGATAATCGTATCTTCAGGCTTTGCCATTTGGCTTCTATCTGAAGCAGAGGCACGCTCTCAATTAGCCTCATCCCCATTTGCAGTGACTTGGATAAGCAATTTCTATTTCAATTTTGTTACGTTTGACTATTTTGATGAGCTATCGAACCGAGATATGTTTTTACATACGTGGTCTTTAGGAGTAGAAGAACAATTCTATTTTATCTGGCCAATGATACTACTGTTTTTGTATTGGCTTGGAATCAAAAGCCAGAGTACAAATCAAAGTACAAATCAAAGTCCTTTCGATGTGATGCTCGCAGGGCTGATATTTGCCTTTATTGCTAGCCTCCTACTTTCCTTATACTGGTCGAAAACCTTTCCTCTATCTGCATTTTATCTGATGCCATCGCGTATCTGGCAGTTTGCGATGGGTGCTATCGTTTATCGCTTTTTCCAGTGTAGCTCTACGAGTAAGGACCGCGTGACTCAACTTTTTGGTAATGTTTTTACCTCAGTTACTTTGAGTGTTGGATTGGTTTTGATAGTTGGTAGTGCTATCGCCCTGAATCCCGGTCTTGTTTATCCTGGATTATGGGCTTTATTCCCTTCTTTTGGGGCAGCTCTAATTATCGTCGCGGGCTATGCTTTGCCGAAGGATTCTGGAGGCCTACTCGCTCATCCTGTTTTGGTTTGGCTTGGTGATCGATCATATTCCCTCTATCTTTGGCATTGGCCGATTTTTATGATTGGCTTTTCCTTGGGCTTGAAAGGTCAAGTTGTCCCAACCATAGGCATGATACTTCTCTCAATGTTGGTCGCGACTCTGAGCTACCAATTGATCGAGCGCCCATTTTGGAAAGGGCGTTGGAGTCATGCTAAGCCTTCCTTTGTGATTTTGATCAGTGTGTTGGTTATGGTGTCGGTTTTTTATGGCCACTATAGAGGCTTACGGCCGCTTCCCCCGTCAAATACTACCCCCGATATAAGTCATCAATGGCGTAGTGATGTACCGGTAATTTATGGTTTAGGATGTGATGCTTGGTATGCTCATGCTAGAGTTGAGCCTTGTGTGTTTGGCGTTGAAAAAGCTGAAAAAACCGTTGTTTTTCTTGGGGACAGCATAGGAGCTCAGTGGTATTCAATGATCCCTGAAATATTTGCGAAACCAGTTTGGCGAGTTATTGTTTTGACGAAATCCGCATGCGCTATGGTTGACGAAGACTACTATTACTCAACTATTGGGAAGACCTATCAAGTATGTACAGATTGGCGCAATGCAGTTCTTGATGAACTCAAAATACTTAAACCCGATGTGCTTATTATGGGTAGTTCTGCAACTTATGAATTCAGTGAAACTCAGTGGATAGAGGGTAGTGCCAGGGTCCTTAAGAGGGTGAACGATATGGAAACGACTGTTTTTGTTATTCCGGGAACACCAAGCCTCGGTTTTGATGGACCAAGCTGCGTATCTCGACACCTTTCATCCGAAGGCCGCATTCAACTTGAGAATTGTATGGCTAAAGGGCGTATACAAGAAATCGAATCGGCTGTCAGGTTCCTTGAGAGAGCCGTTAGTCAGTATTCAAATGTACATATGTTAAATTTGAATGATTTGGTTTGCCCAGGAGGAAATTGTCGTGCTATTACCGAACAAGGGATAATTGTCTTTCGTGATAGTCAACACCTGACAGACTCTTTTGTACGATCACAAGTTCCGTTTATTCGCGAACGGCTGCATTATTTTTATGATGATTAGCGATAAAAAATTCATTATCAAGCAAAAAAATAGTTTCAAGAAATTCAGTAAGACAAATTCGAACTTGATTTATTCGCCACATATTGGTTGTGGCGTAAAATCCCTGTTGCTAAATCACCGTTGAGTGTTTACGGGATAGTCCCCGTTCCGTAAATATCTCTATATCTCAATAGTGACAAATTCTACATGAATCCGTGATTTTTCCGTGATATCTGTTTCATATTCTATTACTCGTAAGCTGATGTCCTATTCACTTTATGTTAATCAGCATTGAATTAAACGAGATAATTAAACGAGAAAACTATCATGAATAAGAAATGGGTTGTAGCCACTCTATTTGGCATTTCCGTCACCTCTGCCAATCTTCAAGCAGAGCAATTTACCGTAGAAATTGAAAACCTGACAAATGGGATTTATTTTACGCCCTTGCTAGTGGCGGCTCACGATAGCTCAACCCATTTGTTTGAAACCGGTAGTGCTGCAAGCACATCGCTTGAGACCATGGCTGAGGGTGGTGATATTAGCGGACTTGTTACAGATATCGCGAGTGCGTCGCCGGTGACTGTTGAAAATCCCAAAGGTGGTTTGTTAGCACCGGGTGAAAGCACGACTACGGTAATGCTAAATACTGATGACAGTGATAATGGCTACTTGTCGATAGTGGCTATGATGCTACCGACTAATGACGGTTTTGTAGGGCTAGATTCTTGGGAAATTCCCAGTACTGCAGGCACTTACACTTTTACGATTAATGGTTACGATGCGGGAACAGAGGGCAATGATGAGCTGACCGGTAGTATTCCTGCACCGATAGATTTTGGAACTGGAACCGGTGGCACAGGTGTTTCCACTAACGACAACAATGCGACCGTTCATATTCATCCTGGCTCTATCGGTGATGATGATAGTGCTGGTGGAATCAGTGATTTGGATAACAGTGTACACCGATGGCTTAACCCGATCGCGCGTATCACTGTTGTTATTCAATAAATACAGATGTCATTCATTTTTATTTAAGGAGTCGACATCATGTCACTGTTTAACAAATCATTATTTAATTTAGAGCTGCGGGGAAAAATGATTACCGTCGCGATGGGTAGTAGTCTCTTGTTAGCGGGTTGTGGAGGTAGTAGCTCTGATAACAATACCGCTGACAATACAGAGGATTTGCGCTCGTTCGAAATCAGCGTTCACAATGTTACTGCCAATCAACCGTTTTCACCCATCGCTGTGATTTTACACAGCACAGGTTATCAAGCTTGGATTGATGGTGAAGCGGCATCAACGGCCTTAGAGCTATTGGCTGAAGAAGGCGACAATAGTAGCCTGCTGACTGAAGCTAGCCTTCATGATGCTTATCTTGCAAGTCAAACGGGTACAGGCGTCATAGGTCCGGGCCAAAATGAGAGCGTGCAATTTGAGGTGGATGCACAAAATGGTGTCAGTGTTAGCGTTGTGAGTATGTTGGTCAACACCAATGATGCCTACACAGGCATTAACGCCGCTGCATTAACCGCTCTAAACACAGGGGAGAGTATGAGTGTAAAGGCGCCTGTTTGGGACGCGGGTACTGAAAGTAATACGGAAGCAGCGGGAACTATTCCGGGACCTGCTGATAATGCGGGGGAGGGCTTCAATGCTGAACGTTCGGATCAAAGTGATCGTATTCGATTTCACAGTGGGGTTGTTTCCAGTGATGATGGCTTGAGCACATCGGTGTTATCGGCAGAACATCGCTTTGATAATCCATCGGCGATGATAACCATTACTCGTTTAAACTAAGCAAATTGGTAACTCTCGTTTCCAATATCCTCTTTTACCGCCATATTCATTGGCGGATGTTCAATGGCAGATGTTTGTTGCCGAAAGGTCAATAAATTTCTCATCTCAAGAGCGACGATGTCGATTTAGGCCATCGTCGCATCAACCTAATAGAATCATGCTGATAGGCGTTTTTAAGTGATGGTTGTATCACTGATACGGCTGATAGTTGCGAAATAGGCCAAAATCTTAAGCTTGACGATTTGGTGAGTTTGTCGTAATAGTGGTGGTTGTACTTCTAGTAGATATCAGAAGCGTTACGTCAATTTACCTGTTTAGGGAGAGGAGAAGCTTATGTCTAGGTCTGTCAATGCCGATGATTTGATGACGGAGAATCCGGTGGTTTTTAAACCCCAAACGGATTTATTTCAAGCCATTAATGTTTTGTTAAAACACAAAATATCCGGGGCTACCGTTATAGATGATAATAGAAATGTAGTGGGTGTAATTTCAGAAATGGACTGCTTAAAAGCGATTCTGAGTAGTACGTATCATGGCACTTCATTGTCCGGCACCGTGGGTGAGTTCATGTCGAAAACCGTAGATGTATTGCCAGCTAATATGGATATCATTGATGTGGCGAAATATTTAATCGACAATAATCGACGGCGCGTTCCCATAGTCGAAGACAATGGGAAATTTGTAGGCCAATTTAGTGCACGTAGTATTTTGAAGGCGGTAAAAGATTTTCAAGTGACGAGCATTAATTCTCGTATCGCCAACAAAAAAACTCATGCGGTTAATAGTGCTTCACAGGTGACTCACTTAAAAAGAGAATCCACTTATAGTTAAAATCTATAGATTAGAAACTATGGCTAGAAGTTATAAAATCGAAGTTTGTTTCCAGCTGATAAGTGAATTTCTGATCGAGTTAGTATTAGCTGGGGACTATCCCTATCTCTCGCGCAACGATTCGTCGGTGCTGAATGGAGGTCCCCAGTCGCATGCACCAGGCCGCGGAACGCCGATACCAAAGTTGTAAATCATATTCTTTTATTTGTGCGATTCCTGCATGAATTTGATTTCCTTCACGAAGTGCTGCGGGACAGCGTTCATTACAGAATGCTTTAGCGCTGGCAATCTCGATGGTAGCAGGCAACCCTTCTGATATTTTCCAGAGTGCTTCGTGAGTCAACATCGTGGCTCCATCTACCCATGTCACCATGTTCGCACACATATGTTGTATGGCTTGAAAGGAGCCAATCGGTTGGCCAAAGGCTTCTCTATCTTTGGCGTAGGAAAACGTCATCTCAATCGCTTTATGGGATGCGCCGACTATCATCGAGCAATTTAAAATGACCGCTGTTTCCAGTAGAGAAACGGCAGCGGCACCACCGTTGTGAACTTCGCCTAGGACATTGCTGAGGGGAACCCTTACCGAATCAAAACTAACGGCATCTTGGATGTCGCCCGCCATCGTGGGTAGGCGGTCGCTGCTTAATCCTTTGCTGTTAGTGTCGACTAATACCAAGCTAATACCTTCATTTCCTTCGCTATCGGCTAGGCTTCGGCACACTACTAAGCATTGATCTGCATGATGATAGCCATCCACAAACAGTTTTGTGCCAGATAGTACTAGGTGATCGCCTTCTACTATGGCTTCTAATTGAACGCTGGATAAATCAATATCGCCGCCACGCTCAAACCACGCCCAGCTTAGTATTTTGTCGCCACTAATGACGGCGGGGAGAATGGATTGCTTTTGTTGTTCTGTGCCTGATTTATTGATTGTTAGGGCGGCAACCATGGTGGGGTGTATGGGGATGGGCGCAATGCCTCGTCCCATTTCTTCAAACAATAAACCCAGGTGAGAAAACGGGACGGGTGTGCCACCGTATTCCTCTGGTAGTGTTATGCCTAACCATCCCAGTTCAGCGGTTTTTTTCCAGAGTGATGGGTCGTAATCTTTGTTTTCTGATTCAACTTCTCGAACTAACGCGGTGGGTGATTCTTTGGTTAGAAATGCTCTTGCTTGATCCCGTAAAAGTGCTTCGTCTTCGTTGAGTAGTGTGTCCATTGTCTCGTATTCCTGTCTCTTAATTCTTTGGTTATCCGTAGCTCGCCATTTCTAGGGCGCCATGTCATTTTTCTAATGCTGAATTCAAATCAATGAATGGAAAAATGAAGAATTAAACCGGTCCTCGTGGTAAATCCAATCCTCTACGAGCGATAGCGTCGCGCATTACCTGCGTACTGCCGTGGCCGAAGGTGGATACCATGGCGCTGACATAGCGTTTGGGAAAAGATCCACGATGGGGTGCGAGATCCGAACCTTCCCACAATTGATTGTATGGACCTAATATTTGGCTGATGACCTCTGTGGACTTTACGAGAAATTCAGGCCCCCATACTTTCTCAGATGAAATCTCATAAGGAGGAGCAATCCCACGCCGCACCATCGAAAGACTGCGTAGAGTGAATAACCGTGCTACCTGGGCTTCACAATAAAGTTCGGCCATTTTATCGCGTGCGATTTCATCGGCCATTAATTCAACGCCTAAGGGATTTGAACGTGCAAAATACAATGTCTCTTCAAATAAGGAGACGTAGGTGTAGTAACGCATGGCACCTGCACGACCTAAATTAAGAGCCTTTGAACCTATGTACCAACCGTCGTTTTTATTGCCTAACATGGTGGTCTTAGGGACTTTGACATCGTCAAAAAAAACTTCGTTGGTGCGTCCACCTGAGAGTGTCCACTGAGGGCGGACGGTGATGCCGGGGGTATCCATAGGGACGAGAAAAATGGAAATACCTTCGTGTTTTGGCTTGTCTGGATCAGTACGTGTCATGAGATAAATGTGGCTAGCGGTTTCAGCGCCGGAGGTAAACGTTTTTTGGCCATTGATGACGTAGTCGTTATGCCCTTCCACAGCTCGCGTTTTTAAGGAGGCGAGATCGGTTCCTCCACTGGGTTCTGAATAGCCTAGTGCGAAGGTGATCTCTCCGCGTACGAGTCGCGGTATAAAATACTTTTTCTGCTCTTCGCTACCAGAAGCCATAATGGCAGGAGCTTGCTCAATAAAATTTCCGATGTTAAGGGGGACGCGAGCGCGGACAAACTCTTCTTCAAAAATATATTGATCTATACGATCCGCATTCCTACCACCGTATTCTTCCGGCCAACTCATTCCTATCCAACCCATATCACCAATTTTTAAAATGAGTTCTTTGGTGAGCGGTCCCATTCCTTTGCCTTGCATTTCTCGCACTTCGGCGCGGAATTCTCGCGTTATATTTTCTTTAAGAAAGTCTTTAATCTTTTGCCGAAAAATTTCATTCTCTTCATGATAACCGAAATCCATATCATCTTCTCCTGTGAACTAACTGATTCCTGTGAACTGATCGATTCCTGTGAACTGATTGATGGTGTGCTCGAATGAGATAGATCTTACCAACCCCATCGCTCTAATCAAACCTTAAAAAGCAAAGAAAGAAATAGCACTTTCATCGTTCGATAGTAGACGAAAGGCGGTTGGCCATCTGTTAGAGATATCAGGTTAGGAGGTCGTTTTGAGCGAGAGTAAATGGAGCAAAACCTGTTATTGTTGAATTCGGTATACAGAAAGTATAAAGTCCTGACACCATTTTTTTTTGATTTCTTTTGGAGGAATTTCATCATCAAACTCTCTTTAATCACCCACCATTATTTCAATAGCAAACGCCACCAAGCGAGACGTTTATTTGTTTTCTTAATCGCGAGCCTGATTGTATCAGAGGGAACTCTGGCAACTGATGGGGGAAACGTAGATGATGCGGCCACCAATGTAGCGCCTGAGTGGCAAGCCTATGGCGGTGATGTGAGTTACTCGCGATTTTCATCCGCAACGCAAATTACGCCAGAAAATGTGAAAGGCCTAGAGTTGGCTTGGGATATACGCATTGCCGGTGAAGATGAGAAAACGAGTTTGCTTCGCGCGTTTGCTAACACGCCGCTGATGATTGACGATTCACTTTTTGCTTGTACGCCTGATGAAGACATCATGGCATTGAATCCAGAAACAGGCGAAACAAAATGGCGGTTTGATTTTTCAACCTTGGGGCGAGAGCACAGTTCTATTCGGGGAAATTGTTGGGGGATTGTTTATCACGACAATCCTAATGCGAAGGCAGGTGCGCATTGTAAAACGCGCTTGTTACATGTCTCGCAAATGGGAGATTTGTTTGCCATTGATGCACAAAATGGGAAAATATGTGAATCTTTTGGGACCAAAGGAATCGTAAATTTCAGAGCAAAAGATGAAGAGATGTTCGATGGTGAAATTTATAATGTGACTGTTCCTGTCATTATTGATAACACTATCGTAGTGGGTAATTCGCCAATGGATGGTCTCAGAATTGACGGGCCCAAAGGTTATATCCGGGCATTTGATGTGTTGAGTGGTAAAGCACTTTGGAAATTCCGCCCAATACCTGGCCCAGAAGACAAAGAAGCCTATGCGACTTGGGCGCCGGGATCGGCAGAAAAAACCGGTGCTGGAAATGTTTGGTCAGGGTTTAGTGCTGATCCAGAGTTGGGATTAATTTATGCGCCTGTCGCCACTGTTGCACCGGATTACTATGGTGGTGAGCGAGTGGGTGATAATCTTTATGCCAACAGTCTGGTGGCGCTCGATGCAAAAACCGGGAAACGTGTTTGGCATTTTCAATTGGTCCATCATGATGTTTGGGATTATGATTTGCCTACTCCGCCTTTGTTGGTTGATTTGACCATTGATGGCGAAATACGCAAAGCGGCGATTCAACTGACGAAGATGGGCATGATCTACACCTTCGATCGAGAGACAGGCGAGCCGATACATGAAATTATTGAGCGCGCTGTTCCTCAAAAAGCATTAGCAGGTGAGGTGATGGCGAAAACTCAACCCTTCCCTGTGGCTCCACCTCCTTTGATACCGCATACCCTCGATTTAAGAAATCTTTATGGATTGACGCCACAACACAAGAAAGAGTGTGAAGCGTTAGTAGAAGGAATGCCTGATCCTCAAATTTACGCACCTTACAACGCTAACGGCATCGTACAGATTCCCGGTGCTGGTGGTGGGTTTAGTTGGGGCGGAGCGACATTTGATTCTGAGCGAGGCATTCTCGTTGCACCTGTGATGAACTTCCCTATTATTTTGCACCTGGATAAAAAATACAGCTTAAAATGGTTGGGTGGAATATTTAGCGAGTTGTTTTCTTTTAGAAGGCCAAATCTAATTCCATTGATGGGCACGCCTTATGGTTTGCGAGCGCAATTTTTCGCTGCTAAAGATGGTACACCTTGTACGCCTCCACCTTGGTCAAAATTGGTGGCATTGGATATGTCGAAGGGCACAATTTTATGGGAAACGCCGTTGTTAACTGAAGCGGCCAAAGGAGAAAACGATAATCGTCAACAGATGACGTTGGGCGGCGCCATTAGTACCTCAGCAGGTGTGACTTTTATTGCGGCTACTCCGGATCAGAAATTTCGCGCGTTTGAAACGGCTACAGGAAAATTGCTGTGGGAGTATAAATTGCCTGCGACAGGAAATGCGACACCTATGACTTATGAAGTGAATGGTAAGCAGTACGTTATTATTGCTGCAGGCGGGAGTGACCTTGTGGGGTCAGAACCATCGGATCACTTGATGGCGTTTCGTTTGAATCTATAGTGTTTGTAAAGCGAATTTTTTTAATCTCGCTCTTCAAAATTCCAAGTATTTAAATTTCTTACTCGTTAAATATAAACAGACTGTCCCATCTTGGACAGTCTGTTTAAGCACTCTTTTTTAACATGTACTTTTCAAACTCTCTTTTGATTTACAGTGGAGTTATTGAATTGACGATATAGGGTGTTTACTTCTAGTTCTATCCTCAATTTTAAAATCTTTTCTCAAAGCAGCTTTACGCTTCTTCAAATTTTTTTGTGATTAACTCGAATTTGATATTAAAAAAATTGCATCGTAGCTTTTTGCGATGAAAGTCAGCGCGAAAATTCTCGTTTAAATAATTCATTTTATATAGAAAATGAAGTTGACAGTTTCTGGTTTACAGATAAGAATAACTGTTAAGTTGGCGGTTTGAGTAGGAACAGACTGTTTAAGAGATAGAAGTTTCTGTGTATTTATAAAGAAATATGCACATTGATCTAGTTGTTAGTGTTAAGTCTGATTGTTAATAGAACTTAACGCTATTTTTTAGAACGTAAAAATTAATTATATAAGTAAGGTGATTGAATAGAAGTATTTTGATATAAAAAAATTTAGACGGGATGAACTGGATGCAAAGGAAAATAATAAAAAGTGCATTGGTGTTCTGTTTGTTGTTGAGTTGTAATTCAAGCTATGGACAGTTGTTTCAGAACCTTTTAATTGGAAACGCGAAAGCAATATCGTTGGGTAATGCGGTCACTGCCGACCCACCGGGTATCGATTCTATTCATTTTAATCCTGCAGGTCTGACTCGGCTTAAAGGTCGGCAATATGAAGTAAAGCTGATAGCCGGAGATGTTTCTCTTAACGGTCAATTTCAAGAAAATAGTCAAGCTTTCAAAGACAATAATGAGGCCAAAGGTTTTTTTGATCCTCTCGCCGGAAAATCTACCAGTATTGATAAGTTCGCCATTTATTTACCGGGTGGTGGTCATACTGCGCTACCTGTATTAGCCGCACCACTTGGCGGTATTTCCTATAATCCCAAAGGATCCAAATTCACTTTTGCTAATTCAGTTTATGCACCAATGATTTTTGGCATGACTCGAAAGGATGATGATCCCGGACTCGTTTATGGCAAGGAATTTAGTATTACCCGACTGACTTATTTCTCTCCGTCAGTGGGTTATGAATTGACAGATACAATTTCAATTGGGATTAGCGTGGGATTATCCTATGTTGGTTTAGGCGTAAACCTCCCTTTTCGATCTCCTAGTTTATTGATACAAGAACTCACGCAGATGACGAATCAGGTGTGTGGGCGAATAGGTGAAGGAGAGGAGTCGAAATATGTGTTTGAAGGTACCGGCATCAATTTGTGTGGGGCAGAGCTAGATCCTTTTTTGACGGTGTTTGATGTGAAGGTCGGGGTAGAAACGATGATGTCGCCCACTGTTAATTTAGGAGGATTGTGGGATGTGACTGACTGGCTAACTTTGGGGATTGCTTATCAAAGTGAAGCGAACGATAAATTGGAAGGCCCTATTTCCCTAGGTCTTTCCGAAAACTTTCATCCCTGGGTTGTTGGAATTTCCCAGTCCCCTCTGTTAGGTGATGATGATTTACTGGATGCCATCGTAAAAGAAGCGTTAGATATACCGGATAACGGAATCATCGTCCGAAATGGAATTATCGAGTTAACGACGTAAGCGATCATTATAAACCGTCTTCCTATCCACCCTAAAGTAGCTAGTCTAACTCCGCGTATAAACTGTAACGAAATAACCTAGCGGAGAAGATCATGGAAAAGCAG
>JAHRWA010000009.1 GCA_019090455.1 Pseudomonadales bacterium | reverse complement strand
TCTCTTACCTGCTCATTTTTTAATATATCGTTAGGTGAGCCTTCAGCAATGATGTGCCCTTGCCCTACTATATAGGCACGTTCGCAAATATCGAGTGTTTCTCTTACGTTATGATCTGTGATTAATACACCCAGACCTCTTTCTTTCAATTGCTTAATGATACTCTTAATGTCGTTAACTGAAATAGGATCAACGCCCGCAAAAGGTTCATCTAACAGTATAAAGCTGGGATCGGTTGCCAGTGCTCTTGCAATCTCTACACGACGCCTTTCGCCTCCCGAGAGGCTCATTCCTAAAGAATCTTTTATGTGCTCTATATGGAAATCTGCGAGCAATATCGCGAGTTTTTCTCGTCTCTCTGGCTTTGACAGATTTTTCCTCGTTTCAAGGATGGCCATGATGTTATCTGTCACGCTGAGTTTGCGAAAAATAGACGCTTCCTGTGGTAGGTAGCCAAGACCCTGTTGTGCGCGAGCATGCATGGGTAGGGTCGTGATATCTTGATCATCGATAAATACATTGCCTTTGTCTTGGGGGACCAAGCCCACAATCATGTAAAAGCAGGTGGTTTTGCCGGCTCCATTAGGGCCTAGAAGCCCTACAATTTCGCCACTTTTAATGGATAAGGAAACGTCTTCTACCACATGACGGCTTTTATAACTTTTCGCTAGATTTAATGCTCTTAATACACTCATTCGGTTCGAGTCACCGTACTTTTGGAGGGGGGTAATACCATTTTCACTCTGCCTGTAGATTGTTTTACGTTAGGCTGAGTTCCGTTGTTGGTTCTTGTTGAGTGCTCGGTGTTAGTGCCGCCGTTGGCAGTAAGCCGTTGCTTCTGAATATCGTAGTCAATTTTATCGCCTTCAAAGAGGCTGCCACCTTGAGTTAGTTTGGCGTGTTTTGATAGAACCAGCTTTTCATCGGCAGGGTAGTAGGTGATTTCCATTGCATGAGCATGGACAGGCTCTTTGTTCTCGTTAATGGTTTGAGAATACTTGGCGGGATCACCTTCCGCGATTACCTTACTCACACCCTCTGCGGAATTATAAATGGTGAGGGTTTGGGCGGTGATCAAAAGACTTCCTTGACTCAGCTCTACGGCGCCCCGATAAATTGCAGTGCCTTTGTTTTCGTCTAGCTCTGCCGTGTTGGATTGAATCTCTAGCATCTGGTTGTGATCGGTATCCAGAGCCAGAGCCATTTGTGAAAACCCGAACAATACCGACCCCAAATAAAAGAGGTGCAAATTCAATTGAGTTACCGAGAACCTCGGCAACTTAATAAGACTTCGCCAATTAATTAAAAAGCACAGGTTGTTACGGTTTACTGGGGATTTCATGTCTTCCTCGGACTTTTGATACGAGTATGAGTCGGTTGTCGGTGAAATCCGCCTGCATACCCACTGCTTCAACAGTGGTATTAGTTGACGAAATAATAACAGGCTTCGTGGTTTCTGCGAATTCTTTATCCAGGTGTAGGTATAGAGTTTCTGTCGCCATTGTCACGGAATCTTCGAGCGTCGCCTGTCGAGTCAGTAGTACATTGCCATTCAGTTCAACGATATTGCCATCAGTGGCCACGAAGCCTCTTTCTGATTGAACTGTCCAGCTGCCTTTGACTTCAGATTCGAACTTTAGCACTGGTGAGTCCAATTCTGTTGCATCATTGGTGGGGTAATGTATCAGTTGATTTGCTTCCATTTCGTATTGTAGTTTGCCGTCAGCGTTAAATTGTTGGCTGTTAAAATCTCGAATAATGAAATCCGGTAAGGAATCGGCAAGTCTCTGTTGTTTTTTACTGGTCTCGGAAACTGTCTGAGAAAACCACGCGATGGCGAATATAATCGCTGTCAGCGTGGTACCAAATAAGATGACAAGTTGTCGATGACTCACGGGCTACTTTCGCCTCACAATATTTTTGAATTTGAGGATAATGATCACAAGTATTCTTGTAATGCTTTGTCTAAGTTGTCTTGCGAGTCCATGATGAAATCGCAGATCTCCCGCACGGCACCTCTGCCTCCTGAATTCTCGGTGGTCCAATTGGCATTGGCTTTGACAAAGGCGTGGGCATTAGCCACGGCGACACCCAGCCCAGAATAACGAATGGCCGGTAGGTCAGGCAAATCGTCTCCAACATAGGCAATTTGATCTGTGGAGATATTTTGATTTTTGGTCATCTCCATTAAAGCGATCTTTTTATCTTCTCGACCTTGTATCAATTGGGTTATGCCTAAGTTAGCAGACCTGATTTCAACAATTTTGCTGGTTCTTCCTGTAATGATCGCCACTTCTACTCCGGTTTGCCGTAGCATCTTGATTCCGTGACCATCTTGAGAATCAAAACTCTTTATTTCCACGCCGTTAGCGTCGAAATAAAGTCGTCCGTCGGTGAGAACCCCATCTACATCCAACACCAATAACTTGATACGTTTGGCTCGTGCACGAATGTCTGAGCTTATGTCGTTGCTCTTTTGTATTTCCGTATGTTCCATTTCTTATACCACCCCGGCCCTGAGTAAATCCTGCATGTTTAAAGCGCCGATTGGTTTGTTGGTGTCATCGACCACCATCAGACCATTGATTTTATTGTCTTCCATGATTTTGACAGCCTCTGCCGCCAACCTGTTTTGGGTCACCGTTGTGGCATTGTCAGACATGACTTCCCTTATGGAGGTGTTGTGGATCGCCAAGCCTTGATTTAAGGTGCGCCGCAAGTCACCGTCAGTGTAAATTCCGGTGAGTCGTCCGTCTGAGTCAATAATAGAAGTCATACCTAATCCTTTGCGTGTCATTTCTAACAGCGCTTCACTCACGGTGGTGGTTTCCTTGACCACCGGTATCTGTGTGCCGCTGTGCATAACATCTGAAACCAATAGTAGTAACTTTCTACCGAGGCTTCCGCCAGGGTGGGACAGTGCAAAATCTTCAGCAGTGAAACCTCGCGCTTCTAATAAGGCAACGGCCAGTGCATCACCCATTACTAGCGTTGCTGTAGTGCTAGAGGTTGGGGCGAGGCCCAACGGGCAGGCTTCCTCTTCCACGGTGACATTCAGGTTTACATTTGCCGCCAATGCCAGCCGAGATTTCGGGTCGCCCGTCAGACTAATCAATGAGGCGTTCATCCGTTTTATCAGCGGTAATATTGTGATTATCTCATTGGTATTACCTGAGTTGGATATCGCAAGAACTACGTCGTTGGGAGTGATCATGCCCAAATCACCGTGACTGGCTTCTCCAGGATGTACAAAAAAGGCGGGTGTCCCTGTGCTCGCTAAGGTAGAAGCAATCTTATGGCCTATGTGGCCAGACTTTCCCATACCCGTTACCACGACTCGTCCAGTGCATGCCAGCATTAATTGGCATGCCTGGTCGAATTTAGCATCGATACTCGGTACTAAATTCTCAATGGCTTTCTGCTCAATACTGAGCACTCGTTTGCCGGATTGAATAAAAGACGGGGGAGTGGGCATTTGAATTCTAAATTCCTGTGGTCGCTGAGGCTTGATAGAGCACCCATAGGTACCCGCAGTAGATACAGAGAAATGAGACTCCGTGGAATCGGTTGAGTTTACCTTTTTTAGCTGAAGTATAAAGAAATAGGGCTAAGACAGCCGTTAGTCCCATTACGGTGAGTCCATCTCGCCAGAATATCTCGGCATTGATGGGCCCGGCCGCGAGCAGGCCAGGGAAGGGCATGACAGCCAATAGATTCAAGATGTTCGATCCGATGACATTACCAATGGCAAGATCATGATGGCCCTTTAGCGCACTGATGATAGAGGCCGCTAGCTCTGGCAGGCTAGTACCAATGGCTACAATGGTTAGGCCAATAATGACTTCGTCTATGCCTAATTCTAGGGCGATTTCAATAGCGCCCCATACGAGCATTTTTGAGCTGCAGAGCAGTAAAGCAAGAGCGAATAGGAACCAAAAAATAGATTTTCCTGTGCTGAGAGAATTCTGATCTTCGCTCTGTCCATTATCAGTACTATCTACAATACCGGTACTACTCTCCGAACTGATGTCGCCTCCGCTCTTACTGTTCATGATTAACCATATGATAAATAGCGCTAGCCCTACTAAAAGAAGCGATCCATCCAGGGCAGTGAATTCTTGGTTTGCCAGTAATGCAATGGCTCCAACAGTAACCAGCAATAACAAAGGGAGCTCTTTCCTGAGCAGTCGTGACTGTGTAGGTAAGGCGCAAACGAGGGTGGTAACGCCGAGCACTAATCCAATATTCGCGATATTTGAGCCCAGCGCATTGCCGATGGCTAAGGTAGGGCTGCCGCCTATAGAGGAAATAATGGAGACCATTATTTCTGGAGCAGAAGTCCCTAAGGCTACAATAGTAAGGCCGATCATTAATGTGGACATCCCCAAGCTTTGGGCGAGGGAGGCTGCGCCGTAGACAAACTTGTCAGCGCTCCAGACTAAGACAATTAAGCCAATGACAATTGCCACAAAAGGGAGCATCAAGACAGGAAGAGTCATCGTTGGAGTGGGTTCCTTAATTACATTTAGGGGAATGCGAAATTGAGTGAGAGTTACAAAAAAACAGGAGTTACAAAAAACAGGGGCTACAAAATCGCGCTTATTAAACGGTTTGTCCTCTCTGTTTGCAAGCATAGCCTGTTTGAATAGATCAGATGAGAGCGATTTATACGCAATCGCTAAGGTTTCTTCAAAACTGTGTGTGATTTGCTGAGGAGTTTGACCGGTGGGCAGTTGCTGGGAAGGGTAGGCTGGCTATAATAGTGGTCGAGATTGGCTGAGGACTCAATGGTCAATTTATTGGAATTTTATGGAGTATACGTAATGAAACATCAGTTTATACATCTTATTGCGCTAATCGCAGTGTGTGTTGGGTTCCCGATTCTGGCATCTGCGGCAGAGCCTGTTTCTCCAGATGATTTAGTTCGTGGCTTAACTGACCGCTTGACGAGTTTGCTTAAAGAGGAAGTTGAGCCCACTGCCCCCGATTTTTATCGCAATGTGGTGGAGGATACCTTGGGGCCCTTTATTGATTTTCGCAGTATTTCCAGGCGTGTGATGGCCAAGCATTATAAGAGCGCCTCCCCAGAACAGCGAAAGCGATTTGCCAATTCGTTTAGAGAGAGTTTGTTAAATACCTATGCAAATGGGGTATC
>JAHRWA010000008.1 GCA_019090455.1 Pseudomonadales bacterium | reverse complement strand
GGAATTATTTTTTAAATGGATCAAGCAGAACCTGAAAATCAAATCATTTGTAGGCACCAGTAAGAATGCAGTTCTGACTCAGATATGGATAACAATGTGCATGCATTTGTTGATAGCATTCCTCCGTTTTAGATCAAAACTGAGTAGGAGCATGCAGCAGATACTTCGTCTTTTGCAGCTAAACTTATTTGAAAAGAGAGATCTTATTTCCGTTCTCAAGGGAGGTACTATCGAATATCAGTCACCGGATAAGCTTCAGAGGAATTTATTTTGAAAGTTAATGGGACAGCAGTGATGGCAAAACTAAATATTAAAGTGATGTTTATAATACTGATGCGCGTAACTGAGATTTTGGTCTCCAGAGTTAACGTTATCAATAACCGATAATCTCACCCATATCGGTAAATGTGAAATATAGACCGCGAGAACGTTACGAATCGGGTAACCACAAGATGCTTGGGAACGTTGAGTGAATTTAAAGAGAGGGGAGGGAAAGCGATATAGTCATAAGTCAAATGACGCCGTTTATTGTGAGTTTTTTGATCTACCTAATTTTGCCAGGTAGTATGCCCCACCCCATCAATATTCGTAGAGTCTACAGGATTCCAAGTATGAAGCATTTATCGATTTCCTTTTTTTGTTTCACAATTCTTGCGGCCTGCGGAGGTAGTGAAGGCGAGGACACAGATACTCGAGATACAACACTAGCAGTAGCCATCGCTGAAACCAGTACCCTTTTCGATGATGACGCAGACTGTTTCAACGGTGGGACATTGGTAGAAACAGGTTTGGATGAAAATGGAAATGGCATTTTGGATGAAGCAGAAGTGAATAACTTTGAGAAAGTGTGCAATGGCGTGAATGGAGGTGACGATGATGGTGGCCTCAACTCTTTAATCGCAACACTCATCATACCACCCGGATCTAATTGCTCTTCAGGTGGGATTAGAATCGATTCGGGGATAGACAGTGATGAAAATGGAAATTTGGGTTCTCTCGAAATTTCTAACACAACTTACGTTTGCAATAGTCAACCTGATGCTGATATTCAGGGACTCTTATGGGAGTACCATACAGAAACATCAGTACAAGCAGAATCTAACGTGGGCTATATCGTTGATCATGCTGAGCTCGTGAATCCGTTAGAAATTGGACCTCGGTTGTCTCCTCCGCCGACGGTACTAAATTGGTAGCAGTGGTTGGTGGTGATCAGATCTTTACCTCTGTGGATTCAGGTCTAAACTGGACTGCCCAAGGAATCAGAGAATGGGGCGATTTGGTCTCCACCGCAGACGGAACTAAGCTAGCGGCATTGGTGGGTCCATTTGCATTTAATCAACAACTCTATACCTCCATCGACTCCGGCATAACCTGGACATTGCGAGAACCTGAAAAAACCTGGAGCTCCGTTGCGACTTCTGCTGATGGTCGCGTTCTCATTGGGACAACAGGTGTTTCGTTTCCACTTATTAGCCATGAGTTGTATCGTTCTACTGATTTTGGTGTGAGTTGGGCACTGATCTCTGCTCAGCCTTTCCTTTTCCCATCCGTAGCTTTATCCGATGATGGATTAAAAATTGTCGTAGTCGACGGGCTTAGGGGTTTCTCTCATTCGATGAGGATCTATTTTTCTACCGATACTGGGAACAATTGGAGATTCCAGAATTCAGTAGACGAAGACTTAGGTAATATGGCTCTGTCTGGAGATGGTTCAAAATTAATTGTGGCTACGTCCGAACGCCTATACATTTGGGCAGAAAAAACTGCCACTGGTGCCTCAGGTTCAATCACCGGCAGTTCGTATAACAGTATCACGCTGCAATATATTGGTAATAGCACCTTTACCATCATAAGCCATGAAGGTCTGTTGGGCGTTCAATAGAAGCTGGGGTTGATCTCCCCCCGATAAAACAACCCCTTGTTGGGTAAGAAGATTAAATATTTTCCAAAACACAATCATCTCTTAAATTCTTACTTCCTATACGCACTTACCCTTGAGTTCAAATTAATTATTGACAAAAAATGTCTTTCTATTGCCGGCCATTCAAAAGATCCAACAGCTCTTCATTCGAAGGATATTCCTCCAGTAACTCAACAAGCTTCTTCACAGCCTCAGCGGGTTTAAGATTGGAAAGCGCCCTACGTAACACTCTTACCTTTTCGATACAAATCTATTGCGCGCGTGGTCAGCTGTTGAGAACCCATTTCTAGTCGGATACAGGGAGAAGGATTGATAGCGATACCATTGAAGAAACGCTTTTTCGGATCGCCGCTAGACTCGTCATCGCCCTGTCTAAGGGTAGCCGCGTTTTCTAATGGCTTAGCCTGTTTCCTTTTTACTTTTAAACTTAAGGTCTTTTTAGTCATAGGGTCGATTTATCGTATTGGATAGTTATGGATTATTTTACAAATCAATAGAGAGAAAAATTAGGCGCGTCTGTCATACAAAAACATTATCCAATAACATGATAATGCTCGTAAGGAGATCACGATTAAAGAGAGTCGCGGTACTTTCTGAGATGATAAAAAAGGAGTTGATAGAGACCGTTCAAAATTCCGTGCCTATCGACCTAGGCCTACCTCCTAATTATTGATTGCGCCCTCCTGAAACCTAGAGGTCAATCCGAATCATCTTATATCCCATTGATTCCCCCATTATACTTCTGAAAACGTCATAACACACTTCCAATATTTTGTATTGTTCCCATCCTACCGGTAGTATATTGTCCCCATTGCTAATTGATATATCTCCTTAAAACAAAATCTCATCTAATCTGAATAGAGCTTTCCTACAATGCGCCATCAAACAATCTTTAAACCTTTTTTCCTCCTACCGATAGCGCTTTTGCTCACAGCTTGCGGGCCCAGCCTTGAGCAATTTGATGTAATGAATTTCGAAATGGAGCCTAGTTTCCAACAACAGATAAAGAACTACTCTTTAACCGTGCCTTCCTCTCAAAACTCAATATCACTTTCGATAGTGGCGAGTGCTGATTCCTCAAGCCTTGAACTCTACAGTGATAAGTTTTTGCTTTCGGGATATCAACACGAAGAAATCCCTTTACGTCATGGCTACAATGACCTAACTGCTTATGTCACAAATGAACTTAGAGAGGTTCGTTATAATGTACGTGTTTTTCGAGAGTACGAATTGAATTCGCAAATAGGGGACGCTCAGCAAGAAATTCTCGAAGAATATTTTCAGTTCTACAATCAGAATGAACTCAGTATCGTTGGCATATCCGCAGCCGTCTCTTTCGGTCGGGGCCCCACTTGGATTGGTGCGACGGGATATGAACATTTAGACAAAAAAACTCCACTTGATCCGTCTCAATTGATGGGTCCTGGCAGCATTACTAAAACCTTTGTTGCTGCTTTAGCTTTAAAATTAATTGATGAGGGGTATAACTTCACCCTAGAAGACACAATAGAAGACTGGATCCCTGCGATTAACCGGTCTAGCAAAATCAATCCCAATATCTCAATGCGCCAATTACTCAGTCATCAATCCGGCCTGATTGATGAGATATCTAGCATGGATTCCTTGTTAGAGGTGATTCAGAGTAACGCTAACATTAATGTTTTAGCCTATTTACTAGGGCCTAAAGCCATTGTAAAAAATTATGCAACATCACCAACTCAAGACCCTGGAGTGAAATTTCAATACGCCAATATAAACTATACCATCGCTGGCATCATGCTCACTAGAGTTTTGAAATCTGTCAATCACGAGGATTCTTTTTCAAAGGCACTTAGACGCTACTTTCTCAAACCATTGAATTTATCGAGTACCTATTTTGCTGGCGAAGAATATGTCGGGAAAAACCTCGCGAAAGGCCATGTAGATCTCGGTGCGGGTCATATTGTCAATTACATTTGGCCCGACTTTCATGTTTTAAGAATTAGTAATTTTCCGGGTAGCATTGCCTCCACACCAGAAGACTTGTCTCGTTGGGCTGAAGCATTATGGGGCTACAACCAATCAGGCAGTGAAATTCTGAGTGATGAGTCCTTGAGGGAGATGCTCACTAGTAATAACCAATATGGTTTAGGCACTCAATTTTTTAACATAGATATAGATATAGGCACTGGCTTAGACATTGACGTAGAGTTTGTTGGCCACACTGGCTCCGAAATTATTTATTCTGGGCTACTGTTACACAATCGTGACACAGGAGGTACCATCGCGATCACCATCAATAACGATGAAACCTCGACCATTCTATTGGAGGTTGCAAGTGATCTGGCCGGATCGATATGGTAGTGGATCTAAGTCTGTAATAGTCAAGACATCTAAAAAGACAATAATCACTACACGACTATCGCTCCCCTATCGCCCGAAAGCTTGAAAGCACTAAAACACCGGAGATAACCCAATAATATTAAACGTCATACCTTTCGAAAAAATACAGCGCCGCATTGAATTTTCAATGCGGCTTTTGAATTGTACTTAACGATTAACCGCTAGTTACATTTTTTTCCTCTGCAAGGCTTGTCTGGACCTCCTCCATTCCCACCACCGTCATTACCGCCACCTTCACTTGATGAGGTAGGACAACCATTGGCACTGATTTCATCACTTGCCGCTTTCGCTTGCACCAATCCATGCCCAGTAGCATCATCCCGGCCTACTATTCCCAGATCCATTGTTGTCATTTGCAAAGCCAATCGAATTTCTTCATTCGTACAGCTCGGATGGTGACTCCAGACCAATGCAGCCACACCAGAAACATGTGGCGTGGCCATAGAGGTACCATCGAAATAAGCGTAATGACTTGGACCAACGTCAACCGTACTCGAGTTTCCTAGTTCACCAAGCATAATAACGCCATCGGTTTGGCTAACCCCAACAACTGGAATATCAACGACCACATCACCCAACGTACCCAATAATGCGCCTGCGGTATTATTATAAATAATAGCGGCAACCCCTCCACCGTTTTGGCAAGCCTGCGCTTTATCAGCAAAAGAAATATTACCGCGCTCTATCAAGCAGATCTTTCCCGCTGCATCGGTACAGTCATATTCACCGGTTTGGCAATTAACCAAGGGGCCAGATTCAACACCTTGAACTGAGCCTTCCATTGCATCGCTGGCGTAATCCACAGCACTGACAACAACGCTGGTCGCAAGACCTGTTCCTGTAGGTACCGTTGACTGAACTTGAACACCCGGAGCAGCCAATTCCACTTGATTGGTTTGTTGTGAAAACGCTGCCACTTCTTTCTCGGAATCGATTGCTGCAACAGAGATAACCGCATCGTAAGAAGCAGGGTAGGAATGACGTGTATTGCCGTCGTTACCCGCAGCGGCAACGTTGATAATGCCGTTGGCATAAGCACTAGCGAAAGCATCTTTTTCGAATTTACTTTTAAATGAACCGCCAAGACTCATGCTAACGATATCTGCGCCATTGTCGACACAGCTATCCAATGCCGCAATCAAACTAGAGGAGTAGGCCCAACCATCAGCACCGAACACCTTAATGATGTGAAGATTAATATCTCCATTGGGCAATACGCCTAAAACGCCTTCCATATTATTGAGCGCCGCAATGGTACCGGCTACATGAGTGCCGTGATGATTTTCATCCGTAAACCAATCCCCCGTTCCCGTATCGCTGGTACCGGTAATGGTGCCATTGTTGGGAAGATCTTCATGACCTAGATTGATGCCCGAGTCGATGATACAGATGGTTTTCGAGCTTGCAGCGATATGACTCAGTAAATCAGCTTGTACCATCGCGATGCCATAAGGCGCCTCTTGAGCCAACGGATATCGGATGAGATCCCGCTCGACATAAGCGATATTAGGGTTATTGCGCAATGCATTAATGACTGGACCCGGCGCTCGAATAACTTGGGCATTACGGGATTCGAAATCCCTCATCACTTGAGCATTAGCTTTCGCAACTCCCGCACGGCCTTTGTCTCCCTGCGCCTCTTTAAATTGTACGATATATTGCGTTCGAGGCTCGCCAGCCATGAGACTGCTGCTTCCGGTTATAATGATAGAGGCCACTAATAGTAATTTGAAATTAAAAAAATTCATTTCTTATTTCTCCAAAGAATAAATTTAAATAGCGGAATGTTAGTGATACTTGTGTGCGATTCTCTATCTAGTCTGTCAAACAAAGATGCCTTATTCAAACAAATTTTGGTAACACGGGACAACTAATTAGAGAACGGCAAACCCGTTATCTCACCATCGTTAGTGGCAGAAATTAAAATTCAAACTTCAGTTATATTGATTGGAATAGTACACACCGAAGTGCATATTATTTAAAGGTATGGCAGAAAAAAATGAACACGAGCCAATAAAATGACATCAGAGCATCGGAGCCCATATCGTTTTTTATCATTTCAGGAAGATGGCAGAAAAAAGAGAATTTTACGTCAATACCGGGACATTCAATCAATGTGCAAGTAACAGCGCCAATAACGAAAGCCATCGATCCATGGAGCTAAATCACTCGCAACGCTCAGGGGGCAGGCTTTTAATAAAAACAATCGTAGATTAAAACGGATGACTCATTTAATACTGCAGTTTGAAAGTACTGAGTTTAAAGAGCAAGCATCTATTGAGTAATCTCATTTCTAGTCAATTTGGCGGCTTAGAAATTGGACTCGCCGTCTAAAAAAATGGGGTCCACCCAAAGATGAACCCCAACATTCATATCAATTATCCCTACTTCCTAATTTAATATTCATTCACTACTATTATCAGGAATACGGTCCAACAAGGAATAGTCGTAGCCATATAAATTTCCCTGAGGAGCCCCTGCTTGCATTAACGTTAACAGTTGTGCCCAGAAGTCGGCCTCTGCAGTATACGCAGGTTCATTTATCATTAGTGCGTCCGAATCAAAGCGAGTCAAAACCCCACTGAGAATACCAATTGCCAAATCCTGTGCAACGATATTTTCAGGCGATGCATCCCCACCCGCATTATAGAAACTATAAGCCTCTGCTGAACTTCGCATGCCTTCCACCAATGTCACTAGCGCCATTGCCTTGAGAACCGAAGGCTCTGGCATATAGTAGCCATTGCCATCAAGCGGTGTTCCATCGTAATAGGCTTGCAAAGTATTGTTGTGCGGGGTGCCGTCGATGTCTTCATAATCAATGGTCAGTGAAGCGCCAGAACCGGCAGCAAAGGATGTCTCGCCTTCAGTGTGGAATTTAAGAATTAACGCGCCTTTATTTTTACTCAAAAATACAGTCGCCACATTCATCGCTTCTTCCACTGTATTTCCACTGCCCGGAAATCCGTAGCCTTTTACAAAATTAACATCCGTCGTGGTTGTCGCAATATTGAGATTTTTAGCAATAGGACTCACAAACCAGGGCCAGTTGTCATCCATAAATCCCGGCACTTGCTCTACATTTGACAATGAGAAAGCATTGGCCCCAAGTACATCAGCCATAAAGCTAAATAACTCGCTGTTAAGCCCCAACCCTAAACCAAAGATGGTGATACCTACACCTTGAAAACCATTCGCTTCCACTAGGTCCCGAAATGAACCGGGCTCAGTACTACCAATATTAGGTTGTTCATCTGTAAACAACATAACTCTCACTTGATCAGCGCCACCACTGTATTGCGCTGCTACGTTGTACGCTTTAGCGAGTCCAGCCATCATTGCGGTACCACCACCTGCAGGTAATGTATTGAGCGCATTTGTAATCGCAGGATCATCGCCAGCGGTAAAGCTCAAGTGCTCCATCGCTGTGTTACCATAGGTGACTATCGCCACATCATCGCCGGCGTTTATTTGCGCCGTAATGGAGGCCAACAAATCAGCTGCGATATTAGCCGGACGATTTTCCCCGCTGCCCCACCCCATAGATCCTGAAACATCGATACAATATACAGTTGCGATTGAAGAACGCACGAAGTTGTCGGGATCAATGCCAGAGGAGAGTCCTATTTGAACCCACTCAGAGGCCACACCATTCTCATCGGGCGCTATGCCCAAAGCCGCATCTAAGCAAAGCGCGTCCGTACAAACATCTCCGCTGATGGGCAGGTCAAATTCGGATAGCATCCCCTCGGGCAGAAATGCAGAAGGAGACGGCACAACACCTTGCTGAACGAGTGCCCTGGCAGACTGCATATCTTGGACACCACCTGGCGTCGCACCAAGTCCACCCGGTCCGCAGCCCTGAAGCAAAAGGCACGCCGGTAAGATCATCGTTAACATTGCAGTATTTCTATAAAGTTTTTTCATCTAATTCATTCCCTTGTTGAGTTCACCTTACTTCACAATAAGGCAAACGTATTGAATACTCTTTTATGCTTTTCTTGGCCCAATTTATTTGCATAGGTAGAGATTGAGTCTTAAATAACTGAGCAGATCGACAGTACGTCAAGACTAGGCCAACTGCCAGTATGACGCTCTAAAACATAAAAACAATGCTTTCAATGAAACGGTGCGTACTCAAAAAAAATACCTATTCAATAAAGCGATACCTTCAATATAATAATTTATTCCCATAAACTCTCTTCTAAAAAAGGGCACAGGATGCACGAGTTATAGATTTATTAGGATTCAGGTAAGTCTATGAGAAGCAACCTTCCATAGGTTATAGTTATTTTACGATCGACCATTAACGGGTCGTGTTAGAAATAGACTATTTATAATTGTTGCTAGAAGCGTCTGATCAACACCACGAATTATCCCCACAATAAAAATATTAAAATAAACCACACTTCAATTTAGGAGAATGATTGATGACAACTACTTATACCTTCGAAGAAACCAGTAAGACACTTGAAACCCCGGAGGGGAATCTCCATTACCACGACGTGGGAGAAGGGCCTGTTCTATTGTGCTTGCACGGCTCCGGACCGGGCGTCAGTGGTTGGGCCAACTTCCGCGAAAATCTCGGCGCATTCACTAAGCAGTTCCGCTGCTTATTACTCGATATGCCTGGGTTTGGTGGCTCGGACGATGTCAAAGGCCATCCCATAGTCAATGCTCCCGGTGCAGTTATCCGTTTCCTTGATGGTGTCGGAGTCGACAAGGCCAACATCTTAGGCAATTCCATGGGCGGCGGCGTCGCTGCAAAAGTAGCTTCCAGTCATCCAGAGCGAGTCAATCGACTAGCTTGTATTGGCGGTGTCGGTATGCCTGTATTCAACCCCGCTCCTGCTGAGGGCATCAAGCTACTCGGGCAATTCGTAGCCGACCCCACCCGTGAAAACATCATCACTTGGATGAGATCAATGGTCCACGACCAGAGCCTCATCACCGACGAATTTATAGATGAGCGTTACGCTCAAGCCATCAAAAAAGAGGGTAACGAAGCGATTCAGAAAATGTACTCGCCAAAAGCCGTGGCAATGATGGGTAAAGTACTAAGTGGTCCTGGTGCGATTTCTCGAATGGAATTCCTCAGTAAGATCGAAGCACCCACCTTGATTCTCTGGGGTCGTGACGACCGTGTAACACCTCTCGACAACGCATTATTACCGATGCGACTGATCCCTAAAGCCGAACTACACACTTTCTTCGATTCGGGTCATTGGTCGATGATAGAACGTAAAGATGAATTCGAATCAACCGTAATGGGATTCTTCGGTCGCGATTAAATAGGCTGCCCTTTTCGCCCCGTTATATTGCCAAACTAGAGCCCATAACTCACGGGTAACCGTTCGTTATGGACTCACTGTTTTAAGTATCCACTTAACAATTTTGAAAAGCTCAACACTTATTTTTAAGCATTTAACAATGAGAAACCCATGGATAAAAAGCTGATCACCCAGTGTGGCGACGAGTTATACGACGCCCTGATTAACCGCACCACCGTCAAACCACTGACCGACCGATTCGAAGATATCACCATCGATGATGCCTACTATATTTCTTTGCGCATGCTGGATCGTCGAGTAGAAGCCGGCGCAAAAATTATTGGCAAGAAGATCGGCCTTACCAGTAAAGCAGTGCAAGATATGCTAAGTGTCTATCAGCCTGATTTCGGTTACTTGACCGATGACATGGTTTACGCCAGCGGTGCCGAGATGCCGATTTCGACCAAGATGATTCAGCCTCGCGCTGAAGGTGAAATCGCTTTTATTTTAAAACGTGATTTGATTGGACCGGGCATTACCAATGCCGATGTCATTCGCGCTACGGAATGCGTTCTCCCCTGTTTTGAAATTGTGGATTCACGGGTTGAAGATTGGAATATCAAAGTACAAGATACCGTCGCCGATAACGCCTCCTGCGGATTATTTGTCTTAGGTGATAGCGCCGTAGATCCTCGCAAAGTAGATTTAGTCACTTGCGGTATGGTGGTGGAAAAAAATGGGGCCGTGTTAAGCACCGGCGCAGGCGCAGCAGCACTGGGATCACCCGTTAACTGTGTCACCTGGTTGGCAAACACCCTTGGTGAATTCGGGATTAGCCTGAAGGCGGGAGAAGTTATTTTATCGGGCTCTCTAGTACCTTTGGAATCCGTTGTACCAGGCGATCATATGCGTGTGGATATCGGCGGAATCGGTTCCGCTTCTGTCCGGTTTGTTTAAACCTGGCATCTTTCAAAACGAGGTAAAGTGATGAGCAAGAAATTAAGAGCGGCCATTATCGGCTCCGGTAACATCGGTACCGATTTATTAATGAAAGCGATGCGTAGCGAATGGATTGAGCCAGTCTGGATGGTGGGTATTGAAGCGGATTCAGAAGGTCTCAAGCGCGCTAAGGACTTTGGTATAAAAACCACAGCCGGTGGTGTGGATGGCATGTTGGATCAAGTCATTGCCGATGACATCCGAATCGCCTTCGACGCTACCTCAGCTTACGTCCACGCCGACAATAGTCGTAAGCTAAATGAGCTTGGCGTAATCATGGTGGATCTAACACCGGCGGCGATTGGTCCCTTTTGCATCCCGCCGGTTAACCTCAAGGCACATGCAGAAAAGCTCGAAATGAATGTCAATATGGTCACTTGTGGCGGCCAAGCTACCATTCCCATGGTGGCCGCAATATCTCAAGTTCAGCCTGTGGACTACGGCGAAATCATTGCCACTGTTGCATCACAGTCAGTGGGCCCCGGCACACGTATGAATATCGATGAGTTTACTCGCACTACCTCGGCTGGCGTTGAGCAAGTGGGTGGCGCTAAAAAAGGCAAAGCGATTATCATTATCAATCCGGCAGAACCTCCGATGGTTATGCGGGATACGGTTCACTGCCTGACAGCAGATGAACCTGATCAAGCAGCGATTACCCGTTCGATCCATGAGATGGTCGCAGCCGTTCAGGAATATGTCCCCGGTTATAAGCTCGTGAATGGTCCCATCTTTGACGGCAACCGAGTCTCCGTTTTTATGGAAGTCGAAGGCCTCGGTGATTTCTTACCAAAATACGCAGGTAATCTCGATATTATGACCGCAGCGGGTCTACGCACTGCTGAAATGCTAGCAGAAGAAGCTGCCAGCGGCAGAATTGAATTACCCATTCGCAACGTCGCTTAACAGAGGAGTCATCATGGATCTTAGAGGCAGAAAAATTACCGTGCACGATATGAGTCTGCGCGATGGCATGCACGCCAAACAACATCAAATCTCCATTGAAGAAATGCAAACGGTTTCACAAGGCTTGGATGATGCGGGAGTCCCTTTAATAGAAGTCACTCACGGAGACGGTCTGGGAGGAGCGTCAGTCAACTGGGGTTTTCCCGCTGCTAGTGACGAAGAATATTTACGCGCAGTCATTCCAAATTTGAAGCAAGCCAAAGTGTCTGCGTTGTTATTACCCGGCGTGGGTACAGTTGACCATTTAAGAATGGCAGCCGACTGCGGTATCTCCACTATTAGAGTTGCCACTCACTGCACTGAAGCTGACGTGTCATTTCAACACATCAAACTAGGCAGAGAGATGGGGCTAGATACCGTGGGCTTCCTAATGATGGCTCATATGATCGAGCCCGATAAATTAGTTGAACAAGCGCTATTGATGGAGTCCTATGGCGCTAACTGTATTTACGTCACAGACTCGGCAGGTTACATGTTGCCGGACGATGTGGCGGCGCGTATTAGCCTATTCCGTGAAAAACTACAGCCTGAAACGGAACTCGGTTTTCACGGTCATCACAATTTATCCATGGGTATCGCAAATTCTCTGGCGGCTGTTGAAGCCGGTGCAAATCGTATTGACTGCGCTTGCGGCGGTATGGGTGCAGGTGCGGGTAACACACCCATGGAAGTTTTCGTCGCGGTCTGTGATCGAATGGGAATTGAAACCGGCGTGGACGTTTTCAAAATTGCGGATGTCGCGGAAGAGCTGGTGACACCGATGATGGATTTCCCCGTACGCATTGATCGCAATTCACTGACTCTAGGTTACGCTGGCGTGTATTCCTCTTTTTTACTCTTCGCCAAACGCGCGGAGGAAAAATACGGTATCCCTGCTCGGGAACTACTACTCGAGATGGGTCGCCGCAAAGCGGTTGGGGGCCAGGAGGACATGATAGAAGACATGGCATTGACTATGGCTAAAGAAAGGAAAGCGTCTCAATGACTGAACAACAAATCGCAGAAATCGTCGAACTTCTTGAAAATGCAGAACAAGAAAATCGCGGTATCGTAAAAATAACAGATCAACATCCCGACTTAAGCATTCACGATGCACAGGATATTCAATGGGCCATTCGCGCCCGTAAAGAAGCCCGTGGCACTCGCATCGTCGGAATGAAAATGGCTGGCATGAACCCCAACGTCGACCAAGCACACTACGGTTTTCTAGCCGATTATTGTAGTGTCCCCCAAGGTGGTGAGATCAATACTAAAGAGCTCCTTCATCCTAAAGTCGAAGCCGAAATTGCCTTTGTAACCAGTGAAGAGTTGGCCGGTCCCGGCTGCCATATAGGAAAGGTGTTAGCCGCAACCGATTTTATTGTACCCACGATAGGTATCAGTGATTCTCGGTATCAGGATTGTGAAATCGACTTAGCCAGTGCCATCGCAGATAACGCCTCCGCTTCCCGATTTGTGATTGGCGGACGTCCGCTGCTAGTGGATGAATTGGACCTACGTACGATCGGTGTAGTTGTGGAGAAGAATGGTTCGGTTGTCGAAGTGGGTGCTGGGGCTGCCGTGCTTGGCAATCCAGCGGCGAGTGTTGCCATGCTGGTGAATATGTTAGCCGAGAGAGATCAGGTGTTACCGGCGGGTAGTATTGTGATGACCGGCAGTATCACCTCAGCGGTTGCCGTTGAACCCGGTGATGCTATCATTGCGCATTTTCAGCACTTGGGGGATGTTTCGCTGAAAGTCGTTTAGTCGACGAAGCCGCTTAACGGACACTGAGATCACTCGACAAAGCCTCTTCGCCTTATCTAGTGATCTCAAAGTTCATTTAAGAAATGTAATAATCCAGCCCTAGAAACCAGACAAGACAGCAAATCGATTACGATGATAAGCCTGATTACCATAAGCCGTTTCTAATACCCGCGCGCGCTTTAAATATAAACCCGCATCGAATTCATCAGTCATCCCAATACCACCGTGTATTTGAATTAACTCATTAGACATGGCGTGTAAGAAGTCCCCTACCTTACATTTGGAAAGTGATGACATTTTAGGAATCTCACCCGCCTTACTTTCTTTTGTAACACCACTGTCTTTATCAATACTGTCATCAATAGCTTGAAGAGCCGCTTCAACACACGAACGGGCTAATTCTTTTTGAGTAAATAAACCCGCAGCACGATGTCCCAAGGCCTGGAACGAACCAATGACTTTCCCAAACTGTACTCGCGTTTTTAAATATTCCAGGGTCATATCAAATGACTGTGAAGCACAACCTAGCATCTCCGCACCGATACCCGCTCTAGCGCGATCCAGAACACTTTCAAGAATACCAAAGCCCTCATCCACATCACCTAAGAGAGCATCTTCAGAAATGACCAAATCTTTAAAAACCACATCTGCGTAACCACGGCTATCTAGCGTATTTCGTTTAATCCGCGAAAGCCCTTTAGTATCTGCTGGTACGATAAACAAAGAGATTCCCGTTTTATCACCGGCCTTACCACTGGTGCGTGCAGCCACAATAAAAGTCGTTGCCGCCATGCCTTCCAGTACAAAAGTTTTAGAGCCGTTTAACTTAAAACCCCCTGACGCTTTTTCAGCGGATAATGCGATTTTTTCAGGTGCATGTCGTGCCGTTTCTTCCACCGCCAAAGTCACAATTGCGCTACCATCAGCAATGGTAGGTAATAGTGCGAGTTTTTGATTTTCAGAACCCGCCAGCATGATCGCGGAGGCTCCTACTAAAGCGGAAGCAAAAAGAGGTGAAGCGGTAAGTTGTGTACCCAATTGCTCTAGTACCAAACCGAAAGTTAAATAACCCAGACCAGAACCACCGTATTGCTCCGGCACTAATAATCCGGCCCAACCCATTTCTGCCATTTCAGCCCAAGTCTCTGCGCTAAAACTATGTTCAAGATCCGCATCACGCATTTCTCGAAATTTCTTTACTGGCGTTTTCTTAGTGACCCAAGCAACAGCCTGGTCTTTTATCATTACTTGTTCTTCTGTTAGTGCTGCCATAATAATTAACCTTTTTGAGTCGTTTCGGGTAAGCCTAGAATGTTCTTAGAAATGATATTCTTCTGCACTTCGTAAGACCCCCCATAAATCGACATCGCCTTGCCGAATAACCACGCTCGTACATTTTCTAATTCACTTTCATCATAGGCATCCCCTTCCCACCCAATGCCTTGATGACCCGCCATCTCCAACAATAGTTCAGAGCGTATCTGTGACACGTCGGTGGCCGAGTTTTTCAAAATAGAGGCAACGGCGGTGACTTTAACATTGCCTTTGGCTTCCGCTGCGATACGAGAAATCGTTAAACGATGCGCTTTCGCACTCATTAGATGCTCGGCTAAACGTAAGCGTAAATCTGGGTCGTCTAACATGCCATTGTCGTCAGTCCCGACATAATCTTTAGCGATATCCGTCAACGTTGCCCGAGTACCTGCTACAGGGCGAGGCCCACCTTCACCGGTTTGGCTCTGGCGCTCATGTTGCAATAGACGTTTTCCCAAAGACCAACCGTCATTGAGTTTTCCGAGCAATTCGCCTTTTTCTGCTTTCGCGTCATTAAAAAACATTTCACAAAACGGCGAGGTACCGGTAATCAGTTTAATCAATCGTGTTTCGATACCCGGCTGATCCATAGGCATCATGACAAAACTAATTCCATTGCGTTTTTCGGCTTTAGGATCGGTTCGTACCAGAGCACCACACCATTGGGCAATATTGGCACCGGAAGTCCAGACCTTCTGACCGTTCACCAACCAATGATCGCCTTTGTCTTCTGCTTTAGACGTTAAGGCCGCTAAATCAGAACCCGCGCCTGGCTCAGAATAACCCAAACACCAACACACCTCACCGCTTGCCATACCCGGCAAATGTCGCAATTTTTGTGCGTCCGTGCCATATTCTAAAATCGTGGGACCTACCATGGTAACGCCCATACCGGCTAATACCGTCATCGGGTTAAACGCACCGACCTTTCCCATTTCGTCATTAATCACCCGCACATGCTTTTGGCTTAAACCCGCCCCGCCGTATTCCACAGGCCAAGTAGCCGCACCCCAACCTTTATCCGCTAGGGCCTTACGCCACTGTTCCGCATCATCGGCCAACTCACCTTGGATATTCGTACCCAAGCCGACACCAGCCGCTTTACCACTTAAGGATGCAGGAAAGTGGCTCGCTAACCATGAGCGCACTTCCAATCGAAATTCATCTAACACTTTTGGGGAATCTGCCATAACTGCCTCGTTACTCTCTCGTTGTTCTTACACTGTGATTTCGTTGTTATTTTTGGAGGTAAATGTTGCTGTAAAATAGATGCCGTTTTGGACTCTAGGCAAGCAATATAAAAATCGTGATGTGCGTAGATTTAACTGACTAGCATAAATTGCTAGCACCCTTTAAGCCACCCTTTTTATGCCATGGGTTTATTAGAATTAAATTCAGGCATCTGCAGATTCTTCTTTGGGTATCTTTTACAATAAGAAGTTTTAAAATATAGTGGAAGACCATAGACTGACGAGGATTCGGCTTGTTGATAGTGCCAATAACCCGATCAATGCGATCTGCTCTGCCCAGCCTCAACAACAAAATGAGTTTCATTGATCTAAACACTAAAGATCCATATTTTTAATTTGAGTATCATGCTTGTGTTCTATGTTCCGCCAGGCCAGACCTAATGCCAACGCAACCGCAAGTTGAATTCAGCTATCTTTTCATGCGGCGCCTATCTCAGTATCTGAGATGCTAGGATTTATCTATTTTTTCCAGTACATGCCTTAGACATTTAAAAGAAGATATAGAACCACATGAGTAGTACCACCAGCATAGAGACGTATTGAAATCAGTAACTATAATGGTTAAGGTTCCTTAACCTACTTTATTATATCCACTTTACCAGACAGTAAAGTGGACCTACCTACGATTCAAAATATAAAAATATGGAGGGAATCATGAATAAATTTTGCCTATATGTTTTTTTGTCATTACTCACTTTCGATGCCTCTGCATATGAGCGAAATGTAGAATTTAGCATGGAGTACTATTGGTCCAACTGGAAACCCGTAGGCATCGAAGGCGTTAATTACAAAACCACTGGCCTTAACGCCTGGGTAGCTACAATTGATTTTTCGCCAATGATAGAAAACTTTAAACTGGACGTAAATATTTTCCCAAAGATACAATACATTTGGACTCCAGAAGACAAAATTGAACAAAGCTCATTATTATCCAGCGTGATTTCACTAAAAGGTAAGAACGCAATGGAGCAGCTTTCAATCGACTGGCCCTTTGTGAACATTGACACAGGAGAGGGCTTAAGGATTACATACGATAAAGCTGGGTTCTTAGCATTATTAACGACCGAAGAAAATAGAACCTATACTAATTTCGATGGTCAACAGTCCACTATTGCCCAAAGCCAATACCTATCTCAACTTGTGGAGTTTGAGAAAGGTCGAATCATGTATGAATTCCCCTCCGACAATAGAGAGAATGTTTTTTTTGGTTTTGGTGCCTACCAAATTGAATATCGAAAACCGTACTCACCTTTTAGAGAGGGAATCAGTGTTTCTGACGAAATATTTGATGCCAGGTTCAAAAGTGAAGGCGTATCTGTTCTAGTAAAAAAATACTTCATTAACGAAAAAGAAACTAAATTTTATATAAGCTTTATATTGTCTGCAGGTGAAGCGAATATAGATTTCACTGACAACCAGAATATTGAACAGTACCTAGAGACCTTGGAGGTCCCAACATTTTTCGGACTTAACTCCAACATTTTCTTGCAACACAATTTCAATAGATTTACATCACTTGTCATGAACATCGGCTATGATTCCTACGACTTCGCAAAAGGAAAAACAGATGCGAACGGAAATATATCGAGCGACAAAATTCATGGCGTATTAGATATAAATCTCGACAATGTATTCTTTTTTCATATCGGCATCGTTACCGCAATTTAAAGTAAATGAATCCCTATACAAATCAAGTAACGGCTGTAATGAATTCACTAACCGAACAATCCATTTTGTCATATTTATTTTCAATAAATCGCCGCCATAACGCTGAAATATTATTTCTAAGGATACTATGGCCGACTGTTGGCGTATGTTGAAATCACAATGTAGGCCCATGCACGCAAATTCACCTTCGTTTTTGGTAAAATATGTATTGGCGAAGGTAGTACTTTTTATCATACGGTTGCCGATCTCTTCGTAAACTGGTTTTTGGTAATATTGTACGTATTTTTTCCTTTGCAGGAATGATATCTAATTCTTCTTTGACTAAATAGAAAACAGTGCTGATCGCATTGTTTTTTTTCATTCTCACTTAAAGAATGGTAAACCCCAACACAGGGAAGCTCTTTTGCGAAGGGTTTGCACCCGCCATTTTTTCTTTTCCCCGAGGTTAGACTCAGGAACTGGCGGTTGATCACACTCGAGTTTGCTAACGCTCAGTTCCGCCTCATCAAATAACTCAACCGGCACAACATTCTTTTCACTGCTCTTACCAAATGGCTTGTGACGCAAACCGTATAGCGCTTTCTATTAAAGAACAAAACCGCCCATCACCTAAAAATAGCAACTTACTTTTATTTCGTCGCTTTTATTGGCTAGAACAATCTGGGTGACACTTTGTTTTTCTAATGAAGCCATCGTAACCGACACCAATCGGCTAAATGTAGGGGTAATACAGCGTGGCTTATCTGTCGTAACTTCAATTTCAGTAATTAAAAGTCTGTACTGACAAACTATATTCTCAGCAAAAGCGGCTTCGACTTACTTTTCAATAATGCTAGGCTCTAGTGTGAATTTGCCAATACAGGCACCCTTCATCTCTTCAGATGTTTTCCTTTCGCGTTTGATAAAACTCTATTCGTGGCAATTAACTCTAGTGAATACAGCTTTCCTGAAGTATGATGAACGCGTTTTTATTTTGTATTTTCTGATTTCGAATAAACTTAATCTAACGCAATCGAGTGCTTTTTCGCTCTGACACAACTAAATATTTCTTGCTGATTTATCTTTTTATACGGTCTGCGCCTAACATTTCTACTCGAAATTTTTTATGTCGTCAGCGGAAGATGTTCGTATTGTTACGCAAATGCTGCTTTCGCTACTGTTTTATAATGCAAATTTCCAGCTAGTAAAATAAGCCCAACTACAAATCAAACTATAAAAAACGGGAAGAAACCATGAATAAAGTTAACCTATTTATTTTTTTATCGTTACTCACTTTCGAAGCCTCTGCATACGAGCGAAATGTAGAATTCAGCATTGAATACTATTGGTCCAATTGGGAACCCGTGGGCATCGAAGATGTTAACTACAAAACCACAGGCCTTAACGCCTTGGTAGCTACAATTGATTTTTCGCCAATGATGGAAAACTTTAATCTGGACGTAAATATTCTCCCAAAGATACAATACATTTGGACTCCAGAAGACAAAATTGAACAAAGCGCATTGTTATCCAGCGTGGTTTCACTAAAAGGTAAAAACGCAATGGAGCAGCTTTCAATCGATTGGCCCTTTATGAACATTGACACGGGAAAGGGCTTAAGAATTACATACGATAAAGCAGGGTTCTTAGCCTCATTAACGGCGGAAAAAAATAAAACCTATACTAATTTCGATGGCCAGCAGTCTACTTTCGTCCAAAGCCAATTCCTTTCCCAGCTTGTAGAGTTTGAGAAAGGTCGAATTATGTATGAATTCCCCGCATCTTATAGTGATGATATTTATTTTGGTTTTGGTGCCTACCAAATTGAATATCAAAAACCGTACTCACCTTTTGTAGAGGGAATCAGTGTTTCTGACGAAATATTTGATACCAAGTTTAAAAGTGAAGGCGTTTCTTTTCTGTTCAAACGATACTTAATTAACGAAAGAGAAACGGAATTTTCTGTAGGCATTTTGATGTCCGTAGGTGGTGCAGATATAGATTTTACCGACAACCAGGATATAAAACAGTATCTAGAGAGCTGGGAAGTTCCAATTTTTTATGGCATTAACTCCAACATTTATATGAAGCACAATTTCAATAGTTTTGCATCCTTTGTCATGAACATCGGATATGATTACTACGGCTTCACGAAAGGACAAATAGATGCGAACGGAAATATATCGAGCCAAACAATTGTTAACGTGTTAGATATTAATCTAGACAATGTCTTCTTTTTTCATATGGGTCTCGTTTCCGCATTTTAAATGCGGTACAAAAGAACAGATATGGACGCCCCATCGAATTCAACACTTTTTATTATAAAACCATTAAACAGATCCATTTTAAAGCCGAGTAAGCTCAACGATACCACGACTAGTGGGCCCGATACTGATCATCATTTTCTTAAATTAACCGCTTTAATTTTTTCAGTATTGGCACGACAAGAGTAGTGACTGTTTTGACATATATCCGGCTTCTTTATAGCGCGTTAGTGTTTGTACTGAACCCTAATGAAATTCAAAAATGACTTCCTCTCCTAACCTCCCATATGACCTTAATGGTCTTTGTTCTAGGTCAGGTTTTGGGGAAGCCAAAAACGTTCCTTCCACTCTTGATAAAACCACATGACAGGAACTCCTAATTGATTTTCTTTGTTGTTGTAGATATTCTCTTAGGCCACAACTGAGGGATTAGTTAATACACTTACATTGTAGTTTTCTCCTTTTGCCAATAGCGTCCACGCAATACGAGTAAGTTTATTGGCAAGGACTACAAGCACACATTATTTATGTTTAGTTTTGAGTGAAAATTGAAGCATAAACTTAATGCATCGTCTTTGTCTTCACACCAGAACAGTACAGCGCGAGCATCATAGATTAGCTGTTTTCTCAACACCTGATGCCTCGATTACTGATCCTCGGCATGCGCGAAACCTCGCCGCTGGCATGCTGCTTCGGTGTTAAGCCTACCCCTGCAGCCATTTGGCGGCCGTTTTAAAATTGCTTTGCATCATTGATCGAACTTATTTTGGTACGAAAGACTGTGGGCCCTATCCTCCGCATAACCTGCGCCGACAATCATCACTGTCTTGGAGTAAAGCCATAGATGTTGTCTCATTAAACTTCTTGCGTTTGTCTATGCTTAGCAACTCTTGATACAACTCGTTAATGAAGAGGCGGCCAGTAACGATGAATTGATTTTCTGTATCCTCCAGAATCAGTGGAACCCGTAATCGAAGTTCAGCAATGGTTTTTTCACAATAATTCCGTACTCCGCCAGTAAACCCCGCAGTTGATTCGCTAAGGTTGTTCGAGCTTTGATGAGTTGGTGGCGAATACAATCCGGGCTCTGTTTCATTCCAATTTATTAGATTTCTTTCAGTGAGCACCTATCTTTTATACGGTGCATTTCCTAGCAATTCTTTTGCTCACAAAAAAAGGGGCTTACACTCAAGCCCCTCCTCTTACAAACTACTCGAAACTAGCAGGCTTAGGAATATCCCATGATCGCTTTTATTTCCAGATATTCTTCGAAGCCTAATACACCCCATTCGCGCCCGTTACCAGATTGTTTGTACCCTCCGAAAGGACCGCCAAAATCGGGTGGTGCACCGTTGAGATGAACGTTGCCTGTTCTTAAGCGTTTCGCGACTTTGCGAGCTTCTTCAATATCCCCTGAGACATAACCTGACAGTCCGTACACCGTATCATTTGCAATACGAATGGCATCTTCCTCGTCTTTATAAGGCAATATCGACAATACTGGGCCAAAGACTTCTTGTTGTGCGATGCTCATGTCATTGGTGACATTAGAGAATATGGTGGGTTTTACGAAGTAACCGGTTTCTAAACCTTCAGGCTTACCCGTACCACCGGTAACAAGATCGGCGCCTTCGTCTATCCCTTTTTGAATCAAAACTTGTATTTTATCCCATTGCGTTTCGCTCACCACGGGCCCCATCGTCACACCTTTTTCTGTCGGCTCTCCGACAACGGTTTTCTCAGCCGCCGCTTTCGCGATTTGGGCTGCTACAGCGAGTTGATCTTCGTGTACTAGCATTCGAGTTGGAGCGTTGCAAGATTGACCCGTGTTGGTGAACACGCTGGTAACCCCTCCCGCGACCGCCGACTCCAAATCAGCGCTGGGTAATATGATATTGGCGGATTTTCCGCCCAATTCTTGGGCTACTCGTTTAATGGTATCCGCAGCATTTTTTGCAATGGCAACTCCGGCCCTGGTACTGCCAGTGAAAGACACCATATCCACGTCAGGATGGCTGGTGAGTGCAACACCCACGCCGGGGCCATCACCGTTGACTAGATTGAATACTCCCGGCGGAAAGCCGGCTTCATCGATTATTTCAGCCAAGATTGCCGCATCTATAGGGGCGATTTCGCTGGGCTTAAGGACTACGGTACAGCCTGCAGCTAAAGCGGGAGCGACTTTCGCAGCAATTTGATTGATCGGCCAGTTCCAAGGTGTGATTAAGGCGCAAACGCCAATGGGTTCTTTGACTAAGTTCGTGCCACCACGCCTTTCTTCAAAGGGGTAATTTTTTAAAATTTCAATAGCACTCATCAAGTGAGCCATGCCCGCCGGTGCCTGAGCAGCATTCGCCAAGCCTTTAGGGGCACCCATTTCTGCGCTAATGGCTTTACCGATATCACCCAACCTCTGTTGATAACCAGCCAATACCTTTTGCAGCAACTTGACTCGCTCTTCCACGCTGGTTTGCGAATAGCTTTCAAAGGCTGCTTTTGCTGCTGCAACGGCTTTATCTACGTCGGCTGAGCTGCCTAAACTGATTGTTCCGATGGATTTTTCAGTCGCGGGGTTGGTAACTTCAAAATCATTAGGTTCAACAGGATCCGTCCATTTCCCGTTGATATAAAACTGACGATAATCGTACATGCCGTGCTCCTTCATATAGGTATTTCTAATTGGATTTGTGATTCTAGGTCTATTTCAAGATCTATCATTAACTTCGGAATCTATACTAACTTCAGAATCCATATTATCAAAGGGTTCGATAGTTTAAATAAATTAGTTTAAGGCAAACTATAGCTATAGGTAGCAATGATGCATCATCGTTTTTCCTTTAGTCTATTACTGAAGGTCTATTACTGAGGAACAGGCACTCTTGTAATCGGCACTCATATTCTTGCGACTCACGTACCACTTCTACTCCACGGGCATCTGTTATAATGACTTTCATACACCTATACTTCCCTACATTCAAAAACCTGCAATAAGAGTCAAATACGTGAATTATTTTCAGCCTCTATTTTTATCTCTGATCATGTCTGTTTTTATTAGTAGTTGCGGGGGCTCATCAAAGAATGTGAACGCCGACGCACTCGTCTTTAACTCAGAATCTCTCATCGACGTTGAAGAAAACACACTATTCATCGCCAATATTTCCTCAACTCACCCGGCAACAAATACCGTCAGTTATCAATTAACCGGTGGCGACGATCAATCGTTATTGAGTATTGATAGTGAATCCGGAGCCCTCTCCTTCCTTCTTGCTCCCGATTATGAAAACCCGAACGATGCTGACGAAAATAATCGTTATCAAATTCAAGTTCAAGCTTCTGCAATTGACACCCCTTCCGTCACACAAGTCATGACAATCACAGTGTTAAACCAAAACGATCTTGCACCCACTATCAATCTAGGTGATACCATTTCCATTGAAGAGAATTCCACTACGGTAACGACTGTCATCGCATTCGACCTTGATGGTGACAGCCTTTCTTATTCACTCTCAGGTGGGGTTGATCAATCTCTGTTTTCCATTCATACCGAAAGCGGAATACTGCTTTTTAACACCGCACCTGATTACGAAAGCCCGAACGATAGTGACGGCAATAATACCTATCAACTAGAGATCACCCTATCCGATAGCATTCACAGCATCATTCACGATTTTCAAATTACCATCCTCGATCAAGACGATTCAATTTCTGGTCTATCCGTCCGACCGACGAACAACAGTTGCGTCATTACTACTCCTCCCAATCTATCTTCCGATATTCAGCTAACTCGCGTCTTTCCGAACCTCAGTTTTTTCAAACCCGTTGCCCTGCGTCAATCGGCCAACCAACGATGGTATGTTGCTGAACAAGGTGGAACAATTCGATCTTTCCTCGACGGGGATAATACTACGACGTTGGTAGCGGATTTTGGCAGCCGAATATCCACCGGTAGCGAAAAAGGATTATTAGGGTTGGACTTTCATCCCGACTTTTCAACCAATGGATTTATTTTTATTTACTATTCCGTCAGTGGCGGCCCGGATGATCACCAATCCGTTATTTCCCGGTTTAATATCACCAATGAATTAATACTGGATTTTGATTCAGAGCTGGAAATAATGCGCATAGATCAACCCTACAGTAATCACAATGGCGGAAATATACTATTTGGACCGGATGGTTATTTGTATATTGGTTTAGGCGATGGCGGCAGTAGCGGCGACCCAGAAAACTACGCTCAGAACCCTCTCAGCCTACTAGGCAAGATGCTACGCATTGATATTGACACACCCGCCAATGGCAACAATTACAGTATTCCTTTAGACAATCCCTACGTGAACACCAGCACTTTAGATGAAACCTTTGCCCTGGGTCTACGAAACCCATGGCGTTGGAGTTTCGACCGTGTCACTGGTGACATTTATGTTGGCGATGTCGGACAAAACAACTGGGAAGAAATCGATATAGTTAAGAAAGGCGGTAATTACGGCTGGCGTTGTTACGAAGGTAATAACGTTTTTAATACCTTCGAGTGTCAGTCTCAAGAGGATTACGACGCACCGATTTACGAATACAATCGTAACCAAGGCTTTTCAGTGACGGGAGGTTACGTGTATCGCGGCAATGCGATTCCAGCCCTTTATGGTACCTATTTATTTAGCGACTATGGCTCCGGTCCCATTTGGGGAATTAGCGATCCTAGCGGTACCAATCCAGTCACTGAGGAGCTAATCTCTGCGAGCTTTTTTATCAGTTCTTTTGCTGAGGATAACCAAGGTGAACTCTATGCCCTCGATTTTTCTAACGGCTTCATTCACCGCATAGACGCTGCATCGGAAAGCGTTGACGATACATTCCCCGATCAACTATCAGAAACCGGCTGTATCGATAGTGACAATCCTCTTGCTATGGCATCAGGATTAATACCCTACGATATTAATGCCAAATTTTGGTCCGATGGCGCTGTCAAAGAGCGCTGGATGGCCCTTCCAAACGACGGACAAATTTCGGTTGAAACTAATGGTGATTGGACCTTTCCGCCTAACTCGGTATTGGTGAAAAACTTTCTCTTAGATGATCGCCGAATAGAAACCCGATTATTGGCACGCCACGCCGATGGTAGTTGGGGCGGCTACAGTTATGAATGGAATGAGTCAGAAACCGACGCAACATTACTGTTAAACGGTAAAACCATTATCAAAGAAAATCAGACTTATATCTTCCCAAGCTCCACCGATTGCATGATATGCCACACCACCGTAGCGGGAATAACCCTAGGACCCGAAACACAGCAGCTCAACAAAAGTTTGCTATATGACACAACCGGCATACATGCGAATCAACTATTTACTCTCAATAGTATCGACCTGTTTACATCCTCGCTCACCGACATTGGAAACAATTTAGATCGTCTCACGGACCCCGACGACATCTCAGCCAGCATCCATGATCGCGCGCGTGCCTACCTACACACCAACTGCGCTCAATGTCATCAATCAAGCGGCCCTACCAATGTTGATCTGGATTTTCATATCAACACACCCGACTCAAACATGAATATTTGTAATGTAAATCCCACTCACCTGATGGGAGAGGCCCGCGCTATTATGAGCCCAGGTGATGCCTTGAACTCAACAATGATAAAGAGACTGGACTGTCGAGCAGGGGTTTCTGGTTGTAATGAAGGCGACGAAATGCCTCCTTTGGGCTCCGCCCTCGTAGATGATGACGGAGTTGAAATCGTTAGCTTGTGGATCGACAGCCTATCTGAATGTCCCTAATGGACGCGGGAAGGCAGGCCGTTTTGACGTCACCACTACGCAGCGTTTTCTTGCGCTGTTTCATACTCTTGCACTGACACCATTTTATGATTGACGTTATCCCAAAGAATATAACGAAAAGCCTCAGCCACATCGCTTAGAGCAATCCGCGAAACTTCCCCAAATAAATGAGTGTATTCGGTATGGCAATCAACTAAACGGTAATTAGGAATTCGAGCCGATAGATGATGCACATGATGATAACCAATATCAGCCGTAAACCAATGCAATATTTTGGGCAGATCTAAATAACTCGTACCCGCTAAAGAAGCAGCATAATAATTCCAGTCCGCATCGCCTGTGGCATAAGAGCCTTCAAAATTATGCTGAATAGTGAATAGAATAATACCCAAAGCGCCGGATAAAGAAATAACGATGACGTACACTGAGAAAAACTCCATCCAACCAAAGTACCCAGCCGCTGCGGCCCAAACAATGAATAAAACCACATTGTTTGCCGTCATATGGCGGTACTCCTGCCAGTTTGCCCAGTAATTAGTTTTGAATTCACTCGCTATTTGTTTGAATGAATTATTAGACCCAGATTTCCGAGCTTTTATAAAATAAGCAATAAATTCGATATTACCCTTAAGCCAAGTAACGCGTGGATTAAAAATAAAATACATAAAGCCGCCGAAGGGAGCTAGCAATATCTTGCGAGAATTTTGATAGGACTTTTGTTTTTTCTCCGAAAGCTGCGAATATTCCTCGGTAGACAACACTGCCAAAGGCCCTCGATACTTATTCCAGTTACCATTGGTTGCATGATGATAGGCGTGGTGCCGAGACCAGACATATTGAGGAATCCCGCAAAGCACGCCCATGATAAAGCCAAAAATGGAATTTAAAGCCGGTGTTTTAAAAATACATTTATGGCCACAATCGTGCATCATCATAAACACACGCATTAAAAATAAAATTAACACGCCTATCATCACAGCACTCAGCCAATAAGAAATGGCTAGGCTTTCAATCGCCAAATAAAATAAGATAAAATAAGGAATCAGTGTTGTCGTCATTTGCCAGTATGCGCGGGCGTCGCTGCGTATGGCGTATTTCTCGATAATTGCGCCTTTATTTTCATTCAATACGCGCGCAGCTTGATTTAACTGATCTGTCATGATCGGTGTGCCCTATTCTAGTTATTATTCATGTTTACCGTCATTTTAACTGCAATCATTTTAACGACAATCAACTTAACTACAATCTTTATAGCTAGAATTGTTATAACGGCATTCCTCATAACGATAGTTATGTATACCGGCAACTCGAATTTCATCAGAGCCCTCTAAGCACAATTGTAATGAACAAAAAAGAGCTTAATCTACGACTATAACGAGCACTAAAAAAGCCAGCCCGAATAAGCGGTGCTGGCTTTTTTAGTCAATAGGCTTACTCAAGGTTTTTAGAGTTGATAGTCCACCGCTAAAACAGCGCGACTACCATATCCAGGGAAGATAGATTGGGAATGAAAAGCCCCACTAAACCATCGCTCATTCGTTAAATTTTCAACTCGCAATCGTGCACTAAAATTTTCACTAGCCTGATAGGCTACCGTAGCATCCAGCAGTGTGTAACTCGGCAGATCAAAACTATTACTATTATCCCCCGGGCGAGCCCCCACATGATTGATACCCAGTGCAAGGCTTAACCCCATTTTACCGTACTTTTCAACTTCATACTTCATCCACACACTGCCGCTACGCGTCGGTGTTCCCCTAGCACGGTTTCCTTCATTGGCAATGTTATCCGCATCGACCGTTATTTCCGCGTCATACTCAGAATAATTGGTGCTAATCACCCAATGCGGCGACATCCGACCGAGCACTGAAAATTCGTAACCCTTGCTTTCCACTTCATCGACCACATCGGGTTGCAGAAGATTGCTGGGATCGACGATGTTAGTCTTGCGGATATTAAAATAGGCCACAGAGGCAGCTAGACCATCAATAATTTCCCATTTGCCACCGTACTCTTGCGCATTAGATTCAATAGGGCGAACGTCAGCAGCGACTAGCGCCAAGTCATATTGGCGAGCATAGCTTGCGTATAAAGAAATAGTGTCCATCGGTTGATAGACAAGTCCCGCTTTAGGCACAAACTTACCATCACTTTGCTTGGCGTTAATATGAGGATTCGATGCGATCACTCCCCCTAGGAAAAACGGTACGTTTAAACTGGCTTGATCAAGCTTGTGAACGTTGTAGTCATAGCGGGCTCCTAACAATACCAACCATTGATCATTCAAGCGGATTTGATCTTGGAAATACAAACCGCTCGATACAATTTCGGTTTTTGTATTTTCCAGCGTCACACTGTCCGTAAACAAGTATTCCAACGACGATACAGCCCCTAGACCTACCGGTAAATAAATTAATTCTGAATTTTTCGGATCGAAAGGATCAACAAAGGATACGGCTCCATAGAATGCAAGCGCGGGATCGATTCCGGCCAAAGTTCCATGTAGGGTTGCGTTATAGTGCAATAAAGATTTGCGATCTACTTGACGACGATTGATGTTCAATCCAAACAATAGTCCGTGCTCAACACCTCGCCAATTCAATTCGCCAACGATATTAATATCCAGATTCAATTCATCTTTTACATCGTCAGCCGAACTCAACGTACGATACACCCGCGCTTCACTGTCAGCCCATAGCATTGGGTTGTTTAATAACTGTTGCTGAGACTCAGCCACCGGATTAAATAATTCATCATCAGTGTCATCATGGCCCAAACGAAACTTGGTATTTAACGCCCAGTTGTCGTTTACAAACCATTCATGGGTTAACTGAAAGGTGTAGATTTGCGTATCTACTTTCGTATCGCCCCCCAAATAACGGCTCTTAGGTAAAGCCTCGATATTACCATTGATCATAGCCACACCTTGATCTCGAGTCTGAGTGAATCGGTTCAATTCAAATTCGGCAGTCAGCTTCTGGCTCTTGCCGATTTGATAACTAACAATGGGCGAAATAAACTGTCGCTCAAGCTCGACTCCATCACGAAAACTATTCTGATCATTCACTTGTAAGTTTAGACGAAACAATAAATCTTCAGTCAGCGCTTGATTGGCATCGATATTAAACTGGCCAAAATCATTAGCGCCCCCGATTAAAGTCGTTCTAACAAAATTTTCTTTTTTTGGCTTTTTCGTTATAAGATTTATAATACCCCCCGGCTCCCCTCGACCGTATAACGCTGAGCTACTCCCCTTTAGCACTTCGATTTTTTCGATATTAGCCAATGGCTGAAAAGAAAACCCCTGACTGACTTCTCGCAGTCCGTTTTTAAGAATACCACCACTATTTTCATTCAAGCGAAACCCTCTAATATTGGTATGCCCTAAAGGATCAACCACATTCACAGAAGCCGAATTTCGGTAAACCTGCCCCAAATCTAGTGCTAACTGACTGTCGATTAACTCTTGATTAATAATGTCTACTGGTTGAGGAATATCAAACTCATGGGTGTATGTTTTGGTGGCCGAATCGGTAAAATCATCCCGGTAATCACCCAAACGAATTTTCCCTACGACACTAACGGGATCAATAGCGGGTACACTTTCCGCTGCCACAGAAGCAACACCATCAATTAACAAAAAAATCAGCACAACACTTTTATATAACACCCTCAGTCTAAAACCTGAGTACTCTTTACTACTAAATTGAAAGTTCATTTCTACCTCATCCATTGATCATAACGTTAATACGAATCATTACTATTATCATTTATGTGCTGGTGATTTTCAACTCAATCTTTATTGCAGGCGTAAAAACAGATACCTGCAGCAGAAATGATGGGGAATCACCAATTTATATTTCAATAGTGGGGATGGATGAACCGCTTTCGACTTACACAACTGCTCAACTGCACAACTGCACAGAGATAGCTTCGTCATTGATCAACAGAGCAGGGGAAATGGGAGGGGATAAATTGGTTTCTAAATTGCGAGAGGACACTCGCCTCCCGCTCATCCCTTCACCTAATCTGCAAATACAAAGGAATGAATACGGAGGCTATTTTACTCGTTCTTTAACTCACAGAGTTCTCTACAACATTCTTTTTGATCTCAGCATTTTGAACCCGCTGAGCCTCGGGTTTAGGCAATAATTGACGAACAACACCAGCACACTCCTCCGCACTCATATACTTAGGAACCGCATAAATAAAATGCGCTTCCTCCAGTGCTTTTTCCGCTATTTCTTCAATATCGGATTCCACTAGTTTGTCGAGGGAGGTAGGTATGCCTACTTCCGCGCTAAGCGCCACGACACGATCAATAAACAACTGAGCCAAGATTGATTCCGATTTTGTATCGTCTTCACCAATGGCAATCGCCAGCTCTGATAAACGACCTTCAATTTTATCTTTAGAAAAATCTAACACGTGAGGCAACACCATCGCATTGGCCAAGCCATGAGGTGTTCCGTAGTTTTTACTTAATCGATGAGAGATACTATGAACGTAACCTAACAGCGATTTTGAAAAGGCATAACCCGCATAAAACGCCGCGATTCCCATTAATTCTCGCGCTTTAATATCGTTGCCATCACGATACGATTTGGGCAGATTCTCCATTATTATCTTTACCGCAGACTTAGCGTAATAATCCGATTCATAACTGGCAGATCTCGCAATAAAGGCTTCGATCGCGTGAGTTAACGCATCCATTCCCGTTGGCGCGGTCACCTGAGGCGGCATCCCCTTTATGATATTCGTATCGATTGCTGCTGCTAATGGCATCATGCCCGGCACACTGATCAGCAGTTTTTCATGGGTCACAGAATCAGAGATAACAGCGGCTACGGATACTTCAGACCCGGTTCCTGATGTGGTGGGAATCGCATAAATACTCTTGGCACGTTTCTTTGACTTAAACGCGGAAGCGAGATCACTTAAGGTGAGGTTTGGGTTCGTCACCATACTGGCAATCGTTTTGGCTGCATCAATGGATGACCCGCCGCCCACGGCTAGAACACAGTCGCACTGCTCTTGGGTAAAGATTCCCGCTCCTTTTTCCGCCACGGTATCAGTTGGGTCGGGTTCGACCTCTGAAAAGACGGCAACTTCCACACCGTTGTCTTCTAAGCTCTTTTGAATCGGACCAATCACATTCAGCTTGACCAAGACAGCATCGGTTACAATCAGTACTTTTTTGTGATCGTGGTATTGCAAGGTCTGGCACAACTGGGTACTAGAACCCGGACCCGTAAATAAAGTCGGCTTTTCCACTGCCACTAACAGGCCCACCAGTTTATGTAACCATCGAGTCCGAAAAGCTAAGAATTTATGCTTATAAGATTCAGCCATTTCTAAAGTCCTTTTATAGAAGATAATCGGTTTGAGGGATTAGCACACACAGCCCAATCTTACCGTAAGAATCAACTAAACCAAAATACAAAAAAGACACTAGGCCAGGTTAATCACCCAAAAATGCCTTCATTAGATTAAAGACAGTTTGCGCACCGTTTCTATCGTTAGTGGTATTGTGAGTTGTCCCCGCGAGATCGCCGTCATAAACAACCGATTCTGTCGTCGGGAATAAATCAGCGTCCCAATCACGACAAGAGTGGGTCAAATCACTATGAGTATAGGTCCCTGCGCTATCACTCTCACAATAGCCTTGAACAATACTCAGATTTTTAGCGGATATAGCCGGAATGGTGACATCTCCAAACTGGTATCCGTTAAACCACAATCGGGCATGTGCAGGAGCAGGTGACTCGTCGAGTCCACCGAGCACGACTCCGATATTGAGATCCGGGAAGGAACGCTCCACAGCACTATAAAAGAGGGAGTCATCTAACATTCGAGTTCTATCATAAATCCCTTCACTACAATATTGGTAAGCCCCGTTAGCATCTTGAACGCCATTGTTATCGTCCCGCGCATTGTCATAGTTTTTTCTGTGATTTTGCTGTCCTTTGAGATAAAAGGGTGACAACGATAGTGGACCCAAAGGACCGAATGTCTCCTGGCGTTTTTGGCCTTTCTTATTTTCTAATGTTTCGCAATACCACGGGATGTAGGCAAAAACGGGCCCACCATCAAAAACGATATCGGAAATATACGGTGCTGCATCATATCGTGTAAGGGCAGCCATCACTCTACCTGACCCCGAAGAATGAGCGTGAATTGCGATTGGCGAACCGGATTGTGCATAGATCCATTTTATAATGGCCAGCTCTCGCGCACCGACACCGACATAACCTGCGCCACCCGTATCTCTAAACCAGCCCCCGACTCCACCTTCATAATGTAACAAATCGTCAATGATGCCATCTTGGCAAAGCCCACCAGCAGAACAGCCATAAATCACATCAACAGTGATATAACCCAGATCGTTATACCATTTTATCAAATCATCTCCATAGCCATTACCACCAGCACGATAATTGCCAGGCGACATTGAACCGAAAGTCGGTCCATACCCCTCTCCTTTTCCGCCGGCATCAAACATCACTGCCTTAGCGTTAAGATCCCCATTCTTAGGTGTACGAATAGCCAGAGCAATGGTTATTTCCTTCAACGCATCGTCTTGAGGCATGTTGATTTCATCAGGATCTAATGCCAATAACACTAACTCGCAGGAGACGTCTAAATCATCATTATTCTCACACGGAATCGTTTCTACTATTCGAGTACCCCGCTCATCCCCTGACTCCGAACGCATCGCTAACGTGTTGTTCTCAAGATAACTTAGCCCTATATTATGACCAATTTCGTAACGAAAAGCGGCATTCAAATGACCTTTGGAATCGCAATAATTTGAGCACGATGCTACCGTCGGGAAAACACCGGCTCTTAGTGTGACGTTCTCTAAATTTTGTGCTTCCACCACTTCCTCTATCGCTTGCTTAATATAGGGATATTGCTCTGAAGCTCGCACCACGTCACCAAAACCATCTCCATCGCATCCCCTCCCATTCTCAGGAGTGACCTCAGTAGACAAACATATTTCTCCAGAAGGTCCACCGATAACGCTTTCCAACACGAGAACCTCCATCTCTAAATTATTGATGAGCACCCCTTCTACGGCTGCGTTAATACCATCGACCCACGAAGTCACGTCATCACCGAAATTACCGCTGACAGACAGTACGCCAAGTTGTGGTGTATCGCTGTTCTCCAGACAACCGCTTTCAACTGAAGCCCGATCATAGGCTTCGCCTCCCACGGCCCATGACGATAGCGTTAGCCCTCCTTTAGCGAACAACTGTACTCCATCACCTGACCCAATAGCCGCTTCAAATCCAGAATCCATCGCGTTAAAAAACTGTAACGTCTGACTAAAACCCTGCACTTGTACACACCCAGGCAAGGCTAAACTGTCGCTATCATCGTCCACACTCACCTGGGGTGGACTACGATCAGACTGAATGATCGGGGCGTGGCGCTCTGCTCCTTGACAGCCAATAGATAGCGATGTGGCAGAAAAGAAGAGTAAAGGTAATACCAGATTGAATTTTTTCATTTAAAGATCTCCATTTGTTTTACCCTAGTTAACGCCTCAGGATTCAAATGGTTGACACCGATGTATCACAATTTTAAATAAAATGAAAAAATCCCGACTTGTCAGTACCACAAACCGAAATAGCGATGCATTGAGCCCTAATCGACTACTTGACCAAAGCACTACAGAGCTGAGGTATACTTGCAACTGAAAAAAATGATTTACAATGCACTGGTTTACAAAAAAGATTGATGAAAGACGGACCAACCAAACTTAGCCCGGATCTATTAAACTGTGACAAGAACTATTCCGACAACTTCCACAACCGCCACAACTACCACAACTACCACAACAACTGTAACCAAGGGCTTTCTCTTAACGCGTCAATGGATCGATCGCCCCGCGTTAACGTTACACTATTGGCTGACCACGGACGAAGGTCCTTTATTACTGGATATCGCTAATCAAGACAGTGTCTTTTTTGTTTGCTCTACCAATATTGAAAAAACACGACACGTACTTAATAGCTGTGTTGGTAAGGCATTAAACTCTCAAAACCCTAGCGGTTTGTGGTACGACAAAACCGTAGCGCTCAAGAATTTCAATCATCAGCCCATGCACGCTGTGTACTTTAAAAAGCAAACCTTATTGTATCGTGCCCGAAGAGAGCTGCGCACCATAGGCTTGGCACCGTTAGAGGCTGACATCAATCCCACAGACCGCTTTCTTATGGAACGATTTGTAACGGGTGCTATGCAAGTGCAAGGTAAACTTGTACAGGAACAGGGATATAGACGCATACAAAATCCGAAAATACAACGCGCAGAGTATGTGCCAAGTTATACGGTAGTGTCTCTCGATATAGAAACCTCTATGATAGGAGAACAATTATATTCAATTGCTGTATTAGCAAAGCAGACGAAAAACGCTGCCTACTGCGAGCGTTATGTTTTCATGATTGGTTCATCTGATGATAACCAGGTCACTAACAATCAATCAAAAACCCATCATCCCTCATATCTATTCTACTTTAATGATGAGCTCTCTTTGATGACAGCGTTTTTACAACGTTTCAGTCAAATTGATCCAGATATTATTATTGGCTGGGCTGTGATTAATTTTGACTTGCGTTTCTTGCAGCGTAAAGCGGAGCATTTGCGTCTCCGATTATCATTAGGTCGTGCGAATACTGAATGTGATTGGCGACAATCGCGCGATAATAAGGAGCACTATACGCTGACCTTGCCTGGGCGTTTAGTATTGGATGGTATTGATACCCTCAAATCGGCCACTTACAATTTTGAGAGCTTTTCTTTGCAACACGTGTCCGGTGAATTGCTCAATCGCGGAAAGTTGATACACAATGTCGATGCCCGAGGGGAGGAGATAACAACGCTGTTCACACAAGATAAAATCTCTCTCGCTGCTTATAACTTAGAAGACTGTCAATTAGTATGGGACATCTTTGAAAAAACACGACTCAACGACTTTGCCATAGAGCGTGCGCAGCTAACGGGTTTAGCCATGGACAGATTCGGTGGGTCCGTAGCCTCTTTCGATAACCGCTATTTGCCACGGCTACATCGGGCCGGTTTCGTTGCCCCTAATTTACCCGAAAACCCTATGGGTATCGGTAGCCCCGGTGGCTATGTCATGAACTCAGAGCCCGGCATGTATGATCACGTTTTAGTGTTGGATTTTAAAAGCCTATACCCCAGCATAATACGCACTTTTAAAATTGACCCCTTAGGTTTATGCCTTGGCCTGCTCGCTTCGCCCCGGGACGATGTTCGTGATCAACAAGAGTCAACGGTTTCTGATTTAGAGAACCTAGTACCCGGCTATAATGGTGCCGTATTTGATAAACAGCATCATATTTTGCCGGATGTTATTGATGAGTTATGGGCAGCACGGGATAACGCGAAGCAACAAAAAAATCCTGCGGTTTCCCAAGCAATAAAAATATTGATGAATAGTTTTTACGGTGTACTAGGAACTCCCGGCTGTCGTTTCTTTGATTCACGATTACCCAGCTCCATTACATTACGGGGTCACGACATTCTCACTCGTAGCAAAGATTTTATTGAGGATAGAGGTTACCGCGTTATTTATGGTGATACCGATTCTGTTTTTGTTTGGTTAGAGGGGCAACCCAAAGACACGGCAACGAAAGCTATCCAGGAGCAAGGAAAGACACTCGCTTCAGCATTAAATACCTGGTGGTCTGATCAATTGAAAACAAAGTATCAGCTAGAGAGTCATTTAGAAATTGAATTCGAAACGCATTTTAAACGTTTTATTATGCCTACCATTCGCGGTTCTGATAGGGGCAGCAAAAAACGCTACGCCGGATTAGTGGAAACATTAACGGACACCGGCAGTGAGTTAGATTTGGTTTTCAAAGGCCTAGAAACAGTCCGTACCGATTGGACACTCGTGGCACGTGAATTTCAGCGTGAATTGTATCGACGTATATTTTATGAAGAGCCCTGGAAAGATTACGTTACCCAAATAACAAATGAAATACGCAGTGGAAAACGCGATGAGCAATTAGTCTACCGCAAGCGATTACGCCGCCGCTTGGAAGAATATCAACGTAACGTACCACCCCATGTACGCGCAGCGAGAATTGCCGATGAGCAAAATGCGCTTAAGGGCTTGCCGTTAAAATACCAACGCGGTGGCTGGGTTCAATACGTGATGACCTTAAATGGTCCCGAGCCCATTGAGTATATTCGCAACCCTCTTGATTATGAGTTGTATATAGAACGTCAAATTGAACCCATCGCGGATGGTATTTTACAATTTTTGGGCACGAGTTTTAATGCTTTATTTGATCGGCAGTTAGGTATGTTTGAGTAATAAGGCTAACTGCTACGTCACTCATTATTAATCCCGCTATTTATACCCCTTTTTTTTAACCACTTATCATTCTCTGAAGCTTGTGAGTTGCTCCAACATCCAATTGTGAAATTGCCAAATGATATATTCCAAACGACAAATTCTACCGGCCACGTGATTTTCTGATTTAAGCCCTTTTGCGACATGCGCCAGTATGGGCATGTCTTCTTCGTGAATACGTTGAATCATATCACGCAAATATTCTCTAGCTTGATGGTGATCAGCGTGGGCAGCGAATTCGGGATGCACTAACAGAATATATTCCAAACGGTGATGGTTTTCGGATTCGATAATAATGTGAGGCCAAACGGTAAAGGTAGGAGTGATGATTAGCGATAAATTAGGGAAGACATGAACACCAATTTGTTTATCATTCAAATGCAGTGACAACTCATAAGCTGGCATACCGGGGATATTAAGAGATTGCTTGCTGGATTGCATCCCGTAAGCATAGGATTTCCCTTGACCCGCGTCATATTGATTTTTCGCCCCCAGTGTCTCCACCATTTTATCAAACTCTGCGTCGGTACTGCTGCGAATATCGAAGGATGCACCAACGGTATCGGCATGAACGCCAGGGTAATGGTAAAACTCCATCACGTTTTCAACGCTGATCTTCCAGTCCCAAGGACAACTAAAATGGATAGGCTCAAGTCGTTTTAATTTATGGAGATTATAAGGGCTGACTATTTCATCTAACCCACCTATTCCATCTAATACTAACGGGGCAGCATTTTTAGAGAGATTTACGAAAATAAAACCTTGCCATTCTGTAACGGGAAACTCGTTTAGAGAACAATTCTTTTTATTGAAGTTTTTAGCCTGCTCCATATGCGGGGCCGTTTTGAAAGAGCCATCTAACTCATAACTCCATAGATGATAGGGGCAGGTAAAGCTCTTGCGATTCCCGCTATCCTTTGCCACAGGCCCAGCTCGATGCAGACACACGTTGGATAGCACCTTTACCTCATTTTTATCACGAACAATAAGCAGCGGCTCTTCGAGCAAGTCAATGGTGAAGTAGTCACCCCTCTTTTCTACTTGCTCCCAACGCCCAACCACTAGCCAATTATTTTTCAGGACTCTCTCTTTCTCCAATACAAAATGGCTATCACGACCATAAAAATCAGGAGGTAAAAAAGACGCTTCATCAAGAGGAGCCTTAACGGAGTCCAAGTCTTGTATAGGGATTATTTGATTCGAGGTCTGCATCTTAATGTCTCACTTTCACAATGACGGGATTAAGAAACAGTGTTACCGATTCGCTAAACTAGGGATTGGAAAAATCGGACCTGAATCGATCGAAAAATTCACTTGGGTTCGATAGTAGGCGTTTCTTGTAATCATTTAAAAGATGAGCCTGATCGAAGAACCCCAGATCCAGTGCGGTAGTCGAAGAACCGCTCGGTTTGATACAGAGCTGCCTACAAGCATGCTGAATTCGTATAATTTGTGAAAACGTCTTAGTGCTTAATCCCGTGTGCTTTCGAAACTGACGAATAAGATGACGACTGGTCCATTCCGTTTTCGTTGCTAATTCACTAATCTTGATATTGCCAAAAGATTGATATATCAGAGACAGCGCAAGATCAAAAGGCGTAACGGGTTGCGGGTGGTAATGCTGTAACAGCCATTGTTCACAAACATTGGCTCGTTGCCGGAAGCTGTCTTGTTCATAGATAGTGTGGTGAAGCACCTGAAAATTAGCACAAGGAAAATAGCCGCTATCGGTAAACTGATCTGTAATATCATATAGGTTTAAATCAAAAAAGTGGCGTAAAGCACCAGGGAAAAACCGAATGCCAAAATAGTCACCCGACTCCAGTATAGGAACATCACAAGCTTGAGATTGAGCCCCGCTAATAATGGAACCTTGGGGTGAAATAAAAACCGCTTGAGTACCGTCAGGAATCACTGCATAAGAAATGGGCTTAGCCACCTTGATTTGAAGATAGGAATGCACGCTATTTTTTAATGGTTTGCAAGTCGATGCTTCTTCGAGAGATATCCCAAAACGGCTCAACCCTGCAACCGACAGTATCGGTTGAAAGGGCCGATATTGATCGCTTGTGGATTGTCTTGGCGTTGATGATATAGGTGTGGACCTACTTGCACCCGAAGTCATATTGATACAACTCACTCTATTTTTTAAACCAGACTACATTGTTAACCCAACTAAATGGTAAACCCAACTAAATGGCCTGAACTCGCGCCCCGACAACCCAAGCCCTCTTTTGCCATACGGCAAGCACCGCTACAACCAACGCCACAGCAATCAACATCACATGTCCAGTCAACGTAATCGCCTGCCCATAGAATAGAATCGCCAACGCAACACCTATAACAAATAGCCAGTCCGAGACAATAACATAGCTCACGAACAGAGGCTTTTGATCTGCCATCAGGGATAGCCCAACCAGCTGTGCCGCAAAGACCAACAATGCTAGAGCGCCAGCATAAAGCCAGACCTCAGAAAGCCCCCCGAGTTGATAAGCAACCCAACTCGACGCCACCACCATAAAAGTAGCGGACATTGACGAAAACAGGGCATTGGTTCTAAATGCAGTTTTTAACGAGCCGTTCACATTCATAGTTTTAGTCCTTTATATCATGAGTTAATTTCTGTTCCATTCGAACTGACTGTGGATAATTAGTTATCTACAGTCAATAACCGAAAATGTCATATTATTTTAAAACAATAGATACTTTAAAATACTATAGTACTTTAAAATAGTATAGTAACTTGCTAAGCTATGCAATATGAAAAAACGAATGTACAAACAAAATTGCGCACTAGCCCAAGCCTCAGACCTAATCGGTGAACGTTGGACATTACTCATTATTAGAGGATTGCTAGTCAAACCCATGCGTTACGGTGAGTTATTAACTGACCTCCCAGGAATGGGCACGAACCTATTGGCTACCCGACTCAAGGAATTGGAAGCTGACGGAATCATCATCAAACAAAATAACAGTAAAAGTGCACCTTACGGTTTAACCTCAATCGGGGAATCCCTAGAACCCGTGGTCTTGGCAATGGTGCGCTGGTCGTTAGTTTCATTCCCCCAACGAAATGAACCGGACAACTACCACAATCCCGGTTGGGATCTGGTGGCGTTAAAAGCCCTATACGATCCGCAGCTAGCGCCAAAAGAATCGATCACAGTTCAATTTGAACATCCCTCCTGGCAAGGTTGGGTACAACTGAACAAGGCTAGCTACAATTGCGGACTGGGACTTTTTGACGGAAAAACCGATCTAGTTTGGAATGATCTAATCGGCAGTCTTAGCGAAATCAAAGATAAAGTATCGGGGCTAACAAAAAAGGAAAATCAAAAATTGAAACTGTTCTTAACCGCGTTTAAACCGCTAAATTAAACTCACTGCATACCCGCCTTAGGCTATGATCCAAAACTTTTTTTATGATAGGGAATTAGTGTCGGGTACGATTCGGGCTATACATATCTGTAGAGGTTAGACCTACCATCAGGTCGCTCTTGTCTGGATCTCGATTTAAATCAGAGAATATTTTTTTAAATTTCCAATCATCGTTAACCAATAACTGTTCAAATTTTTCCGGGGTGAGTGGCTTAGAATAAAAATATCCTTGCACTTGCTCGCAGCCATTCGCTTGTAGAAACATCAATTGCTCTAGAGACTCCACTCCCTCGGCAATTACCTCTAGGTCCATACTATGAGCGATAGCGATTACCGCTTTGACTATCGCTTCATCATTGGTGTTATTTCCAATATCAAGAGTGAAGGATTTATCAATCTTTAAAACGTCAATCGGTAGTTTCTTTAAATAATTTAAAGAAGAATACCCCGTTCCAAAATCATCTATTGAAATACTAACGCCCAAATTTCGAATGCGCTCTAACTCCATTACAACTGCATCTGGATTTTCCATAACGGCGGTTTCCGTTATTTCGATATCCAAACATTGGGCGCTCAACGAGGCATTTCTTAACGCGTTTTTTATTGTTAAATCGAAAGCACCGGTGCGTAACTGGCGCGGGGAGACATTAACCGAAACCCGCATATTCAAACACGGTTTATATTTTCTTTGCCAAACCCCCATTTGTCTGCAAACTGAATTTAATACCCATTCACCTATCTCCGATATCTTACCCATATCTTCCGCGATGGGAATGAAAACATCAGGCGGTATCATTTCCCCCTGACATTTCCATCTCAGTAGCGCTTCAACACCTATCATCTCACAACTTGCCAAATTAATTTTAGGTTGATACACGATTTCAAATTCGTTCTTTGCAATGGCCACATTCAGTGCTTGCACTATGTGGTTTCGAGTTTCTGCATCCTGATGTAATTTCTCCTCGTAAAAACAAATTCGATGGCGTCCTGATTTCTTTGCCTGATACATAGCCGAATCTGCCGCATGCATTAGCTCTTCTCCGCTATCACCCACAGCAGGATACATAGCAATGCCGATACTGGCTTGCGCATACACTTCATGAGTATCGATAATATGAGGCATTGAAAGTTCGCGAATAATATCCTCTGCAACCAACTTGGCATCGAGAGCTCCTGACATATTAGACAGTAAAACGGCAAACTCATCCCCCGCTAATCGCGAAACAACATCATCTGATCTAACACAGTAAAGGATTTTTTTGGCCACCTCTAACAACACCACATCCCCTGTATGATGCCCATAGGTATCGTTAACCATCTTAAAGTGGTCGATATCGATAAATAACAACGCCAGATATCGATTATCTCCTCGAGCATCGGTTATGGCTTTTTCTAGTAGATTACCAAAATAGCGGCGATTGGCAATGTGTGTCAGAGGGTCGTAATTCGCAAGCTCTAACAACTTCCCTTCCGCTACTTTTCGAGATGTTATGTCTTGGAACATTACGACGCCACCAATACAATTATTATCATCATCAACGATTGAGGAAAATGAATACCCGACATTAAATTCGTTTCCTCTTTGCGACAACCACACCTCGTTTTCCACTTTGCAACAGGCACCGTTAGTCAACGAGGAAAAAATCGAAGACTGCTCCCAATATGCCAACAAAACTGAATCGTTATTGCGATTTTTAACATCTTTCCCTTTAACAAAATATTGACTGATTGCCTGTGAAACTAAGTCTTCTGCATCGACCTCTAGAAGGCTGGCGGCTTTGGGATTAACTGAAGTAATATGCCCGCTCAAATCTAAACTAATAATACCCTCGCCAGCAGAACTCAACAAAAGCTCATGATTTTTAACCAAATTTTTATAATTCATTGTCGCAGCTTCGGCCACACCTCTTTGTCCCTCAAGCTCCAACGTTTTCTTCTCCAATTGATAATTCGATTTGAGTATCGAATTCTGATTAGTTTCAGTGACACTCAGCAGTTCATTTAACGTTTGAGACAAAATTCCAACCTCATCGATTGAATTCACATCGGCTCGTAATCGGTAATTATGAGAGATCGATATCTTTTCAGCCATTTTCGTTAATTGACCTAGCGGCTGAACAATGTACTTTCTTGCACCAAGAGTAATCAGCAGGTCGAGTAAAATCAGTGTGAATGCGGTCACCAGAAAAAAGGGGCTATACTCCAACATTCTCTCTCGCCACAATGGCGTAGTATGCTCGATCAAGAGTAATCCTAGAGACTGATTCGCACTCGCTATTTCTTTGACTAAGACCAATCGATCTTTATAAAACACATGTCCTGGTTCTGATGGCAGCTTAGAAGGCGGACTGTATCCCTCTATGATATGAGAGGCAAACAAGGTCCCGTCGCTCGCAATAACCATAGCGATGGGTATATTTTTGTTAAGACTAAACGCGGCCAAACTTTCCTTTGCTGACACTCTATCATCAAAACTCATAGCGACATCTAAGTGCTCATTAATCATGTCGCCTTGTATATTAAGTTCTAACAGAAGATCAGGTTGATAGCGCGAATTCTCGTAAAAAACAATAGTCATCGTCACCATGAAAAGAGCCAACATATTTGCAACCAACAAAATCAGTGACAATTTACTTTGAATCCCTTTAATGGGTAGCCATTTTCTTTCCACGAGCCAGGGTCTTTTCACGAACCAAAGACTTTTCACGTATCGGTACCTACAAGAGGTTGCGCCATTTTTAATATTTTATAGTGTATGTTTAATCCCAATTTTTGAGCCATTTTTTGATTGATAGAAAATGCGATATTTTTCCCTCGATCCATTAGCTGTATAACACCACCAGAGTGGATAAAATCTTGAGCATCACCAACAGTGAGCGTACTCCCCCCAAACTGCTTGGCGTCAATACCAACAAAAGTGGAAGCACCTTCTTGAATATATATAATGTGAACGTCCTTTGATTCTGGTGGAGTCGAACAGGATTTGAAAACTATGTCGCGCCCTTCTTTAGTGATCCCTACCTTTTTATTATCAAGCGTCTCGGAATAAGGGTGTTCGATATCAATAGCAATAACCACAGGTGAACCTGAGCTATTGAATGCATTAGTTGGCCATCGAACATAGCGAGCAAAATTAACCAGATAACTTAATTTTATTTTGGATTTGGAGAGAGTAATTGTCCCCTCTGCATAACTAGGACTCACAATCTCCAAAAGAAGAATGCAAAAAAACAACACGTTTCGACAAAATGTGGACTTCACTATACGGTACATTTCTATAACCTATAGGTAAATCCGGCTTCAATCTGACGGCTATCGCCGCCTGGAACAAGTCGGGTAATTGAATAATTCTGAATATCAGGGTGTAAAATCGATTCATCAGTCATATTTTTTAACGAAATGTAACAGATATGTTTTCCTACTTTGTAATGATAATTTAAGTCTATTTGAATGAGTGTCGGTGCCGTCACTCTCGAGCCAATGTAACGAAAAACACCTCCCACATGATGACGAGAGGACAGACGATAGACCAACCCAATATTGGCTGACACTCTAGGAGCAAACAAGGCGGTGTCATCTCCCGTAATACTGCGATTACCTTGATGATGATAGCTAAAATTGCTATTGAACTTCCAATCATCTAGCACGCTCTTGTATTCAAGTTCAAATCCATAGCGGTGAAAATTACTGGCATTTCTAAAATGATTACCATCAGATTCGAGAACGCGAGTAATAAAATCTTCGGCGTAGTAATAATATATATTCGCGACATAGAGCGATGCATCTCGTGTCACGGAATACGCTATATCTGACGACGTTATTCTTTCCGCTACGAGATCTTCATGCCCTGTTATGGCACCCGGAATTTGTATTAACTGCTGAGAAAAATTCGGCGAGTTAAATCCCACCGAATGGAGAAACTTTAATGATTTATTTTGATTGAACGCATACACCGCTGACAAACGAGGAGTGGCTTCCGATCCACTTTTCTCATTGTCTGTGTAACGTCCTCCCAATAATAATCGCCAATTATTCAATTGCCAATCTAGCTGCGTATAGACTGCCAATTCCTTTGTTGTGTTTTTGGGAAATAGAGTCGCCAACACACTATTGTCGGAAATAGAAATGACCTCATAATTTCCTGTAGATCTGAATTCATTTTCAACCCCTGAAAAGAGGGTAACTTTCTTCCCGAATGCAAAATCAGCGTTGATCCCGATACGGCTTCGAAAGTTATCCGCTCCGTCACTATCAAATTTAAATTTAGCATCGGTGCCTTCAGTGGGATGATTTCTCAAAGGGATGGTCAAATAAAACTGATTGTAATCTGCAAAAACCTTCCAACGAGACTGACCAACATTCCAGCTATTATCAACCCTAATTAAAAAACCATCCTCTTCCAGTTTTGACGCATTGGCGGTTGAAGAAAAGCCCGCATGACCATTAACCGTGGAACTAAAGTTCTGTAAAGCTAAGTGAAAGTTATGATATCGATAATTGAATAACAAGGATGAAGATTCAAACGGTTTTCTGATCACACCGTCAGTAGGAGGTGCCACAGGCATCGCAAATGAAGGCGGTATTCCGTAGTTAAACAGTGAGCCGTGATAGCCATTATCGATTTGAGTTTCAAAGGCCAAATCGAATTCGCCTTTGGATTCAAACCGATGATGAAAATAACCATTCACATTATATCTATCATGATGACCAAGCACGGCGCTGAGTTCATTTCTATCCTGTCGTTTGGTCACTATTTTGATCACCCCAGTTGAGGCGTTAGTACCGTAGATAACCGCACCGGGTCCACGAATAACTTCAACTGATTCAATCGCAGAAATGGGAACCCCTAACAAGGGAATATCTCCATGTGACGGCATCCAGTAAGGAACATCGTCAACTAAAAACAGCACTTTTTGATTAAACGTTTCCGTCACGCCTCTGATCATAACCGTAGTACTGCCCAGACTGGAATCCTGAATGGTGAAACCGGGAATCATCGACAAGATATCCCGCAGGGTATGCTGTCCAATCAATTGCATTTCACTTATCGTATACAATGCGACAATGGCCGGCGTAGTCGTCAGTGATTCAGGTTTTGTAGAAGCCACCGTATATTCGACCTGGGACAATTCAGTAATATCCAAATTGAATATCGATTCGAGTTCATCTAACTCTAGTGCCACTAACTCCGCTGTAAGGGTGCGAGTAAAAATAATAAGCACAAAGAATAATAGACACTTAGAAACCATTTCGGACTCGCTTAATAAAAATAAAGAATATTAAATCACGCGCCTTATAATGTTTTATGATGAACTATGTGATATGACGAAATGGACCGTCGAAATTGTTCGATCACTCCTCTCACTATAGTCTGCGAACACCAAATCCAGCAAATTCTTGCCGCTAGAACAGCCAATGACAATCAATGGCAATCAAAACTCAACAACCATAAAATATCACTGCGTACACGACACCAAAGATGCTTATCTAGCCATAGGTAATGAGATGAATGGGTGGAGGTTTGAAGGGGGGGGGGGTGGATAATTTTCGTAGTCTTCAATATTTTAAAACCCATCACTTAGCCTTATGGAAAGCGATGGGGGTCTTGATCTAGTTTTCTTTTTTATACTAGTACGAACGCGGCAGACCCAATACGTTTTGACCAATATAGTTCAACACCATCTCTCGATTCAGAGGAGCAGTTCTCAGTAAACGAGTCATGGGATAAATATCAAAAATGCCGTATTCCTTAGTAAAACCATTACCGCCAAAACACTGCAATGATGAATCCACAGCGTGACATGCCGCTTCAGCTGAGAAGTATTTAACGTAGCTAGAATATTCTCCGGCAGGTCGGCCTTGGTCAAACATCCACGCAGCCTTGTAGGTCATCAATGACGACATTTCGATTTCAGTCTTTGCTTGTGCTAAAGGATGTTGCAGTCCTTGATATGCCCCTATAGGACCTTTAAATACAACACGATCATTAGCATATTCAACCGCTTTACCTAATGCATAACGACCCAACCCAGTACTCACAGCCCCTACCAGAATACGTTCCGGATTCAAGCAATCAAACAGTATTTGAAAACCCTTATCCTTTTCACCTACGATATCACCATCGGTTAGCACCACATCATCAAAGAAAAGAGTCATCTGATTCTCAGGAACGGGTATACTCATATCGATACGTGTCATATCGATACCCTTCGCTTTCAGGTCCACCATAAATAACGTAAAGCCATCGGTTTTTTTCTTCGTCTCGCCCATTGGAGTGGTTCGCGTAACCAACAAAACGTAATCGGAATCATCCGCGTCGGAGATAAAGTATTTTTGGCCATTCAAACGATAAGTGCCATCACCCTGAGCTTTCGCCGTGGTGGTAATTTTTATCGTGTTGCTACCCGCGTCAGGTTCCGTTATGGCAAAACAGAGTTTCGTTTTACCGCTACAAGCATCAGGTAATAACCGGCTTTTAATTTCCTCACTGCCATGCTTATTCAGCAGAGGCATGGCCATTCCGGAACCCACAACCAAACTTAATAAGGGGATTCCATTTGAAGCAAGCCCTTCCATAAGGAGCGCAAGCTCCATCATACCCAGGCCTGCACCACCGTATTCCTCATCCACCATCATTCCGATAAATCCGTCTTTCGCAATTTGATCAAACAACTCTCGCGGGGAGCGGTTTTCCGCTGCACACTGCATCCAATAAGTGCGGTCATACTTTTTAGCTACATTATCCCCGTACGCAAGGATCATGCGCTGCTCTTCTGACATATCAAAATTCATTTATAGCTCCTACTTCTCAATCTATTATTATGTGTAAAACGGGTTTTGTAAAAAAACCCTTTAAATCGTTGCTGCCCAGCTCTCAATGTCAACCAACATGCCACTAGCACTGTTAAATATGAACCGATAGACCGATAGACCTTTTTAACTATTTAACTATTTAACTATGAACATAATTAACTATGTGCAGGATTAAGCATGGATAACTTCAAGAAAGGCTAACTATGGGAGTGGTTAACAGACCGTATTGTAAGAGTATTGAGATTGTGTCGCAAATGAAGTTGTTCAGAGAGGGAGAATGGTCAAAAAAAGGAGGATGAAGATCGGGGGGTTACCATTAGAAAATTAAAATATTAGCGTTAATACAAACGTTTATTTAACGCTAAAAATCGTTTTTACACTATGATCCACGTTCTTCACATCGATATAGGCGATACTTTCTGGGTGGGAGGCTATCCAGGCCTTTATCTCGCCATCACTCTTTAATGCCCTTGGGGGTACGCCTTTACCCGTAAAAATCCGGCGCGACCAATAAGCGGATACTTGAGGTAGACCTTTGCCCACGACTTTTTTATAAAACTCTCTCTTCATACTGCTTTGCTTTGGCTGATCAACTGCCGAAATTAGCAAGCCATTTGGAAAAACCTCAGTCACACCTAGGTAAATTCGCTTTAGCTCAGCTTTGCTCAACACCTGTAGTGTATTCTTTGGGTGCACAATAATAGCCAATTCCGCAAAGCAGAATGGGCTACTGAGACTAAAGAGGCATAGCAAACAAAGCTGGGCAATCCAGTTACTTTTCACTAAGCCTCTTCCCCCTTTTTTTTAAATTAAAAAGTAACATCGATAACAAGACTCAGCAATTTAACTTTCTCTTTCGGCTCTTGCCTAAATAGCCCCCAAGATTCATCTTGTGGATGAATTTGTTGAAATTCAATTTTTAAAGCCGTCCGAGGCAAAATATCATAACGTACGCCAAGGGTGATTGAGTGCTGCTTATAGACCAACGGCGCCGTTGGGAATTGCACTCCCAGCAATATAATTTGCGTCACATCCGAGCCTGCGCTGGAGTAGGTTATATGAGGCAGTATATTTCCCATCCGGTAGCCCAGAGTTAAAAACCAGGCATCGCCGTTTACATCTGAATAGGTGATTAGGCCACTTAAGTCGAATGCCTTTTTCATATACTCCGTAATGAACACAAATTTTCCCATTTCCAAATCTGCACCAAAAGCAATAAGGTTTAAATCGATTCCTGCTGCAATATTTTCAGAGGATATTATGACGTTCTCTATCTGCGCGACATTAACCTTGACCATGCCATACTCAAACTGCAAACTGGCATTTACACCAAAACCAGATTCCACGTCCACCGAAAGCCCCACCGACTCAGTAGGAGGCACAGACCCCGCAAAAGGCTGGAGTATCAAACGAGAGTCTCCAATTTTGACGGTGTATAGCAAGTCCACGCCAGAGTAGGAGGTAAATGGGATTCCAGAATAGATTTCAATCGGCGGTCTCACCCAGGGATACGCGTAAGCCACATCCACATACTCTGAGCCCATCTGTACCGGAAGTACCAAGCGCCCCCCTCTTATTGAAAGATTGTGCCTCGGGTGAAAATCAATAAAGGCCCAATGCGCTTCCAGGCTATACGCTTCAATTAGGCCTTTCGCCAGCAACTGCCCAGTGAAACTAACATACTCATTCATCTCCGCAGTAATATGTATACCGAGAGTGTTGTCGGTACCAAATCTGGAAGATTTGCTGACAATGTCAGACCCCATCAACAAATCCGCATCTAAGTCGCCTGTTATCATACCTGCAGAGGCGAAGCCTGCGATCTTTAGCGGATTGTCTCCGGCATAAACGCACACATTAGCTAACAGGCCAAAAGCGAAAATCCAGCCAGTTAATTTTGTACGTCTCCCTCGCCTCATAGTTTCTTCCCTTCATTAACAATAGTCTGAGTCAACCCTTAGCTCTTGTTTTCACCTATGAATTCTACCAATACTCATTAGTGACCCTTTAGATGAGTGTAGTAACGAATAAGCTTGGCTGCCCAACAATCTACTTTTTACTCAACCAGTGGTTAGATACGCTATCGTTAACAATGAGAGGTGCGAACTGAACAGCATGCACGATAACAAAGGGGAAAAATGAAGATGGGATCTGGGTTTGTTTAAGAGCTGGCCAGTCAGAAGAAAGGTTATGCTCATATCGAGTATAGCCGTTGTCGGTTTCGTCATTTACCTAACGTCGAACTATTTTGTTTCTGTTTCAACAAACGCCCATTTAACCCGAATTCAAAGCACTGACTTTCCTATACTAAAAATAGTGAATGATACCTCCATCGCCATCGGTAATATGAAAACGGGATTTTCCTCTGCAGTGGATACTGGCGAAAAGCTGGAACTTGATTCCACAAAAATGATATATCGTAAAACCATACAAGGCTTACAAGAAATCAGCGTCCTCTCTCCTGACGTCAGAAATCAGGTTGAGAACATTCTATTTGATCTTCAGGTGTATTACGAAGCATCCCACACCGTTGCGTCAGGTATGCTCTCCGACTCAATTGGAACCGATGAACTACTCCAATTGGTACCCATCATTGACAGCGCCGCACACGCCCTAGAAAACAAACTCAAAAAACTCCGCACAAAAATCACTGTGCAATTTGCCCATAGACTAGAAAGTGTGAGAATTAACAACCGTCAGGCTTGGCGAACAGGAGCGATGATCTCCTTCGCGATTGTCACTACCCTCGTTTTTTTCAGCGTTTATATCACTAATATGCTAACTCACGGCCTCAACCACGCTATGAATACTGCCGATAAAATTGCCGACGGGGATTGGACCACTGAAATCAACATAGACACTGAAGATGAAACCGGCCATTTATTGAAGGCCATCAGCACCATGCGGGACAAACTCAAAGACCGCACGGAGGAAGACCATCGAAAGGAACGCCTACAGTCCCAAATTGCCGAATCGAGTGCACGGATGCAAGGCGACCCAAGCTTAGAGGAGCTATGCCTCAATATAATCGAGTTTGCCGCCTCCACGACTCATTGCCATGTGGGTACACTCTATTTATACGACCCCAAGTCTCAGAAATTGCATCAAAAATCAAACTACGCTTACGTCAAGCAAGATAACAAAAAAACCAGTTATGACTTAGGAGAATCGCTAGTAGGACAGTGCGCACGAGAGAAGAAACAAATTTATCTCAGAGAGCTACCGAATAATTACATGGAGGTCTCTTCTAGCTTAGGAAGCGCACCCCCTCATAGTATATTACTGACCCCCATACTTTATGACAGTCAACTCGTCGCCGTCATTGAGCTTGGCTCCATGGGTTCTATAGAGATTCGAGAAAAGGAACTTCTAGATCGCATTTCAGACAACATCGGTATTGCTATCAATTCAGCCCTTTCTCGAATCCAAATTGCTAACATGCTCGAACAAACTCAAGAACAAGCCATTTCCATGAAGAAGCAACAACTTGAGTTACAGAATGCAAATACCGGTCTAGAAAAACAAGCCGTTGCACTTAAAGAATCTGATTTAAGAATGCAATCACAGCAAGAACAATTGCGAACCAGCAACCAAGAACTACAGCAACAAACCGATGCATTAATAACGTCAGAAAAAAACATGCTGTTGCAACAAGAAAAACTAGAACTGACTAACGATGAACTTGCCGAACAAGCAATGCACCTTGAACAACAAAAAGAGAGTTTTCATTCTCAAAATATTAAATTAGAGAAAGCACAAGAAGTGCTACGGACAAAATCGAAAGATTTGGAAGCTAGCAACAAATACAAATCGGAATTTCTTTCCACAATGTCCCATGAACTACGTACGCCATTGAACTGTATTTTGCTTCTCTCTAAAAGTTTGTCGGAAAATAGAAAAAACAACCTCATTGACAAACAGATTGAACATTGTGAAGTCATACATTCAGCGGGTACGGATCTACTGGCACTGATTAATGACATCTTGGATCTCTCAAAGGTAGAGGAAGGAAAGTTACAGATCGTCCTGGAAGATTTGCCCCTCGACATTATCAAGCGCAATATACAATTCAGTTTTGAACATTTAGCAAGCGAGAAAAACCTTGAGTTTGAAATCAATATCGCGGAAAACCTTCCTAACACCATACGGACAGATCGACAACGTGTTGAACAAATTCTGAAGAACTTATTATCAAATGCTTTTAAGTTTACGCAATCAGGGGGAGTCTATTTCGACATTTCCCGTCCTTCTCGAAATATGCTGTTAAACAAAAAGGGTCTCAACCCAACTAGCACGCTAGCGCTAACCGTCAGAGATACGGGTATAGGAATCAAAAAAGACAAACAAAGTCTTGTCTTCGAAGCATTCAAACAAGCAGATGGCACTACCAGCCGAAATTTCGGTGGTACTGGATTAGGATTGAGTATTTCGAAAAAATTGACTGGACTATTACACGGTGATTTAAGTATTACATCATCAGATGACGGGATGGGATCGTCTTTCACACTACTACTACCCGAGCACGTCAATATTGAAGGCGCTCAAATTCTTACCCCACCGCCGCTAATCACTAAAAAAATCACACACGATATCGTTGACAACACAAATTCTATTGTCGCTAATGAAACCAAACAAGAACTCACTGAAACAACAAAACACTTTGGATTTGCAGCTATCAAGCAACACGAAACTGCGACCGTGCCTCATGTAAGAAAACTGTTGGTAGTCGATGATGATGTAAGAAATATTTACTCTATTTCCGCCATATTGGAAGAGAATAATTTCGAAATTGAAATTGCTAAGAATGGTCAGCAAGCCATTGACTCTCTCAATACGGCTCAAGACAAAGACCTTATACTCATGGACATAATGATGCCTGGTATGGACGGCATTGAAGCCCTACACCGAATTCGAAAAGACCCAAGATTCAGCTCATTACCCATTATTGCTTTCACTGCAAAAGCGTCAGATGATGACAGAGAGATATGCATTTCGGCCGGAGCAAATGACTACATAACAAAACCCATTGACCCAGATAAGCTACTAGCAAAAATCAACAGCTGGTTGGATCACGCCTAACTCGGTCAACACGACTCCCCGCTTAACCCTCTATCCTCTATTTCAAGTTGCCCACAAATTTTCTCGGCTAGGCGCTTAGATTCACCCAGTTGCGCGTAAAAATTGCCATAAATGGACGTGTTCAAACCAAAGAACCATAATCCAGGAAAATCATTTAATCCTTCATCTGCTAGGAATTTCAGAACCCCCTTTTCATTGAGAACGCCCAAATCACCCACCATATCTTCTAGCCCCAAACGATACCCCGTGGCACAGATAATGAAATCAGGACGAAGCATTCTACCATCGGCTAACTCGACACCATCCTCATTAAAAGACTGGATATCGGGAACGAAACTAAACAATCCTTTTTTGACCGAAGCGATAAAACCATCATCTAAGGAAGGAACTTGATTGTCTTCAATTTGACGCGTTACAGGTCCCTTTGAGGGTCTTGGCAATCCCAACTTAGTGAGATCCCCATAGATCAACCGACCCATCCACACCAAAGCAAAATCCAGCGCCTTACGTGGTAGCCACTGGGTATAGATAACAATGGGCTGAAGGGAAATTCCGAACAAACTCTTGGGCATGATCCAAGTCCCCGTACGAACAGACATATAAGGTGCCTTAATCGCCTCTTTCGCCAAATAGTTGCCGACATCCAACCCTGAATTACCAGATCCAATCAGCAATACACTCTTGCCAACGTAATGTTTAGCATTCCTAAATACACCCCTGTATTTATCTTTACCTGGCCAGTGGGGTATGAAGGGCCTGCGATCCGAGCCGGTTGAAATAATAACGTGTATTGCTTGAATGGCTTCCAGCTGGGTTTCCTCTGTGGCATTTGTCATTTGTCATTTGTACCGTGACATTCCAGCCCTTGCTTTCTTTTGCTTCAACCTCCAATACTTCGACCTTCAACAACTCAACACCATACTCAATAGGCAAACCGAGGAATTCAACATACTCCTCAAGATAAGCCACTAGTTGATCACGAGAGGGGAAACCAGGATAATTATCCGACATTTTTAATCCCGGTAGATGTGAAAGATCTCGGTGTGTATTCAGGCATAATTGCTCATGTCGATTTCGCCAAGGCATCCCCACGTTATGCTACTGCTCAATAATCCTAGGAGTGATGCCCTGTTGTTTTAGCTCATACGCCGCAGCTAAGCCTGCCGGACCTGCAGCAATAATCAATACGTCTGTTTTCATGAATATTCTCATAGGTGATTTAGGATTTTAGTTCTCATGTAATCATAGGTGCCTTGCTTCAATATTCTTGCATCGACGCTACTCCACTATGTAAATGGTAAACGGTAAAAAGTTGTATAAGCAAGTTGTTGTGCAAGCAGGTGTTACATCTTAATTTATATTTTATTTCATTGAGTCCACACTATCTCTCGTATTACGATGCCAACGCAAATAGCTAATGGCACTGACAGATTGAATCTCATACAGCTTGCTGCTCTTCAAAGTAAAACTAATCACAGTAAAACTAACATTACCGTTTTTCACGTCGCTCACGGTTTACGACAAAACCACATGATCTATACAATCGGCTATCACCTTTTTAAGTAAACTATTTTTAGCATGCCACACCTCTACTTTTGCCTTACTACCATGATTAGCATAATAAAAATGCAGCCAACATTAGAGAATAAATTTTTATTATAAGTACTACGTTTACGAAATAGTGTCTTAAGTTCATTAAAATTCAACGATCACGCGAATTCTCAAAAGGATTGATGGTAGACACAATGAGTACCGACAAGAAAAACCACAGCCCGGCTTTCATTCAACACACCGTCCTCGCGGTCTGGTCTGATATTGCGGTAGCACAACGGATTTCTTATAGGACAGTCATTCGGGATCTGGGAGTCAGTTCAATCCAGCTAACCCAATTTCGATCTGAATTAATGAACACCCTCGGTGTTAATTTAAAGCTAGAAGCACTATACACGGCGGATACCATTGAAGACTCGCTCAACTTAGTGCTTTCCGCTTGCAATCACCCCACTATCAATCACCCCACTGGGGAAAACCGACTTGGCACTAGCGATTCTGATGAACTGTTTGATACGCTTCAGCCTATCAGCATCGACACAGTATCCAAGAAAAACGACACAAATTGGCAACCTTTAACTCCCGCCCAAAACAGGTTGTATTTTTTATACCTACTGAACAGAACAAGCCCTGCTTATCATATCTCTGGTAGCCTAATCTTTGAGAATGTCGATAGTGAAATATTAAAGCAAGCGTTTACCATCCTTGTTAATCGTCATCCGAATTTGCACAGTATTTTTGATCAGATAGAAGGTGATAATTATTCAAAGGAAAAGCCATTCGAGACTTCATTCTATTGCGCATCTAGCTTAGAAATTGATACCGATGAAGCCTTTGATCAGTGGTTTTCAGACACGGAGAACAAACACTACCGAACACCTTTTAATCTTCAATCAGAATATCCCATTCGTATTTCACACTACACACTTAAACGTAGAGGCATTGAGATACAGGGCATTGAGAAACAGGTTATCTTCGTCAATGTTCACCATATCGCTTGCGACGGTTGGTCCGTGGATATTTTACGCCGAGAACTCGACACACTATTGACTGGCCTCACTTCAAACTTAGGTTCAGACACAAGCTCGACTACAAATTCACTCACAAGTCCAGAAACCCTATTACCTACTTTGCCACAGAATTCACCTGTGCAACCATACTCTGAGGAAAACAATCAAACATCCGTTGATTATTGGATTGAGAAATTAAGTGGGGCCCCTTTAGGCCAACGTCTGCCTCCCCATGGTGATTCCATTGGGTCCAGTAATATTATCGTTATGACCTTGCCTCAAAACTTGAATCATCAAGTTCAACTATTGACAGAAAAATTAGCAATCTCTGAATCGGCTTTTTATTTTACGGCTTTTCAATTTCTACTTGCCACCTATGTTCAACGCGACGATATCTGTATCGGTATGCCTGTAGCGGATAGGTCTTTGGCTTCAAGGCCCACAGTGGGCATGCTGGTCAATAGTGTTATTTTAAGGAATGAGAATCTTTTTGAAAAAAGCGCTAAAACTGTTTTAGAAGAAAATTTCAAGCTGATTTTAGAGAGCCTACAGTATCATCGCGCCTCTTTTGAGCAGGTCATTTCTGGCATGCCTCAGCAAGATCAAAAGGCCGTGCAACAAGGTTGTTACTGCTCGTTTAGTTTAGAAGCAACACTCGAACCTCATTCTGACAGCATCGATATCACTCTGGGATCAAAACCGTGTCAGTTGGTTTTTAATAAACATGTGACACCAAAAACAGATCTAGCCATGACCGTCGTAGCGAATCAAAATCAATTCCTGATGGAATTCGATAACTCGCGGTTTAACACTGATTATATTCAAGAACTATCAAAGCAGTTTCGAGATATATTGCAATGGCTGATGTCTAATCCCGAAAAATCGATAAAACAGCGACCAATGTCAGGGCACCAAAGCACGCAACTCACCCCTTCTCAATTGGACTTTTATTACGACTCTTTATTTAAAGGCCCTGACACCAATACTCTTGGCTATTTGGCGCTAGCGAATCTCACATTAAATGAATCCCTTTGGCGCAAAGCACTACACTACGTGGAAAAATGTAACCCCGCATTACGCAATCAACTGATCACGACGGATTATCCGGGCGATGCTGGCATCGTACAAAAACCAAGAGAGTCTGGTGACCTTGCATTAACGGTACTGCTTTATGGTGATCACGACATTACACGCGACACAATATTGGAACGCAGCAAGGATTTTATTTATCAAGACTACGAACTCGTCAATGCAGCGTTGGTGCAATATATTATTATTGAAATTGACCCCGGCTACTTAGCCTTAATCTGCTCTTGTCATCATTTAATGTTAGACGGAGTGAGCCTGGCACTGCACGGAAATAAAGTAGTAGAAGTCTACAGCCGTTTGAATGACTTCGATGACTTTAGTTCTTCCGATGACTACAGTTCTTCCGATGAGTACAATGACTTCAACGAAAGAGCAAAACGGTTTCATGATGAGACGGATAGCCCTGCTGCACTGGCATACTGGCGTCATTATCTACAAGAGCACGAACCGACAAGTTTCCCCGTACCGCCCCTCTCTTCTAGACACAATATCTCTGAGCAAAATTCCTCTGAGAACAAAACCAACCTGAGAAATCATCAACGCTTTACCGAGTGTAGTCAGGTCATAGGGGAAGACCGTTGGAAACCGATTGCGCGGTATTGCCGACAAAACAAAATAACGCCCATGCTTTATTTTCAAGGTCTGTTTGCTTTCACTTTGTACCAGCTCGCACAGAACAATCATTCCCTCGTCATAAAAAATGTATTGGCGGGTCGCTCAGGTCTGAAAGACAGAGGGTTTGGCTGCTTCCTTCATCAAGTACCGGTGCTTTATCGAAGAGATCTATTTCAATCCGATGATAGAATTGCGGATGTTTTTGCGTTTCTGAGGCAAGACCAAAAGAGTCGAAAGAAAGTCAGCATGGTTTCCTTGCGGCGTTTAGCCGGTTTGTATCAATCCAGTGGCTTACAGTTCTCATTTAACTACTACCATTTCACCAAACCCGTTGATATTGCCGGCTCTGCAATTGACTACATGCCCTTTCCCACCTTGGCTTCCGATTGCGTACAGTTTGTTGCGCAAGTCATGGAGAAAGGCGTTTCCCTGAAACTAATGTATGAAACCTCTCAATTCCAAGACTTTCAGCTTTTAGATCGGCTGGTTGCCATTAGCGATCAAATTGTCAAAGACGAGGTAGAAACTTGGGGGGACGTGGATATCCTTCTAGAGTCTGATCGGTACGCGTTACAAAAAATCGAAAATAGAGTTCTCGCTAATCTATCCAATAGATCATTAGCTCTACCCAACTCTGTATGTTCAAACACGGTCATTTCAAACACTGTCAATTCAGTCGCCGATCTCTTTACTCTCGCATGCGAACGCTATGGGGATGAAATCGCCTTAGTCGATGGTGACCATCAATTTACTTACCGACAACTCGCCTCCGATGTATTAAAGCTAACAACCCGTCTGAATGAGATCCGCCTCAACACATCATTGCAAGAGCTCAGTGTTGATGATAACCAGCCCCCGATGAAAGGGCTGTGTATTGCATTGTGCATGGAAAAGTCCAGTTCTGTTTTTATCTCCATGCTGTCAATCTTAAAGTCGGGTTGTTGTTATGTTCCAATCGATCCTAACTGGCCAGCGGATCGCAAACAAACGGTGTTACAAGATTGCGGCATTCGCTATCTTATCGTAGACGACGAGACTGAAAATAGCCTGGCTCAACTGTGTGCATCGTTAAATCATAACTGTGAAGTACTTAGTTTTCGTAACATTCACGCGGAAAAAGCACTGCGCCCTACCTCCTTACCTACAATAAGCGCAAATAGCCCTGCCTATATAATCTATACCTCGGGCACGACGGGAGTACCCAAAGGCGTCGTGGTTCAGCATGGTCCACTACTGGAAACCTATGTTGCTTGGAAACACGCGTATTCACTAGGACTCCAACGACAGAATCATTTGCAAATGGCGAATACGGCATTCGATGTCTGCACAGGTGATTGGATACGCGCACTCTGTAGCGGCGACACTCTCGTCCTATGCGATCAAGACACCTTAATGGATGGTGTCGCTCTGTATCGTTTGTTATGTCATACGAACATTTCATTCGCCGAATTTGTACCCGCAGTACTACGCCACTTGCTTGATTATTTGGATGAGACAAAATCGGCATTGCCACCACTAAACACTATCGTGGTGGGTTCCGACATGTGGTACCGAGCAGACCTGGAACGATTGAAAAAACACACACTCCCTAATACTCGCCTCATTAATTCTTATGGTCTGACGGAAGCGTGTATCGATACTACTTTTTATTCTGAGAACACTTTTGATTCTAAGACTACTATTGATTCTAAGACAATTGCATCACAGGTTACTCCACTGACTTCTGTTATTCCCATAGGCCAAGCCTTCGACCATCACTCCTTATTGGTATTGAATACTTTTGGCAGAGTCGCGCCGTTTGGTACCTTGGGTGAATTGTGGGTAACCGGCAGATTAGCCGCAGGTTACTTAAACCATCCAATACAAACTGCCGAGCGTTTTCGAATTATAAAGGATGCGAAAGGCAATGATATTCGTGGTTATAAAACTGGGGATATAGTTCAGTATAACCATGAGGGTCAACTACAAATAAACGGAAGAAGTGATCATCAGATAAAAATTCGCGGCTTTCGAGTAGAGCTAAATGAAATAGAAGAAAAAATTAAAGAACATGCAGCCGTTAGTTTGGCCATAGTCGTCGCCGTGGATAAGAACGCGTCGAATGACAATCCTGTTTTCGACTACGAGTTAAGAGCCTTTGTCGCCCTAGTGAATGACAATGATGTAAAAGATAATAACAATGATTTAAAAGTGAATAAAAAGGATTTAAACCGTCAAAAAGAAAACACACCTGACACGATTACAGAATCTATTCTATCTTTTATAGCCGGCGCATTACCGGAAACCATGTTACCGACTCACATCACTAAAGTGGATAAATGGCCGTTAACCAACAACGGTAAAATTGATCGTAAAGCGTTGCTACTGTGGAATGTCACACCAGGACATCAGGATTTCATCACAACCAATACTGAAGTGGAAGTTCGCCTGCTCAATATATGGGAATGCGTCCTCGGTCAAGAGCCGTTACTCAGTGGCAGAGATTTTTTCCAACTGGGTGGTCATTCTCTACTAGTCGCGCGCTTAAGCGCTAGAATTAAGGATGAGTTTGGCCTTCAGATCAGTCTCCGCTTTGTGTTTGAGCACCCCGGTTTTCTCGATATGGCAAATCATATTACTCGCTCAATCGAAGCCAATGACACATCACAATCTCTTAATAACACGAAGTCTTCTGTTTCGATATTAGTGCCTCCAAAATTGGTGCCTATCGTAACAGAGGACAATGACTCGCCTTTTTATCCCTTGTCATACAATCAAGAGCGCATGTGGTTTCTAGATCAGTTGTCGCCACGTTCGGGCCATTTCAATATTCCAACGGCGATTCGACTACAAGGCAAGATGAATGTGAGAGCGCTAGAACGCGCTTTCAAAATGCTACGTGCTCGCCATGAAAGTTTGCGGACTCGAATTGTCGAGATGGACGGAACAGGATGGCAGGTAATCGATGCCCCCCAGCAAGACTGGCAGGTTCGTATAGAAGACTATACGCAATCACCCAAAAGCACCGAAAAGAAAGAAGACACCCAAAAAGACATTATCGCTAGGGTCATGGACCATATATCAAAGGATTGTCGTTACGGTTTTGATGTGGCAACCGATGATCTTTTTAGAGTCTCTTTCTATTTGATCGGTCGTGATGAGCAAGCCCATGAGGCTGTCATCAGCGATATGGTTATCAGTATCTGCTTGCATCATATCGTGGCGGACGGTTGGTCGATTAAGCTTATCCAATCAGAGCTAATGCAGCTTTATATTGAGTATAAACAAGATTATTCTGAGGATGCTGATTCCCTTTTAGATAACCACCACCTTAACGGAAAGCCCGCGCTGCAATATAAAGATTTTTCTGTCTGGCAAAAAGAATACTTACAAGGCGAAGCCTTACAACAAAAGATTGAGTTTTGGCGTTCCGCATTACACGATTTCCCTCATCAACTGAATTTACCTGATTTGCCCCATATGGCTGCAATCAGTTCACTGCAACGACTCACACAAACGATAATGATCTCCGACGCAACAACGGAGAAGGTACGGCAATACTGTGGTGAAAATGCCTCTAGTCCGTTTATGTATTACTTAGCGGCGTACTCTCTTTTGGTTTCTCGCTTTAGTCAGTCCGCGAAACTCACCATTGGTGTTCCTACAGCGGGAAGGGATCTCCTCGAAACAGAAGATATTGTGGGTTTATTTGTCAATGGTGTTGTTATCCCCATTACCGTTGATGAGACCACAACAGTTAAAGATTACTTAAATTCCTGTAAGGATCTCAGTTTACAATCTTTTTCGAATCAAGATGTCCCCCTAGACGTGCTGGCCGAATCACTGGGAATAGATCGTAGCAGTGGTAAGAGCAACGGAAAGCTACCCGGTTCTCAAATCGGTTTTAATTACCAGGATTTTCAGCTTGGGGAAGAATTTAATTGGGATAACCTGAGTGAGTTGATTGACGGTACTGAGGTCGCCCCCATCGGCTCACAATTCACCGAATTTGACGGGATCAGTGGTGAGGCAGAAAATGCAGATTTGATCTTTGACCTGCAACTGGTGATTTGGAAAGAAGCGGGATCATTTAAAGCAAGCTTGCACTATAAGAGCAATAAATTCGACATCTCCACAGCTAAACTACTCGCAACTGGCTTTGAATATTTGATCGATAATTTATACCAGAGTGGCGATAAACTCATTAGTGAATTGAGCACAATCCCACAAGCGGATTATCTTTCTATGATAGGGGTTGAACAGAGTCAGATCGACTATCTGATACCGCTAACCTATATGCAAAAACAAATTGTAATGGGACAGCAACTCAAGCCAGACAATAGCGCCGACAATCATGGCTATCTGGTTTACAGTCGAGAACCTTTCGATTTAGACCGTATTGCTTTATCCATCGAGCGAATCATTCAACAGGAACCCATGTTGCGCGCACGGGTTGTGGAAGGCGATTGGCGGTTTGGAGATGACTTACATTTTTGTATCGAAAATGCCGGCAACGCTGTCTTCAGTGATCTACTGGAATTCAAGTCCTGCCCGACACGCAGTAGCGCAGATCAATATATCAAATCTTGTTTCGAGATCCCTTTTGATTTAAATCCAAAAAACTCAGACGCGTCACGTTACGGATTATGTCGCTACATCATCGTCGATATTCCGCAAGAAACACAAATATTTGTTTTTGTTTGTCATCACGCTTTATTAGACGGCTACTCCGCGCAGCTACATGGCCAACAAATGGCGGAGCAATGCTTCGGCCCACAGCAAGCATTCTCGGTGAGCGATCGACCTATATTGAATCTTCAAAATTATAATGCGGAATGTGCTGCCACCCATGCTCTAGAAGCTGATCCAGCCGATGAAGCTTATTGGCAACAGCAGTTTAGTCAGGTCCAAGCGTTACCTGTGTTAAAACCACCTCAACTAGACCTAGATAAGTCTCTATTGAAGTCATCGGAATTATTGAAGTCATCCTCATTGATGATGGATAAAGAACTGTCTTTGGATATCCGCCAGTATTGTCGTCAAAAGCGAATCACATCGGCTATTTTTTACAAGCTACTTTACGGCATGGTGCTGAACAGATTGATTGAGCCCGAAGGGGATTTCCCCCTATTCGAATTGGATATGCCCTTTTCCAAACGCAAGATTTCCCATCTGGGTTGTTACCTAAGAAAAATTCCTTTCGTTTTCCAAAAATCGGCGCTGGACAATGAGCAGCCTATTTCAGATACCTGGATATACCTCAAAAGTGAACAGAAGAAACGAAAACCACACTTAGACGTTTCCGATGCTTATCTGGATAAACTCGCTGACACTACCACAGGGTTCTTGTTTAATCTGATCACTTACATTCCTGACGAACAACATAACAATCAGCGCACCCTCATCGAAGAAATCAGCAACCGAACTGAACAAGCTCAGTTTCGTATAAAAATATTGAAGAACACCACTAAGTTAGAATTTCTGTATCGAGATGACCAATTTACGGATGCGCACTTTTTACGGCGTGTGGTCCATCTCGCAAAACAAATCATCCATGACGATCAGCGATCCATGGCATCCATTGATATTTTGCTAGAGGGTGAAGCGGAGGTAATCAGCCATCAACTTATCGGGGAAAATCAGCCAATTCAAAACACCACAGTGGCTAATAGAATTGCAGAACAATTCCGTCAAAACCCACTCAAAGATGCCATCATCTTTGAGCAACAAAGTTGGACATACGGTGACTTACAAAATGCGTCAGAAAACTTAGCCGTTATTCTGCGGGAGAAAGGCGTACAAGAAAGCGATCGAGTCGCCGTTCACCTGCCCCGCTCTCCCAAAATGGTCGCGGCATTATTGGCTACCTGGCAAGTGGGCGCCGCGTATGTGCCTTTAGCCATCGACAATCCCCCTGAACGTAACGATAGAATTATAACGGATGTTCTTCCCGTATTAGTCATTACTCACAGTACGCTACGCTCTAACCTTCCCGAAAATGAAATTGCACATTTATGTTTGGATACACTATCCGATGACTCTCTTCTAGCAAGTCCAGCACCGGACCTTTCTGCACCGATCCTTTCTGCACCAGACCTTTCAGTAAAAAACAAGTCATCGCAATACTCGGCTAATAACACCGCCTATATATTGTATACGTCAGGTTCTACGGGCACACCGAAAGGCGCTCAAATAAGTCATAAGAACCTGAATAATCTATTGGACCATTATCAACGTAAGCTCGCATTCACCTCAGAGAACTCCATGTTGGCGCTCACCGCGATCGCCTTTGATATTGCGGGATTGGAATTGTGGATGCCATTAATGACCGGCGCGAAAATCGTCATGGCGAATGACAGTGATACGCGAGATGGTGAGGCCATCGCAGCATTAATGGATACCTATCAAATCACGACTATTCAAGCGACACCTGCCACCTGGCAATTAATAATGATGACCCAATGGCGATTATCGCCAGACAACAGAAAACAGAATGTGATTGGACTATGCGGCGGAGAGGCTCTGAATGCGTCGCTAGCGAACCAGATCTTGGAACGAAACCTGACGCTATATAATGTATATGGCCCCACTGAAACCACGATATGGTCTAGCGATACGTTGGTGACATCGGAGTTAATTAAAAACACACCCACAGTCACTATCGGCAAAGCCATTCAAAATACTCAACTCTACATTCTCGATAACAAACAAAGAATGCGACCCGCAGGCTGTATCGGAGAATTGTATATAGGCGGCGATGGTGTGGGCCAAGGTTACTTAAATCGCGATGAGCTGAATACAAAATATTACTTGGATAGTGCGCTGCTGCCTGATTACTTTCCTCGGTCCAGTTCCTTTCATGAGTCTAGTTCTTGTGAAAAAATATACCGTACCGGTGATAAGGTGCGTTTAAATCAAAGTGGACTAATAGACTATCTGGGTCGCATGGATCACCAAGTTAAAGTGCGGGGTATTCGTTTTGAACTCGGCGAAGTGGAAACGGCATTAACCAGTCAAGATGCAGTTTCTCAGGCCGCCGTGTTACTAAAAGAGAGGCAGTCGAAAAATACAGACTCAAAGGGAGAGCGTAATAAAATACAGCAATTAACCGCCTATTTAACTTGGAACAAATCAATTTCGGCATATCCAGATAAAGGTCAACGATCTATAGATGATCCCACATTAAAACAGCTGAAAGACACCATCACAAACCAATTACCCCCTTCAATGTTACCCCATCATTATATCGTGATGGATAAAATGCCCTTAACCATTAGTGGAAAAATCGATAGAAAAAAATTAGCCGCTATTGAACCCGCTCCCATCAAACACTCATCTGAAAAAACAACAGAAACCGAAAAAATATTGGCAGGCCTATGGTCTAAGTTAATTTCATTAAAGACTGTCTGGCGTGATGATGATTTTTTCGAATTGGGGGGGCACTCTCTGTTAGTGGTCAAATTGGTTGCACTGATAAAAGAAAGTTTCAACATCAAACTTCCTCTGACAGTCGTATTCTCCAATTCCGTATTACATGAACTCGCAACCATCATCGATAATATTGACTTGCAAACTGTTTGGTCCCCTATTGTGGATCTGTCCACCCTCCCGCCAGACCACGGGGCCGAGACTAGCGACGAGCATACTATTGTTATGATTCACCCGGTTAGCGGTAGCATCTTTAATTATAAAAATTTAGCACATCAATTTTCCGGTACTCGCTGTGTCGGTATTCAAGCTTATGGAATGGAAGACGGTCAAACTCCTTTGCAAGATCAGCATGTGGTAGCGATGCAATACATTAAGGAGATGAAGGCACAACATATCAATGGTCCCATTGTCCTTTTGGGCCATTCCATGGGGGGATTAATTGCATTAGAAATGGCAAACCAAATAGAACAGCAACCTCAAGAAGGCTTAAGCGTCCAGATGGTAGGACTTATCGACACCTATTATCCTAGCGACGATATGAAACAAGTGCTCAGCAACGAGAATTTATTATCTCAAATATTTAAAGACACTCCGATTCCTAAAATGCTGGGGCTGACCGCTGATGAACTCGCAGAAAAATCCGATACATTGTTGAGAATAATCTATCAGAAGTTAGTGATGTTACGAATTCTAAATGACGATATTGGTTTTTCTGAAATAGAAAGACGTTTATCTATCCACAATGCGATGTTACAAATAGCACAACATTTCCGTATACCACAGGTCCATGTGCCACTTTACCATTACCGAGCTAAGGAACCCCTTGTCATCGACGGACAGAATATGTTATCAGATGTCGGGTGGAATCAAGATGATCGGTTGGAAATGAATTTCCGGATTGTTGCAGGAAATCATGAAACCATTTTACAGCAGCACAACGCGCAGGGCTTGTACGAAAAGCTAGACTACGATATCAAAAGAGCCGTTAAGGAAAGTGCGTCGTTTTCAGTATAAGGAATTTTTATGTTAGACACGCTAGCTCACTTTCTTGTTAAACACAGAAAATATTTTGTTATTGCCAGCTTTCTAATGGTAGGGGCTTCCCTCTACGGTGTAACCAAAATACAACTCAATGGCGATTTTCGTCACATGTTCTCTAGCGAGAACGTCGATCTCAATTTATTAGATGAAATCGAGAACACTTACCTGCAAGCAGATCAGGTAATGGTATTAATGAAGTACCCACACGGCGACGCCTTTACCATTGAGAACCTTCGCCACACTAAAGCCTTAACCGCAAAGCTATGGCAATCCCCCTACTCCATTCATGTGGAATCACTCACCACAACCAATCGTTCACACTCTAGTGATGATACTTTTTTTATTGAAGAACTGATTCCTGACCCCGAGTCTCTCAATCCAGATAAATTGGAGTCTATTCGCGAATACGTCAGAAACGATGATTATATTTCGAAGGGTTTAGTATCAGAAGATTTTCAAGTCGTCTCCATCGTTATTAATTTAGCGTTACCCGATGATCCGCAACTGCGTATTCCGGCAATACAAGAGCACGTGGATTTTTTAGAAAAAATCATCACAGACGCAAAAGCGAATAAACCAGGAATCATCATACATTACATGGGGGGACCCGTTCTCGAAATATCCATGATTGATGTGGTTAAGAGTGACATTATGACTCTGATGCCGATCTGTTTCTTGGTGTGTTTTTTCATCCTCGGTTTCCTATTACGATCAGGAATATCCGTCTTTGGTACGTTGTTTACGATTGTCATGTCGGTGGCAATGACCCTTGGACTTTCAGGTTGGATGGGGTTTAGCTTCTCCCCGACTTCAGCGATGGCTCCCGTTATGGTGATTTTATTGGCCATGGCAGATAGCGTGCATTTATTAACGCAGTACATCATCGAATATCGTAAAGGTTATCCGAAATTGGAAGCCATGGAACGTAGCATAAGCTTAAACTTCAAACCTATTTTGTTGACTAGCGTCACCACCGCAATCGGTTTCCTGGGCATGAACATGAGTGATTCCCCTGCCTTTCATGATTTTGGCAATGTCACCTCTATTGGTGTCCTAATCGCTTTTCTTCTCACATTAACACTGACCCCCGGCGTTATGTTGTGGCTACCGATTAATGCGGAGCAAAAGCCGTTACCCTTAAGCCAGCTAATGACGACTTTTAGCCGGTTCGCCATTGCCCATCAACGCCGCTTATTTCTCATCGTTTTATTCATCGTACCTGTGCTGTTTGCATTTATCCCTACACTGGAAATCAACGATGATGTTATCGAATACTTAGGGGATGATGTCCCCTTTAAGAAGACTGTCACCTTCGCCAACGAGCATCTTTCTGGGTTTCAATACCTGCTATATTCTTTGGATTCGGGTGAATCCGGTCATGTGAATGATCCTGTTTTTTTAAATCATGCTGATGAGTTTCAACGCTGGCTGCGACAACAAGAGAACGTCGTCAATGTCTTTAGCTATGCGGACATTTCAAAAAAACTTAACATGGCCATGCACGATGATGACCCCAGTTGGAAAACCGTACCTGAATCAAGGGAGCTAGCGGCACAATATATGTTGCTATATGAAATGGCCTTACCGGCTGGAGAAAATATTAGCCGCGATCTAGATAATGCACGCTCATCACTACGAGTCATGGTGGCGCTCAATACCATGCCCAACCAAGAGCTGGTTCAACTGGATGCAAGAGCACAGGCTTGGCTGACTGAACATGCTCCCGCTTTAGCGACTCAAGGCGCTAGCCGATCACTGATGTTCGCCAACTTAGGTGGCATCATTATGAAAAGCATGATCAGCGGTTCCATCATCGCGCTAGTACTGATTAATATCGTCATCATCATTGGTATCCGGTCTTTACGGTACGGATTGATTTGCCTAATACCCAACATCATTCCCGCTGTGGTTGTTTATGGGTTATGGGCCGTTTTAATTGGCCACGTCAATCAAACTGCCTGTATTGTTTTCAGCATTAGTATTGGATTAGTGGTCGATGACACCGTGCACTTTATGACTAAATATCTTAAAGGTCGAGGCGAGGGATTGACTCCCGAGGACAGTATCGAATACGCATTTTCTACCGCAGGCGTTGCCTTGTTCGTCACGACGGTAGCGCTCACTCTGGGTATGAGTGCTAATTTTTTCTCATCATTTATACCCAACATGACAACCGCGGCAATGTTGATGGGGATAATCAGCATGGCACTATTGTTAGATCTGTTTTTTCTGCCGGCATTATTGTTACATTACGAAAGGTGGTATCAACGGTATTTCGGCACTCAACATTCAAGGGGATATAGGGAGCAAACATCCTAAATATCCGACTATTTCACCTCGGCTGAACCACTTAGGATTTTCCATTATTGCGGCAACTGGTTTTTGCATTACCTGTCACATCATTAGTATTTGCTACACAATACCCGCTGGCCCCACTCATGCCAATCCGGTAAAATTACGCCATCCCCTCTTCCTCATCAAGGATTCGGCATCATGGCATTGAAGGCCACCATATTCAAAGTTGATCTGCAATTAACAGATATGGATCGACACTATTATGAAAACCACCTACTCACCATCGCCAGACACCCCTCTGAAACCGATGAGAGAATGATGGTTAGGATATTGGCTTTCGCCTTAAATGCCACCGAAAATCTGGAGTTCACTAAGGGCCTTAGTGCTGACGATGAACCTTCTATTTGGGGAAAAAGCTTATCGGGAGAGATAGAAACATGGATCGATGTGGGCCTGCCCGATGAAAAGGTCATCCGCAAAGCTAGCGGTCGTGCGGTTCAAGTTGTAATCTATACGTACGGGGGCAATGCTGCCGATATCTGGTGGGAACAAATCAAAACTAAATTAAATCGTTTTAATAATGTCACTGTTATCAACTTACCCGAAATCAACTCCCAGGCTCTCGCCCAACTCGCCACCCGCACAATGCAATTAAACTGTACAATAGAAGATGGACAAGTATGGATTGGCGACACTCTTCATACGCTGGAAATAACACCTATTTCACTGAAGCAATCCCTTTGAGTTTAGAAGAGCAGTTTTCTCATCTGATCTCAAAAATCGATAGTTATCCCCGATGTATCGACCTAACAAACATGAGCACTCCATGAACCAAAATCATAAAGATTCTAAAAAACTCAACATTCGCATTCAGCTACCTACTGAAGAGACTGAAGCCACAGAAGCCATACCTGTGCAGACAGAAATCATTCTATGGGGCCGAGTCGTTGCGGCCTCATCGGCCATTGTGACGGTGTTTATCGTTACGGTGATAGGTGCATATTGGCTACTAAGCAATAATGAAGAGAACCCCAATATTGCTACTACCATCATAGAAAATCCAAAGCCTTCCACACCCTCGGCTAATATTGCCAAGGCTATACCTCAAACAAAACCTGGATCTCAACTCAAGACTAAAACCACTGTAAATCCGGCCACTATACCCGTTTCGATATCCACCAAGAAGATTCACCCTGCCATTCAAACGCCACCAACGACGCCAATAGCTTCAACCGTCAAAACATCCTCATCAAAACTATCAACAACTCCAACACTTTCAACCATACCGAATCCATCTGAAAACCCGTTAATCGATAGCTCTCTATCTAACGCGGACAGCAATCCGGTAGAGGATCTGTCTTCCTCCCCGTTTCAACAAACGAAGTCTGAAATATTTTCAAATCACATTAAACGGTTCGTCATTTCGAAGCGCGTCAAAAATAATGAGCCTATCGGATCTATTAGTGATATTGGTTTTGATCACAATAACATCGCCACTATCTATGCCTACTCTGATGCCCTAAATTTCAAGGATCAAACCCTTTACTACAAGTGGACGCTTAACGGAAAAAAAATCGCAACTGTCCCCATCGGCGTTTGGTCCAATCGCTGGAGAAGTTATTCCAGTAAATTTATTCAGCCTCATATGCAGGGAAACTGGCTAGTGGAGTTACAAAATGCCGAGGGCGAAACCCTTGCTATGAGCCAATTTCAATTCTAGACCTTACCTTTTTCCGTAGCCGCTAGAGCGTTAAGCAGCAATGGCAGGCTTTCGAATCCAAGGCACAAAAAAGCCGAGATCCCTTTTGAAATAAAATTCAAAAATTCACTCGGCTTTCTTTTTACAGGGTAAAGACTTTCCCCTGTTCATAAATCATCAGCTCAAGATAGCAAGCAATTCAACATCAAACACTAATGCTTGGTATGGACCAATATCGCCACCTGCACCACGCTCGCCATAAGCTAGCTCATGAGGTACATAAAGACGCCATTTAGAGCCAACGCCCATCATCAAGAGAGCCTCAGTCCAACCGCCAATCACACCGTTAACTGGGAATTCAGCAGGCTCACCACGTTCATAAGAACTATCAAAGACTTTTCCGTCAATTAATGTACCGTGATAATGGGTTCTAACTGTGGAACCAATCGTTGGCTTGTCGCCGTCACCCGCAGTCAATATTTCGTATTGCAAACCGGATGGAGTCACTGTCACTTCAGCTCGACCTGCATTCTCGATAAGGAATTTCTCTCCCTCACCTGCAAACTTAGCGGCGCCTTCTTCCTGTTGCTTTTGAATTTGTGCGCTAATTTCTTTGAACGCTGCATCCAATAATGCCGGCTCTACCTGACGTTCAGCGCCGTTAAGTGCATCGGAAAGACCCGATAAAACTGCCTCAATTTCGAGACCCTCGAAAGGATCATTACTCAACTGATCCCCCATTTGTAAACCGATTCCGTAGCTAACGCGCTGCTCTACCGTTTTAAATTTGTCAGACATATCACTCTCTCAGTAAGTGGATTAAAAAAACGCAGCAAGTGTATCACACCTATTCAATGCCGCCATAATTGATACTCTTCAATGCCTAGTGACGACATCAAACAGCGTTAATTAATCAAATAGCTCTGCCAGCTGCGACTTGATTTTTACAATATCATCCTGTAATTCAAGGACTTGCTGCTCAAGCACCGCGACACGATCAGCTTTATCTATAGAGGAATCACTCGCTATAGTGTTCGTATTAATGTGCCCCGCAGTGTTAGCCGTTGAATTGACATTGGCGGAGGCAATATGAAAACTCTCTTTGCCACAAAACAAATGGGCATAACGCGAATCTCGCTTACCCGGTTCCCGCTCTAATTTGACCAAAAAAGGCCCATCATCCCGATCCATCAGTTGCGCTAAAGTCGACTCCACCACTGACACGTCTGAGAACTGACATAAGCGGTTAGTGCGCGTCCTCAGTTCTCCCGGTGTTTGTGGTCCCCGTAAAAAAAGCACGCATATTATTGCTAACTCCTGCTCAGTCAGCTTTAAGTCACCAAATTCCGTATTACAAAACCAATGCTTAAACTTCACTACTCGCCGGCTATACCCCGTATCCTCTCTGACTAATCGCTTTTTAACTAATTCATCCACGATGGCCCGAACCTCGCTCTCTTCCCAATTCACTACTGGTTCGCGATTGCTTTTTTGGTTGCAGCCGTTATTCAGTGCATTTAGAGATAAAGGATATTGATCTGGGGTTGTGATGGCCTTTTCAATGAGGACTCCGAGTACGCGAGTTTCATTAGGCGACAAAGTCAAGTTCACTTAATTTCCTTTTCATTAGGTTATGAAAACTGAAGGCGGCTATAGAACTATCCGATCATAAAACTATCCAATCATAGAACTATCCGATAATAGAACTGTCGGGGAATAGGCTTTAAATATTATTATTCCAGAGAATTTGTTTCAGTAAATTACTGGTTTCAGCCAGATTGTAAGACAGATTGATGGCCATCCGACGCATTACGATATAACCCACATGAGTATTAACCTCTACATAATTTCGCAACGCAACACCATCAATTCGTATCACCTCAACCGTCCCCGCACAACGAACTGTGGCAGTACGCTTACGATTGGTCAGCCAGCCTATTTCACCAAAAAGATCTTTTTCATTCTTAGAGATCACGACTTCATCACTAATCAGCTCAGAATCCCGTGACACAATTTCGATGGCCCCCGCAATTAAAATGAATATATCAATGTCATCTTCACTATTTTCTTTTATCAATATCTCACCATCATAATATTCATGCCGAGTACATAGGATGGCAAGGTCATCTAACTGTCTCGCATCTAGATCCATGAAAATAGTGGTTTTTTGAAGAAAATCAGTAATCATAGTCGCCATTCCATTGCGAAGATCAATATTGAATATTATAGGGTAACTCTGTTTAAGGTAAAGTGCGTAAAGATTACAGCCGCTCAAAAAAATGAGATTCACCTAAGGCTTTAGTAATGTGTTCGGAAATTGCATCCAAAAAAGCCCGCTTTCTCTGCTCAAAGGTAGTCATCGGCACCCTATCTTCTGAGGCCCCTGCTCTTATGTCTACCGTTAGGTCTGGGTTTACATTGGGAGTTTGCAGCGTCATTTGATTCAAAAATTCGAGCCCAAATTGACCAAACCCTAGCATTACCCAACGGTGAAAGAAAAACGTTTCTGATTTTTCAAATGAGGGATCAGTACCACCACTGGATTTATTCTTCTCTGCAATGGCCAACAGGTGAATGCCTAATTCGACTAACCCTATTTTCTTAATCGCGCTAGTGAGGAATATCGGTGTCTTTTCAGCCACTCCTTCCTCGACTATCTGAGCTTGACGAAGACTCGTTTTTAGCAGATTTAAACTGCGTTGCGCCAAAATATTTTCATCGCATTTATTCACAATATAGGTATCGGGAATCTCCATAATACCCGCTTTCATAAACTGCACCTGATCACCGGCTAATGGCTGCATCACCAAACAGGTATGGTGAGACAACTGTTGAATATCAATTTCACTCTGACCGATGCCTACCGTCTCAATAAAGATAAAATCAAACAGATGCCTCAGCAATCGAACAACTTGATAGGTATTTTGACTGACACCACCAAACTCCAAATTCGAAGCCTGGGAACGAAAAAACAATCGCTTTTCACCGTAGGGAATACTCACTCTAGTGCGGTCGCCAAGGAACGATCCGCCCGAAATGTGACTGGAAGGGTCAACCGCCAAAATGGCAATTGATAATGTTTTATCTTGTTTCAATAAAGTGAGTGCAAGCTCACCCAACAATGTGGATTTACCCGCACCCGGTGCACCGGTAAAACCGCACACCGTGGCTAACTTTGGGAAAGAGGATTTATTGCGTTCAAGATGAGAAACAATATCATGCCGATGTTGCTGGGCTTTTTCTTGGGTATTTTCAAATACGGAAATGAGCTGACCTAAGGGCCACTTCTCATAATTCGCCGCTTTCACTAGTTGCGCTTCCAATGCTTTATCTAATGACTGCTGTTCATCCAAATACACTTATGTCTTGCCTAACGTTAGTGGTTTCAATTGATAGCTGCCTAACTGTCTATCTAAACGGCTAGACTTCTAGTTGCCCAGGGATTTTTTTCGTTCAATCACCACATCCATCATTTGATTCATCACTGCCATCAAATCATAGTCTTTCGGTGTGAAAATGCGTTGAATACCGGCAGATAATAAACTCTCTCTATCGGATTCAGGAATTATCCCACCTAACACGACGGGAATGGCTTCCATGGCACCTTGTTTATCCAGCTCATTCATCAGCTGATCGATAATCTCATTGTGAGATCCGGACAGTAAAGAAATACCAATGATATCCACGTTTTCTTCCACCGCAGATTGCACAATATCAACGGCACTTAGACGAATACCGAAATAAATGACATCAAAGCCCGCATGCCGAGCCGCAACAGAAATCATCTCCGCGCCATTGGAGTGCCCATCCAATCCTGGTTTACCCACCACTATGCGGGGCCTGTGGCCGTAGGTTTTCATAAAGTCGGCGATTTTTTGACGCACTTCATCTAGCTTTTCATTTTCCAAATCGAGAGTCAGACCTTCCACGCCCGTTGGGGGTCGATATTCACCATAAATACCACGTAAAGTTTGCGACCATTCGCCAGTGGTCACTCTCGCTTTCGCGCAAGCAATGGAGGCACTCATCAAATTGAGCCCAGCTTTGGCATCATCGCTTAACTGCGTTAGACACTTTTCCACCTCTACATTATTGCGCTTTGCTTTTGTTTCCGCGAGTGCATCCAATGTCAATTTAGCCGCTTCAGGATCTACTTTGAATACACCCCCATCGCTGTCTTTTACTAAGGGAGATTCCACGCCTTCTACCCAATGGTTTTTACCCACAACAATTTGGTCGCCGCTATTAATCTTGGTTAATCGTTCGGCTTGCGAGAGAACCAGCTGCGACTTCATATAGCCGGACTTAATCGCTTCAATGCCCCCACCTGATTCCAATATTTTAGCGATTTCGGCTTTGGCTTGTTCTTTCAGCTCATTCACTTTCGATTCGATGACAGGGGAGCCTTCGAATAAATCGGGATACTCTAATAAATCCGTTTCAAATGCTAAGATTTGCTGGAGACGTAAAGACCATTGCTGATCCCAGGGACGAGGTAAGGAAAGCGCTTCATTCCAAGCGGGGAGCTGTAATGCGCGACAACGTGCATCACGGCTCAAGGTTACACCTAAGGTTTCAATCAAAATTCGCCAAGCATTGTTCTCCGGTTGCTCAGCGGTCAAACCCAGCGAGTTTACTTGAACACCATATCTAAAACGGCGAAATTTTGGATTTTTAACCTTGTATCGTTCCTGACAAATTTCATCCCACAACTGTGTGAAGGCGCGCATCTTACACATCTCTTCAACAAATCGCATTCCCGCATTCACGAAAAATGAAACCCGCCCAACACAACGTTCAAACTCGTCTTCACTAAAACAACCACGCTCCTTAATCGCATCAAGAACCGTAATCGCCGTAATTAAAGAATAAGCCAGCTCCTGCACAGGCGTAGCGCCCGCCTCTTGCAGATGATAGGAACAGACATTTGCAGGATTCCATTTCGGAATACGGGTCAAACAGAACTCGTACATATCCACAATTAATTTAATCGACGTGTCTGGCGGAAAAACATAAGTACCCCGCGCCAAAAACTCTTTGATCAAGTCGTTTTGTGTTGTCCCCGTTAAGCTCTCTAAGGCCACACCGCGCTCTTCGGCCAAGGCCACATAAAGAGACAGCAACCACATGGACGTTCCATTGATAGTCATTGACGTATTAATTTCATCGATGGCCATCTGGTCAAACAAGATATGAAAGTCATCAAGGGTATTAATCGGCACGCCGACCTTTCCAATTTCAGGCTTCGCAATCGTATCGTCAGAACTGTATCCACACTGCGTAGCTAGATCGAAAGCGATACTCAATCCTGTTTGGCCCTTCGCGAGGTTTCCACGATAAAGCTCATTGGACGCCTTTACGTTAGTGTGCCCAGCATAAGTCCGAAATATCCAGGGACGTTCCGATATTGGGTTTCCTTCTTTATCTTTCAGAAGGTGCTTTTCATTGCCTGTATTATTAGAATTATCGGAAGTTCCCATATTCTTTCCTTATGCTTATGCGCCGCGCTTTTTAATTAACAACTGCCGTTCAATTTCAAATATTTTGTCAGCAATCTTATCTTTACCGAGAGCCTTCTTCGCATTTTCTTTGATAAATAAATCTTCGCCATATTTATCAAGAGCCGCAGCAGACTGAATATTCTTAACGCCAATAAGCTGGGTCGTAACGACACTGGCGACTTTCGCTAACTCACCCGGCGCATCAACTACTGACAATATTCGCGTTATCGGTGCAACCGTATCGCCCTCGACAGTAGGTTGTGTGTGATAGCCCTCAGTGAAACCAATTTCCCATAAGGTATTTTCACTCACATCTCGACTCGCTAAGCCATCTAACCATGCGAATACAAGCCCGCCATAAACAATCGGCTTCCCGCTCATTTTCCCCGACAAACTTTGGCTAAACACTTGATCATAATGCAGAGGATGGGTATTACCCATTTGGTAAGTTACTTGATAATGTTCATCGGTAACTGTACGACCAATGGAGTGAGCAATAATGTCACCCGCTGCAAAATCTTCCGCATAGGTATTCCAACCGGTTAGGTTTCTTGGTGACTGCGCAATGGCAGATGCAAGAGTTTCCGGTAAATTCGTATTGGCTGTTTCTACCCAAGGAAAATCCACCTCTTTTTCTCTAACTGGCAGAGGAGTGGTATCGGGACGTTCGCCCTGTCCTGCCACTAATAATTTACGCACGTACTGCAAGACAACTTTACCGTGTTGGTTGGTACCTAACGTGCGAATCGTGACAATACCGGGCTTACCTTCTCCACGCTCTTTACGCTCAACGACTTGAGTCAATGCTTCAATGGTATCGCCAGGATAAACTGGCTGTAGGAATTGCGCATCGTAGTAACCCAGATTCGCAATGACTTTTTCAGAATCAAATTGCACGCCTAATGACAAGACTACATTAAATATCATCTGCGGCGATGCTGGAATATCGGCAAAACCGTGGGCACGAGCAAAGTCCGCGTTCAGATACAATGGATTCATCTGCATAAACTGACGTGAAAAACCTTCCATCTGACTGCGGAAAAAAGTAAATCCACGAGGATGGACAAATACCTGCCCCGGCACATACTCTTCCAAATAACGGCCATAGTGTGGATGACGAACTTTAGATAAATCTATCGCTACACTTTGAGCGATTTCGGATTGGGCACCAAACTGAGTAGACATATAATTTCCTACACCTTATTTAACTGATAATAATCTTTTAACTTAGAGCGCATCTTCAACTAAAGTGCGAGCAATAACTTTGAGGGCCAAAGTTTCTTCCGCTCCTTCAAAAATAGACAGTACGCGAGAATCAATAAAATACCGACTAACCGCAGACTCTTCCGCGTAACCCATACCACCGTGAATTTGCATCGCTTCACGGCAAATCCATTCTGAAGTTTTACACGAAACAAGCTTAACTAAACTCGCTTCCATCTGCCCTTCACCTGCATCCATCATTCGCGCCACGGCATAAGTGAATTGACGCATCGTCGACAGCAACATTCCCATTCGCGCAATCTTATAGGCCGTTAGTTGATAGTCAGAAACCGCTTGCCCAAATACTTTACGCTCCTGGGAATAAGACAATGCCTTTTCATAAGCGGCTTGCATAATACCGGTTGCGCGTGCGGCGGTTTGAATACGGCCGCCAGCAAAACCAGCCATCGTATAATAGAAGCCCTTGTTCTCCCCTTCTGGACCACCAATCAAACTAGAATCGGGAACAAAGTAGTCGTCAAAAAAGACATCAAAGGAATGCATTCCTCGATAACCAATGGTTGAAATAGCCTTACCGCTAATCTTTCCGCCACCATCTTGGACATGTTCAAACTCATTGCCATCAGAGCTGGGTTTCTCTACAAAGAACAAACTCAATCCTCTATGACCCAAACTCGCATCAGGATTAGACCGAGCAATCGTCAATAACACTCCCGCTTTGCCACCGAAAGTACACCAGGTTTTAGCACCATTTAAAGTCCAACCACCTTCGACTTTAGACGCCTTTAACTTTATAGAGGCTACATCGGAACCGAAGTTAGGCTCCGTGACGGCCACAGCACACAAGGGATCTGCTACGGCAATTTTCGGTAGCCAATACTTTCGCTGCTCTTCAGTACCGCCTTTTAATAACGCTCGCGCCAAAATTTCGGGTCGCGTAATCAAGCTACCTGCAGCACCTAAAGATCCTCGAGTGAGTTCTTCGGTAACCACTATCATACCCAAATTATCTTCTCGATCATCTGGCTGCAAACCACCATATTGCTGGGGAATCGACAAAGCGAAACAACCTAAATCAATTAACGGCTTTAATATTTCATCAGGAATAATCAGATCTTTACGGTGCACATCTTCCGCTATGGGCATCACCACATCGTTGGCGAATTGACGAAAGCTATCACGCATCATTTCCTTTTCATTATCTAAGATTGACGTTCCTGTGACGCCATCCAATTTAATGAGGGTTCGTCCCATGGCTTCCATATTAGCCGATGATAACTGCTGGCTAATAAAGTCATTGCTTTCTTCTGACCCAAAACCCGTTACCACATCTTGGTGACTTAAACCAAAATCACTTAAACGAGTCACCAATCTGCCACGACAGTTATTAATAGTTTCAGCGCAGTACATAAGCGCCAAGTTTTCTTCTAGCCCTAACTCATCGCCGCCTTTTATATCTCTGACTTTACGACAGTAATCCAAGATAAAATCCGACGCTGTCAATTCAGCAGCGCAATAGGCCAACTCATAAGACACCAGCTGATGATCATCTAGCTTAGTGGTGGATACCTTTCCGCCATCCAAGCATTGGACTTTGATATGGCTCAACCCTTTATCCACTATTTTACGCCCTTCGGCTATTAGAGAACCGGCGAAATCGATTACTTGGCTTGGCGTTTTAGACATTAGCTTTTCCAACCTTGTATTATTTTGACATGAAACATTCTGAGAAGAATGGAACTAAAAGGGACGGTACAGAGAAGTGCAATTCAAGATGCCTAAGATGGTACCGATATCTTAGGCATCTTGAGAAACAACTTTAATTGCTTCTTTAACTATATATTTTTTACTACCACTACATTTTTAAACTACTACAATTATTTCGCACGATCCTTAACGATCTGCACAAATGAGCGAGAACGTAACTCATCCATTGTAATGCCCGTAGACAATGCCTCTTCTTCTGTTATTGCGCCACAGGCAATGCCGCGTAAGAAGAAATTTAACAAGCCTTGTCCCGTCGCAGCATCATCAAAAGTATTACCCACTAATGTTGCCTGTGCCGCTTTACCTAAAAACGCTTGTAATCGAAGCGATGCATCTTCCAGACCTTCTAAGAAGAAACTGTAAACTGCGGCATATCGAATAGGAAGTTGGCCAGGATTCAAATCCCAGCTTTGGTAATAGGCGTGAGCTAAGGAATGCCGTACATTGGCAAAATGCATCTGCCAACCACCCTGTACTGCCCGGCGGTTTTCAGCAACTTGTTCGTTGGTAAGCTGCCCATCCTTTGGCGCTTTGTGGGGAGCAATTGGCATAATAGTGGTTGCGCCATCACAAAGAGTAATACCGGTTCCCGACAAGGATACCTGCATCGTATGACGAGCAAAATCACAAGCGGAATGAGTATGTGTCTGGAACGCAGCAGTGATATTGCAAGAAGCGGTATAATCATAGGTACCGAATATGGCTGACCGACACCGCCCTCTACCCGCTTCAATTAAACCTAATATAGGGGTATCACCCTTGGCATTAATAATCGATTGCGTGGTTTCAATCATGACTTCGATTTTGATGGCATTTTTCTCATAGCCACATTTTTCTTCGATCACATCTAATAAGCTAGCCAATGCAGCGACTTGCTCAGGATGGGTCACTTTAGGAAGAGTGATGACAAAATTCTCAACTATTTTCCCACCTGTTTGTTTGGCCAATTCTGTTAAGAAAAGATCGAGTGTTCTAACAGAACGTTCGCGACACTCTTCAGTGAACGTCTTGATACGAATGCCAAGAAAGGGAGGTAAAGAACCGTCAGCCATACCTTTGGCAACTTCGCCTGCACTACGAACCGCGTCGGCATCTTCTTCTTCATCAGGACGATTACCATATCCATCTTCAAAATCAATACGGCTATCTTCAACAGGCTCGCTTTTTAATTTTGCAATAACTCGATTGTAAATGGTGTAAGCCAACCAACCGGCATAAAAAGATTTCTTTACGGATTGCTCGTCGGCTTCAATAGCAGCAGCGAGATTGTTGATATCCATTTCTGTGTTTGGCAAAGACTCGCAGCCGCTGAAACCCAAAATCTTGGCTAAGGCAACAAAGTTGGGGGCATAACCGTCTAAAGCTCGTAGTCCTAGTCCACCTAATTTCATGTTAGAGCCGGCTTTGAATAAATTGGCACCACCATAAACCGTATGCACTTGTTGGCGGTCAGAGGAATCTCCGGGGTAAATTGCGCTGTGGCGTTGATTGGCATCTTGCAATGATGCAAGAATCGACTGTGTATCGGCGTTTGATAACGTTAGTTCCATGAGAAGCTTACCTATTAATCTGGCTAAGTGGATGCGAGGTTTGATCTAAGCCGAAATTTTTCTTGGCATGTAGCAAGACTGATCACTTAGCACACAATTCTATTGAAATACCCTTAAATCGGGGAAACCGGAAATTTTACTCGGCGATTTTATCCTGTTCAGGTAAATACCGTCGACCCTTCAATAAGTTATTTAGCCGTGAAATAGCGAATACCAGGTAAACCGTGTCCATGACAAGTCAATTATAAGCTTGGACTAGCCAATTCAGGCATGACTCCACAGTACCCTCACAAATAAATAAACCAGAGGAATGAAATTCACCCGGAGATAGGGCATAGAATCATCATTAATATTCGCTGACTCATCACTAACTTCAGATTTGACTATAAGTTAATCGCCTCGAGTCTTTTCCACACCATAACTCCCAATTTTTTTACCAAGCCCTTCACTTTCAAAGAAATTTTTGATTTTCTCTGGGATATTTGTGATTTTGATCTACATTATATAAGTAGTTTTTGAGGAGATATATTTTATTGGGTTGTTTTTGCCATCATTGAAAAAGCCATAGTTATTCATATTTATTAAGAGCTTATAATGGTTATTTGATTTATCATAATAACTAATAAAGGTAACCCCATAATATATTAATATGCCATGACCCATCGGTACTGGCCCAGCCCCTAGCGAGAAGACAAAACGCCCATGAATACTGAAGTGAAAGTTCCAGGAAGCAGAACCGCGGACAAGTTTGTGGTACGTCTACCGGACGGTATGCGTCAGAAAATTGCTGATGTCGCTAAAAACTATCACCGCAGCATGAACTCAGAGATTGTATCAAGGCTTGAACAAAGCCTGCACACAGAATCTCTATTCGGTGCCGTCAGTCAAGAAGGAACGACCGAAAATACCACTGAATCAAATGAAGAGCAGGAAAAAATCCCTACTGATTTGAATGCAGTTGAATCCGCTATAATCCAGCGTCTTCGACAGTTACCTGCTGCCAAGCAGAAAGCGCTTTTAGAGCTGCTGGGCGAAACCGCTTAGCAACACTAAGGGCCGGGGGAACTCTTCGAATATTTCGGATAAATAATCACTCCGAGATATTCGGCGGCCTGTTAATTGAAAATCTACTTTTTCGGTAGACGCTTTGCTAGCTGACATACTAGCTGGGTTATTTCACCCATATCTTGCATTGGCTTTAAGAATACATGGCTCTCTTCGAGACCGATGTCTGACAACCCTTGGGGCAATCTGTATTCCGTTGATCCTGTATGTATCACAAACCCCATATCAGGCCAACACTGGTTAGCTCTGATAATTAACTCATTCCCGTTCATCCCGGGTAAACGCATATCAATGATAGCCACATCGAACTCTCTCTCCGCCAAGATGATCAATGCATCTTCACCACTACTAGTACCCACTGCTTCAGCCTCTTCATCCTCCAAATAGGCAACAAGATTTACGCGAATCAGTTCTTCATCATCAACTACCAATACTGAAACCATACTAATGTACCTTAAGTTATAGCCCTTCATCATATCTCTCTTTTCAATCTATATCCCTTATAGAATTCATTCTCATCTCATTTAATTATCTTCTCTTTTCATTTAGTTATTAGGGGTAATGATTAGGTATAATCCCCCCACTTATAAAGAAAGGGGAATATTTTGGCCACTTACGATTACGATCTATTTGTTATTGGCGCAGGTTCCGGCGGAGTGAGAGCTAGCCGGATGGCATCTCAGTTTGGAGCAAAAGTTGCTGTTGCTGAAGATCAGTTCTTGGGCGGAACATGCGTCAACGTTGGCTGCGTACCGAAAAAACTCTTTTCCTACGCATCTCACTTTAGTGAAGAATTCAGACACTCCAATGGTTTCGGCTGGAGCAACATAAATAAACCCGAATTTGATTGGTGCACTCTCGTCGCTAATAAAGACACCGAAATTTCACGTTTAAATGGCATCTACGATAACCTATTAGGAAATGCAGGTGTTACCTTACTGGACGGAAGAGCGAGACTCGTTGATTCTCACACAGTAGCCATAAACAACAAGCAAGTGACAGCCGACAAAATCCTACTCGCTACAGGCGGCTGGCCTTATATTCCCGAGTTTCCCGGTAAAGAACACGTCATATCTTCAAATGAAATTTTCTATTTGAAAGAATTCCCGAAAAGGCTATTAGTCGTGGGTGGTGGTTATATTGCAGTGGAGTTTGCAGGTATATTTGCAGGGTTAGGCGCCGATATCACATTATCTTACCGCGGCCCACTTTTCCTTCGTAATTTCGATGATGACATACGCAATGTACTCGCTACGGAAATGGCAAAAAAAGGCATAAACTTGGCCTTTAATACAAATGTCACGTCTGTCGTCAAACAACAAGACGGCTCCTTTCAAGCCTTTTTTGATACCGGTGAAAACGCCAGCTTCGACTCAATATTATATGCCACAGGACGCAAACCCAACACCACAGATTTAGGCTTAGAAAATGTGGACATCAAAACCAATCCCAGTGGCACCATCGTCGTAGACCAATATCATAAAACCTCCGTTGATTCTATTTACGCTCTGGGCGATTTAATCGAAGGTCCCGAACTTACGCCCGTAGCATTGCGAGAAGGCACCGCACTTGCCAATACGTTATTCAATAACACACCTCAAACCGTAGACTACAGCAACATTCCAACAGCCGTTTTTAGCCACCCCAATATTGGCACCGTAGGATTAACAGAAGAGGAAGCGCGAAAACAATTCGCTAGTATTGAGATCTACAAAAGCACCTTCAGGCATCTAAAACATACCCTAAGCGGTAGTGCCGAAAAAACCTTTATGAAACTTATCGTCAATAAAGATAACGATATCGTCTTAGGTGTTCACATGATCGGTGCGGATGCGGGAGAAATAATTCAAGGCTTGGCGGTTGCCCTCAAAGCAGGAGCCACCAAAAGCACGTTCGACAGCACTATTGGTATTCATCCAACTGCGGCTGAAGAATTTGTCACGATGCGAGAACCCGCTTCGAGTTGAAATAGGCAGGCGACAAAAAAGAAATGTAGCCTATTTGCAGGATTACTCAGAGCATAGGGAATTTCGTATAGTTAAAGCTTCCTCTCCAATCTCTTTTCTACCTAGTGATGCTATCTCTTGGTAGAAAAGAGCAGAGGGCACTTATCATTGGTCACCAACTCTTGATCCCGCCTAAACTCCAATCGTAACAACTCACCCGCATTCAATTTAAAAGTGCCCATTGTGGAGCCACTAAAGTAGATACCACCATCAGACTCCTTATAACACTTCACGACCACCTGGTAGCGATCAGACCAAACATCGATATAATTTCGATTGTAATTCTCAGGCGTAATCACAATAACCTCTCCGCTGATTTTTTTTATTTCACTCACTTTGGCAGTCATATCATTACGAAGGTCCTCAGTACTCAACTCAATGCGAGAACGATTTGATTTCTCTTGTGGCGCACTCATACATCCAACAATCAGAGCGCTCCCGATCACTAAAAATAACGCATTTAACATCAATTTAACTTTCAGCTTCAGTTTTATATCCATGCCAAACCCTTCTGATTAGCCAGTTAAAGCTTCTACAATGCAGCATCCAACTAAAGTTGAATGCTGCCCTTTTTAGTACTCCTTTAAAGGTATACCAAGTTCAGTCATTGGGTTAATAAAAGTGAATTATGTGAGGATTGATTTTCTGCCACTCAGCAAGACTTAACCATCATTGAGGACTGAAAGTAGAAATTTGACGAAATATCGATTTTACATTTCGGTAGAAAATTCGTAGTTCATAACTTTGCTTGGCGCTTGTATCATATAGCCTTGAAATAAATCGATGCCGAATCGACACAAGGAAACTAATTGCCGCGGGTCTTCGATGCAAGATGCCAGCATTTTTATTTGATGCTGTGCAACCACATTAGATATATAGGTTAAACGGTTCTGCTTGCCATGATCGTGATCAATGTCATCAAATAAGGCAGGAGACAGTTTGATGTAATCAAGCTTAAAGCTCTTTAGCAAATCCAACCCTTGTTGCAATCCTTCGAAATCAGATATTTCCAAACGACAACCCAAAGTATGGAGCTTCGAAAAGAATGGCCTGACAACCTGCGTATGTTGAATAATATCTTGTTCTTCCAAACCGAAAATACACTGCTCAGAACGGACCTCATACTTGGATAATAATTGTTCAAACCAGGGGATGAATTTCACATCGTTCGCCGTATCAACTGATAATTTTAAAAACAACCGAGGATACGAACCTCGCTCAGTATGTTCACTAAGCTCTTTTATTGCCGCATGAACCACCCAACGGTCGATATATCGACTCATATCATGCTCTCTGGCAGCATTAATATATTGGCATGGCTCCAATTCATTGCCATCAGCATCCATCAACCGCAGACAGACACCGTAACGCTCCATATCTTCAACAGCCAAACTCGCTACAGGCTGATACATCAAAAACAATCGCTGCCCATCAATCGCATCCTGCAAGAACAGCAATTCCTTATGAGTTGCCTGCTGACGTTCATTTTTCTCTTTTAACTCACTATTCCATTCAACCCGATTCCCACCTAACCGCTGAGCTAAATGTGAGGCTGCCGATGCATTCGCCATGGCCACATCAAACGCCTGCTTTTGAATTTGACAAACTCCAATACTAACAGTCACATGATACCCAGAATCAATAGTATCTAAAGAAAAATCAGAAATTCTGCTGCACAGTGATTGACAATATAAGTCCAACTCTCTCAACCGACTTGGCTTATAAAGCACAACAAAGCTCGTATCAGAAAACCGGGTACTTATATCGTCCGACTCCAAATGTTGGACGATAAGCTGAGCTATTTGGCGTCGCAATACGCGAAAACGAGCATTTCCAAATTTTTCTATTATCTGCTGAGCTTTATCAATCGTAATGTGCAAAAGTGCAAAATAAGCCTGACCTTTAGCCCTCATTAGCTTTTGACGCACAAGCTCCTCAAAATAGGACAATTGAAAAAGCTCTGTATCTAAATCAAAACGCGCAGCCAATACACGCTCGGCCAAATCAGTTTTATTCACTTGTAACCTGGCTTCCACCAGGGTCGCCAGATCACTTGAACTGATGGGGTAAGATATAAAATCGCCTACACCTTCCCGCACTATATCAACATGAAATTTCTGTTGATGCTGAGCTGCCAAAACAACCACTTTACAATCTACGGTCAACTTATCTAGCTTCAACAACCGCACTAACTGAACAGGGTTAACATTTCGTTGGGTCACATTCAAAACAATTAAATCAGGTAAGGTACCTAGTGCGGCAAAAATAGTTTTGTTGTAATCAGATAGCCACTGCACTTCGAGCCCAACTTTCAACAAGCTCCTTTTAAACGCTTTCGCACTATCAGAATCTTGATCGACCAGTAATACGCGACTTTTCACCGTTTTATCTGACAGCATTTTCTCTTGATTCAATTCCAACACACGACAAACCAATGCCGACGCGCTTACGGGCTTCAGCATAAACCCATCTACTCTATTTTTTACAGCGATAGCCCTCGCTTTCATATTTTCTCGTTGAGCCGTCATTATTAACGGCACCATACGCGAGCCAATCTCTCTCATCTGCTGCAACCGGTTAAAGCTTGAAACCATGTCGCCAGAGTACTGAAAGTCGATATCCGCCACAATAATATCGGGGGCATTCTGATGAACCGTTGCCCCTAGATCATCGAGATACTGAAAAGTCTGAATATTAAACCCGGCCATGGATAAATGTTTAGCCAAACGAGAAGAAGATTGAAAATCAGGGTCGTAAATATAAACCAACAACGTCGAAACACTGCTATCTTCCACTCGTGTCGCTAATACTTGGCCTGCATTGCTGGCCTCGTTCTTACAAAGCTCTTTTAGGGCCTGTAGCTTCAGAGTCACTTTCTCTTCAATTTCCGGATTGGAGAGCGCGAAATTTCGCATCAGCGCCATCAAATCTAATTCAAGGGCTTTGACTAATTCGGCAATACTGACAAAATCGTAAACGGTACACTTGTCATATAGATTACGAATGACGCGAGTAAAATGGCGTAAAACATAGGCGGGAGAAGAAAGATCCTGAACAAATTGCCAATACGCTAACATTTCCCCACCTACGCAACTAAGCTGACGATAAAACGCCCACTTACCCGCTTCAGGTGATAGGTCTTCTGCCGGTAAAAGTATAGGTATGCTCTCACCAGCAGAAATAACGATAGGTTCTTCCAATTTGTTAGATGTATTAGCCGCTGCTACTGCGATATCAATAGAAGAAGGCTTAATCAGCCCCGAGTCTTCCTCTGTAACTTCGTCTCTGTCTTTAACTTGTACTGACATTGTTTCTCTGGCTCGATCATCAGCGCCACTTTCTTTTGAAACCCATTACGGTTTGTGGCATTTATATAATGACGGTGAATATGCAAAAACAAGATTACTCAATTCGCATAAAAGTGAGTTATAAATCCGAAGTTTCATTTTACACCATATTGGAGCAGAGGTTTTCTGAAAAGAGTAAACAAGCCTCACATTTCAACACTTAAATTGAATTTATCCTGCAGCATAAACATACCACAGAAATCAGATTAAAAAGCAGACAACATAAAGATCAATATTTAACCGTATTAATGGCAGGTTTCCCCTCTAACCAACCCCACAAAAACTCCCTTCACAGCCAGCTCAGCCGAATCCAGCAACACAGAATCGAATGTAGAATGAAACTGCGGCAATTGATAACGACCATTAAGCATCTTCAGCTCATTAATTGATGAACTATCATTCAGTTTAGTCACTACGATATCCCCTGTTAAAGCAGGGTTTGCTTTTTTTACTGCAATTAAATCGCCATCCAGAATACCAATTTCTTGCATGCAATTCCCTCGCACTTTCAACAAATACGTTGGCTTTTTATGGGTTAAAGACGGTGAAACTATGATCGAGTTTTCATGAGTTTGAGTTAACGAACGTATATCCATTTTACAGCTCCGTTTATTGCACTCTCGAGTTGAAAGCGAGTTATTTAACAAAGAGGGGAAGCACCAACTATAAAACAGCCACTACTAGTAACAGACGAGGCCAGCGCTTGATCTATCAGCAAAAACATATTACTGTATGTAAATACAGGTTCAGTATAGTACTGTATTTACATACAGGTCAATGTTCTTTGGAGCCTAAATTGCGGTATGCGAAAAATCATACATATTGACTGCGATTGCTTTTTTGCAGCCATTGAAATGCGAGACGACCCTTCTTTAAAAACTTTAGCCGTCGCTGTTGGCGGTTCAGTTGATCGCCGTGGCGTCATATCAACTTGCAACTATACAGCTAGAGCTTTTGGCGTACACTCTGCTATGGCAACCAACTACGCTCTTCGCATATGCCCTCAGCTAGTGCTAATACCTCATCACTTTAATAAATACAAAGAAGCTTCTGAAGGCATGCATCATATTTTTCAGGACTACACCGATTTAATCGAACCCTTATCGTTAGATGAAGCCTTTCTCGATGTTTCGGCATCGACTCATTGCAGCGGCTCGGCAACACTTATGGCAAGAGAAATTCGCCAACGAATTAAAAAGGAAATAGGTATCACCGCCAGCGCCGGCATTGCCACTAATAAATTTCTCGCTAAAATCGCCAGCGACTGGAACAAACCCAATGGTGAATTCGTCATTTTACCAACTGAAATCGAGGGTTTTGTAAAGAACCTCCCCGTGAATAAACTCTTTGGAGTAGGTAAAGTCACAGCGCAGAAATTACAAAACTTGGGAATTATTTACTGCAGCGACTTACATCGGCATGACAAAATTGAATTGACTAAGATATTTGGACGGTTTGGCGAACGACTACATCAATTATCAAGAGGCATTGATGATCGACAGGTCAATACTAGCCGATCTCGAAAATCCGTTAGCATTGAACACACCTATCCCAATGACCTCCACGGCATTGATAGCTGCATTAAAGAGATACCGCGGCTGTATCAGTCCTTTCAAGAGAGGCAACGAAAATCATCCTCCCAAAAATCCATCCACAAAGCGTTTGTGAAAGTTAAATTTGCCGACTTTTCCACCACCACCGTTGAACGTAGAGCCGATTGCCCAACTCTAGAAGCCTACCAAGACTTATTAAAAGAGGCCTATAGTCGTGCTGAGCAACCTGTTCGATTACTGGGAATAGGGGTGCGTTTCAAGGAAGAACAATACCTTGGCAACTTGGCTCAGTTAGAGCTATTTCCCTCCTAGCCACCCTTCTCTAATTGTTCCATATTCGGAACATCACGTATATAAAACTAGCCCTATCTATTTTATTGGAACAATCATACACTAATCAGCGTATAAAATAGCCGAATTATGAACCAAGTGATTCGTAAATATCTGCATATTGACCAGACTAAACACAGATAAGAGTAAACCATTTATGAGTACCAGTACTGCTGCAGAGGCACAAGTTAACCTTTCCCCAAAAAACTTCACCATTGATGCCCATAATGGAATGAAAATCATGGCTGATGCCTGGGGTAATCCCGACGATAAGCCGATTCTATTTGCTCATGGTGGCGGACAAACTCGTCATGCATGGCGTGGCGCCGCACAGGTCATATCCCAAAGAGGCTGGTATGCAATAGCGATTGACATGAGGGGCCATGGGGATAGCGCTTGGGATAAAGATGGCGACTATCAAATGGGGACTTTTGCTAAAGACATAATTGCAATTTCAAAACAATTGAAAGAAAAACCTGTATTAGTTGGCGCATCATTGGGCGGGCTATCTGGAATATTAGCGGAAGGCGGAAGTGAAGAATCCGTTTTTGCGGCTCTCATTTTAGTGGATATCACACCGCGAATGGATCAAGGCGGAGTTGATAAAATAGTCTCTTTTATGACAGACAAGGTAAAAGCTGGGTTTGGCTCAATCGAAGAAGCCGCTGACGCTATCGCAAAATACAATCCCACCCGTAGCCGCCCAAAGAATAACAAGGGATTAGCAAAAAACTTACGCCTACACGACGATGGCCGTTATCGCTGGCATTGGGATCCGAGATTTATGACCGGAGATAAGCGCCCCCGATCAGACAACTACCAAGATCGCATAATCGGTGCCACTGAATCCTTAAAGTTGCCAACGTTACTCGTTCGAGGACAAATGAGTGATCTCGTAACCGAAGAGTATGCACAAGATTTTTTGAAGATGGTACCTCACGCAAAATATACCGACGTGAAGGATGCAGGGCACATGATTGCAGGCGATAAGAACGATATATTCACATCAGCAGTCATTGAGTTTCTAGAAGCTTAAATGGCGACGGTTTAAGCTCCTCAATCTAATTTTCATTTTCAATATCAATTTTATTTTCAACTATAAGGGAATACCAGAACCGGCTATTCCCTTCCCTTTCACTCCTCCTCGCTCTCACCTTCCGCAACATCTCATCCAAATTTATCGCTTTATCATTAGGCTTCTAGTGTCTACTCCCGCGCACCTCAAATTAAATAACAAACTGACATTTCAATTATCTTTAAAAAAGGGAATAATCCAGCATCGCCATTTCACCAAAAAAAATAACTAGCAGACGGTCTTAGTATGAGTGTATTCGATCAAGATACCCAGATTAACAAGAGTGATAATCCACACCTATATCATGCTCAATTCAACAAACGCTGGGCTACCGGATCTATTTGCAATGGTGGATACGTCATGGCAATTGCCGCTAGAGCTATGGAAGATATATTACCGCATCCACACCCTCTCTCGATCACTGGATATTACCTCGACAAGTCAGAACCTTGTGACACAGAAATCCATGTAGAAGCCATTCGAGAAGGAAGAAACGTTTCTACGGCCGCTGCAAAAATAATACAAAATGGCACTGAGCGAGTTCGTTTTATCGCATCCTACACTGACTTAGATAAACCCAGCGGCGAAACTTTTCTTGAAGAAGAACCTCCGACGCCATTGGCTATCGATCAGTGCGAGTTGTTCCTAGAACCTAAAGTAGAAACCTATAGCCGCATCAATTTATATCTGGCTCCTGGCTTTAAAGAAAACAGAGGGCAGCCAGGAAACAAGTCAGAGCTAACGGGTTGGGTAGAATTCAAAGAAGGCGGAGAGCCCGATCTTTATTCGCTTTTATTCTTTGCCGACGCGCTTCCTCCCGCCGTGTTTAATCGAGCTGGCCCAGTAGGATGGGTCCCCACTATCGAACTCACCATTCATTTACGCGCCCAACCAAAACCAGGCCCCTTAAAATTTCGCTTTAAGACTCGCTATCTAAGCAATGGAACCCTAGAAGAAGACGGTGACATTTGGGATTCAGAAGACAATCTAGTCGCTATTTCACGGCAAATGGCAAAATTTCGATTACCTCCAGAAAAGAAGAAATAGCCTTCCATGCATGAGTCTAGAAGGACTATAAAACACAATTTATGCGCCCTATGGTGCAGCTTAATCCTTGGCCTCTTCGTTACCGGCTGCAGTGATACCAGTGACGAAGATCAAATAAAAGAGAATATTCAAACATTACAAATCGCTGTTGAATCCGAATCACCCAATGATTTCATCGATATACTCGATAAGGGATTCCTGGGCAACCAACAATTTAACCGCATTCTTATCAAAAAATATCTCATCCTCAATTTTATGCGGCACAGCGATATTAAAATACGCATTACTCACACCAACATCATCATTAACAAATCAGATACCTCCCTAGCAACGGCCAACATCAAAGTCATCCTCACTGGTGGAAAAGGACTGCTACCAGAACAAGGCCGACTCATGGACATTCAAAGTCATTGGGTCAAAAAGGATAACAAGTGGGTCGTCAAAATCGCTCACTGGACCCGCTAAACATGGCCGATCAGAATTCACCAAATCACGGACAATTTTCCCTTTTTAAACAACGACGGTTTTTACCTTTTTTTCTCACTCAATTTCTGGGTGCCTTTAACGACAATGTATTTAAGAATTCGCTGGTTCTACTCTTAACCTACGGCACTTTAATTAACGCAGATGAAAAACTCAGTTTATACACCAATGCCGCTGCATTGCTTTTTATCTTACCCTTTTTTTTATTTTCCGGGACCGCTGGGCAGATTGCGGACAAATATGAAAAATCCAAACTCATCAGAAACATCAAACTATTTGAAGTTCTAATTATGATTCTGGCTTCCCTTGCGTTTTATTTGCAAAGTGTCATGGGTTTGATGGCAGTATTATTTTTTATGGGGACTCAGTCCAGTTTTTTTGGCCCAGTCAAATACAGCATCATCCCTCAACACCTGAATAAAGAGGAACTGGTGGGCGGCAATGCACTGGTTGAATCCGGAACTTTTTTGGCCATTCTTATAGGCACAATACTCGCGGGACTATTACATCGTTTCGACACACCCGCACTGCCTGTCTCTATCGCCGCAATCGTGTTTGCTACATTAGGATACTGCACCAGTAGAGCTATCCCTACAGCTCCAGCTGTTGCACCAGACCTGAAAATCAATTGGAACATTCTGACTCAAACTGTAAAGACCATTTCTTTTACCAGAAAAAACCCAACGGTATTTATTGCCATTATGGCCATCTCTTGGTTTTGGTTTCTCGGCGCTGCTTACTTAACGCAATTTCCGGAATACTCTAAAGTGCTATTGAGTGGTGATGACAGCATCGTCATTTTACTCCTCACCACATTTTCCATTGGTATTGGTGTAGGCTCACTGCTCTGCGAAAAACTATCAGGACATAAAGTTGAATTAGGACTCGTTCCAATTGGCTCAATAGGACTAAGCATTTTCGGTCTAGACTTAAGCCTACAAGCCATGCCACCAGCCACTGACACCTTACGCTCAATGGCAGACTTTTTAAGTATCCCCAATTCAACACACATACTCTTAGACATGTTGTGCATTGGTCTGTTTGGCGGATTATACATTGTACCGCTTTACACGATGATACAAGAGAGATCTGACCCTGCGGTGAGATCGCGGGTCATAGCGGGGAATAACATTTTTAACGCCCTATTCATGGTGGCATCCGCTGCCACGGGCTTTATCCTACTCGGCATATTTCAGCTTAGTATTCCTGAATTCTTTTTTGCTATTTCTATTCTCAATATTGCAGTCGCAATATTGATATTTCGACAGTCCCCTGAATTCACCATGCGGTTTATTATTTTGATACTCACTCACACTTTGTATCGAGTGCGACTTAGTGGACTCCATCAAATTCCCGCAACAGGGCCTGCTATTGTAATCTGTCATCAAACCCGCTATTGGGATACATTACTAATCAGTCGAATCCTACGCCGCCCCGTCCGATTCGTTATACCTGAAACAACTTATCAGTTACCCATACTCAACTTCATTTTACGAACAAGTAAAGCCATCCCCATTGCTTCTCCAACCTCGAATCAAGAGTCCAATAAAACAGTATTAAATTCCGTAACAGCAATTTTGGAAAATTCAGGACTAATTTGTCTCTACCTGAAAAACAACTCCGAGCTTAAAAAACAAGACCAAAAACTCATTGACCAACTCAAGCCCATAATTGAGCAACACTCTATTCCCTTTATCCCTCTTACTCTAGACTATCAAAAAAAGCGTTTGAAGTTTTTTTCAACCGTCCGTTGTATTGTGAGCCAAACCACCCATCAGTAAAATCTCACTGCGGGCATCGTTTTTTCGATTGTGATAGAAACGTAATAATTTAGTGATCTTCTCGTAACAGCTGTTACCCATGCTCATCTCTCCAATCAGAAAAAATAAGCACTAGCGTGCTACATCAAGGAGAAACCGATGAAAATTAAACTGCTAACAATCGCATTGTGTGGCGCTTTGAGTCAGACAAGTCTGGCTGACAACAACAGCGACGATAATAGTTACTATCCTCACATGAAGAAATACGAAGTTACTATCACCAATGCACATGCCTATCACGTGCTCACACCAACCGTTGTCACCGTACATAAGCCCCGCTTCAAACTCTTCACCATTGCAAACCCCGCTTCAGAAGGTTTAGCGCACCAAGCGGAAAATGGTGATCCGAGCGTACTCTTAAGCGAATTAGACGCAAACCCCTACGTCATCAATGCAACAACCAACGGTGAGCTAGTTCCACCAGGAAACTCGACAACAATTGAAATCATGGCGCCTCATAGGTCTCGAATATCCGTTAGCAGCATGTTAGCGGGTACCAACGATGCATTTATCGCGGTGCGCGGAATGAAGACTCCTAAGAGACGCAGTCAAAGTCGCGCTTCCGTCTATGACGCCGGTTCCGAGGCCAACAATGAAGATTGTGCTTTTATTCCTGGACCACCTTGCTCGCCTGAATCCGGCAACATGCGCGCTACCGATGAAGCTGAAGGCTTTGTCACCCTTTCTAATGGCATTCACGGTATCAAGGACCTCAGTCCGCAAGATTCAGATTGGAGAGGCCCAGTTGCCACCGTGTCAATTAAGAGAGTACACAAATAGTTCTTTTGTAATAAGTTCTATCTCATCCGCTAACCTTCACTCAGAATCCTAGCGGATGAGACGCCTATCAATGAGGCACATTATGAAAACAGTAATTCTCTCGATTTTCTAAATACTCGTATCTAAGGTATCATCGACTCCCCTTTGGGGGATTTAAAAATAATAACGATGACACAACTTTAGTTACTGAATTTACTATGAATTACTTCTATCTATCGCTCCGCCCTCTTCGAAGACACTGTTTCTCAATTACACTTCTTACCTTTCTACTTGCGGCCTGCGGAGGCAGTCAGTCCGAATGTGAAGGAACCTTACAGGGTTTAAATGACAGTTGTGGTCACGACTCCATAACCATCAGCGGCACAATACAAGTGAGTGACAATTCCGCTCTAGATTCTGACATCAATGATTCAAATGATCCCTACCAGTTAAATGATGATTTTTCTCAAGCCCAAACACTCAGCAGTCCTATTTCATTAGGGGGCCATGTCAACATTGCTCTTCAAGGAAATAGCACCGGCCAAACCTATATCTCAGGCGACATCTCCGATTTCTATGAAATATCTTTAAGAGCAAATCAACAGTTAGTTCTAACCATTGCCGACACTCGCGATTCAGATGATCCTAATCAATCGAGTGATATCAGCCCCAACGATATCGACCTCTATCTTTATAATCGAAGTCAAACGGAAGTCGACGATTCACTTAACACCGGCTTCACCGAGAGCGTGACCGCCCCAACTGAAGGTATCTATTTTGTTGAGGTGCGCATCAATACCGGCGCCTCCAACTATTTACTCAGCAGCGCCCAGTCGAGCGTGACAAACCAATCTACATTCAAGAGCAATCGTTTGAGCACCTACGACAACTTTAAACCAGGTGAAATTTTAGTACGGTACAGAGACACCGTCATTGCTCAACACAACTCGAAGATTCAACCTCTATCACTCGGTGCCTTAGGCTTAAGAGACATCACCCCCAACTCTCGACAACAACGCAAATTGAAACTCCAATCAACCGCCAAGAAATCGACACCCGTTTCAAATCATACCGCGCTCGTGGGTACCCAGTTAGGGGACACCTCGTCTGAAAAAATAGATTTAAACAATACCGTATTAAGTTTTAATGAAATTAAATCATTAAAGGAAAAAACGATTGCAGCCGTAAAAGCATTACGCCAAAGAGCAGACGTTGAATATGCGGAACCCAATTATATTTATCACGCTAACGCCATACCAAACGATAACTTTTACCCACGTCAGTGGCATTACCCGATTATAAATTTACCCGCAGCATGGGATATCACAACTGGCAGCAAGGAAATCATCGTCGCCGTTATCGATACGGGCGTACTATTATCACACCCCGATATCGCGCCTAACCTTGTCGCCGGTTTCGATTTCATCAGTGACCCTTCCATATCTCAAGATGGCGACGGTATTGATGATAATCCTGATGACCCAGGTGACAGAGAAAACGATCAATACAACAGTAGTTTTCACGGTACTCATGTGGCTGGCACCATCGCTGCCGTGGGCAACAATGGCATTGGCATCACCGGGGTTGCATGGAACACCTCAATTATGCCTTTAAGAGTGCTAGGGCAAGGAGGTGGTTTAGTTGACGATCTCGCTCAAGCTATCCTCTACGCGGCGCAATTGGAAAACGATTCAGGCACCACCCCCCCTCAAAAAGCGGACGTTATTAATATGAGTTTGGGCGGCCTGGAACAATCCACTGTCATAGTCAATGCAATCAATCTCGCTAGAGCAGCCGGAGTTACCATCGTGGCTTCATCAGGCAATACGGGCACAGACGAACTCACATTCCCTGCGGCTAATGAGGGTGTTATTTCAGTAGGTGCTGTGGACATGCAACGAAACGTAACCCGTTATTCTAGCTTTGGCAGCACGATTGATGTGGTTGCACCTGGCGGCGACCTTTCTCGAGATAGAGATGGTGATTCCAGCCCCGACGGCGTATTTAGCCTGTTAGGGGAGCACAACACGATTGGAATCAATAATACGTATGCCCATTACGAAGGCACCTCAATGGCAGCACCCCATATCTCGGGCGTCATCGCATTAATGAAATCAGTCAAGCCGCTAACACCGGACCAAATAGATAATCTATTAAGTTCTGGAGACATAACAGATGATTTAGGCAGTACAGGCCGAGACGATAAATATGGTTATGGCCTAATTAACGCCTTTAAAGCCGTTGTTGCAGCCCAAGGACAAGTCATTAGCGAACTAACACCTCACTTACAAGCCTTCCCTAAAACCGTCGATCTTGGGTCTGCCAGCCGCTCCGGATTTTTTTATATCGTCAATAGTGGAGGTGGTAACTTATCAATTTCATCGGTGCGGTCAAACTCCAATGACTCTTGGCTCACCGTGACGCCACCCGATGACACCGACCTCGGGGAATATACCCTAACTATTGATCGCAGTGGTTTAGAAGAAAACCTCTACACAACCACACTCACGGTAGTCGCCAGCAATGGCGATATTGAGCTCGTCACCGTTCAGATGCAAGTATCCGATAGCCAGCTTCCCAGCAACACAGGCACGCACTATGTGTTGTTAATTGATCCGGTCCTGTCTGAAGAAGAAGCGGTTATGCAAATGTCTGCCACTGCGGTAAATGGCCAGTATTCATTCTCCTTTGAAAATGTGACTCCGGGGGAATACACACTCGTAGCCGGTTCAGACCGAGATGCTGACGGCTTTATCTGCGGCTCTACTAGCTTAGAGTCATGCGGGAAATACCCGACTTACTCTAGACCTGAGCTTATTTCCGTCACCAAAAACATAACGGATCTCAATTTCTCCACTCGCTATAGGAACACACTTTCCTCTCCCGCCCTGCTCTCCACGCAAAATAGTCAAAACCCAGACCTTGAATCAAAGGGATATCCACACCAAACAGAATTCTAAAATAAACTGTGTAGCGATACCAACATCTGAAGTCGCTGATTGTTTTGACCCCTAACGCAATCGCTTAAAACTGTGTTCTCACTTGCCACCCTATTTGTCAAAGCACCTATACTCAAGAAAAGACTAGCCGCAAGGCAATACCTATTCACAGCTACCTATACAGCAAAATGCCATGAAAGAATTTTCTGAGTACCTCAAAGAAATGGTCGATAAGGATGGATCAGATCTTTTTTTATCGACTGGCGCACCCGTCAGTGCAAAAATTTACGGCAAACTCGTTCCGCTCGATACTGAGAGACTACCTCCGGGTATCGTAGGAGAGATTGCAAATTCGATAATGGACGACGAACAAAAAAGCCAATTTGCAATAAAGCCGGAAATGAATTTAGCGATTTCACTCTCAGGCATAGGCCGGTTTCGAGTCAATATATTTAAGCAACGCCACCAAGTTGCGATCGTTGCGCGAGCGATAAAAACAGAAATCCCTTCTTTCCAATCACTCAATCTTCCGGAAGTATTATCAAAACTAATTATGCAGAAAAGGGGTTTAATCCTTTTTGTTGGGGGAACCGGGTCGGGAAAATCCACTTCACTTGCATCCCTCATTGACTATCGAAATTCCAATAGCTACGGCCACATAGTGACGATTGAAGATCCCGTTGAGTTTTTACATCCCCATAAAAAAAGCATCGTCAACCAAAGGGAGGTGGGGGTCGATACTGACAGCTATGATGACGCTTTGGAAAACACATTGCGCCAAGCACCTGATGTCATTCTCATTGGCGAAATTCGCTCCCAGGACACCATGGAACACGCTATCGCATTCGCGGAAACAGGTCACCTCTGCATTTCAACCCTGCACGCAAACAATGCCAATCAAGCCGTAGATCGCATTATTAATTTCTTCCCGGAGGAGAGACATAAACAACTATTCCTGGATTTATCTCTCAATTTACGCGGAATAATTTCCCAGCGTCTAGTCCCTACTATCGATAACAAGCGCGCGGCCGCTGTAGAGATATTATTAGGATCACCTCGAATACAAGATCTGATAAAAAACGGTAAAGTTGACGCTATAAAAGAGGTCATGCTGAAATCAGAAGCACAGGGAATGCAAACTTTTGACACCGCACTATATGCGCTCTACAAGAGTGGTCAAATTTCTTTAGATGAAACACTAAAAAATGCAGACTCTAAAAACAACTTACGTTTAAGGATTAGTTTAGACGAAAGTGCAGGAGGCCAGAATCAATCTCCCAAAGCGACAAAACCTGCCTCAGCTCAAGCTGCCAATCAAAACAGCACAATTAATCCTAACAACGCAAACAGCCATAACGGCATAGACACAAAAGAAAAAGAGGATAAAGCTAACGCTAAGACAGAAAACACGCCTTCTCTCTCCACATTATCCCTACAACCCATTGAAGAAAAGAGAGAAGATCAAATGTAAGCTTGGATGCCTATAAAGTGGCTCTTACTGGGAGTAAACATGAACCGAGACTTTAGGCGCCGCTGCTATCTGCTCGGCATAAGTCACCGGATCATAGGCAAACGAATTGTCATCAAAATAAACACGAATTCCCATATAATAAATAGACTCCATGGGAATATTCTTGATCACATAACCGAAATTCGGAAGCTGCCCCACGAAACGTTCAGGTTTATTTTTCAGCTTATCATCATCCTGATACAACAAACTAACCGGTGTTTGATCTTTTTCCTTATTATCCAAGGATGTTAAAACTTGAAAATTATGGGGGGAACGCAATAGTAACCACGTATGATTTTTATCGATCCCGTTACTAATAAGTGATGACTCATTACGAGATAAAAATCCATCTACCTGGGCTGGCTGATTAGGTAACAACGCAGTATAAAGCTGACTGCCCTTCATGTCGTTTGCATCAATTGACAAACTTATTTTGGGATCTCGAAATAAATAGGGAATAACTTTAGGTGTTTTAGTACGGGAGATTGCGTGGACTTGACGTCGATAATGAAGCAACTGAACCTCAATTTTCATAACCGGCACCTTGGCTATCACAATGGAGGTTTTCAATTGCACTATACTGCGAATAGGGCCATCCACATAACCCAACAACTTCGCTTTAAGGTTCCTGTTAGTTAAAGTCAGACTCGCCATATTCAACAATATACGGCCACTGATCCGCAGCTTAAGTGTATCTATTATTGAATCGGGATTGGGCCCAGTGTAATCGTTATAACTTAAATTCGTCCAATCTAAGAGGTTTTTCTTATTCACAAATAGAGAATAATAATCTGACTCATTGAGACCTGTTTCAGGATCATAACGCACATAATCTATTGATGAGCGCATTGGGTTATCGACAAACAAATAGACGTATCTCACACCGGTCGCATCATCCACCTTTATCTCTGCAATTAATTCACCTTTTTGTGAGTTGGATACATCGGAAACCATATCACCTGGCATTTTAATTCCCGCATCCTCAAGCATAAACAGCAGGCGATCATCGGCATCAAATTTTCCTAGCTCTCCCAAAATCGGCACCCGAGCCTTGGCAAAGAAAGGCTCACCCTCCCCATTGTATTCATCAATTTGAAAGGGTATCGGCTGTAGCTTTTGATCTGTGACAGCCATAATAGAATATCGCCCCTTATCTAACCCCCCTCGTGTTAACAATAATACCGCAGACACTTCCACGACTTTTTGATGCAGCGCTTTCGACAATGCAACCGCCCTATCTTCACTACCCTCAGTACTGGCGAAAGCTCTTTTGGAAAAACTTGAAATCCCACAAAAAAACACCACAGCCAGAACACATATCACCAATATGTTACAAGGGTGAATACACCTTTTTTTCACTTTAATTGGACAGATCAAATTCGTCATATTTTCACTAATCAAATCAACTCTCTTAAACACAGAACAACTTTCTTAAAACAAAGAACAGCTCTCTTAAAATCAAAAAGCAACTCTGTCGAAGCCATCTTGGACGAGACAATACTCATAGGGACAACAGTCCGCAAGCTGTGAACCCCTTATTTGTTTCAGAATATACAGCAATGCATACTTCATTTGGCTGAATTACTCCGCGAATTGACCAACCGTAACGAAAACAATAAAAAACACCTTTTTTGGACACCTGGGAACACTGCAAATCAAATGCAGGCTATCTAATTAAATATAAAATGCCGTCAATTAAACCGATGGATAATGAAACATGTATTTAGCGGCGACCCTTCAAGCAGAAAGAATTAAGACAAGAACAGTGACTATGATATTATTCGGCAGGCAATTTATTGATTTTATTAACTAAGTACGCACTTATGAATTCCCAGCTATACCAATAAAAGGTGCCAATAAAAGCGACAGGCTAACGACACACAAATCGATTATTTTCTACAATCTCAAACATTAATCTACGAAATAAGACCCTTTTATAGGCTCACAAGTCTCAAATGACCATCAGAGTTAGACCCTTCACGAATGAGACTTTACATTCCCAACGCCCGTCAGAGAAGCAGACCACTGAACGAGTTTTTTCCGACATTTCTCCAGCTCACCTTTTACAAAAGAATCTTTAGTCTTCCTAGATTCTTTTTCACAACTTCCCGCTGCATCAATACAAAACTCTGCATCGCGAGCCTTTCTCGCATCATTCAACAATTCTTTACAATACTTCGCAACATCCTTGCGCGTTAACACTTCGATTTCCAGACTCTCTATTGACATTTACCCTCCTAAACTAGCTCATTTCAAATAAAACAAAATTGCGCAAATAAAATATAGAACATAATTAGCATTTACTCTCGTAACATAATAAAAATGATGAGGAGCAATCCACAACAAAAAGAGCAAGTACTCTACGAAGATCCACCATTTTTATTATATGAATAATGCGATGCTAATGAGATAACATTACTTAGATCTAGCAGATATGCACCTAGCAAATAGAAAATGCACTATAAGGTATCTTTATTTTCACTATAAATTAATATTGACCCAATCAATAATATATTCGGCAATAAAAATAGTTCCCGCTCCTTAAATTCAAGTAGATTAAAACGGGTTTCAAAGACAATTATCAAGCCTACCCCGCGAAGGGATGCCGGATTCTAAAATAAAAAAGGATCAGCGGCAATAGCCCAAATCTTGCAAGTTCAAGACCAGCCAATTCAGAGAAAGAGACTCCACATATACACCATAGACTAGACTCTGACTTGCAGTAATCTAATAAAACACGAATGTCGATTGCAATGTACCCATTGGAAACTAAATCAGCAAAAATTCCCAATTAATACAACCTTCGCGGGATCATCTGCCATAATCTATTAGAGAATAATCGTTAGTTGCAGGTACCACTATCAATGAATACTGAAAAAGTCGTCTTTGCTTTTTTTATAGTATTAGCACTCACCGTGAATTTTGGTTTTTTCCTCGGTGACATAGATAATATAGATCACCATGCTGTCTATGAGCTATTCGCAGCAATCATTATCAGCTTTATTGCCACTGCAATGAAGTTTGGCGATAGAACTTACATAGGTGCCGTTTTACTGGCAACAAGCTTAGTTGCAGATCTCCAGCTAGTCGTAGCAGCTGTTGACTGGGGCCTTGCCTTACATGTCAGGGAAGAAGGCTTAACACCCGCTACAGTTGCTAGAATTGTATCGCTTTCAGGTGGAGCGCTACTTGCCAATGTCACGTCTGTCATTCTATTAATGATTGAAGCAGCCCTAGTGAGACGCTAATCCAGCCTCATGAACAGCATATTATTCATACTCCTTCGCCGCCTACGCGCACCCATGATATTGCTCATTATCGTTTATGCGGTATCTATATTAGGCTTCGTACAGATTCCAGGCATGGACCATGAAGGTAATCCTTGGCAAATGGGATTTTTCCACGCATTTTATTTTGTCAGCTTTATGAGCACCACTATTGGGTTTGGGGAAATCCCCTACCCATTTACTGACGCACAGCGTTTCTGGGCGCTGATTTGCTTATACGCTACGGTGGTGTCGTGGATATACAGCGTCGGCGCTGTTTTATCGGTATTTCGGGATGACGCTTTTATCCGGATAATGAAACGCAACCGGTTTCAAAAGCAAGTCAAAAGAATCGCAGAGCCATTTTATCTCATCTGTGGATATGGTGAGACGGGGCTATTGGTTCTCAACAAACTAGCAGAGCGAAATATTCACGCTGTCATTGTTGACGTGCAACAAAATCGCATTGATGCGCTAGAAGTTGATAATTTAGGTTACAAAGTGCCTAGTTTGTGTGGCGATGCATCTCGACCCGATGTCCTGCAGGACGCAGGTCTTAAGCATAATTACTGCATTGGCGTACTTGCGATCACCAACAACGATCATGCAAACCTAGCTATTTCTATCGCTAGTAAACTCATTATGCCTAACCGGCCCGTGATTAGCCGCACCGAATCAAGAGACTATGCTGCTAACCTAGATTCCTTCGGTACAGATCATATTGTCGATCCATTTGAAGCATTTTCAAACTATCTAACGATGGCCATATGCTCACCGTATCACCACGCATTATACGACTGGTTAACCAACCCTGAACATCGCGCACTATCGGAACCTGCACAAAGCCCCAAAGGTCGATGGATAATTTGCGGTTTTGGTCGATTCGGAAAAGCACTACGCCAGCAATTTATAAAAAACCATATTGAAGCCACCATCATCGAACCCGACCCAAAAGCAACACAAGCTCCCGATGACATTGTTATCGGCATTGGCACCGAAGCCGTCACTCTTTGTGAAGCGCACGTTGAGGGTGCCGTAGGCATCGTTGCTGGCACGGCGGATGATGCCAACAACCTATCAATTATTATGACGGCAAAGGAGCTTAACCCAACGCTTTATACCGTTGCACGGCAAAATGAACAAGCTAATGAGGATATTTTTGACGCCGCTGAAATTGACATCATCATGAAACCTTCAGTAATGATGAGCAATCATATTATGTCTCTAATAAAAGCGCCTTTACTTATCAACTTCCTTAAAAAAATACAGCAGGAAGAAACAACATGGGTGAAACAAATATTGACTCAGCTGGAAGACGTTATAGGGAATCAAAGCTTAGACAGCTGGTCGGTTACCGTTAGCCCATGGGAAACAGAAGGCATAGCGGAAATTATGGGGCAGCAAAAAGATTATTTATTAAAACACCTTGTGACAGATCCCGATGATCGAACGATTCACCTTCCAGTCGTCCCCCTATTACTACATCATGATGATCAATATATATTGGCACCGCCTCTAAATCATAAACTAAAAATGGGCGACTCAATTCTCTTTAGTGGGCATTATCAAGCTTCAAGAAAAATGCGATGGGCGACAAATGACATCACTACGATACATTACATTTTAAACGGAATTAACGGCCTTGAAAGCCCACTGTGGAGATGGCTCACCGGAATTTTTTCTCGAACATCTAAGAACGATATTTAAATTCACTGTCAGTCTTCGTTAAACTTAAAATCTATCGAGTCAAAACGATTATCTAGAAAGGACTAATTTACAGAAGGGCTTTTATTGACGAGAGAATTCATATTTAAACAAGAAATCCCGCGACCTTAAAAAAAAGTCGCAGGAATACTACCGAACACGGTATTAATTAAAACCCGCTTGATCTACTCGGTATCAGTTGTGGCAACTGCTTTTTCTACACCACCTTCTTCAGTTTTCTTCTGCCCATCTGATTCCGCAGTCGCTACATTATCAGTAGCACTTGAGGCTTCTGTCGCTGCAGTGGGAGCTGTTTCCTTAACTTCCTCATTCGCCAAAACAACTCCATTTAAAGAAATGGCAACGATTGCACTAGTGATGAGAGTCGATACGTTTAATTTAAGCATTTTTTAATCTCCATTTATCTTTTAGTCATACTCAGGGAAAGATCATACGACTCTTACCAACATGATAAGGTGAAGTTCATCACACGCAGCAGAAATTAGTGATTTAATTACAATTGGTTTATTTATAAAGGCACAGAACATTTCATAGAAGGATGTCCAGTCCAAGCCAAAGAAAAAAGCCAACGTAGCTCACTCAACTTCTACTTTCCTCATCTGTTCGTTGTTGAATTTGCCACAAATGATAATACGCGCCTTTCTTATTCAGCAACTCTTGGTGAGTCCCTCGCTCCTTTATTTCACCACTATCCAAAAAAATAATACTATCTGCATCAACTATTGTGGAAAGTCTATGTGCGATAACCAGCGTGGTATGCCGCTTCGATAAATCACTCAGCGATTCGAGTATGGCTCGCTCCGTTCGACTATCCAGAGAAGAAGTCGCTTCATCAAAAACCAGTATCCTAGCATCCTTTAAGATGGCTCTTGCGATAGCCACCCGCTGCTTCTCCCCACCTGAAATTTTTAAACCACGCTCTCCCACCCGAGTTTCATATCCTGACGGAAGAGATTCTATAAACTGATCTAATTTAGCAACTCGTGTCGCTTGCTCAAGCAAATCCAATGCTGCACTAGGACAACCATATTGAATATTAGAGCGTATCGTATCATTAAATAAGACCGTATCTTGCGGCACGACACCTATCGCTTGCCGCAAACTTTCTAAAGTCAAATCACGTACATCCACCCCTCCTACACTCACAGCTCCGTCATTCACATCGTAAAACCGGAATAAAAGTCTGGAGATCGTCGATTTACCAGCACCACTAGGTCCAACAATCGCCACTTTTTCACCCGGATTCACACGAAAACTAACGCCTTTTAAAATGGCTCTCTCGTCATGATAAGCGAAGCATACGTTCTTAAATTCAATTCCATCATCACCTTGCGATAAATTGACCGCCCCGTCCTTATTGTGAATACTCGGCGCAAGCGTCATTAATTCAAACATCGCCTCCACATCAGCCAGTGCGCGTCTTATTTCGCGGTAGATAAAACCCAGTATATTCAGCGGTATAAATACCTGAATTAAATAGGCATTCACCATCGCTAAATCACCCAACGTCATCTCACCTTCAGTCACCCGATAGGCAGCAAGAGACATGACTGATGTCACTCCTACGGCAATAATCAAAGACTGTCCGGTGTTTAGAGATGCTAATGAAAGATGATTCTTTACCTTGGCCTCTTCTCGCAGTTTTAACGACCCCAAATAACGAGTCGCTTCAAATTCTTCATTATTAAAATACTTAACGGTTTCATAATTCAACAAACTATCGATCGCCTTGGTGTTGGCTTCACTGTCTTTTATATTGGCGGTCCGCACGTATTCAGTTCGCCAATTGGTCACAACCATGGAAAACGAAACATAAAGCGCAACCACCGTTAAAGTGATTAATGAAAACCAAAAATCGAAATAGATTGTCATGATCACCACCACCATCAACACTTCGATCATAATGGGTACGACGCTAAAAACAATAGACCGTAACAAGAACGAAATACCGCTAATGCCGCGCTCCATATCCCGAGATAATCCACCGGTCTTGCGAGAAAGATGAAATTCCAGATCTAACTTATGGAGATGACGAAACAGCCTTAAACCAATTCGCGACAAGGTGCCTTCCGAAACACGCCCAAAAACCGCATCCCTCAGCTCGCCAAAAAAGACCGTGCTAAACCGTAAAAAACCATAGGTGAGAAGCAACAAAAACGGCACTACTAAAACAGGAGCAAGCTCAGAGCCATGACCTGCTTGCTGGCTCGCATCCAAGCCATCCACTATATATTTCAACACCAATGGCACTAACACATTAGCCAATTTTGCAACAATTAAAAAACCTAACGCAATACACACCCTGACTTTAAATACTGCTAAATACGGTATTAACTGCAAGATGACTTTCCAGTTGCTTGCCCCTGAATTTGCAGCTGGCCGATGCATGTGATCGTGCATATAGTTACCCTTACTAGTTGAAACCAAGACCTATGCTAAATGACTTTAATTACTTTATGACATTAATGACTTTAGAAATGATCTTAGCAGCTGAATTCCTATCAACCTAAGTTTAATTAAAAACACAGATGACATACTCACATCCAGATTCACACACCTATCCACAACGACAATTACAACAGAAATGGCTAAGCCATCCACTCTGGTCAAATGGGCCGAGCTCAGGGACACTGATTGAAAAAAGAGAGAGACTAGAAATACGGGAATCCGAATCATTGAGATGGCTTCACCGATGCAATGGTGCCGTAGAATCGGTTATGGACCTGACCGACAAAAACCAACTCATATTACCTCACAGCCAGGCCATGAGCCTGGCGCGATTATTCAACTCTACCCCATCTACTGTACTCAATTTGGGTTTAGGCGGTGGCGATTTAGTTCGGTATTTATTAGGCCAATTAACTGCGGTTTCCATTACCTCTGTGGAAAACGATAGTCATTTAATAAAACTACACCAACAGCACTTCTCCAGAGAAAGAAATCATCACTGTAACGATCAACATCAGATTATATTGAATGATGCCAACGCTTTCGTACAGTCTTCTGAATCACACTCTCGGTACGATTTCATTTTCGTTGACCTATTTGATGAGGCTGGAATCTGCCCTTTTGTATTATCATCTCGTTTCACCCAAGCATGCTCCACTCTGCTTAACCCAAATGGCATTCTATGTATTAATTTTATATTAGACTCACCAATGCAACTTCAAAACATAGCAACCCAACTACATCGCCAGCTTGGCACAGTGCCTCTTATGCTCAATATCCCAAAACATCCGAATATTATTGCACTGGCAAGTGCCAGCTTCCCTCTCCATTTTAGCGCAGAGAAATTACTTGCAAGAGCACGGGGGCTGGGTAAGGAGAATACAATTGATACTGACTATGTGACGCACTTTACGCGACAATTAATCAGAGACAACGGGGCTCGGTTTTTGAAGTAATTATCTAGGGGGTGGCTATTTTTGGAGTAACTATTTTTGGAGTAACTTAAGGAGTTTTGGAGTAACTTAAGGAGAAAATAAAAAGGGTTTCATAAAAAAAGGGAGGGAGTTAACGAAATCATTATCACTGTAAATGGTGCGCCAGGTAGGACTTGAACCTACACGTCTCGCGACACTGGAACCTAAATCCGCTAACAGCAACCACACACCCAATTAAAACAACAACTTAACAGCCGTCAAAGAGCAAGTTTACGGCACAAATTGGCACAATAAAGGGTGAATTCGATAGCCTTTGTCACAGATATGGCACAGTTTTTTGATTGGCCAAAAACACTGTAATTATATACACCAACCACGTCACACAAACCATACTCGAGGAGTCACGCATATTTTTCCATCTTTTAAAAAACAGCAATTGTTACGCTGTTTGACAATCCTAACTCATTGGGACTATTGTTCTGCCACGGAGTGGGCGCAAATGCTCTACGCTACCGCCAGCAGGAAAACTCTTAAACCATTTATCATCCTAACAATATTCACTAGGGCATTTTATCTATTAACGCACACAGCAGAGGCGCGCGTTAGCGCGTCCTGCTGGCTGCTTTTGTTAAGTTTATTTTTCAAGAATAAGTGATTTTTTAAGTACTGCCGTTGATGGTTTAAATGTGTCGCTTCCTTGAATGATTTGAGAGGTATTCGTAGAACCATTAATAGTCAGTTGCCACAACGTACGAATTGCTCCTTGATAATAAAATCCTGTCCATGCAGTAATTGAGTTACAGGATTCGGTAGTGCTTTGCCATAGGGTATTAAATGTAATGGCTGTACCATATACCCAACCAGTAACAGGGTAAGATATATTTTGGCAGCCATACCCTTGTGCCCGGTTTATATAGGTTCCAGTCAGAAGCCCATTACTTTCAATAGTGTCAATATAAAGTGTTGACCCACTCTGATTTGTCCACGCTGAAAGAGCCTGAAGGGAGGTTGATTGATTACTATCAGCATACGCAGAAATGCTAAATAGCACCGATACAATTACAGCAACAATATGTTGATTCTTCATAGAAATAAGTCCTTTTATACCTCAGTTGATTTGATCAAATTTCACGTCGAGGCTTAACGTGAAACTTAACGCCTCAAACACCGGATGGTGAATGGTGGCGGCTTTTTTGAGTGTTTTTTTTCAAAAAAGGTGACAGCATTTACAATGCGACGTGCTTTGACTTGTTAACCTTTGAAGTACTGCCTAAATTCTTCAGCGGGTTCTCGATCTGAATAAATATATACAGAATTACCTATAGGGTCTATGACAAAAAAACCAAACATCCAACCCAAAACCCTCCAACAACAAAGACCAGGAGTAATGGCTGGACATAACATCACTACAAGATAAAACTAATAATTTAGCTGAACTATATGGATAGCAGATTAAAAGAAATATTCTCGGGTCAAACCTCAAAAACAATCTCAATTTTTTGGTTCACACTGCTTAGCTACATTGCAACCATAGTTGCCTTGGAAGTAATTCACAATAAAATTGACAGCTCTGCGGTATTTATCACAGCTAAACTATCGTATTTTTTTATATTCTTGTGGCTAAAATCATCCGTCAATCATGCCATTTGGTGGGCATTTCCAAGCTACAATCCAGAATATCTAAACACTCAGAAAAATGGTATTAAAAGAGCAGAGTGGGGAGGCCGAGTTTCAGCCTTAATAATTTGCGGCATCTATTATTTTGTTACACACGTGGTTAGCAAAATCATTGAAAGCAACACCCCTATTCAAGCATTGGGTGCTACCTAATTATGCAGGTCAACAATACAGCAATCAAAAACTAGTCATCCACCTCATCTAAAAGACCCCAACGACAAAGGCCAGGAGTAAGGGCTGGATATAACGCCGCCGCTCCTGTCAGTAATCCTTACAATACCCATATGAAAAACATGTAGATATATTCATTATTCCTAATAAAACAATGATGTAGAGAATATGGTTCATTTTTTGCTGTAGAACCCCAACCTAACTCACATCCAAGGAATGACCTATGTTTAGATCTATTGTAATGCTATCTGCCATTTTACTATCAGCATGCGGCGGTAGCGATGGAGACCCCAATAGCGATACTACTGATAGAGCCAATAGGTCATCAGCTACAAATGAATTATTTAGTTTATGGCGAGGGTTGAACAATGAGAGCCTGGATATCGTAGACCTCAGAGACTACTCCTTTTCAGAGCCAGAACCTATATCATACTTTTTTGAAGGCGGCGCTCAGTGCGACTGCACATTAACGGTGCTAGGCGATCAGAGTAGCGGGGCTTTTGTCACTAATTCCTGCGAATACCTTTATGGATCATCTCAATATTTTATAACCTGCGACTATTTAAATGTCACAGGATACTATACAAACGAGAACGGCCTTCTTTCCGTTGACCCTGAAAATGGACCAGTACAAACTTACCGTCAGTAGTCCACCTCATCAGCTATGTAGCGCAACTTGTCCGTAAGATTGATTCCGCTAAGAGACTTCGCGCTATATAGCTTACGCATCTTCATTGATCGCATCAGAGAATCCATGGTAATCATCACTCGTGGATTCTTTGAATTAAACCTTCTGATACCCTTGATAGCCTCATCCCTCAGATCATCATCACTCTGATTGACCGATAACGCGAACTTATTCAATAGCGTTTTCTTACGATCAAGAATTTTACGTTCCTTGTTTTTTACATAGCGGTTTTTATCGTATTGCTCGCCCACTCTCGCTGGAGCGATACCCATTGCCTGCCAGAATAATTCGGATCCATCTAGCTTCTCAATCAAAGGATCGCCACGATAATTATTTACGCCCTCCTCTGCATAACGCAACGCCTTGAACCCATCCTTGATCCCTTTTGGCAGCATCGTCTCAACGCCTCGCTGAACCTTCCCCTCAGAAATCATGCTGATACCTGCCATAGTGTTACCAGCCATGCCAAACATGGGGCCAAGCAGCTGACCTCCCCAGTAAGCCGCGACCTCTCGCCCTTCCAAATCTCGACCTGGCGACCTTATCCAAAGACCGTCTAATGATACTCTGGAAGAAAAGTCCATCCCTGTTAGCGCATCCATTGGCCCATGAGCGATAACCCGACCGCCTGTATCCCCGATATACTCGGCCATGAACTGCCTAAAAGCTACTTCAGCATCCCAAGGCTCATCTTCGTCGTCCCACTTAAGGTTAGCAAAGAAGAATAATGCAGGAAACAATAGCGGCATCCCCATCGAGCCAGCAAGCATAAAGTGCATGCCAAGCACGCCCATAATAGTTTTTCTAGCTTCCCATCGAACCTCTTTGCTTTCGCCTTTAAAGCTTTGGTGGGTCTCTCGAAGCAGCATGTACGACATATTCAAGCTGAACTGCCTAAACATGAATATTACCTTAGCTTTGTCGTCCTGCATGAATCTGGCTTTGTTTCCGCTCGAGTAATCATAATGGCTTTCCCATGTCAGCTCCTCCGCCATCTCCATCGCTGACTCGTGGCTTTTCCCCTTTTTTTTCGCCAATCGGTAAGCTGCGATGCTGGTGACATCTCGGTTAAATTTCTCCGCATTGTGAAACAGGAATGAAACAACCTTCATTACTCGATGCCTGGTTTCGCTATATTCGCCACCTTCCTCTGCGATACCGGCCAAGTCATGCGCTAAGGTTTTATCGATAAGCCCATCTTTCACGAATTTCTCATAGGCCTTAATCTCTGACCCAGAAAGAGAGTTTTCAATATTGAGCCCGCCTGCGAAATAATCCTTTCCAGCCCTCAACAGCTCTTTGCTTGATTTTGCCCATCCAAATTTAGACGCAAGGACCGGCAATGCAACCAATGGCGTCTGTGTGACGTTGACTAATGCGGCTCCAGGGGATAACCCTAAGAACATAATAAAGCCCAGCGACGACACATTGTTAGCCCACTGAGCCCCGCCTGGATTCATGGCCCATTCGTGACGCAACTGCAGCTCGTTAAAGAATTGGGCCGCTCGGTTTGGGCTGCCCGACTTAGAAACCTGCTTTTCAGCATCCCTTAGCGCACCTTCCATCTCTGGCGTGTGCTTCATTCTGGCCAGCTGGTAAGAGCCATGAAACATTTGATGGGAGAAAGCCCTAAGCACATCACGGCCATAGCCTTCAGTCTGCTTACGATGAATAAAGCTCTTTCGCATGGATAGATCAGGAAGGGTTTGGAGGTAGAACTGATAAATACTGTCCTTTAATTCATCCTTGTTATCAGACTTATCCACCATTAGTTCGACGCTCATTACAAACTCCGAGTCAATGCTGCGTATCATGTCGCCTTTGGTGGTTTTAAAGCCGTTCGTTACCCTTAAGCCTTTGCTCTCTTGCTCTGCGATCCACTTCTTTTGTTCGCCCTGAGTCTCGAACATGCTCATTTCAGCCACTTCATCATCAGGCTTGAACGATGTTGCCCAGTAATCACCGAATCTGGCTAACGGGAAATACGGCGCCTGTATCCGAGCTGACTCAAACTGGAGTCGCACGTTTTCCTTAAGTTTGGCTCTGTGGCTTTTGTTCTCAACATACCTATCGATACGCTCAAGAATAACCTTTAATGTCGCCTCAGATCGTGCAGCATACTCATCTCGAACAGACCGGTAGATATCCTGTGCTTCAGGGCTTAGCTTGCTCCAAGTTTCCATCAATTCAGGAAGCGCTTCTTTCCTGTTGGCCTCCTGCTTTAACAAATTCTTGGCGTCATCTATCTCACGCATCATTGGGCCGGTAGACGATCCGCTTCTCCCTCGCGCCTTTTCTTTGAGTACAGCTATCTTGTGTGCCGTCTTCTTGCCATCGGTAAGCACCTCATAATCAACGGATGGATCAACTCCGGCTATTGTCGTGTCGTGCATCAACTTCGCCAATATGTCAGCTTCAGCCTTATTCTCACGAATATACTTCTGCCAGTGCTCCGACAGAGTAGAAGACTCGCTTAAAAGCTCATTTCTGTAGGCATCCATGGACTGAGCTGTTTTAACGTACCTTGATATTGCGGGTAAATCGGCCTTTGCTAAATCCTCTAAATGCCTGCGCGTCATTACAGCAAGCCACTTAGGGCGAAGATCCGCAGACTTATCCCCTAAAAGTTCACCCGTTGCAGACATCGCCTTTTTAGCGTCCGCGATATTGGTTGGAATTTTCTTATAGGAGGAGCCAACTTCTTTCAAAAACTTAACGGCATCCTCACTGGTTACCGGCATAGATAGTTTGCGCGGCTTCTTGGTGCCAACGTAATCGCCAGCCTTCAGGATCAATCCCCGGATATCAACTTCCGATGTAGGTAACTTGACCCCCATCTTTTTCAACCAAGAACGAACGGCAGCAATAACCTTTGTCATTAGTGGGTTTTTTATTCCCCCTTCCGCCATTAGCGCAATTATTTCAGAACTCTCCTCATCTGCTGCAAGCTCTCCATAAGCCTCCTTCACCTCTTGCGCGTATCCCTCGAACTTCGCACTCTTACTCTTGAGCTGCTGAATATCATCGAATATCGCTTTACGGGAATCACCTAATATCGCATCCATGGCGTAATGGCCAACCACTTCGTGCATTAGTGTTTTTGACGCTTCAGCCTTTGAGTCTAGATTGTCGGCAATCAGATAAACCTTTTTGCTCATCGGATGGTAGAGACCCCGAACGTGCCCTTCTGTCGCAATATCCAAGGGCACTTGAGCAACAGATTTAACCACGATGACCTCTGCCCCTTGCAGGCTTATCGCCTGTACAATTTTCTCGACATCAGCAACAGGTAGCCCCTTGGGTTTGGAGTGATTAACTGAAAGATATACTTCTTCATCAGGGTCGCTATTCTTGACTGGCGTATTCTTTGGAGAGATACTATTGTTTTCGTGTGGAGAGTTGCGGTCAGCCGTCTTGGACGTTTGCGCGAAGCCATCTTCGGATGTTGCACGTTGCCCTGGTCGCGCTTTCCACACGGACTTTAATATCAACACTTTTTTCCCTTCTCGCACCTCCTCGACATAATACGTCACCCCATCTTCAAACTTTTTACTATAAACAATATGGTCCAAGCCCCGCCTATCTTTATTGCCGTAGGCGATTGAATCAGGCGATTTAATTATCTCCGGTATCCGCTTAAAATCATTTTTCTTGACTGGCACATACCCTCTCGGGGTTTCAGTACTCTCATTGCCATGGCTTTTGTCGGCATGACGAATACCAGATTGATCAACGGTGTGCTTAAAGCCCGTCAGCCCCTTGATTCCTGTCAAGTCTTCAATTCGCTGAGCCTCTTCTGCATTCACGACGCCAAACCGAACAGCTCTCTTTTTTATTCCTTCACGACTTAGAGCGAAATCATACAAATCTCCTATCTCTTCAGCGCCACCAACAATTGTATTTTTTGGCAAGTTGTAGTCGATGTCTTGGGATAGCTTACCCCCGTCATCGCTCGGTTTTTTGCTGAAGAGTACGACTCCCTGTTCTGTCTCTTTCAGCTTTTCACTAACCTTCACCTCTGTGATTTGTTCTGCATTAGATTTCAACTCACCGAGATCGTTGATAAGATTTTGTTTGCCTGACGCCGGACCTTTCGTTTTTTCATTGGCTGGTGTTGGTCGCTTTTCGTCTACTTCCGGTTTTTCGACCCCATTTAAGGCTGTTTTTACTGGCTCAATTAAGATTTTTCCATCAACCCCCTTACTTTCTAAGCTTTTTTTTTGCCCTGATTTTCTTGATGCCGCCTTAGTTTTTGCCTTTACAGTTTCAGCCTTATTTGCAGGCTTTTTGCTAGCCGCCTTTTTCTTTGGAAACTTTTTAGCAATAGGTTTTGTAGTATCTCCATCAGCAAGCCACGACTTGAATTCATCCGTAGACATCTCTTTGATGCCACGCATACCATCCCAGCCTTCCTCGTAGTTAGAGTTATACCCTTCGATAGCCTCTTTTTTCGAACCGAAAGACAGCATGACCTTATGCTCATCAAACTTGCCCGACTCTGGGTTCATCTGATCGATCACAAAAACGATTAATGCGATTCGAGGCATTGAACGCTGGGGATCATCAGACATGATGCAACAAGCGTTTACGGGTTTTGAGGCTCTACCTAATCCAGCGCAAAACGAAAATAAAGAGTGGTGGGATGTATTGGAGTGTCGCCGTGATGCTTCATTAAGAGTAATCGAGGCTAACTATAAACGTATTAGGTTCGACAAGCATCCAGATCGAGGAGGCTCTGAACAGGAATTTATTCAGGTTCAGGAAGCATACAAAGCAGCAATGTCTGAGCGCAATAGTTAAGCAAATAACAGGAGAGGTATGATGAACGCTGTTGATTTTTGTTTTTGGCTACAAAGTTATTTTGAAATAAGTGGCAATAGTGAAATAAACAAAGAGCAATCTAAGATAATACAAGATCACCTTACTTTAGTGTTTATTCATGAGATAGACCCATTGAGAGAATCACAAACGAGTGCAACAAAAGAAGAATTAAATTCATCTCATTCAGGCAATGATCCATTGCTTAGATGTTAACGGTAAATAACGGGAGAGGATGATGGGGGATAATAGAATATTTAACGTAAACGGTACTGGCGATGAAATGCTAGGGAAAACCCTTCAACTAGCATTCCTTCAAGAGTCTGCTAACTGTACCTGTAAAGGATGGCAACAAACAAAAGAGCATGGGTTGATTTTGTGTTGGACACCAAACGATGCGCAGATTAATGCCCTCCCTTGTGCGCTAACCGCTGAACAATGTATTCCATTCGTTACTAATTGGCTGGATACGGACTTTGCTAAAGAAGTTGAATTTGGGCCATGGTGTAGTGACATAGATCAGGATGGAGAAAACATCAAAGGTTGGCAAGTATATGTTGAAGATTGGGGGCACGTTGGGGACCAGCATTATTCTATATGCGCAATTAGTCCTGCATTTATTTGGCGTGGAAAATAGATTAACGGGGTAGCGTCTGGCCTCTCCCACCTAATAACGACGAGAAAAAAGATGACCAAAGACGAAGAAATAGAAAGGCTAAAGAAGCATTCGCGGTTTGCAAGCACAATCATTCACAACCTCGTAGTTGCGAATCAAGCGGCCTGGATTGAGTGGAAAAATGGCGGCGGATCTGAAAAGGCAATGCACTGGATTCATAATGGACTATGTGGGCCTGGCCACATACCAAATAATTCAGAGGAACAAACGGCTCAAGAGTGGTTTGATTCTAATGTTGTCGATCACGATCAAAAGATGACGCAGTAGGGAGAAGCTTAATGCCTAAGACAAAAATAAAGATGCACCTAACTCAAACCGCAGCAACACGTCTTTATTTTGATAATGAAGACAATAAACTAAAAATTCAAAAGCTGGAAGATCTCGTTGAAAAGCTTGGGCACGAAATAATTCAGATCGCAAAACTGTCTATGTCCCCTCCCTTGTTTTCCTCTGCTCTGGAATTGATAGAAGCTGTGAAAATTAGAGATCGTGTAATGAAGTCTGATGGCTTGAAAAAAAACTGACCCAAAAGGAATAACGAGAAGGATTTGAAATGGATGACCGCTTGGTAATAGCAGTGATAATTTATTTGGCGGGTCTACAGTATTGTTTGTCAGTCTTACGATGGGGGGCGGAAACAAACAATTTAAAAAAGGAGGACTTTATAACCTTCCATATATACACCCTCTTCTGGCCAATATCGGTTACGTCAACTGCATTAATTCGTGCATATTATTCGATGTTAGATTATCGCGAAAGGAGCGAGACATGAGCTTGTACACATATGTAGTTGAACTCGATGATAAACCGCCGCTCGAAGTCGGAGCCAAATTTAACGGCGTCACAATAAAAAAAGTTGAAGCTGGTGACGCAGTGGAGTCGATTAATGGCTTTGAGAATTTCTTGTCAAAATTGCGAGAATCAACGGCATTCGAAGAAAACAAATATTTCATTGATGATTTTATGATGTACGAACGAGGGGGCTGGAAAGGATTATGAACGACATATTGGCAGTTGAAGAAGTGGCCGAATACCTTAAATGTCACAAAGATTCAGTTTATAAAAAAGCCAAGGAATTGGGAGGTCGAAAGGTAGGTCGCCGAATTATATTCCATCGAAGCTCGCTTGATCACTATTTAATATATGGTTATGCTCCCGGCTGCTCTTTGATGGCGTCACACAAAGAGGACACATTATGTACAAAATCAGGCAACGAAAAGATAGTCCCCATTGGCAAATTGACGTCAAAATTGAAGGCTTCCCCCGAGTACGAAGAAGCTCTGGCACTTCCATCAAAGCAAAAGCGGAAGAGTTGGCGCGATCGATAGAAAACGATTTATGGCGGCAATCTCAACTAGGAGAGAAGCCTAAATATACCTGGGAAGAAGCAGTTGTAAAATGGAGAAAGGAGAGCGAGCACAAAAAGTCATTGGAGACCGACATCTACCGACTTCGCGTACTCACCCCTTACTTGTCAGGACGATGCTTAACTGATTTAACTCGTCAATACATCGAGGATATGATAACAGATTTAGGGGAAGAGCGAATGTTAACTAGCGCGTCCCAGAATCGTTACATTTCATTGGTAAGCATGATTTTAAGAAAGGCAGCGATCGAATGGGATTGGATAGAAAATTATCCCATCATTCGAAAGCGAAAAGAAGCCAAGCGGCGAGTTCGCTGGATAAAGCCCGAAGAAGCGATAAAACTGTTAGATGCTTTACCTGATCGCCACCGTCAGCCAATTAAGCTTGGCTTTGCGACCGGTCTTCGTAAGAGCAATTTTTATCACCTAAAGTGGTCTCAGATCGACATGCAAAGACAGTGCGCCTGGGTGTACGGTGACGAAGCGAAAGGCAAAAAAGATATCGCCATTCCTCTGAACCAAACAGCTATGGATATTTTGCGTAGTCAGATCGGAAAACATAATGAATTTGTTTTCGGAATCATCAATCCGCCGACGAATCCGTTTTGGAAAAAGTGTATCGCTAAAGCTGGAATAGTAGACTTTAGAATTCACGATGTAAGACACACTTGGGCAAGCTGGCACGTAATGAACGGCACTTCGCTGAATGAACTTATGGAGCTAGGAGGATGGAGTTCTTACGACATGGTTTTGAAGTATGAGCCCCTTTCGGCGACACATTTAAGCGAATCGGCGAAGAACGTTGACACAAATCTGGCACAGTCGGGGAAAGAGTTTTTTAAGAAGGTGTTGGAAGTTGCTTAAGTTGTTGATTGTAAATGGTGCGCCAGGTAGGACTTGAACCTACACGTCTCGCGACACTGGAACCTAAATCCAGCGTGTCTACCAATTTCACCACTGGCGCACATATATTTACTGATACTCTTTCGTATAACGAGTTAAATCGTTATCTTCACTCTGATTAGGATTACTATGAGTAATTAGCGAGCTACTCCTAACCAAGAGAGGGCGGCATTGTACCAGGTGCAAAAAGCATGTTAAAGCGCTCATTTGATTTTTATTCTTATCTATTGAACACCGTTAGGCGCACCACCCACGTCCCTATACCCCTTTTCTATAAGCCCGCTTTTGGCACTGATCCCGGTGGCGCTGTTCGCAAAAACAAATTCCTAATGTCTTGATTGAGCTGCTCTATACTCGCATTGGTTTGACGTCTGTAGGCATCTATTGCAGTCAGGGCTTGTACGTTGGACTTAACCGTATCAGACAGATCGGATTGCTTCGATAATTTAACTAGATCCTGCTGCAATGTAATGAACTGACTATTTTGCACCTCTAACTGCCGTTCAAGTTCTTTCACCGTGCTGCTTAAGCTTTGAATTGTCTTGGCCTGCACATCGCTCGACTTCTGTACTTGAATAGCTTGCTTCTTCACCGCTTCAACCGACTTTTTCACTTTCCCCAGGGCTTTATTCATTGCAGCCGTTGATTTTTTATTTTCACTAATTGCATTTTTATTACGCTTATTCGCTATCGCCCATAGTTTTCGAACTTCACTATCCAATTCCGCCAGTGTTCCACTGACTTTATTGCCAGCTTGATCAATCGTTTTATCGGTGCTGGAGAGCCTAGTTTCGAGATCGCCAAGCTGCGAGGAAGAAACATTCAGCGCATCTTTCGACGACAGTAACTCACTCCGCAACCCATCCAGTTGCTGCACAAAAAACAGCCCGCCAGCACCAATAACACCGATGAGCAGGACAATAACAATAACAAACAAACTATTTTTAAGACCTTGCCCCCCACTGGTATTCGCTGAAGGCGCCTCTTTCTCATTCGAGAGCGGACTCGTTTTAGCTGACACTGATCCCGTCACTGGTCCTGACCCTGACCCTAATTTTGCAGCTTGAGACAAAGCGGCCCGCGAATTGACTTTCTTCTCAGATCGCCCCTTCGATGTAATCTCCGCAGACGCTACCTTTTTATTAGCCTTTTTTGCGACAGGCTCATTCGCACCTAAGGTTAAAGTGGGCTCGATGCGTTTTCGATTATCAGGTGTCTTACTCGCCATAGGGTCACTCATACTTCTTCAATTTAAATTTAACGTCCCCTTAATGTTCATTTTCAAGGATACGCTTACTCGTGAGGCAACTAAAATATTATAGCCACAACCAGGATTAGTGCTTTTCTGGATCTATGGATTGCCTAATACAGTCAAACTAAACCGAGATTGTCGTCACCAGTTCACTTCATTCCCGGTAGAACGTTTCGTTTCTGATATTCTTTAGGAACATTGAATTCAGTCACATTCAATGTTGCATTGCTGATCTTATCAATCTGATAAGTAGACTTCACCTTACCACTCTCATACTGTTTCATCTGTATCGGCACTACATCCAAATCAGATTCCCAGAATTCAAAAGCCTTTTTCATCTTCTCGCCGCCGGGAAATTTTGATGTAATATTTTTCATAAAATCAAAAAACTGCTTCAGGCTTTCAAAATCTCCATGAGAAATGTTCGTTTTGTCACGTTGCACTACACATATCTCCGACACTTTCACACCCTGATTAACGCCCTCGATAACATCGCAATGGTATCCAGCAATTTTTTTATTCATCCCAGTACGGGTGAACTCCATGCTTTTCTTAACTTTAATCACCTCTTCCGGTGCCCCTACCATTTTCCCCATCATCATCTGCATTTGCGTTTTATTTTCCGGTGATAGGTTTTGCATCTGCGCCATGAAGTTATTTTTCAAATTTTTCATGGTACTCGCCATCACATTTAGTGACACTTCATCTATAACAACATAACTACTCTGCTTACTATCAATTTTAGTTATCGTCTTCTTCGCACTATCAAACAACACAAATGAATCACCAGACAGCTCGATCCGCACTTTGCCGTTACTCACCTGCAACGGTATGGTTTTCTGGCTACCCCCTAGTTGTTTAAAAACAATAGTCGTGTCGGCAATCACATTACCCGCGAAGAGGATGGCAGCAAATATCAATAGTCGATTTACAATCTTAACCCATAACGTTACTTGGCGATGAGAAGACACATTTCTCATTTTCTGCCTACGCACAACTTCATCGATATTCACGTCTTTATTCTCTCCCTAAGCCACTTAGACCATGTCGATTGACAGAACATGTCGTTTTTCAGTCATGATGCCACAACCACCAAAATGATAATACCCGCCCACCAACAGTTTAAGTTCGATCTCGTTAGTTAAAAGATCAATGTCATTCGTTAAGTTCAGTGACATTAACGACAGCCCTAAAATTATCATGACTCAAAACCTAATTCTTAATTTCTAAATCGACGAATCTAAATCAAATTTAATACCTTGGGACAATGGCAATTCATCACCATAATTGATGGTATTAGTGGCTCGCCGCATGTAATTCTTCCAGGCATCAGACCCCGACTCTCTACCACCACCAGTCTCCTTCTCACCACCAAAAGCGCCGCCTATTTCAGCGCCGGACGTACCGATATTCACATTGGCAATTCCACAGTCTGATCCCGCAGGTGAAATGAACAGCTCTGCCTGCTGACCCAGTTGAGTAAAGATGGCCGACGATAAACCTTGTGGCACCTCGTTATGAATTCGAATAGCCTCTTCGAATTCATCGTATTCGATAACATACAGAATCGGCGCAAAGGTCTCCGTAATCATTACCGCGGATTGACGACTCATTTTTACCACAGCAGGCTGCACATAAACCCCACCCGGCACATTGCTTGTTACTCTTCCACCTCCACAAATAACAATTCCACCTTGATCCTGTGCGGCATCTAACGCCACTGACATCGCTGTATAGGCAGCCTCATCGATCAGAGGTCCGAGAAGATTATTCTCATCAAGTGGATCACCAATAGAAATTTGGCTGTACATTTTTTTTAATTGCACAATCACTTCGCTACTCTTTGAGCAGTGCACGATAAGACGACGCAAAGTGGTACACCGCTGCCCCGTCGTTCCCACAGCAGAAAAGACCACAGCTCTAATTGCCATGGCCATATTCGCCGACTCAGTCAAAATCATGGCATTGTTGCCGCCCAACTCCAGCAACGATCGACCCAACCTAGCACCTACGACGGATGCGACTTTTTTCCCCATGGGAATAGAACCCGTAGCGGAGATTAGCGGTACAAACTCACTTTTAGTTAAAGCCTCACCCGTTTCAACAGCGCCTTGAACGACACTACTAAGGCCCTCTTTCACAGAGTCAAACTCTTCAAAACTATTCAGTGCTTCCATCACGATATTCTGACAAGCGAACGCACACAAAGGTGCTTTTTCCGAAGCCTTCCAAATCACGGGGTCGCCACAAACAAATGCCAACATCGCATTCCACGCCCAGACTGCCACCGGAAAATTAAACGCGGATATCACGCCCACGTTGCCAAGCGGTAGCCATTGTTCCATCATCCGATGGGACGGGCGTTCACTGGCTATGGTAAGACCATAGAGTTGACGGGAAAGTCCCACAGCAAAATCACAGACATCAATCCACTCCTGTACTTCACCCAACGCTTCTTGATGTATTTTTCCTACCTCTACACTGATTAATTCTGCCAATGCCGTTTTTTTCGCTCTTACAATTTCGGCAATTTTTAAAACCAATTGTCCTCGTTTAGGAGCAGGGACCATACGCCAAAGAGGAAACACCACGGAAGCGGCCTGAATGGCTTCGTTCACCTGACTTGCTGATGCTGCCTTAAATTTGCCAATCTCTCGACCATCAATAGGGGAGAAATCTTTTATTGAATCACCCAGCCCCAAACTCATCTGTGAACCTATCATCACGGCTGGGTACTGAGATTGATGAACTAATTTATCGAGTCCAAGTTCTTTTTTCCACGCCATAAACTACTCCCTGTGCATTCGCTTTTCGTCATCCGCATGACAAATCTAAATTTTTAATTTATTCGTTTGAACAACTTATTCACTTGTGCAACTTATTCGACAGTGTAAAACTGCCCAAAGCGATTCGCGCTCAATTCATCGAAATTAACATTTTCTTGTCGCACAAAACCACGGTTTGGCAATTTCCCTTCCCGGTGCAAATCCACCACAGCCGCAATCGAAGAAGAGGTTGTCAACTGAATCGAACTCCAATGCTCACCGTATAACTCGCGATGATATATTTTCCGTGCATCGGTAATTTGCGTTAGTTGACCATCACGTTTCCCACTGACACTACAAAATATGAGCACCACATCTTGCATAGTAATGGGAACGGCATCTTCCAATATTTCCAACAACAGATCTTTCTTCTTTGCTAATCGTAGACTTTTCGTTAAAAAGGTCATCAAATAGCAATGCCCTTTATAACGCACTGTTTTGTAGTCAAGCGCTTTGACCTTCCCCTCAAGCGTTTCCGCCAGGGTGCCCAACCCCCCTGAAGTATTAAACGCCTCATAATCAATCCCATCCATAGAGAAATGCTCAATACCTTCCAGCGGCAACACTTCAATACGCCGGCCGTCAACAATCGCTTCACAGAGATTGCAATACTCGTTAACTAAACCATCCGTAGACCAAGTCAGGTTATACATCATCATATTGGAAGGAAATTGTGGCAAGGCTCCCACACGCATTTTGACACGTTCGGGCTCATCAAATTGTGAACATAAATGATTCCCTAAAATGCCAATATAACCCGGTGCGAGACCACACTGCGGCATAAAGATTTGTCCTACTACAGCCTGCTCTGCAATTTTTCGAACCGCAGCAGTGGTGGCCACATCTTCGGTCAAATCAAAATAACTACAACCCACTCTAAGGGCCGCCTCAGCAATTCGAATATTGAGACGATAAGAGCAAGCGGAGATAACCACATCCACGCCTTTTAAAAAGCCGTCCAATTCCGTCTGATTTAATACATCAATTTGTTTGATGGCAACGGGTAGATGTCGCGTCAAACGATCTAATGCCTGCTGTTCAAAATCGCCAACAACAACATCATAATCCCCACAATGGTATAGATGCTTTGCTATTGCACCGCCTATTTTCCCCGCCCCTACGATCGCCACTCGATTCATACATCACTCCTTGATTTTCATTCGATCAACGAAAATAGCCTTTAGCCAGCAACCATTAATGCACGACGTGCATTAATGGACATCAACGCGAACATACATTTTATAACGTGGCTCAGTGACAAAAACGGCTTCTAAAAAACGTCGATGAATTGCGTCTCTACCTGCTACCTATAATTGTATCTCAAGATACAAAACTCACACAGTCAAACAAAAACACTTGAACTAGTCTTTTTGTATTAGCTTTTTGTATTAGCTATTTGTATTAGCTATTTGTATTAGTAAATAAGGTGAATGCAGCACTCATCATTCACGAAGACAAAGGACGTCGTATTATTCAGGGAAGACTGGTAATGAAAAGCTTTTGGCTTACATTTGTATTCGGTTGTTTGATCTGCTCTCAATCCATTGCTGACACAAACCCAACCCAGGCCATAGAAATAAGTAGCCTTTATTTCGCTAGCGTTGGCTCTCTTCATATCGTATTGCAAAGTTTCTTCTACGGTATATTAGCCACCTTTATTACCTGCAATCTCATTTTCCATTTTGTTAGTCGCGACAAAGATCAAGGCTATCTTGCGATTGCACTGATCCTTCTCGGATCTCATCATTTGTTCGCCATTGATCTTTACCCATGGCGCGCACAACATCATCTATGGATAACAAACCTACTTCCCTCTTTACTGATTTGCAGCAGTATTGGATGGCTTTCCTTTACTCAACATTTTTATAAAATACTCATTGCCGAACAAACCGATTTTTTTATACGGGCAGGATCCCTATTGGCAATCAGCCTCATCATCATTCTACCTTTTATACCTATCGCATCAGCGACCGCTATTGCCACAAGCATACTTCTCATCACTTATGGCACGGCCCTCAATCTCAGCGTTCAATCCTGGAAACGCCACAACAAAAGTGCAACTTATATATTCGCAGCGATGCTTTGTTTGTTTACCGCAACAGGACTGACTCTTAGCACTAATCTCTCCTTTAGCATACCTAGCTATAGCATCATAACCTCAATAAAATTTCTCACGACGTTGGCTGCGTTACTGATTACTATTTCTTTAGCTGTTCGTTCTCAGCAAATTCGCCTTATCAAAAACAGCCTCACTAGCATTACCCAAAACATGATTCATGAAACTGGAAATAGCTTTGACCAACAGCTCGCTAAGAAAACAGAAGCACTGACTCATACTCAAGACCACTTAATCGAAGAAATTCATCAGAGTAAATCCTCGCTTGAAGATACGTTGCAACGACTCAAAGCTAGCAACCAATTAAAAGATGACTTTCTCAGCAAAATTAGCCATGAGTTCAAGACACCTCTCAACGGTATTCAAGGTTCGCTACAGCTAGCGAAACAAACAGTACTCAATGAAGAACAAAAAAACTACGTCTCATCCGCCTTACACTCCAGTCAAAAATTATCTCAGCTAATTGATGATGTACTTGATTTGAGTCAGCTCAATGCCGGGCTACTCAAATTAAAACGCGAACCCTTCCCTCTCAACACCACTATCACCCAAGCGTGCAACGCATTCCAACAACAAGCGATGGACAAGGGACTACAATTCAAACTAGATCTATCTCCTGAATTACCCAAAATGGTACGAGGTGATCAATACCGGTTTTCTCAAATATTGGAAAAGATCGTTTCAAATGCCGTGAAATTTACGCACCAGGGACAAGTTCGAATGACTGCAGATATTCTAGAGCCGGTTGGAGACGGCGTGACAATGGTGATCAGAATTGACGACACGGGAATCGGAATTCCGCAGGAAATGCAGGAAGGTATTTTTGAATCATTTCGTCAGGTAGAGCGGTTTTTTTCACGCCAATACGAGGGCACCGGTATTGGACTTGCTGTGTCTTATTATCTAGTGCGGCAAATGGGAGGAGAGATATCCGTGGAGTCAACATTAAATCAAGGCAGTTCCTTCCAAATTACAATTCACTTACCGGTCGTGGAAAACAATAAACCCTCTTCTACGTTCGCATTGAAGGAAATAAAAACACAGCCTGTTTTACAAGGAAAGCTCCTTGTGGTTGAAGACAACAAAGTCAATCAAATGGTATTAGTCGGGTTGTTGAAGAAAATAGGGCTTTTTGCTGACGTCGCCGAAAATGGTAAAATCGCGTTACAAATGTTAGCGACAAAACGTTATGACCTCATTCTCATGGATTGCCAAATGCCGGTAATGAACGGCTTTGAAGCAACGTTAGCCATTAGGCAAAGCGAAAATACAGATTCCCGAATCCCTATCATTGCTGTTACCGCAAATGCACATACCACCGACAGAACAGCTTGTATAGAAGTTGGCATGGATGATTTCATACCCAAGCCCATCAAAGCAGATATTCTCAGTCATAAACTATCGGAATGGCTATGCCAAGATAAGCTCGGTAAAAAAACAAACCCGGCAAACCCTACTCTCTCCACAAGGTACTCCTCAACCTAACAACCCTTACGCCCTACGCCATAGAACCTAGAACCTAGAACCTAGAACCTAGAACCTAGAACCTAGCCCACATTAAATGCTCTGCCATAGACGCCCAACATTAATCTTTTGTATCTAAGAGGGTAAAGGAAGCAACGAGCTGAATTTTATCGTAGAATACCTCCCATTTTCCACAGCAAGAAAAGGGTGATCAACTATGAGCAATGACAATATCGTAATCGTATCCGGCGCAAGAACCCCCATGGGTGGATTCCAAGGCGCTCTATCCGGCCTAACCGCACCACAATTAGGGGCCGCTACTATTAAAGAGGCAGTCTCCCGAGCTGATTTAAAACCAGAAGAAATTCAAGAAGTTATCATGGGTTGCGTTTTACCCGCTGGACTTAAGCAAGGACCTGCTCGTCAGGCCTCATTGCAGGCTGGACTACCCGCAGCAACAGGCTGTACCACTATCAATAAATTATGCGGTTCCGGCATGAAAGCAGCCATGCTTGCTCATGACTTAATCAAGGCTGGCACTAACGACATCATGGTCGCAGGCGGCATGGAAAGCATGACCAATTCTCCATTCGTTATGCCTCAAGCACGTGGTGGTTTCCGTATGGGCCACGGTGAAGTTAAAGATCACATGTTTCTCGACGGCTTAGAAGACGCAGAAACAGGCCGACTCATGGGCTCTTTCGCTCAAGAAGTCGCAGACCAAAAAGGCATTACCCGCGAAGAAATGGATGCCTATGCCATAGAATCATTAGCCCGTGCCAATAAAGCCATTGCCGAAGGCAGCTTCGAAGCAGAGATCGTACCGGTCACAGTAAGAAACCGAAAATCTGAAACTGTCGTCTCTATCGATGAACAACCTGGCAACGCCAATCCTGGTAAAATCCCCACATTAAAGCCCGCATTCAAAACCGGTGGAACCGTCACTGCTGCCAATGCTAGCTCTATTTCAGACGGCGCCTCTGCACTAGTTCTAATGAAAGAGTCCGTAGCCAAGGAAAAGGGGCTGAAGCCTCTCGCTCGCATTATCGGTCACAGCACTCAGTCTCAGCATCCTTCTGAATTCACCATCGCTCCCCTAGGCGCAATGGCTTCCTTGTTTAAGAAAACAGGTTGGAGCGCTGCAGATGTAGACCTATTCGAAATAAATGAAGCATTCGCAATGGTAGCCATGCTGCCAATTAAAGAAATGGGCCTAGACCATGCAAAAGTAAACGTACATGGCGGCGCTTGTGCATTAGGGCATCCTGTGGGTTCAACAGGATCACGTATTATTATATCGCTAATCTATGCGCTTAAAAAATACGGCAAGAGTAAAGGCGTTGCTGCATTGTGTATTGGTGGTGGCGAAGCTACAGCAATGGCAATTGAAATCATCTAGACTTTAATCTTAAGAAATAATATTGAAAAGGGCCGTCTATGATGACCCTTTTTTATTTGTATTTCCATTTCTTTTCTGAGTCTCCCCAATCAGGCTAACGGAGTCTGATCTACTACTGAAAACAATTTCGCCCTCACGGCATTTCGGTATTCACCCGGACTCTGCATTAATCGCTTTTTAAATATTTTTGAAAAATACGCCAAATTTCCATACCCCACTTGAGCCCCGACTTCACCAATACTCATATTGGTATTTTTCAATAAATCACGAGCTACATCGAGACGTTTTTTTTGTAGGTACTCCATTGGTGTGCGCTGAGTCGCCTGTTTAAAGCGCCGATTAAAAGTGCGTAAGCTAACTTCTAGATCATCAGCTAACTGGCTGAACAGCACTTCTTCACTGTAATTATCATGTAACCATTGTAAGGATTGAATCACCATCTCATCATCCGTTCGCGTTTGTTCATCAACTGAAAAACTGATGCTCTCAAAGGGGCGACGAATTTCGGGGGAAAACTGCCTTTCCACAGAGCGCGCCGTAGCACTACCATAAGAACGCTCTATTACATGCACCATTAAATCGGCCAGTGAATTGATACTCGCAGCACAATATAAATTTTCAGCTTGAGTAATAAAGAACTTTTTCTGCAACTGTACTTTGGGATAGTCCCGTGCGAATCGATCGAAGTAATACCAATGGGTAGTCGCTGGCTTTCTGTCTAACAAACCCGCTTCCGCTAAAAAACAACAACCCGTACTCACAGCACAAATCAACGACCCCGATTGGCTACGCTCTCTTAACCACGGAATAATAGCGGAAAATTGTTTTAACGTTCGTTTGGGGTGCCCCCAAATGGCGGGCAATACGATAAGATCTGTTTCTTCAATCGATAACAGTTCCCGTGTGGGCATCGTCAACAGACCACCCGCCATTTCAATAGGCGCAACACTGAGCCCGCCGAGCTCTGCTCGCCAAGGACTATCGTTTTCAGAATGTTTTTGAAGATGATAAGCCGCACTTAACATTTCCACTGGGCCGTACACGCTACTACCCAGCATCTGATCGTAACAGACTATCGTAATGTGACTAATCATAGAGAACATTATCCCCGCGGAATCATCCAACCTGAACGAGATAGATAACTAAAACACCAGACCCGCATTGAGTAAAAAGGCATTCCCCTCTTCGCCATGAGCGAATTCCGCTCGTAGAGGGATGCCACCAACATAGGCACGCAACCCTGTTCCTACAGAATAACGACTATCAGATAACAGCTTGCCCACATCATCTGTAATTTGCGCTCCCTCTACAAAAGCAACCCACTGCAACTTTGTCGTTTCTCCAAACTGCATCACTTTAGGTAGCTGCCACTGCAATTCTATTCCTTCTACTAAACTATTTGCGCCTCTGAAAAATGACTCTTGATAACTACGCAAACCTTGACTTCCACCCACCGGTTTCGCGGTCCCTTTGTTATTGGAGTCGGTAATATAGGAAACCAGATCTTGCTCTAACAAACGACATTGATTTTGTTGTTCTGTATTGGATAAACCATCGCATTGCGCATCCAGTGTGTTGGATACCTCCTCAATGCTATCGAATGCCGTCGCCTGACTGACGATAAAAGCGTGACTCAGGTTTACGTAAAAACTGACCAAGGCTTCGTCGGAAATACCCAAGTGCCGACTCGCTTTCAGTTCGAGAATCCCTTGATCACTTTGAGCGGTACGCCCCGACTCTAAGGTTAACGATGCTCCGACTTTGCTTCCCGTTTTTAGCCCAACTGTGCCTACTCGATTATCCCACTCCAAACCGGCTGTTACAGACAATGTTTCGATATCATGTAAATGGGTGGCGTTAATCGCAATTTCAACACCATTCTCATTGGCATATCCATCAAGCGCCACAGAAGAAAGAGAAAGCGCAAGGGTTGAACTCATGTTCTCTTTCGACAAGTCATGCGTTAATGCAAAGCGGTGAAGATCTCCCGAGATTTGTTGTTCATACAGCCGGCCCACGACACTACCTCGCTGATATTGTGTTTCCACCAACACCTCATCAGCTTGACCATAAATATAGCTAAAACGACCGTTTAACAGTGGCACATCGGTAATACCCAAACCGAAAACATCAGCATCGCCACCAGCAATGGCGACAAAAATATTATAATCCGACTCCCCGATTGCTTTGATGCCAGCACCAGCGCCATAAACAGAACCCACACCTTCCAAGTGAATAGCACCTGGAATGATGAGAGTCTGTGAGTTATCACTGGCACTAACGGCAATAGGCATGAAACAAAGCCATGCAAGTAAACCGGACAATCTCACTCTATTTATCATCTGCCAACCTCACCTTTTTTTCATTATGTATTGCACGTTAGTGTGTCGTAGATTACAGGCTTTCAAAAGAGGCAATTGATCAATTTTAGGGAAACGTTAGCTTTGTGATACTTTCGTTATAACCTTGAGATTGATGACCCAATAGAATGAGATTTAAGGCCCAATAGAAAAAGTCAAACAAGCGTTTTAAGAAACCTTCGTCATGACACGACTTTTAGCCATTTCACTCATCTATACTCTTTAGAAGCAGGTTAGCTAGCTAGATTGAAAGATAGATTGAGCTTAGCATTTTCGTGTTATTGAGAAGCCAATGATGTTACTCCATCTCGCGCTTTGGAGGAAACCATGTTCGACACAATCGAACACGCACGACTCAGTGAGCTACATGTAAAAAGCAATAAAGAAACTCAGCTTCGCGCCATCGTCGCCATTCACAATACACATCTAGGCCCCGCCCTGGGAGGTTGTCGGTGTATTGAATATTCCAGTGATGACAATGCCCTATTGGATGCCGTACGTTTAGCGAAGGGCATGAGCTATAAAGCGGCTCTTGCCCATATCCCTCAAGGCGGCGGCAAGGCCGTGCTCATCAAACCGAAAGCCGTCATTGACCGCGAAGCTTATTTTGAAAGTTTCGGTGAATTCGTTAACGAATTAGGCGGACGCTATATTACTGCAGTGGATAGCGGCACTTCTCCCACTGACATGGAGTTTGTTTCCCACAAGACAAGTTGGGTCTCGGGCACACCGACCAGTGGTGGTGACCCATCCCCTTTCACTGCTCTTGGCGTTTTACAAGGTATAAAAGCCTGCATTCAATTTCAATTGAATAAGGAAAAGTTAGACGGAGTCCATATTGCTATTCAAGGTGCAGGAAACGTGGGGTACCTGTTAGCAAAACTCGCACACGAAGAAGGCGCTAACATCACCATCACTGATGTTGACCAAGATAAACGAGAGCGATGTGCTGATGAATTTGGCGCAATTATCGTTAAACCCAACGACATCTATCAAACAGATTGCCATGTATTTGCACCCTGTAGTTTAGGCGCGGTATTGAATGACGCGACGATACCCTTGCTCAATTGCGACATCGTTGCAGGCGCAGCCAACAATCAACTGGCATCCGAGCACCATGGAAATGAACTGCACCATCGCCAAATCCTCTATGCACCAGACTACGTCATCAATGCCGGTGGACTGATACACGTTTCCCTCAATCAACTAAAAAAACCGGAAACTGAAATTCTTCATAAAACACAAGAAATTGGCAATACGCTATTTCGAATTTTAGAACGCTCTCGAAGGGAAAATACCCCACCCAATTTGATCGCTGATCATGTGGCGGAGGAAATACTCTACGACACACATTAATCAAAATGAGACATAGACAATATATATAGCTTCACATCACCCAATTTTAACGAGGAGTAGGGTTATGAAAATCGCCGCTGATTTTACCATCCCGTATTACCAATACCTGAGTGATGAAGGTAAACCTTTAGACTCTTTTCCAGAACAACTTTGCAACACTGATCTTTGGGTACGATTTTACAAACACATGGTGTTAGTACGGACCTTCGATCAAAAAGTTGTCGCGCTTCAGCGTACCGGACAAATGGGAACCTACCCCTCCAGCTTAGGTCAAGAAGCCATCGGCTCAGCGGTGGGTTTTAGCATGGCCAGTGATGACGTTTTCGTTCCCTACTATCGGGATCAAGCCACACAATTATTACGTGGCGTGCCCATGGAAGACATCATGCGATATTGGGGAGGTGATGAAAGAGGCAGTGTATTTACCGGTGATGCCAAAGAGGATTTCCCTACCTGCGTTCCCATTGCAACACAAATAACACATGCAGCGGGTATTGCCACAGCCTTCAAAGTGCGGCGGCAACGACGTGCGGTGGTCACCACCTGTGGTGACGGAGCCACCTCTCGTGGCGATTTCAGTGAATCTCTCAACTTGGCAGGCACTTGGCAACTCCCTATGGTCGTCGTCGTAAACAACAATCAATGGGCGATTTCGGTAAGAAGGGAGGAACAAACTGCTGCTGAAACCATTGCGCAAAAAGCCATTTCTGCCGGGATCGAGGGCATTCAAGTCGATGGTAATGACCCCATAGCGTTATTACACGTATTAAATCATGCCTTAGAGAAAGCTCATAACGCAAAGGGGCCAACGCTAATAGAAGCCATTAGTTATCGACTCTGTGACCATACTACTGCAGACGACGCCACGCGCTATCGGTCCGCAGAAGAACTGAGTAAAGGCTGGGAGCGAGAACCCATCAAACGACTACAAAACTTTTTATACGGCAAAAAACTCTGGGATGAAGACCAGGAAAAACAATTAATCGCATCCTGTAAAGAACAAGTTCAGTCCGCTGTTGAAGTGTATACCTCAATAGAGTCCGAACCAGCAGAAGCCATGTTCGACTACCTCTATGCTGATCTACCCCAAGCGCTGGAAGAACAACGAGCCGACGTCATTCACAAAGCCTCCAACATGCGACGAGGAGCCTAACATGACCCAATTTCAAGCCACACCCGAACCCCATAAAAATCCGATCTCGGGCGAACAGCCAGAGATAGAAACCACAAAAGCAACATTGGTAGAAGCCATCAATCTAGCACTCGCCCACTCTATGCAACATGATGAGAATGTGGTGGTACTGGGTGAAGATGTGGGAACCAATGGTGGTGTCTTTCGCGCAACCGTCGATTTAAAAAGTGAATTTGGTTTACGTCGAGTGATGGACACTCCTTTAGCAGAAACGTTAATCGCTGGCATCACTATTGGTATGGCAAGCCAGGGACTGAAACCCGTTTGTGAAATTCAATTCATGGGCTTTATCTATTCTACCGTGGAACACATCGTCTCCCACGCCGCGAGAATGCGTAACCGAACACGAGGCCGACTGACCTGCCCCATGGTTTTGCGTGCACCTTACGGCGGCGGAATTCACGCACCAGAACATCACTCTGAAAGTACCGAAGCGATGTTTGCTCATATCCCGGGATTACAGGTAGTCGTACCCTCCTCACCAGCCAGAGCCTATGGCTTACTGATTAGCGCAATACAATCACCCGATCCCGTAATCTTTCTCGAACCCAAACGCATCTACCGATCGGTAAAACAAAACATCGTCAATAACGGTGAGGGTTTACCCCTGGAAACCTGCTTTACCTTAAAGCAGGGAGATGACATTACTTTAATTTCATGGGGAGCGATGATTCAAGAAACCCTGGAAGCTGCAACAAAATTAGAAGAACAAAACATTCATGCCGATGTCATTGATGTCGCTTCCATCAAACCCTTAGACATGACCACCATCTTGGCATCCGTTGAGCGCACAGGACGTTGTGTCATCATCCATGAGGCAGCAAAAACCTGCGGAGTAGGAGCCGAAATATCAGCACAAATTGCAGAGAAGGGGCTACTCTCATTACTAGCACCCATCGCCAGAGTCGCCGGTTACGATACCATCATGCCCTACTATCGAAACGAAGATTATTACATGCCTTCAACGCAACAAATCATGGAGGCGGCACTCAAGACGATGGCCTTTCAATAACTTGAAACATAAACCCGTAACATGCCAATAACACGATCAATAACACACCCAAAAGCACAATCAATAACGACCAAGGACAGAGGTTGCCATGAAATATTTTAAATTGCCTGATTTAGGAGAAGGGTTACAAGAGGCCGAAATTGTGGAATGGCACATCGATAGAGGCAATCAAGTTGAGGTTGACCAGCTAATCGTCTCTGTAGAAACCGCAAAGGCTATTGTTGAAGTTCCTTCCCCACAAACTGGCACCATCGCAACCTTATTCGGCAAGCCTGGCGACATGATTCACGTGGGTGAACCATTGGTTGAATTTGAAGGAGAAGAGCAAGAAGATACCGGCACAGTAGTAGGAGAAATGAAAACAGCCGATGACAACAGTGCAGAAAATGACTATTTCATTATTGGTAGCGGATCCACTAGCACTCCAAACACCCTTCGCGCCACTCCCGCCATTCGAGCCTTAGCGAAACGACTTGCCGTTGATCTCAGCACCGTAACGGCAACAGGCAAACACGGCATGATTTCCAGTGCTGACGTGGAAAACGCCAATAAACTAGAAGCCTCCTACGGTGCGGCTGAAACCTTAAGAAGTGTTCGCCGGTCAATGGCAAAGGCAATGACGAAAGCCAATGACGAAGTACCGCAGGTCTCGATCGTTGACGATGCCGATATTCATCTATGGGCGAAAAATGAAGACCCCACAATTCGACTCATTCGCGCGATCGGAATAGCCTGCCAGTTGGAGCCCGCTTTAAACGTTTGGTTTAATGGTAAAGCCCTGTCCAGAAGATTATTAGAACACGTGGACATTGGCATCGCCGTGGACACCAAAGACGGGCTATTTGTACCCGTGCTACGAGACATCACTAATAGAACTCCGGACGACTTAAGGCAAGGCATCAATGATCTGCAAGCCGATGTAAAATCCAGAAAAATCCCACCGAAAGAACTACAAGGAGCAACCATCACACTTACCAATTTTGGCACGATAGCAGGACGTTACGCTACGCCAATTGTGGTCCCTCCTACTGTTGCAATCATTGGTGCGGGCGTGGTTAGAGATGAAGTGATCGCCTTTAACGGTGAGATTGCGATACACCCCATCATACCCCTATCTCTCAGTGCAGATCATCGCGCAACAACGGGAGGAGAAGCCGCCCGTTTTTTAAAGGCACTTATTATTGATCTTGAAAAAGAGAGTTAACACTACAAACCAAAAGTAGATCGACGCACGCTTTTACGTATCTCTTTTTCATCCTGCCACACTAACAAGCCTGACTCTAAGCCCATCATTTTGAGAGTAAACTTATAATACACATCCTTCTCTTTTTTATTTTGTTTGGTAATACTGCTTAAGTTACCGTAAACCATATATTTGGCTCCCACCTGCCTCCCCACCTTAGCCGCCTCACTAGGATTCACTAAACCGCTATTACCTTGATAGCCCAATTGTGACTGCACTGCCGCGACCGCCGTCATATCGACAAATTGAAATTTACCGGAACGTAATAGTTTATTCACAATTGTATCGGTGACAGATTCCGTATCAATATGTTCTTCGGTTTTATTGCGAATAGAATCCACAAAAAGAACTGGGCGTCCGGATTGCGTTAGCGCTACCACAGGAGGGAACGTTAATAACGACTCCACCATTTGGGTGGCTGTGGACTGCAAATCGGTAGAGCCGAAATCGGTGTTAACCGTTTCTACTGACTTAGCATCGCCATACTGCACTTTGCTTGCGCAGGACGTTAATAGCATTGGCGTCAGCAAAGCTATCACTAAGGTCATAAGAGTGGTTATTCGATACTTATCTCTGCCATCGTCGTCTCTACCACCACTGTCTCTACCACTTATTAATCCAGCACTTGAATTTTGTTGATATAGGAAACCTTTCATCTGATCACTCCTCACTTTATACCGAACAAGTTAGTTTTGAATGTTTTATTTGCTTTAAGATCTCTCACATTAATCCGAAAGCCACTGGCCTTAGGATTGGGTGAAAGACCGACTATGGTTTTTTCGTCTTTGCCGTATATCACAAAGGGAGTCCAACCGTTGCCGTCAATATCCACCTCTGCACCTGACGCGTCATACCAACTGAATTGATACTGTAAATTTTTAGTGGATTTCTTTTTATTCGCTAACACTATTTTCGCTCGATAGAGTCCATTGATGAACTCACCTTGCATTTGTTCCACCTTCAATAGTCTACCAAGCTTAATCGCGGTCACGGAGCTGTCTCCCTGCGCATTAACCTTAGCTTGTAATCCCGTAGTATTGCTGGCACATCCGGAAAATAAAGACATGCCTAGTCCCATCAACACCACTGACACCAACAATCTCATTAATGACGAGAACCTCATTAATGACAATCTCCTTTTAAGTACACTTTGATTTGACATAAGACTTACCTCCTTTGTTGAACTATCGAACTTTCCGTCCTACAGAGTGACGGAGCGTACCCATAATTTATTACCCGTATTCACAACGTACACTATGGTCTTACGACCAACTTCCACTACCACTTTCATTTCGTGCCGTAGTCCTGTTTTCCTATCGACCATTCGCAGTGGATACTCTGCCGCCTTTACCGAATAACGCCCTAGTTGTGCATTATTCGGTAGAGAAAGCCAACTTCTCAAATCAGCTCTTTCTGTGATGATGCTATAAATATTCGCGACAAAAGATCCGAGCACACCCGCATTCTTTTCTGATTGATGGTGTAACTCTGCTTTCGTAAACCCCCGGGCCACTTGCCTCGCGATCATCATAGGTCTCTTATCCTTCATAGCCTTCGCAACCATTGGTGACGTTTCTGAAAGCATTTCCGTTTTAGAGTGAGGAATTGTATCGATCCAGATTCCTAACGATGCTCTCTCACTCGGGAACGAATTCACTTTATAGATGGGGAAAGAAATGCTAATAAGCCGTCCCATTCGATCTGGAACGGAAAAACTGACCTCTTGTTTATGGGGAACAAAACCGCGTTCATACAATACAACAATCTCACCATGATCCGTTTCCGACTGTGTTGATTTTAAAAGAGTTGATTTGGAACCTGTTGATTTGGAAGCAAACCCCAACTGCTGAGACAAACGACTCACATCTTGTTGCACAAATTCATTATCAACATTGAGATCCAAAGCCTTCTTATAATCAATGTAGGCATCATTCAATTCACCCCGCAATTCGTAAACCAAGCCTGAAACATAAAAACCGAAACCATTTTGAAAAGAATACTTAAGTTTAGCCGCCTCCCGATCCATAGCGCCAAATTTCTCATCAAACCCATTCTGATTTTTATGCACATCAAAGGGAATTCCATTTAACTTCTTTTTCGCCTGTTTCTGCTGCTGAATGAGCCCTTTTTCATTATTGAGTAACGCATTTTTCTGAACTCGATTTAAACGCCGAATTTCCACTCCAGCACTTTCTAAATCTTTTGCCATCAAGTAATTCAACGCTTGGTAGGTATGGAGAAAACCACGTTCAAAAGTCTCTCCCATATAAGGAATCGCATTATCATTGACAATAAAAGAGGCTCCTTTATCTCTCACGCCACTCAGCTCAACAACGGCACCTAAATCTTTTTCATCAAATAGATTAATGGCTTCCCGGTATGCCTTCACGCTCTGGGCATCTTGCTGGCTTATCTGTGCTAAGCGCCCTCGCTCCAAATAGTGCAGCAGCTCATCGGGGTTCCATTTCCCGTCCACCTTCACTTCCTTGACCTTTCCTCCACGGTCCAGAGCTTCAAGCCTAGAGGCCATTTGATTCGGATACGAAGTAAAAAGACTGCTACTGGCACAACCGAACAACCCACAGGCCAAAACTAGCATCATCGTTATTCGACAGTACTGGCGGTTTAGCTGACTATTCCACATGACCCTGCACTTCACGATTCACACTTCACACCTCGCTCCTCACAGCTCCCCTCTTCGTGAAAACTATGACCACTACTAACACAGACAATCCGACCGTCAGACAGTCAATACGTTCACTACACAGTATACAACTCCGCATTTGAAGACCACACGTAACGCGGTTCAATGTGTGTCACTGTACACAAAACCTGTCACTGCACACAAAACCAAAGCGCCATCACATAAAAACCAAAATCCCAATCTCTAAATGCGAAGAATAAGGACGACAAACTTAATAATGTTGCATAAAATCGAATAGAGAAGAAACAGTATTTTTGAGTAAGGCAACAGTATGTTAAAACTGCATTTTGAAGATCAACGTCAACCCGCTATTTGGCTTTCCGATGAAAGATTCACAATAGGAAGTGACCCGAAAAACAACTTACGCCTCAAAGAATCAGGCGTAGCCACTTTTCACGCGGAGATCAGACGAGAGAATGGCCAATATTATTTAGATGATGCAGGCTCCAATGGCACTTTTGTTAACGGAGAGCGTATTGTTTCACGCTACCAATTGAGGCCCGACGATAAAATCAAGGTGGCCAACGTAGTACTTGTACTAGATTCACCGCAGACAGCTAAAATAGCCGGTACTGACAGCTGTGAATGGTCTATTCAAGCCATTAGCGGCGAACTCAAAGGGCAGAAATTCCCTATATTCGGTTCGATGACGCTTGGACGTTCCAGTAGTTGTGAGATCTGCATACACGACGACCGAATTTCTCGCCGGCATTCAGAATTACACGTCATCAATAACAGTCTTCACATCAAGGACCTCGGCTCTGCAAATGGAACCAAGGTTAATAGAAAAAAAATCAAAGAGATTTCGCTTTCGTCTGGAGATCAAATTCAATTTGAAAACCTAACATTTCTGGTGATTGGCCCCATCCATGTTGCGACACAAGATGCACCAGATGAAGAAGATATTACTGTATTTTCTATTTCACCCGCGAAACTAGCTAATAAAACTAGCGCTGCAACCCCTCCCTCCACGCCACAGGCTCCTTCTATAAAAATTGATCCTCATACTCATCATCAAGTTTCGATGTCAGCTGCTGGACTAGAAGAAAATTCAAACGGAGCGACTCCACAATCTACTGTTTCGATAAAGACTGCATCACTCTTGGCTATTGTTATTCTGATAACTGTAGCGATTGCATACTGGGTTTTATAAAAAAAAGGGAATTAGAAAATCAAAAACTCAATTACATTATCTAATTTACAACACCAAAAATATTGAGAACGTTAACTAGCATCGGTAGCAAGTCACCATTGACAGATTGCCAGTATCCCGCATAAGCCCCCGCCATACCCAAAGCAAAAAAAATCGCTCCCATAACCTTAACCATTATCTTCGACTTAGAGGGAGGCATATCAACGATCGTGACGCACTCATCACTCCTGGCAACAGCCTCTCCCGAACTTGCATTTTTTATCTGCACCAATTCATTAAGCACTTCGTCATAATTGACAATACGATCACTCGCCTTTCGACACAACATTACAGTCAGTAATCGACGCATGGATTCCGGTAATTCTTTATAGCGTTTATGAGATGTCAAACGACCCAACGCCCACTTCGGTCTAACACCTACCAACATTTGGTAAAACATCACACCACCAGAATAGACGTCGCCTTTAATGGAAACTGGCTCGCCATCAACACAATACCAGTTTCTTTTCCTCTTACCCTCATAATGTTCCTTGAATCCAAAATCAGTAATCTTCACGCTACCTTTACTGGTAAATAACACGTTAGCAGGTCGCAAATTTCCATGTATAACTCGATTCTTATGAGCAAAACTCAGACCTCGACCAATAGCCAAAGCAATGGGTAAAAACTGCTTTAAGGTCATCGGACGCGCGAGTCGGGACCGCAAACTACCGCCATTCAAATATTCCATAATCGCAATAAAGATTCTATCGTTCTTCGTCACACCTACAACATTAACAATATTGGTATGCGTTAAGTGCTCCAGCATTTTGTTTTCTTGATAGCCTAGCGCGTCGGAAGTACATTTTTTCAAAATCAATAACCCCCCATCTTCTCTATTTTCATAGAGATAAACCGCGCTATAATCATCTTCTTTCAGAACATCTAGCAGGATAAATTTTTCATGCGCTCGTAGCGTAAACTTCTTTGCCTTTTCCCTTTGTTGTGGCTGAAGATGATCTCCTTTGATGACACTCAGTACCCGAGCAATAACTTCATCTGCTGTTTGTGGCCGTTTACTAGGTTCTTCCAACATGCACTGCCACACTAGTTTCGACAAACCCTCGGGGATTTCTTTATTCAAAACATGGACTAGTGGTGCATCTCCTTTTGGAGTCTTTCCTGTAAAAATGGCGTACATCATGACACCGAAAGAATATATATCACTGACTGCGGTCGCAAACTCAGCACCCTCCTTTTGTTCCGGCGCCATATAGGCCGGAGTACCTACCGTTGCGCCATCAACTAAGGGATTCGTTTGCGTGCTACCGGAAAAAAAAGCAACGCCAAAATCAACTATGCGCGCATTGTGTTCTTGGTCCAGCAAAATATTGGCGGGTTTAATATCCCGATGGATAACGCCGTTGCGATGCGCATAAGACAACGCTTTCGCAATTTGAATAATCATTCGTAACTTTCGAGAGTGACTAATCTCTTCCGTCTTCAGTGCTTGCTTTAAGTCGATCCCTTCTACAAAATCCATAATAAAATAGGGCTGACCACTAGCGGATACACCCCTATCGATGACACGAATGATATTGGGGTGATCCAAACGCGCGATAATTCTAGATTCCGCATCAAATAAACGACGAATATGTTCATTATCAGCAATATCCATCTTAAGAAACTTAATCGCCACAGGACGATTCAGCGAAGTTTGCACTCCACGGTATAATACCGCCATCCCCCCTTCAGCCCTTTTCTCTAACCGCTCATAACCTTGCAATGCAGCTGACATACCCGGTCTCATCTTCTAATCTTAGGTTTCATCAAAATAGAGGTTTCACCGCCAATTTATTTTTAATCAAATCAGCCTTATAATTTTGAGTATAGATGACTCAACGGGTTCAGCTTAGACCGCCAGAAGCTCTTCAATATTCAGTTCTTACGATCAAACCTAACGTTACCCAACAATCTACGCCTCGTCCCATTTAGGCGATGAATAAACTTCGCTATCGAATTCTCTAGAAGTTATTGCTTGAAGAGATAGCATAGTTTCACGATTGATATATGCTTAATATTATGAGAATAGAGATATTGCGCAGAAGCTATTTTGGCCAGTAATCGAGGATGTCTTGTGAAGGGTTTAACCAGTAAAACAGCTTTACATCAATACGACGAATTATTTGATGATGTTCTCGGCAGTCTTTCGATAAACCTACTCGAAACAGTTCAGTCTGCGACAAACCAAATACTGGATATTTCAAAGCAGTTTTTATCCGTGGAAGCATCAAAGGTCATTGACGATTTTCACCACCTCTATTCGCCCGACTCTCATTTTGATGAACTTAAAGATGCCGTTGACCAAGGGGTTGATCAACTCATCACACTAGTACAAAAAAATGATTCAGGAAATGTTAATGAACTAGTCAAATCTATTGAAGAAATTGACACCAATCAAATGGCCGCTACCAGACTCAGTTTTTCTGCCTTACAAAAAGACATGGAAGCACTAATCAGACTCGAAGACGATATAAAATATAAAGTACTCCCCATCTTTCACGGTTTACAATTTGAGGATCTATTGTCTTCATTAATAAAAAGTATTGTCGATATTTGGCATCAAGTGATCAATGACATCCATCAATCTGACGTATTTGATGCAAAGACGACTCTCACAAAAATATATTTAAAGCTGAACTGTGAGCAACAGAGATCACTTTTCTTTCAAACTGTTCTTAAAGAAAACTACCCTGATTCTGCCATTGATATTCCGGCGGAATTATTATCACGATACATAGGTAACACACCACCCGAAGAACTAAAAGAAAAAATCATGTGTGACTTAACTGAATTCACAAGCTCAACTTTGAAATGGAACGAACGAATTTCTTCGGAAGCCATAGACCCTATATTACAAATCATTGTTGAAGTACGCGAAACATCAATCAGCGCCAGTAACATTTCAGACGACAGTATTGAAGCGTTAGAAAAAATAAAACAAGTAGTGGACACCGTTTCTCACAGCTCAAAGAAGGCAGCGACGAAAATACTGTTAGGTTCTATTCAAAACAGAATAGATATCGATGACACCATAGACGAACTTGTTCGTACAATTATGACCTCGGTCCAGTTTCAAGACCGAATTCGTCAGAATATGGAGAACCTGTCCAAATCAATTTTATCTTGGCGCTCGTTACGATCGGGTACAGCAACTGAGAACGAGCTAAGCGAAGAAAGTAAAAAAACGCTAGGAACTAAATTAATCGACAACATGACAATGAGCGATGAACGAGACATCATTAGGAACCACATCCCAAACCTGCCAATCATCAATACCAACGAAGAAGAAGATGATTTTGAATTATTCTAGCGGACTTATTATTTAAAGCTCAACAATAAGGCCTATAATTAATCCTACAATAAATCTGAACATTCATTTTGTATATACCGTTCAAATAAGGAAAGTACCTGAGGGAAGTTTTCACGACCTAATCCAATACGAAAAAACTCGCCTTCAATAGAAAACAAATCCCCAGGCAAAATCAACACGCCTTCCTTCTCCGCTAAACCCTGTGCAATTGCATGACTCGAAACAGGTAATTTATTTTTCAGCATACCAAGAATACCGGCTCGGGGAGTAACCCACTCAAAAGCCTTAGACATTCTTTTCAAAAACATCTCAAATAATTCGACATTCGATTTTATAATGCCGTTATTGCGATCCAATATTAATTGACAATTTTCCAGGGCCGCCAAAGCAAGGTATTCATCAAACACCGAGGGGCAAATGGAGGTATATGACTTTACCGTCATCATACGCTCTAACTGTTGCAAATCTGAGGTAATCGACCATCCAATTCTAACCCCGGCTAAACCGAAGCTCTTGGACATCACGCCTACAACGATCGTTCGATCATAAGACAGCAACCTATGCTGTATGCCAATACCATTAAAATCAGAGAAAAGAGAAACATCATCCACTAACAAATGGATTCCTTTAACTTTCGCCAAGGTTAGAATATCACGCGCAACATTCTGGTCTAATACAGCTCCCGTAGGATTATGCGGGAAATTTAAAAGAATGAGCTTGGTTTTTTCTGTCACCGCCGCAATCACCTGACTAATATCAATCTGCCAACGATTTTCATACTTTAGCGGAATCGGTACTACTGATGCGCCCGCCAATCTAGGGGTTTCCAACAAAGGGGGATAACACGGAGTAAACAGGATGACTTCATCGCCGTCATTCAAAATACTGTTAAAAGCGGCATACAACGCATCTTGAGCGCCAGAAAATATCGCGACATTTTCCTTTTCTATTTCGACGCCATCACCCGTATAAAGCTTCGCTATCTGTTCTCTTAAGGCTGGCAACCCCTGAAGACTACTGTAGTTTAAATCAATATCAGATAGCGCAAATTTACTCAATGATTGTAGATCCGCCACGCTCATGGTCTCTGCGCAAGAATCACTTAAAGAAAATCCTAACCCTCCTCCAAGTGATCGTACAAATGCATGATGACTGATGGTTTTATATCGGGATAAATCACTCATTCAATATCGGTCGCTGCACTCTTCAACCAAACACTCATCTGCGCAATAGTGTGTTGATATTTTCGTTGGGTTTCTCGAATAACGAAGGGAATATCACATACATCCACTAACTCAAATCGTGGCGACAGGTTTTCCTTCAATCCATCTAATGTAGTGTAATTTTCACCGTTAACTTTATGGCCACCTAACCACTTTGTTTTTTCGGTATATTCTTCCAACCAAGTATAAGGAGAGGTTAATACCAAATAGCCCTGATCTTCCAAACGATCACCAATCATTTGTAAAAATGAAACGGGATCATACAACCTATCAATCAAGTTACCGCAAAAAATCAGATTATAACGAGAGAACTGTGTTTTTAAATTACAGGCATCACCTTGACTAAAGTGAACTTTATCCTTAATGCTGTTGTATTCCAAAGCACTAAGACTTGTCTCTTTAAATTCCACCAACTCTCCCTCAGTCGGAATCGTATAGCGTACCGCCCCTTCTTCTTTAAGTTGAACTCCCTGCTGAATAAAACGCGCAGAGAAATCGATACCATCAACGTGCTCAAAATATCGGGCTAATTCAAACGTGCTCCGACCCACGGAACAACCTAAATCTAATGCTCTATGCTTTGGAAGCTCATCTGTATAATCCATACAGGCTCGAATACAGCTCTTGGGATAGTTAGACACTTCAAAATAATTGGCTCCATAGTGAAACTCTAAATACTGAGAAACTAAGTCATCAGTCTCATATATATTCACCTTATCCACCGGTAACACCTCGGTTTGACTTTCGATATATCGAAAGCCCGCATGCTGAAAGAAATGACGCCGAAATGCGTATCGACTGTGTTTCGAAGCCTCATTGCCGGTCGAGATCCACGACCCACCTTTAAATAAATTATGCTTACCATCAAAAGTAGGAGTCGAAAAATCATCATACAACTCATGAACCTGAAAACCCGTGTAACCATCAATCGGTGTTTCGGTCCATTGCCACACGTTACCCACAATATCAAAAAAACCATTTACCTGGTGTCTATCCACAGGACAAGAAGATGCGTATTCTTCTAAGTTAAGGTTACCGGGTGCGACTTCCCAATCGGTAATATCCGCGTCTAGCTTCTCCCTTAACACCATCCATTCCGCTTCAGTGGGTAATCGAATTGCGCTCCCAGCTTCTTCCGCCTTCCAATTACAAAATGCTTTAGCCTCAAGAAAGTTAACCTCAACCGGCCAATTGAGGGGGAGTGGTATTTCGTTGTACAAATTTCGCTGCCAATATTGTCCTTCTTTTTTTAACCAAAAATGTGGCATGCCCGCTTTACTATAAGATAACCATTGCCGACCTTCCTCAGTCCAATAGCGCAATTCATGGTAACCTCCAGCGTCAACAAATTTAAGAAACTCCTGATTCGAAACCAGATATTGTGCACAGGAAAAGGATTCAACGGCGAGTTCCCGTCTACCGTATTCATTATCCCAACCATAGGTTTCAACATTTTCAGGCTTACCCAATTGGATTTTCCTGCCCGTAATAGGCAACAACTTATTATCCGGTGCAGTACCACTATCCAGGCAAGGCTCCCACAAAGGGTGGGAGCTAACGGAATCTAAGGGCAACAACCTTATGATCACAGAAGAGGTTTCTAGATGTATCCTCTCATGCTCAATCCCCATCAATAAAACCCAGGCTACAGAATCGTCTCGTATAGGAAGCGTTAAAGGCATGTTAGAAATGAGGTCGTTAACCAACACTTTGACTTGAGACCGGTACTCACGCACCGCATTCACCGTGGGCCAGTCGTAGTGACGTTCATCCAAATCGTCCCAAGACATTTCATCAACACCAATCGCAAAAATTGATTCAAACTTCTCGTTGATGCGCTGATCAATAATCTTACCGACAATTAATTTATTAATGAAAAAAGTAGCGGTGTGACCAAAATAAAAAATCAAAGGATGACGCAAGGGTTCAGGACGCTGAAAGTACGCCTCGTCCGTCGCAATTATTTCAAAAAGTGACTCGTAGAGTGCAAATGTCTGGTTAAAATACTCCCGTATTTGATCGCGCTTAGCCTGAATGCAATCGCCGGAGAGTAAAGGTGGCGTTGTCGATCTCTTATTTAATAAATCAGTCGATAGCGTTGTCGATATAGCCGTTAATGCAGTCATCAAATTCCATTCCGTATTTCACCACTCCCTTCGAGTCCGTTTGACCTCAAGTACTGCTAGTGGAATATTTTTTATATCTAGATGATCTACACTTTACTCCCTGATTCCGGACCAAGCAATACAGAAATCCACCGCGTTTCCTCATTGTTATCCAACGCAATTCGAACAATCATAGTCAATGGAATTGACAATAACATTCCAACAGGCCCGAGCACCCACCCCCAAAAAACTAAAGATAAGAAGACCACTAATGTAGACAAACCTAAGCCACGTCCCATATACCTAGGTTCAATAATATTACCCATCACGATATTCGCAAACACATAACCCAACGCAGCCAACCCCGCGATAGTTATCCCGTATTGGACGAATCCCAATAAAACAGCGGGAATCGCCGCAATGATGGAGCCAATATTCGGAACATAATTCAGCAGAAAAGCCACAAGCCCCCACAAGAAAGGGTAATCGATATCGAGCATCCACAACCAACCCGCAATCACCAATCCGGTAATAACACTAACCACTGTCTTGATCACCAAATAACGATTCACACCAATCGCAAACTCATCAAAACCCTGTAATGATGCAACCGGATCATGTAACGCTCTTTTTAGTTTCTTGGGTAAGCCAGACGCTTCCATCAGAATAAAAACGACCGTTAATATGATAAGAAAAGCGTTTGTTAAAGCCCCCCCGAGACCGGACAAAGTACTCGCAACCATCTCCATCGCCATGCCCGGATCAAAATACTCAAGAATGGTTTCATTTGAGATTTCAATGCCAACCTCTGATAGCACACCAAGCAAACCTGATAATTCCTCCTGTAATCGAGCCTGATATATTGGCAGTGATTGTGAAAAATCGTTGAGAGAACTACCAATAAACACTGCGATCAATAATCCACAGCCCAGCAAACCAAACACCACTAAAATCACAGATAATGAGGTGGGAACTCGGTGCCGATTTAGCCAAGACACTAAAGGCGCGCACGTCACTGCAATAAAAGCGGAAAGAAGAAAAGGAACCAATATCGGTTGTGCTGCTTTCATTCCTGCAACCACCACAATAAATGCAGCAAGATCTACCAACAGCCTGGTTATGGGGGAAATTTCATTGTCTTTGATCATAATATTAAAAAACCGTCATCACAGTAGCGGAAAGAAATCCATTAACAGTCTACAGACTCGACCGTTAAACACTAACAATAAAGTACCTATATTTAAGAAAAAAAGGAGGGGATTCTATCAAGACAAGTAGCTACCATCTCAACATGATATTTAGCTACCTTATTCTATATTTTATCAGTGGTAGTTAATCTGAAATTGTTATTCAGAAATAAGGGCTATCGCCTTTACCTTATCGGTTAGGCTTGTTACATCTATATACCCAATACCATTTGTATTTTCTGATATCCACTGAATAACCAATTGATCATCAGCCAGTTTAATTGGCCGCAACATTCTTCCAGAAAATATTTTTGTTGCCCAAAACCGATTGAGCTGCATCATAGACCGGCCGACGACAAGCTCGAAGAATCGCTTAGAAATCTCATTCTCTCCATTCTGATACGAAAGAATAATCGGGCTATTATCAACAAATCGAGATTTTCGTACATTATAAATATTTTTAAGATCAGGCACTGACATAGTTTCCGTTACATTATTCGTATTCACAATAACAGCAATATCTGCCACCACGGGTAGGGTAACAAAAAGGGAACTAAACAATATCAAAAATACGATCACCTTCTTTCTCATCTACTTCTTTTTCTCCTCACTACACAACAATTATCAAATGTTCTAGAAAATTAGATACTTTAGAATATTAAAAGCGCTAAAAAATTAAATTCAGCGTCATACTATACATAGTCACTTTTTCATCAAAGTCCGATTTCAAAGAAGTCCCTAGCAGTAAAGAGCGACCATCCAACAGTTCGCCATACAGTACTTCTGTCTTCATAGATGCCGTTTCATTAAAGTTGTATTTAACTCCAAGAGAAAGAGAATCGCCTTTATGACTCGCAAAACTTGATGAGGTCTTATTCGCACCATAGGTAAACAAAGGCATTAGACGATTGAAATTATGGCTAATCGTCAAATAATAAGCCGTCGTTTGACCCTGATTCTCAGTTTCCATTCGACCTATTTCCGATATCACACCCCAATTTCCAGAACGATAACTAGCACCTAAGATACTGAACGAAGCACTTGTCACTTGCAGTATTTGAATCTCTATGTCTTCAATACTAAGCGTACCCTCGACCGATGCTGTAAATTCAGATCGAGAAGCTCGAATAATAAGATTATCGGTGGAATAGCTGAACTGAACCCCATACAAATGATCACTACTAAAGTCCGCAACAAAACCAAGATCAATTTCACCCACTGTTTGCCCAATATAAAATTCAGTTTCAATCGATGCCTGACCCAAAACAACACTATGAATGGTACTGAACCCATTGTACTGACTTAAACCAGAGTCCAGGGTGTACAACTCTAAAGGGGGTCGCACCCAATTATAGGATTGCCCCACTAATATAGTTTCCGATGTCAAGAAAAGAGGAATACGCAATCTCCCGGCTCGCAATTCGTAGTTCTGTGATAGTTGATAAGAGATGAACAACCATTCAGCTTCAAGATTAAAGCTATTGGACTTATCTTTCGCAACCAACTGCGCTGAAAATCGCGCCTCATTTGAAAGCAAGGAATCGAGTTGTAATCCGAAAACAGTATCCGCAAGATAATTAGTCTTACGTTCTATATTTTTTGCAGTAAGAACGATATTTTCCTTATCAACATTTGTCACACCCGTAGAAAAAAAGCCACTTATTTGAATGGACTCTGCGGCAACACCCTGAGCACAGAGGGCCAAGGGAAATAACATGGATGTCTTCAGTAAGAACTTGGCACTGCAGAATCTGAGTTTACAAAAGATAGTATTAACAAGTTTGATTCTATTCATCATTGTTCTATTTTAGTTTCCGCCTAATTCCATTAACTCCAGTATAACCAAAGATCATACGATACAAGTATCTCTAATTTATCTAACCACTCCACAGCACTAATTTATTCAGATAAGCACAAGAGTAGTACAGAATAGATATAGTACAGCCATTTTAGTCAAACCATTTTAAATGTCCAAACCCTGCATTATCACTTCAGCAAGTTGATCACATTTTGTAAAATTGACAACAATACATAAAATGCTATCTTCACTTGTACCACTTTAGCTATATGAAGACTGAGCTCTCCATTTTATTCTCTCGAAAAAACCTTTTCCAGTTACGCGACCGATTGCGGTGCTATGGCATAGGATTCTATTGTTTCCTCAACCACTGCATTTTAATTGGCCTTGTTACGCTCTCGCTTTCTTTTTTGCCAAATACTAGTTTCGCAGATATTGCAATTATCGTGAACAAAGATAGCTCATTGAGCGTAGTCACGGCCAAAGAAGTCTCAGCATTATTCCTTGCAAAAACCAATCGTCTCAATGGCACGAGCCTAAAACCAATTGATATGCCGAACGGCAATAGCCTAAGAAATGATTTTTATTTATCAATGACGAAAAAATCAGCCATGCAAATGAAAGCCTATTGGTCAAGACTGATTTTTACAGGCAAGGGAATTCCCCCTCCCGTTGCCGAATCCGCTGAGGATGTTATCGACATAATTTCTGAAGAATTGAATTACATTGGGTATGTAAATACAGAAGACACGGGCAATAAAGTCAAAGTGCTGCTCACATTACCCACTTTGAATTCAGACTGATTAAAATTAAGCCGAAATATTTTAGAATATGAGAGTACTACAATTAAAGAGAACCGACGAATAGTGAATACAATAATGGATCACCGAAAACACAGAAAAAAGAAAACACTATTTTTCAGCTTGTGCTGTTTCTTCTTATGGCCAACAGCCTATTCAGCAGCAGACGCAAACCCGGTTCAACCACAACAAATTGAAAAGCGACTTGAACAAGAGCTACAGGCACTACATCTAAAATACCAAGAACTTAAGACACAAATACAGAAGAATAAACGCACAACAAAAAAGGCGTTTCGCCGATTACGAAAAAAGGAACAAGCACTAAAAATCCGAGGCTTTTTCACCGCAGGTGTCGCAACGACTGATGGCAAATCAAAAATTCGCTTGGAGCAAGAAAACCAAGAAATTGGAGATGAACCTAACTTCCAATCGGACGCCATTGTTGGACTACAACTAGACGCTAGCATAAACAATAAAACACGATATACCCATCAAATGACCACCGTTGGTTACGATCTTAGTCACACCGTAAAAACGGAATGGGCCTACTTTAGTTATGAATTAACAAACAACACTACGATTAAGGCAGGAAGGCTCAGAGTTCCCTTTTTCTTATTATCGGAATCCGTTGATGTAGGGTTCACCTACCCTTGGGTACGCCCTCCCATAGAAATATATACCCTCCCCATGTCAGGATACGAGGGCGCAACATTGGAAAAACGGTTTAGCATCGGCAATGGCTATGGACGCGCCTCTGTATTTGTTGGCAGCGGACAGAACTCAGTAGCCTTACTCATTGATGCGACCCTGTCTTTGGCCGATATCAAAGGCATTTCATTGAACTATAATCTTGGCGATTTTCAATTTCACTTTAGCTACCTCTCCACAAACGCTGGCTTTGCCGCCAACCGACCTTGCGATGAAGACACTGTCACAACACATATTGATGAGGTCATAGCTGGCTCAAATTTTGACTTTGACGCTGTCGATTGCGCGGGTGTGGACACTCTGTCAGTCGCCTTCGATTATATAGACAATTTGCTTTCCATCGACCCATCGATTGGAGAGCTCTATACACCTGAGAGCTGGAAGGGAGAATACACTAATTTAGCACTCAAATATGACAACGGAATCTCTTTGGTCATCGCTGAATACGGCGAAGTAAAAACAACCGGTTACCTAAATCCATTAGGTCCTGGGGGTTACATCCTCTATGGACATAGATTAGAGAAATGGTTACCGTATTTTTCAATTGGTAGTTTTGTCACTTCAGACATTACCAAAAATGTGGTGAGCACTATGAGTGATCGAATTGGTTCTCCCGTCGGAGGGATACTGGTTGATCTACTCAAGGACGCCGGAGTGTTAGTGACATACCACTCTTATACCGTCGGCACCAATTATTGGATAAACACGAATCTGAGAGCAAAACTTGAAATCGCCCACTATGAGCATTTCAAAGGAACAAACGGCTTCTTTCTAACCAATCCCGGCAGCCACAACGCTGTCTATTCGTTGGCGATTAGCGGCGTTTTTTAAATTCCATCGATGCATCCACTACATTCTCCTGTCTTTCGAGTTCACTGACTCAACACATGCTATATAAGACAATTTTGGGTATTATTGCCGACGATTTAATACAGGTCGTCTAAACAAACCCAATTGTCTATACCTATTTATATATACCTATATATAAACCTATATTGTCTATACCAAGGAGTCATTGTGGATATCAATCAAAAAATTGCCATCGTAACCGGAGCTTGTTCTGGGCTGGGGAATGCCACCGCTAAAAGTCTTATCGCCAAAGGGGCTAAAGTCGCCGTTTTTGACATTAATGCCGAACAAGGCGCTAAAGTCGTTGCTGAATTAGGCAATGACAACGCCGCCTTTTATCAAGTTGATGTACGCAATGCAGAATCTATCGAGAAGGCAGTTAAAGCCGTGATGGATCATTGGGGAGCGGTTCATCTCTGTGTCAATTGCGCCGGGATCGCCCCCGCCAAACGCACACTTGACCGCACTAACAATCCACTTCCGTTGGAAGATTTTCAGAATGTCATCGATATCAATCTGGTAGGCTCATTTAACGTCGCTCGAGTTGCCGCCTCAGCCATGGCACAAAATGATCCCATCGGTGAAGCGGGCGAACGTGGGCTCATCGTTAACACTTCGTCAGTGGCAGGTTATGAAGGTCAAATTGGACAAGCCGCCTATGCTGCCAGTAAAGGGGGAATACTTGCTTTGAACGTTCCTATGGCTCGGGATCTTGCTCACCTTGGCATTCGAGTGAATGCTATCGCACCCGGCACCATGGGCACTCCCATGCTTCTCGGTATGCCTGAAAAAGTGCAAGAAAGTCTAGTCTCTAACATACAATTTCCAAAGCGCCTGGGGCTACCGGAAGAATATGCCTCTCTTATCGTACACCTGGCTGAAAATGCTTATATCAATGGTGAGACCATCCGATTAGATGGCGCCTTAAGAATGCAGCCTAAATAAACTCAAATTCGGAGATAACTGTCATGAGTGAATTACTCAAACTCGAAATTCACGGTCATACCGCGATTATTACCATGGATAACCCCGGTGCCAATACTTGGACCAAAGAGAGCCTCCAAGCGTTACCCAAAATTGTCCACACTCTAAATGAAAACAAGGAAATCTATTGCCTCATCATTACCGGAGCCGGCAAAAAATTCTTCTGTGCAGGTGCGGATCTCAATATGTTTGCCGATGGTGACAAGGGTAATGCTGCCGTCATCGCCCTGTTATTTGGCGAAGCATTTGAAGCCCTATCTCACTTTCGCGGTGTCAGTATTGCAGCGATCAATGGCTGGGCGATGGGTGGTGGACTAGAAGCGGCTCTAGCTTGCGATACCCGTATCGCAGAAGAGCAGGTCAATATGGCATTACCTGAAGCCTCAGTGGGACTACTTCCCGCCGGCCATGGTACGCAAATACTGCCTCACCTAATCGGCGAAGGCTGGGCAAAGCGCATGATACTTTGCGGCGAACGCCTGAATGCGGAACAAGCCTTGCGAATCGGATTAGTAGAAGAGGTCGTAGAAACCGGCAAGGCGCTTGAAACCGCCCTGGCACTGGCTGCGCAAGTAGAGAAACAAAGCCCCAGCAGTGTTGCCACTTGCAAGACTCTCATCCAATTAGGCCGAGACAAGCCTATGGACGGTTCCTTAGCAATGGAACGGGAAGGCTTTGTTGCACTATTTGATAGAGAGGACCAAAAAGAAGGTACCACCGCGTTCTTGGAAAAACGCAAACCCGTATGGAAAAATGCATAAGACATAAGGGATAGGGATAAAATGAGTTGCAAAAAAAAGGGCGAAGAATTCTTCGCCCTTTTTTATTATCACACTTAGAGCCTTACACTCGCTCTATGATCGTCGCTGGAGCCATTCCGCCACCAGTACAGAGCGTTATCAATCCAGTAGATAAATCACGTCGTTCCAATTCATCTAACACAGTACCGACTAACATCGCACCTGTCGCACCAATCGGATGGCCTAGCGCCATAGCACCACCATTTACATTCACGTTGCTGCCATCAAGATCTAAATCACGCATAAATTTGATAGGAACAGCGGCAAAAGCTTCGTTGATTTCAATCAAATCAATATCACTTAACTTCATCTTCGCTTTCGCTAATGCCTTCTTAGCCGCCGGAACCGGTGCATTCAGCATCAACTGTGGAGTATCTCCCGCAGTTGTCACGGTGATAATTTTCGCTCGTGGCTTTAAGCCATGGGCTTTGGCGTATTCAGGAGAAGCCAATACCACCGCACCAGCACCGTCCACAACACCTGAAGAATTACCACCGTGGTGAATGTGCTTAATATCAAGATCAGGATACGTTCTTTCCACTAGCTTCTTATAACTTAATCCTTCCGCATCAAGAGGCATCGCATACAAACCAGCAAAAGACGGCTTCAGACCGGCTAAGGATTCTGCTGTGGTTCCAGGACGAGGGAATTCTTCTTTATCTAACGCCACACTGCCATCATCATTATAAACAGTGACTAGGCTCTTATCGAAATAACCATTCTCAATCGCGTGCGCTGCACGTTTTTGAGTCTCAACAGCGAGCAGTTCCGTTTCTTCACGAGAAATGCCTTCTAAGGTGGCAATTAAATCGGCACATATTCCTTGATGAGGCTGAGGATACATTTCACGCAGATGTAAATTACCGGAATCGATAAACGCACTACCCATTGGATTCTTTGCTGCCGTTTCCATCATATGAGACATGGATTCAACACCGCCAGCCACAACCAAATCTTGCATGCCTGACATGATACCCATAATACCTAAGTTCACAGCACTCAAACCGGAACCACAAAAACGCTCAACCGCAATACCGGGTGTTTTAACACTCCAGCCTGCATCCAAAAGTGACATCCGAGCAATACAACTGCCCTGATTTCCGCTCTGCATTCCACAACCGGCAATAACATCATCCACCTCTTCGGTGTTAAGGCTGTTTCTTTCTGCCAACGCTTTTAACACGGTAGAAAATAGACGCTGGGAATGAATGTGGGCAAGTGCGCCCTTCCCGACTTTACCGATGCCCCTTGGTGTACGAGCTGTATCAATTATCCAAACTTCACTCATTTCCTTGACCCTCATTTTTGTTCAATATTATTATCAATTATTGTTCGATCGCTGACCTACAAGTGGATGAAACATAGGTCGATGAAACATAGGTGGATGAACTAGTCCCTTTTAGACGATTCAAAAGAGCCTTAAAACCCTATTGAAGCCACTGTAATCCAGACACTCGCCAAGCAGGTTTATGCTCTAGTTACACGGCTTTGTCAACACCGTGGCATTCCCAACAAAAGACATCTAGCCACTCAGAACTCACCTGATAGTATCCACAGATACCAGTTCCATCAGAGCCGTTAACCCATGGTCTCATCATCATTCAAATATTGACAAGCTTCTCACTATCGAAAAATAGGCTTTCAACAATTTGAAAAGTTTGATCCACCGCACAACGCGCCAACCTGCAGTCGCCGTAAACTCTCAACTGGTCCACACTATATTAGATAGCTTTAGGTTTACCTCCCCCGCCAGAGATTAAAGACTTTAGCTACTTCGGTGTTACGCTCATCTTTATCCAAACCTTCAAGGTTCACGTTATGTATACAGTGTTAAAAATCCCCTCTCTCCTCCTCGTCATTCTATTACTCATCAGCTGCGGTGGAACCGGGACAGAAGACAAACCAGAAACAGGAGACACTTCAACTAACACCCAAGATCCGGATACTAGCGGCAACACAGAGACAGACACCGACATCGATAACGACAATGGCTCCACACCTACCCCTGATGATTCCGGTAATACAGGTGGTGGAGCTAATAATCCAAATGAAGAAGAGGAAGAAGAGGAGGAAGAGGAGAATGAAACAGATACTCTGAACATTAGTCTTTTGTCACCCAAAGGAATATTAACCGCACGCGCTAACACCCTACTTTCACTCACCACAACGTCAGCCTCTGCCTGCCAATACGACCAAAACCCGAATGTTAACTACGGTGAAATGTCGCTAAATCTAGACTCCCAAGACAGCATTCAACACACCCACACGATCAACAATTTAGAAGCCGGGAACCATTACATTTTCTATGTCAAATGCCAGACTTTAGACGGCCTCCTAACCAGCACCGATTACAGTGTTGAATTTTCAATTCAATCTACCGTCAATTCAGGCGATACCATCACCCAGCTGACAATTAAAGAACTCACCGGTGTCAGTGAAAATGGCGTCTTTGCCCGTTCAGGCATCCCCATGCCACAGGGTCTACTTTCAGAGTCGAGTCATATTTCCTTAATCAGCGAAAATAATGATGCGGTCTACCCTACTCAAACTAAACCATTAGCCTTTTGGCCAGACGGTAGCGTCAGATGGCTGCTAATCAACACGCAAGTGGATTTAGTGCAATACCAATCAACGGTATTAAACCTTAACGTTTCCTCGACTTCAGACGCCCTTAATAATCCCGTCATCACCACTGAGTCAGATGATTTTATCACTGTGGATACCGGTGTCATGAATATTGAAATCCCAAAAACAACAGGCGGACTAATACATCGCGCCTTCATTAATGATGAATTGGTTATCGACGAGCCCAGCAATGGAATCAAAAGAGGCGCTTGGGTAAAACGGGATGACGTCACCTACTGGGGCTCAAACCTGAGTAGCGATTCAGTCGCTTTAGCCAACGACCCTATTGCCGCCTACCAAGCCGCATCTCACGCCAGCGGGCAAGGACGACACAATTTATATGACCCCTGGACATTAGATGTTGCGATTGAAGAGCAAGGGCCGTTAGTGGTGATTGTCAAAGTATCCGGCACCCATTTAGACAACGACGGCATGGGCTATTGTAGCTATGTCACGCGAATGACATTTACCCGTGGAACTTCGGATATCAATTTCCAACACAGCTTTATTTTTACTGGTGCATCCACTGATAAAATTCAAGGATACGGTATCAAGCTCCCCTTTACCGGTGAGATTGCCACTATTGAATCGGACGCAACCGATAGTGGAACCCTGCTACAAACAGACTTCGACAACTATTCCGTCAACGGCGACAATCGAGTAGGCCAAGCTGCCGGTCGAGTATCCAAAGGCAATGACGATTTCCACATGTCTGTGATTTTACGCGATATGGCTGAGAATTTTCCGAAAGCATTATCGGTAGAAAATAACGGCATAGACGTAGAGCTATATCCAAAAGACGATAGTTTTATCTTAAATTTAGAGCGCTATGACAACATCGTTCACGCAGGTAATCCAGATCAAGAAATTGGGTATATTGGAGACAACAGGTCATCTCAAGGCATCGCAAAAACAGATCGCTTCTTCGTGCGCTTAGGCACCGGCCCCATTGATACACAATCCCAATATGATCAATCTACCCGTGTCGATGCAGGCCCACCGATGATGTTCGCCGAAGCCAAGTGGTATTCTGACAGCCTTGTCATGGGCGTAGGCCCCTTTCATTTTGATGCCAACCTTGAGACCGGCTCTGAAGTACACTTTCGAATAGACCGAAAGCTAAAAGTGATAGAAGATTTTATGCGCTTCAATCAGCGAAAACAATTTGGTTGGTACGGCATGCTGGAATACGGCGATATTCGCGGACTATTTTGCGGTAACGGTCGCAGCACCGGACAAGTTTGTGATGACGGTGTTTTTACTTGGATAGAGAAAGGCCGATACGGTTGGTCAGCTAATTCAGGAGAGCCCTTAAACCAATTATGGGTTCAGTTTTTACGAACCATCAATCAAGATGTCTTCACTGATGCAGAGGCCTTCTCAATCCATCAAATGGATATCCCCATGATACATTATGGCGATAAAAACATGGGCTCCCACCTTAACGATATCCTTTATAATACACCGGGGCATGTCGGCTCAGTTCACCGTCACGGAAAGCAGGGCTGGTCGGGTTACGCCGGTGCAATCGATTATTCTCATGTGGGCGGAATAGAAACCTATTACTATTTAACAGGGGATTATCGCGCAAGAGGCGTTTTATATGAGGCAGCCCGGTTCGCCGCCAAATGCTCAAGCTGTGGTTATGAATCCTTACGCAATGGCTTAGATATACTCTCTCGTACGACTAGCATTTTTGAAAATTACCAAGATGAGAATATTCATGTTTGGTTCGATCAAAAAATTGAGACCATGCTGAGCTATTTATATGACAACGGCAGTAATTCTGGTTTCATCTCACAATACAATAATGCCAGCCCTTTTGAATACTTTGCACAAGGCGGCTCCTTTGGCCTTCACTATCATTTAGAAAGAACCGCAGACTCTCGAATATTACCGATGATTTATTATGTAGCAGACCTAATGACAGAGGGGTCAAATGGTGATGCCTGGGGATTGGCAAATGGAGCGGGAAGTGCAGGTGAATTTTTCCAAATATTCGGTATCGCTTATGCTTTACATCAAACAGGCTTATCCATCGGAAATGCCGCCGAACAGGAACAATATGATCGTTACTACAGTCTGACAAAGAGAATCTTGGAACAAAACTGTCACTCTGTGGCCGTAGGCGGCGCCACCTCCGAAATCCCCCTTGCCGCATTCGAAAACATACCCGACAATTGGGAGAACTGGCTTTGGGAATGGCCCGGCGCACCCAATGCCATGCCCAACCCAGCACCTTCGCAAAGCCAGGCCTACCTTCTACCCTTTGCGCGACAACTCACATTCTTAAATAATTACATGCAAGACTATCATTCTTACCGAGCCTTCCTACAACTGTCAGTTGCAGCAGCCGTCATACCACCCGATGATTCGTCATTGACACCGCAGTAGCGCTCAACATATAGGGAAAATGGCTAGGTTTTAGTTATAGAGGTTTTAATTTTAGGTTTAGCTAGATTTGCCATTTGATATTACAACCCACGCTGGGTACCTGATTTTCTGTAATCGGGTTTCCAGCGAGAACTAAATCCATCGCACTCTTCAGATCAGATCCGGTTATCGGTGTACTGCTATTGGGTCTCGACCCATCAAATTGACCACGATAAACTAATTTTAAATTCGCATCATAAAGAAAAAAATCCGGCGTACAGGCCGCATCGTAAGCCTTAGCGACGGACTGATCCTCATCATATAAATACGGAAAATAGTATTCCTTCTTAGCCATCAATTCCGGAGCATCTTGAGGGTAATTCGCCACATCATTTGCACTTATAGCAACGATACCCAAACCTGAATTTTTATACGAATCACCTAAAGCAATCAATGCAGATTCTAAATGAATAACGTAAGGGCAATGATTACAAATAAACATGACCAATAACCCACTCTCGCCTTTTGCTTCCGCTATCGTAAGTCGGCCCCCGGTCTTGGGGTTAGGCAAATCAAACCCTGGCGCTATCGATCCGAGTGGAGACATAGTGGAGGGTGTTAAGCTCATCGTTGTTTTCCTCAATATTTTTTTCTAAAAGCATTTATTCAATAAGCACTTTTCTAAACCTTGTTGGCAAACCTCAATACCAGCTTGGACCCATTAGGTTAGGTCTTTTAGTTTAGATCCCTAAATTTAGCTCTTTCAATTCAAGTCTAAGGCGTATTGTCTTAGCTTCTCCAACGGGACAACTTCTAATGCTTTCTGATGGGTGCTCGCCAAGGAGATTCTCGGAGCCATTCCGCCCTCAAACGCTTCCAACCAACGTGCCGCACACAAGCACCAACGGTCACCAGGTCGCAGTCCAGGAAAATTAAAGGCTTCATGAGGTGTTGATAAATCATTGCCGCGAAAACGAGAAAACTCCAAAAACTCCTGTGTCACCTCAATACAGACAGTATGCGATCCCACATCCTGCTCGCAGGTATTGCAATGGCCATCCCTAAAAAAACCCGTAATGGGATCTTTCCCGCAAGGAACTAAGGGTTCACCTAAAACATTAACGGGTTTGTCTAATGTCATTTCATTCATTTTTATAGTCTCTTTCACACTGACGGGTAGTGCTGAAGAGTCTAGCAAGTTACCCAAATAGGATCTAGCCCAGCGCGACTATCTATCATTTGTTTGTTTTAAGCACATTGATCAAATTTCCCAATAACATAATTGCAGCACCGACCAATAATGTCATCTCAAAATCTTCGCTATAAAATAGGACGCCGATCACCGCAATCAATGGTAAGCGCAAAAAATCAAGCGTAACCACCATCCCCGCATCCGACAAAACCAACGCTCGCGTAATACAATAATGGGCCGTGAGTGCCGCCAAACCAATAATACCAATCCAAAACCATTGCCCTATATTTGGCATCATCCAATGCGACCCCACCAACAATAATCCCATAGGAAGCTGAACAAGGCACATGTAAAACAAGATGGTTGATGGACTCTCTGTATCTGATAACGATTTGGTAAAAGAATAGGAGATAGCAAAACAAACGGATGCAGCAAGAACAACAAGAGATCCCCAATTAAAACCGGAACTAGGATCTAAGATGACATAAACACCGACCAAACCCAGAAGCACTGCACACAGTTTTCTTGCAGTCAGTGGTTCCTTCAAAAATACGGCCGCTATCAATACCGTCCAGACAGGAGCGGTAAACTCTATGGCGAAAACTTCAGCAAGCGGCAGCAAGCCAATACCCACAAACCAACCGTACTGCCCACCAAAATGAAAGACATTACGCCCAACATGTGTTTTCAGTCGAAAAGTAGAGAACAGTATTGAACCTTTCGAGCGATATATTAGAAAAGAGATAACCCCTAATCCAATAACACTTCGGAAAAACAGCACCTGAAAAAGATCAATCTCTCCAGAAAGCTCACGCGCACCGATGGCCACAGTGCACAATGAGATTAGAGCGCCGAGCATCCAAATCGCTGCTTTCAAATAGTCGTACTCACTCTAACAATCCCTCTAGTGCTTTCTATTCTCAAGGCAGATACCCTTTCCTAAAACCTTAACCGAAAGAGATCAATCCACAAAGTTTTCCACAAAAAAACGGCTTCCGAGGAAGCCGTTTTTCACGAGTCTACTGCACCTTAGTAACAATCACTAGCTAATCAGTAGTGAAAATAGGCTCCTAAATTCTATACTGCAATCCCCACAGGTAAACTTTCGAACCAATCCAAAAAGAGTCCTACCTCCTCGCCTTTAAAAATTCGGCCATGTTGTGGCACTAGCATTTCGATATCCAAGTCCCTAACACGCTTAATCCAAGCTTGTTTTGCTATCTCCGAGGGCATCCAACGCTGATGGAAAAATTTCATGTACTGTATATGGCTGTCAAAATCTTCGACATACAAACCAGACCCTGGCTCCTCCAATGCTGCCCCAACGTCACCACTGAAATAGACCTTCGCAACGGAATCGTAGATGTGAAAATTAGCAGATGAATGGAGATAATGAGCAGGTACCACCTCAAGATTCAATCCCAACAAATTAATATAACAACCTGAATCCGCTACCTGGGTATATTCAATGTTATTAATACCAAAATGTCGTATAAAGCCTTCCCACAATCCGGAACTATAGAGCTTTGCATCAGTCAGCACCTGATCCCATAATCCCAAAGAAGAAATGACATCCGGATCCTGATGGCTCGCAAACAGCGTTTTAAGAGATTCCACCTCTATCTTTTTCGAAATCGCAGCCAACATGGGGGCAAACAGTTCAATCCCACCCGGATCAAGCAAAATAGCTTGCCCTTCGTTGACGATCATACATTGATTCGTGTCTATGATTTTATCTGGCTTGTTTGGATCACGTCCAAAGATATGCCACTGATGACGCTCATCGTAAATCGTGAAGCATTCCACTTGCTTCCTCCTATATTAACTTATCTCATTGACTAACAGTGAATAGGAGCTGTTAACTCGGTTCTTTATTTTATCGGATAACTCCTGAATATTGTCAGCCATATTATTTAATGATTCCTCAAACGCCCCGGTACGGGAAGCTTCCAAACGAGAAGTAATGACGACAACGCCTACCGCTCTCATTTGATTTTGAATCTCAGTTAACAATGTTTCCAACTCTTTCATCAGGTCACGACTTTCTTCACTGAGCGCATCATAACTATTCTTAGCCTGATGCTTAATATTACCCAGATGGCCGGTAAAGGGCGAGCCTACTAATTCTTCAGCATTTTCCAATTGATGAAGAAACTCACGAGTACGCCACTCAACAACACTGACTTTCGTAATATCGAAAGCCGTTTGATTAATTTCCTTCGCAAGACTAATAGTCAAATTAGCCAATTCACTGAAGTATTCAGAAATGACTTTTAAACCCGCAGCATCAGAACCTGCTCTCGCCATAGTCGCTCGGGCATTTTTTGCCGCTAATAATAAATGCCTCGCTACCTTTTCCGCTTCCGACAGTTTTGCAGCAATCCCCGTTGCTACCAACGAGACTCTAGCGCTGTTGACACTACCCTTTACATCACTACTGGACTCACCACCCATTACCTTACCCTTCCAACACTACTAATCGATCCTATATAAATAGCGTAGCTGGGATTGATCTGCTTGTTGCCAAAAAACATCGCTTTTAGTTGCTAAATCTATACCCACTTTCCCCCTTTGCTTAAACCTTGCCTCACATCACTTTTTCCAGATTTAGGTTGCTTCACTTTAATCGGAAGTGGTTTGACGACATGCCTTCAGATTCCACAAGCTTTCTACCGTCTATTTCATGCCTATCGACACTGGCAAGGACGTGAGTCACGTCAGCGACTATCTTGGTGTGATGTCGATGTGAGCTATGCACCGACACCTGCTCACCTGTCCGATCTTTATAACCTGATATCGCTACCTTATTCGCATATTCTTTCGCATCTATCACAATGACATTATCTGGCAAATTCTCATAGGAATTAGCGCCATGCCTACCTAGCCTATTGCCACCAAAACGCTTCGCACTGGAGGCTTTAAGTGCTCTATCATGCTTTGAATAATAGACGTGAACTCTTCTCGAAAATTTGGCAATGTATTTGGCTTTGCCTTCCAGCTCGATATCTTTTGATGAAATATCAGGTGCTAACAAAATCGTCTCATTAAAAATCATTCTCCCCTCAGGAGCACCGAGCTGGTCGGAAAGGTATTCCATGCCTTTTCTTAACAAATAGTTTCCCATGGAGTGGGCAATGCAAAAAGTCGTAGAAAAACAGTCTCGCTCATTACGTGTCGAGAATTCGTTTAATTCCATAAGAAAACGGGTAAAGGCACCCACCGAATCTCTCGCTTCATCTCTGTCTGATATATAGCTCGTCAATTTTCCAGCGGATGGCCAGGAAAAACCCACAATCACGGGGTAGTAACCATACACCTTAAAAAAACTTTGCTCTAAGTCATAAAGCTCATCAAGACTATCTTGGTAAGTATTATTGTAGCCATGTATATAAATGCCTACTTTCGGGGTATTAACTTTATTCTCAGCCTTTAGTCTATCGAGTTCTCTTAGCAGCGCCGTTTCAAAACCTCTTTTTCCGGACTTTTCAAACTTATCCTGCCCTCGTTTTTCCTTGTTATAGGCGTATTGATAATCGAACTTGTTATTGGGTTTTGGTTCATCACCTAACTTCCCGTCTATCACTCGTCTATTGGTCACCATAAACAACATTATATTTCTCCCTTATTGATGTATCGTTCACAATCGATTCGATTCGATTCAATCAACTAGTACTGCCATGCATCACGTTTACGATGACAGATTGAACCGAAGTTTGAACCTAAAACACATCAACACACTATCTTATTTTTAACAGCAAGAGGGAATATAATTACCCACTGAAATCAATCCACTTTCATCCAGCGAATATTGGGATAACCACTCTCCCCTCCCTCATCATTGTAATAGCCACTAATCTGTAATAGATACTTATCTGCTGCTTCATCTGCACTATCGGAATCTATCCAATACACGCGATAATTAGGATGCAACTTATGAGTGCCATCGAGATTATAGGCATACCAACTATTATCTGAAAACAGCCCACCAGTACTGTCGGCGCTGTAGAAATAGCTATCGGTAAAAGCACTGGCGTAATCGGCCAACTCACCTTGCCATTCAAATATTCGACTCGCGGCACCACTACCCTCACCGCTCACCCCGCCATTGGCTCTTAAAAAGAAATCTCGTCCATCAATTCCCACCTTCAAATCCCATAGCAACCCATTGCAAGTAACAATCGATTCGCTATTAAAGTCGAAACAAACTTCACCTCCAGCAGCGGGAATTTGCGTCACAAACTCAGCACTACCATCAAAAGCATCTGCATCTGTTGATTGGGTATCGAATTCAAAAGTGACCGCAAGAAAATTATCACTGTCGTTGTCGTTACCCACTTGATAGTCAAATTGCGTTGCTCGAAAACGCGCATAGCTGTCACCTTCTCCCGCTCTTAGTAACCAGCCATGACTGTCATTAAGGCTTAATTGATGGTTGGTAAAATCATACCAATACCAACCACCATCAATAGAAGATCCCACTACTGCACCGGAACCTTGCAAATTCGTGATTAACACATCTGCCTGAAGATCCGATGGCGCATTGTAAGTCGCTGCTAAGTGTTCAACCTCTGATTCAAAGGTCGCATTAAGAAAAACATTCACGTCGGCTTCTGCGTCAATGTAAAAATCATCTTGTGCCGCCACCAATGCTCCAGCAACTCCACCAACGCCTGACGCTCCACCATTCAACTTAATGGAATCTCGTCGAAACGCCAAATGCCAAGCCACTGAGCTTTGCGCTTGTTCATCGCTAATATCCAAAACTGTCCCCGTATCAAAACTAAAGTAGCGATAGGTGTCATAATCAGTCGCGTCAATTTGCAAACTCGACAACCCCCCATTGACCAAACCAGATTGGCCGTCATCATTGGTTTCTAAATTAGTCGCCACCTTATCACTGCCACCGCCACAAGCGACTAGCCCGATTATCGGTAACATTAAGCTTAATTTTCGAAGACTCGCTTTCATCTTTTATCCCCTTTTTTAAATTAATCGACATTTGTTAATCGTTATTGTTAATATCTAACTCGGAAACCGACATAGAAGAATCGGCCCGCAACCGGAGCAAAATCAAAAGCAGTTTCAAAATCCCGCTGCCGGTTTAAAACATTATCCAAACCAGAAAATAATTGGACATTGTCGTTTACTTTTTTATTTAACTTTAGATCCACTAAAACCCAGCCTGGCGAACGGCGATCATTGTTACTATCAACCAATTCATGACTTTGCCCTCTTGCACGCACACTCAGTTTTAAACCGGGAATAATATCAAGCCAATCCATCCCCAAACTCATTTGATGCTGTGGCCTACGGGTCAAATCACCTTCCGTCGCCTTATCTTTAGCTTCAAGAAAGGTATAGCCCCATGAAAAATTCAGGTTAGATCGGTAACGCCACCGCCCTGTCATTTCTGCACCTTTTGTTTGCGCTTTATCAAGATTGTGATAACGAAAAAGTTGGACACCGCTGGAATCGAATTCTTCAAAATCAGCTTGTATTAAATCACTCAGATCATTGTAGAAAAAATTAATATCTATCGTGAGGTTCTCCTGCCATTGCATCCCTATACCGAACTGCCAACTCGAGGATTCTTCGGGTTTCAACTCTGGATTGCCCAACACCATATAACCTAGATTACTGTGATCAAAAACGAAAAATCGTTCTTTCAAGTTAGGAACTCGGTACCCTCCTCCCCAACCCAAGCGGAAAAATATATTCTTCTCTAACTCATCAATATACTGATATCGTAAATTGAACTTGGGTGCAAAATGATTACCAAAATCAGAATCCTTTTGATAACGAGCACCAATCAATAACTCCCAGTTTTCACCGAAAAACAAATCATCCTGAATAAAAAACTCTTGTCCATCACGTTCGGTATGACAACCTTCCAGCTCACATTCAAATGCACTAATACTATTGGCACTCTTAACTTGGTTTAATGCCTCGTCACTCAAATCGAATCCAAACATCCATATTTGATTAGCGAGCTGTGGCAATTCCAGTCGCAAGCTATAACGTGCGATGTCGAAATCAGCTTCACGAAAATCATAATGATATTGAAAGCTGTGGTTTTCCTTTCGGGTATCGTCAGTCAAGGTTTCTTGTAACCCATCCAAACTCCACCGCCATCGATTGGGCGATTGCCAACTCACGCCACTGGCAATCCGTAACCGGTCTAACGCTTCGCTTTTGCTGTTATTTTCCAAAATGTTATTGGCATTATTATCGGCAACGAAACGAGACAAAGTGGTTTCATCTAGGGAGCTCAATTGCAAATAAGCTTCGGCGTCTTGTTTTGAGGGAAGCCATTCCAATCGAGCACCTATATTCTGGCGCGTAATTTCATCCCCAGGCTGTTTCCAAGTATCTGGATCCGGGTCTATCCCATCAGCGCTATTCTCATCAATTGCAAACCGTAGTCGCCATTGTTCGGACCCAACGCTACCTCTGACACGCCCGTGGTAGGCGCTAGGTTCCGCTCCATCGCCGTTGGGGTTTTGACTGAAATACGTGCCTGCATCCCCAGTGACTTCACCGTGCAATCCCGACGCTATGGGTTTGCTTATAAGATTGACCACTCCCCCCATAGCGGCGCTACCGTATAGAGCAGATGTCGCTCCTTTAACCACTTCCACTCGTTCCACATCAATCATCGACAATTGTGTGACGTCGACTGATGATCCCGTTGTGGGTGTGATAGGCATACCGTCAAGCAATATAAGAACGCGATCGGCACTTAAACCCTGAATCCACACCTCGTAACCCGATTTACCGTGAATTTCACGTAACTGAAGTCCCGGCATGTATTGCAGCGCTTCTTTAAGGTCTCGAGCATGAATGGTGAGAATTTCCTCTTCGCTAACCACCTCCGTACGAACGGGAGACTCTCGAGATAATTTCTCAGTGCGGGTACCCGTTACCACCACATTATCAAGCTCCAGGGTGAGTGCTGAGAGTGATATTTCAGATCCGAATATCAACACTAAACAGAATGCCCAATGTATTTTTCCAAATAATCGCACCCCTAATATCTCCTAATGTCTAACTCATAGAACCTAATACCTAACCCATGACAGCTAACTCCTAACCCATAACAGCTAACTAATAAATCCACTACGCAACCGCCCGTTTTTTATGACCATCACGTAGATGCTGAACCAAATCACCCGCAAGAGAACCACCCGCCAAACTATAAGCGCGACCAAATCCTTTAACATAGCGCCCACTGATGGGTAACAATTTAAAAAGTTTGAAGTCAGACAACTCACTCAAATTCTTGATTCTATCTCCATGACGCGCCGCCATAATTTTGATTCCTTTTATCCACTCCTCTTTGTCATGCTCTAGCATTTGCGATTCCACGGAGTAACTCACACGAATACGAGCGAACAGTTCTTTCGCCGTACCTTCGTCTTCCACCATCATCACAGATCCCTTCGGCAGCTCCTGAAGGTTCACCGCATGCAACGCAATCTCACTAATCAGCACATAGATACAATTGTCACCCAAAGCAAAGGGGGCGTAAGAAATAAAGGGTTCTCCTGCGCCGGTAATCGTCGCAAGATGTAAACTCTTTCGGCTAGCAATAAAATCTAACACTTCATTCTTTATTTTTTCTTCTAGCTTCATACTTTTCATTTTTATCTCCCTCTCGAATACCACGAGCATATAACATCAACCCAGGTATTGTAAATGCGAATCATTATTATTCACATTCCTAACTAAAGCTGTTACCTTAATCTTAATGAATCAATTCGCAATACAAGATAAATGACGATGACAACGTACAAATCACGCATAGTTAGCATTTTACTCTCGGCACTGATATTGATATCAAGCCATTATTCACGAGCAGATGACGCACGCATTATTAGCACTAACGCATCGGTTACCGAGCTTCTTTTTGCACTAGGAAAAGATGAAAATTTAATAGCCATCGATGTCACTAGCCAGACTCCGACAAACTACCGCGCATTGGCTAACATTGGTTATCATCGCAACCTTTCTGCCGAAGGCTTGCTGAGCCTCAACCCCAGCCATATTATTGGTAGCGACCACATGGGCCCCCCTCCCGTCATTAGTGCTTTACTAAAAACCGACATAAAGTTGATACAATTAGTCAATTCTAAAAATATTGGTGATGTACGCAGCAACATTCAAAACCTAGCAAAAACACTGAACACAACAAACAAAGCCGGCCCCTTACTCAAAAAACTAGAACGACAAGAACAGCAGCTGAAAAACAATAGATGGTCGAAGAAGAAAGTCGCCTTTCTACTTAGCATGGATCCAAAAAAATTACGCTTGGGCGGCTTGGACACGACGGCCAATGCCTTTATAGAAGTACTAAACGCTAAAAATGTAGTGGATTTTAACAATTATCAAAACGTATCAGCGGAATCCATACTGGCATTGGATGCCGACATAATTATCGTGGCTGGCCGTAATCAAGACTTGGCAATACAGGAATTATTCGAAGCCAACCCGATACTCAAACACACCAAAGCCAATATTAACAATGCAATCTATTCGATCAACAGTAGCAGCATTATTGCCGGCTTAAGCATCGCCGCCATAGACGAAGCGATTCGCCTCGCACAGGCGTCATCACAGGTGGTGAAAAGATAATGCGATTTCCCTTTTATTCCTGCGCGCTGATATTGACTACGACATTAGTCATATTCAGTTTATTATCATTGAGCTTGGGTGCGATGCCATTGCCAGCAGACGAAAGCTTATTATCGGTAGTAGATTATTTCAGTGGAAGCCAATACAGTCAGCTACTGACTTACCAAGAAGCCATTATTGTTGAATTGCGCTTACCGCGCCTACTTCTAGCCATTGCCGTCGGCGCTATTTTGGCTCAGTGTGGTGCAGTCATGCAGGGACTATTTCGAAACCCTTTAGCCGATCCAGGCATCATAGGAGTATCGGCGGGGGCGGCAATCGGAGCCGTAATCGCCATTGCCTTTTTCCCCAATGAAATGAAAATCTGGGCGGTGCCTTTACTTGCGTTTTTAGGTGGGCTCGTTAGCACCCTATTGGTTTATGCCCTAGCCCAATCGAAACAAGGCACTTCAATTTTAGTCTTACTGCTAGCCGGCATTGCCATTTCATCCTTCGCTGGGGCTGGAATCGGCTTCATGAGCTACTTTACTGACGATCAGAAATTACGGGAATTAAGCTTATGGCAAATGGGCTCATTAAATGGGGCAAATGATACCAACCTAATACTCGCATTTATCACTCTCGCCATTCTCAGCTATTGCTTTAGAAGAAAATCGACAGCGCTGAACGCTCTCCTACTAGGTGAAGCTGAAGCACGACATTTAGGTATCGCAGTCGAAAAACTGAAACTCGAACTCATAATACTCACTGCCATTGGTGTCGGTATTGCGGTATCGGCAGCGGGCGTGATTGGATTTGTGGGTTTGGTTATCCCCCACTTTATACGCATCATTAGCGGCCCTAATCACCATAGCTTACTACCACTATCCGCATTGTGCGGCGCTTTGCTACTCGTGATAGGTGACTTAAGCGCTCGACTCCTAGTCCAGCCAGCGGAATTACCCGTGGGACTAGTCACTGCACTTTTAGGCGCTCCTTTTTTTATTCTTCTACTCATTCAACAGCGCAAACACATTCTGTAAGACAAGAGATGCTATGTTAAAGATTCGCTCACTACACTGCCAGAGTGGAAAGAAAACCTTACTCCACATCCCGTTTCTACATTTCAATAGCGGCAAGTTTGTTGCCGTAATTGGACCCAATGGATCAGGAAAATCAACACTGATTAAATCTATTGCCGGCGAAATAAACTACCAAGGAAACATCGAATTACATCGTCAAGACCTCAAACAATGGCCTAGACTCCATCGCGCGAAACATTTAGCGGTGTTACCACAAAGCAGTCAACTCAGTTTTTCTTTCAGCGCATTCGAAGTTATTGCCCTAGGCTTAACGCCCTTAAACATAACTCAATCCGATGCCAAACAACTGATACGAAAAAAGATGCGCGCTACGCACTGCCTGCATTTATCGGAGCGAGCCTTCCCGTCACTTTCCGGTGGCGAAAAACAAAGAGTGCAACTGGCCCGAGTATTAGTTCAATTAAGCCAAGCCGAACAACAACCATTATTACTGTTGGATGAACCCACCGCCGCTCAGGATTTAGGTCAACAACACAACATTCTGACTTTATGTAAAGAGTTATGTCAAAAACAGAGCTACACAGTCATCGCAGTTCTACACGATTTAAATCAAGTCATGCGTTACTGCGATCATTGCGCCATATTAAATGAGGGTGTCATAGCGGAATTTGATACACCACAAACAATACTGACCACGAACAATATATCCCACCATTGGCAATATTCGGCAAAGGCAATCAAAACTGACGATGATACTGTTGTGATTATTTAATTACGAATAGCATTCGCATAACGAAACAATTGAGCCAGCCTAAAATATTTGGGTAACTAACCCTTCATTTTGCTTTGCAAATAGTTTTGCTCACTGACTTTTCCGATCAAGGACAGTTGCGTCTCTAACCAATCAATATGTGACTCTTCAGATTCAAGAATTTCTTCAAACAATTCGCGACTCACATAATCTTGGCATTGCTCACAATAACTAATGGCTTCTTTAAGAGCAGATAGACCTTGCATTTCCAACTTCAAATCGCACTCAAGCATTTCCTTTGTATTCTCACCAATCATCAACTTACCGAGGCTTTGTAAATTGGGTAGACCTTCAAGAAACAAAATGCGTGAAACCAATTTATCGGCATGCTTCATTTCATCAATTGATTCATGATGCTCATGCTCGAAAAGCTCGGTGAGCCCCCAATCTTGGAACATTTTGGCGTGTAGGAAATATTGGTTAATGGCTACCAGCTCATTACCAAGAACGGTATTGAGATACTCAATGACCTTGATATCGCCTTTCATTACAAAACCTCTATTTGGATTTATAGAATGAAAGAGTCTGGTCAACGGTTATTTTCTTGTCAAGTTGAAAGGAGAGGATAAAAAAGCTTAGCAGCCATTGGCTCCATGACATGAGGCTTATTCAGCTGCGCCAACGCTAGCTGAATAACTTGATCCGCACTCTCGACACACCCTCCACATTGAGATCCAACGCCCAACTGATTCTGAACGTCACCTAGCGATGTAGCGGACCCGTTTAATACGGTTTCTCGGATTTGAGTATCAGTTATGCCTTTGCACAAGCAGATATACATGACTGCTGCCTATAAAGAAGAGATGTAGTAAATGTAATCTAAATGATAATGATTGTCAATTGCATTTCGCCTCGAGATTGCAAACCAGACCAAAAACACGTAATTTACTCGGCCTTCTATATTGGGCACTTTTTTATATAAACATTGTTTTACAACATAATTTCTATTTTTGACGGAGTCAGTTATGCGATTTTTTTCGATGCTGTATTCAATAATGAGCTACTTGTTTTTTTTCGCTGTCTTTCTTTATTTTATGGGGTTTGTTGGCGATCTAGTGGTGACGAAAACCCTCTCGGCTGAGGTGACTGTCAGTGCACTTAACGCGCTTATAGTAAACATTGGATTGTTGTTGTTATGGGGTGTTCAGCACAGCGTCATGGCACGGGGCTGGTTCAAAGACATGATCGAGCCCGTGATCCCTCACTATATTGAACGCAGCACTTACGTTCTCGTATCAGGAATTGTTTTAGCGATATTGATGCATTTTTGGCAGCCAATGGCAGGAATTATCTGGCAAGTGGAAAACCCCACAGCCATTAATTGTATTTGGGGTTTATTTGCGCTCGGGTGGATATTCGTATTGCTATCGACATTCTTAACGGATCATTTTGATTTATTTGGATTGCGCCAATCGTGGTTACACTTTGTTAAAAGGACCTACACACCCGTCATTTTTACCGAAGTTCTATTCTATCGATGGATTAGACATCCGATGATGCTCGGCATGTTTATTGTATTTTGGACGATACCCACCATGACGACTGGGCATTTAGTTTTTTCAATCGGCATGTCCATTTATATTTTATTAGGCATGCACTTTGAAGAAAAAGGCTTGGCTAAAACCTTAGGGAAGAACTATCTCGATTACCAACAGCGAACATCTAAAGTCATACCTAAGGTGTATTGATGACGCCACACAGATAATCAACGCGCTCTTTCCATGCTAACTCAAATTCAGGATTCCAACCATCACCAACAGTAGTTCGAATCACAGAATGCAACGCGTTGAATAAAAGAAGATACATATTAAGATCCACGCCATTTGCTGCGTGGGTTTTGACCTCAAATTTAAGCGTCACTTCCAAATCATTATCAGGCATGATGATAAGTGTAATGACTTCATTCAACATGCGACCGCACATCAGCATATCCATATGCCCCATTAAATCTCTGGACTCCGGGCTAGCCTTGAAATAAAGCGCATACACTTGCTCAGTGATATCATCCATTTTATCTGCTGCCATTTCCAAAGATGTTACCAGCAACTCAGAATAAGACACGATGTGCTCCTTTTTCTCAAAATCCCATTAATTGTAATGACTCGAATATTAAAGAACCTAATCGCACAAGAACCTTGCTAGCCCTTTCAGATTAAAATATATAAACGAATAGAAATAGTCCTACCCATACCACGTCCACAAAATGCCAATACCAGGATGCGGCTTCAAATCCAAAATGATCATCCGCAGTAAAGTCGCCTTTCATAATGGAGCGCAGCCATTGCACCGATAACATTATAGCCCCCATACACACGTGAAACCCATGAAACCCCGTGAGAATAAAAAAGGTCGACCCGTAAATCCCAGACTTTAATGTTAAACCTAATTCATTGTAGGCTTCATGATACTCCAGTACCTGAAAACCCACGAAGGCGAACCCCAATAGCAACGTAATGGCTAACCACAGATTAAAACCGGATTTTTTACCTGCCTTCAATGCATGATGCGCTATATGCACTGTGACACTAGAGCTCAGCAACAACAAGGTGTTAATAAGAGGGATTCCGTTCCAATGCATCACCTGATCGGCACCGGAATAAATACCATTATTGGCAGGCATCTGATTATTGATTCCAACCGCATCCTGAGGTGTAATTTGCATGGGCCAAGCAAACTGAAAGCCTTGCCACAACAATTCATTAGTGCCCCCCATCTTGGTCCCCTCTCCGCCCAACCAGGGACCCACCAGGTTTCGAACATAAAACAGCGAGCCAAAAAATGCAGCGAAAAAACAAATCTCAGAAAAAATAAACCACTGAATCCCCAACACATAAGATCTCTTCAACTGCGCAGAAGCCATGCGCTGCCGATTTTCAACAATCGTTGTTCGAAACCAAGAAAATAGAACCGCTGTCAGTAGCACCAACCCAACTAACGAGATCGACCATCCAGCTCCCCCTCCATCACCAAAAGTCATTCCATTGAGAGCGACTGCAATACCTGCAATCAGTACCCCTGCGGCAACCGAGGTGGAGACAGCCAACGGACTGCTGTCGGGTACATAATAAGATTGATTATCTGTAGAAGTCACTAACGTCTCCCTTCCCTTAAATGGTTAATCTAGATTGTTGATAGAAGCTATTTTACAGTGGGAGGAGTCGAAAACGTATGAAAAGGGGCTGGACTTGGAATCGTCCACTCCAATCCATTTGCCCCATCCCAAGTTTTCTCTTCTGAACTCTTAGTACCACTTCGAATAGTTTGGATAATAACGAACAGAAAGATTAGCTGTGCAATAGCATAAACAAAAGAGCCCAAACTTGAGATCATATTGAAATCAGCAAACTGTAATGCATAATCCGGGGTCCGACGTGGCATCCCTGCTAACCCGACAAAATGCTGTGGGAAGAAAGTGACATTAAATCCCACGAACGCGATCCAGAAATGTAACTTCGCCAATGTTTCGTTGTACATTTTCCCTGTCCATTTGGGTAACCAAAAATAAATCGCCCCGGAGATACTAAAAATGGCACCAGCCACCATGGTGTAATGGAAATGAGCTACCACAAAATAAGATTCTTGATAGGCAAAATCGATGGGTGCAATCGCTAGCATCAACCCGGTAAATCCACCCAACGAAAAAAGAAATACCGTTGCGACGGCAAATAACATGGGTGCCTCAAAGGTCAGTGCCCCACCAAACATAGTGGCAACCCAGTTAAACACCTTCACTCCCGTTGGCACAGCAATCAACATCGTCGCATACATAAAATAAAGCTCACCAGCCAAAGGCATCCCTGTAGTGTACATATGATGAGCCCAAACGATAAAACTCAAAAAGGCGATAGACGCGGTGGCATAAACCATGGAGGAATAACCGAACAAAGGTTTTCTGGAAAACGTAGGGATAATTTCAGAAATCACACCAAATGCAGGCAGAATAATAATATACACCTCAGGATGCCCAAAGAACCAGAATACATGTTGAAACAACACCGGATCACCACCCCCTGCCGCACTAAAAAAGGAAGTTCCAAAATGGATATCCATTAACATCATGGTGACCACACCGGCTAACACGGGCATTGCGGCAATCAGCAAAAATGCGGTAATGGCCCACGTCCACACAAACATCGGCATTTTCATGTACGTCATACCCGGCGCGCGCAAATTAATTATGGTCGCCAAAATATTTATCGACCCCATAATCGACGAAGCTCCCAGTATATGCACAGCAAAGATAAAAAAGGTGGTGGATGGCGGCGCATAGGTGGTGGATAACGGCGCATAAAAAGTCCAGCCAAATGCCGGCGCGCCACCTTCCATAAAGAAGGTACTTACCAGCAGAATCACCGCAACGGGTAACAACCAAAAGCTCAAATTATTCATACGCGGTAGCGCCATATCCGGCGCACCGATCATCATGGGAATCATCCAGTTTGCTAACCCGACAAAGGCGGGCATCACCGCACCAAAAACCATTACCAACCCATGCATCGTTGTCATCTGATTAAAGAACTGTGGATTCACCAACTGTAATCCCGGCTGGAATAACTCAGCCCGAATCACCATGGCAAACAATCCACCAACGAAAAACATAGCGAAACTAAACCACAAATACAGGGTGCCTATATCTTTATGATTCGTCGCAAATAGCCAGCGTTTGATGCCCTTCGCAGGACCGTGATGCTCTCCCATTACTTATCCCTTCTTTGACTATTAGTTAATGTTTATAGTTATTCATTTAACATTGAGATCAACGATTAAAGTTAGTGACGTCTGCAGCTTGAACTGTGTCACCGACATCATTGCCCCAAGCATTTCTTTCATAGGTAATAATTGCAGCCAACACATCGGGCGGTAGTTGATCTCCGTAGGCTCCCATCGCTGTGCCTGGCAATCCATTGACTACAATATCGATATGCTTTTTAACATCACCCAAGGCAATAGGGCTGTCAATTAAGGCAGGAAAAACTCCAGGAATTCCGCTACCGTTTACCTGATGACAAGCAGCGCAGTTTTTATCATAGAGGGCCTGCCCGCTGGCCATCAGCTCATCTTTCGTTTTCACACTAAGATCAACTTTAGAAGCGTTCTTTTTATCGGCTAGCCAAATCGCGTAATCCTCTTCACTCACTACCTCAACCACGATTGGCATAAATCCGTGATCCTTACCGCACAGTTCCGCACACTGACCTCGGTAAGTTCCTATCTCGGTGGGCAAGGTCCAAGCTTCATTTACAAACCCAGGAATCGCGTCCTTCTTCACAGCCAATGCCGGCACCCACCAGGCATGTATCACATCAGCACCGGTGAGCAGCAAGCGCGTCTTCTTATTCACAGGAATCACTAATGGCTCATCCACTTCTAATAAGTAGTTTTCACCTTTGGGCTCAAGGTTATTGATCTGGTCTTGCGGAGTGGACAGGATACTCATGAAAGAGAAATTTTCACCACCCTCATTGTCGATGTATTCATATTTCCATTTCCATTGGTAGCCGGTGATCATAATATCCAGATCTGCTTCACTAGTATCGTAGATCTCAATCATCGTTTTGGTCGCTGGCACCACCATTAACATCAAAATCAATGTCGGCACTATCGTCCACGCGATTTCGATTTTGACGCTTTCATCAAAGGTGGCAGGTGTTCTTCCCAGGGATTTACGATGGGCAATCAGCACGTATCCCATCACACCAAAAACGACGACCCCAATTGCTACACAGATCCAGACAATGATCATATGCAAATCATAAATGGATTTCCCTAATTCAGTGACACCTGGTGACAAATTCATTTGCCATCGATCAGACGGTGATGCCATTGCAACGCTACAAAAAAAAAGTGAAAGAAAACCGACTAATCGAATAGATCCTGTTGTGATCTGAAACATTAAAATCCAACATTTCTTAAGCCTAGATTTATTAAGCTTAGATTTATTAAGCCTAGATTCATTAAGCCTAGATTCATTAAACAAATGGGTCTTCAGCTGCATATCTCACTTGTCTCCGTGATGCGTCTAATTGAACTGAGTATCACGCACACACTGATCTGAGTATTGGGGGAAATCCCTCAAAAATGAGATTTTCGAACTCTACCTGCTACTCGCTATGTCGTTCTATTCTCTATGTATAGAAAGGATCAGTGGCGCTAAAACTAGAAGATTAGCGGGATCATATTAAAAGCCATTGACTCACATCAATGTGGACAACTCTAATCATCAAAAAATGATTCTCTGTCGATTGGCAATCGAACTTCAATAACGATTCAAGCTTGTCTCAACTTTGGATGGCGGTAACATTGAATGGTAGTAACTTTGGATAGGGATAAAATTAGCTAGTGCAGCAAATGATTAAAGATCTGAGGCGGGACGAAGAAATACTTAGAAGATCCCATGTGCCAACGTTATCGCAGGCACAATGGAAAATAGAGAAACACTATCGCTTACGAACAACCACACTCCCTGCAGAATAGCCCGCACCGAAAGAACAGATCAATCCAATATCTCCAGTCTCGAAATCATCATTATGACGGTGGAAAGCCACAATGGAGCCAGCGGAACTCGTGTTAGCAAATTCATCCAGTATTATAGGAGCTTCATTCTTGACCGCTTCTCGGCCTAAGACCCGCTTTGTAATGAGCAAATTCATACCCAAGTTTGCTTGATGCAACCAAAGCCGCTTCAACTGAGTATTAGTGATGTCCAGAGACTGAATATGCTCAGTGATCAATTGACTCACCATCGGCACAACTTCCTTAAACACTTTTCTTCCTTGTTGCTTAAACAACTTATCTCTCGCACCCACAGCACTGGGATCGGCGCGATTCATAAAACCATAGTTATTTCGAATATTGCTTGAAAACCGAGTGATCAATTTGGTACCCACGATTTCAAATGCATTGTCACTAGTGCACGTTTCTTCCGCTTCTAAAACAATGGCAGTACAAACATCACCAAAAATAAAATGGCAATCACGATCTGTCCAATCCAAATGTCCAGAGCATATTTCAGGATTAACCACCACTACACAGGAAGCAGAACCAGAGCGGATAGCATCCATCGCTGCCTGAATACCAAAGGTCGCTGAAGAACATGCTACATTCATATCGTAGCCATAACCCTCAAACCCTAGGGCATCTTGAATCTCCACTGATATCGCGGGGTAAGCTCGCTGCATATTGGAACAAGCCACGACCACAAAATCGATATCACCAGCCTCTTTTCCCGACTGGCTAAGTGCTTGATCTATCGCGACAACTGCCATTTCACACTGCAGTGATTGCGCTTCATCAGGGCGATCAGGAATAAGCGGGTGCATGACTTCCGGGTCAAGCACCCCCGATTTATTCATCACATACCGGCTCTTGATACCTGATGCTTTTTCGATAAACGCTGAGCTGGATACATCTAACGCCGTAACTGTGCCGGCTTCGATTTCTGCCTCGTGGCTCTTGTTATAATTGCCCACATATTGATTGAATGTCTCCACCAGCTCATCATTACTAATGGACTCCTTTGGCGTATACAAGCCAGTACCACTTATTACTACAGTTTTCACGTACATCTCCGCTAGAAATAGCTCAACTATCGATAAATAAAATTAGCCTAAGTTTGAAGCTCTACTCATAGTGTAAGACCAGCCCCGATTTGGCGCTGCCCCCTAAATTTGAAACATTGTACCTTCAGAAGAGAATTATCGCACCAGGGGATGGTGTCAGTTTCAATCTACTTTATTTTTATGACTGCCGAACTGTAATCTACAGTGTCCAATAGATTGGTGAGGTCTCCAAATTTATAGTTACTATCATCAAGATAATCACTCTGAATATCTTCAAATAATGATAAGTCCCTAGGGTTTTCACTCCAGATTGCGACGTACATTTCGTGCAGGACTTTTTGTTCTGGATTCGATACGATTATTTCCTCATCGCTATCTTTGCTAGGAACGACCATCTTCGAGTGACTTTCAATATTGGAATAAAGAACACCGACCTTGCCATTTTTTTCTACCAAAAGAATGGACACGAATCCTTTGTCTCGTGAGGTAACATCAAACGTCATAACATCTTCAGGATAATATATTTTTTTATTGAGCTTTAAGCCTATCGATTTTCCCTTGTTAGGCTTAAATGTTTTTATTAACTCCGATTCAGTAAGCGTAAACTTAACGTCTTTGTAGCGAATTTTCCAAAGGTCATCTTCCCGTAAAACTTGGTAGCGTAATTTGACGCCTACCTGTTGATTTATCTTGCTGACTAAACTGGATTCAGACAAATAATTATTCGTCTCTTCCACCAGCGCTCTGGCTTTCAACACACTCTTAAACTTCAAACCTAGCGACCGGGTATCGTAGGTGAGCAACACATACCAAATACCCTCACTCTCGTGGAAATTTTTTAGTACCGCACCCACAATAACGGAAGAGGAAGAGGTTTTAACATCTTGAGAAACAGCGCTCTCAAAATTATCGTTATGTAACGATTCAGATATCGTCATTGAGCCTTCGACCTGAACCTCCAACGCCTGGGCAATATCAAGTAACGCTCTTGCCTTCGCATCATTAATCGTCGCCCCCTGCCCATAGCCGTAAAGTTCATAGCTGTTAGTCGCTGACTTTAAATACCAAGCAGGATATGCGGCAAAAACCCCGTCGTGCCAAACAAGAAGCAGAATAGAAAAAAAGAGAGGGGGTAGAAAAAAGAAGGATGTCCGTTTAAATACTGTCATTCAAATACAATTCTCATAGTGACTTTTGACTCACCTGATGACTAAAAATAATGTGCTAGATGCGATGATATCTAACATTGTCAACAGATGCATCCTTTCTCGTTTCAACCACTACATGACCGATACGCGTAAGGTATAGCTCTGCGTTAGCACATTTTCCCCGCAAAATAGATCCTCATCATCCATAGGCAAAGAGACTCGCAATTCAAATGGAAAGTCTCCACTTTCAAGAGGTGTTCCCCGAAACTCCATATGCCGACTAGAAGAGGAACGATAATATTCAAGGCCAGATGGTAAATCCCCCGATAAAGAAAGGCGATAGGAATAAACGTCATCGTCAGGGGTATGACGAATAGCCGCTGAAATTGTCGTTTGATACTCTTGGTTCAATACCGCTGGCGGAATGGTGCTTTGAGAAAATTCAAGTTCACGATTAAGGCAATTCAACAGCTCATCTGAAATAAAGCCACAACCCGCCAGCAGTAGTACAAAGGATAACGCAATGTATTTCATTAACATCATTAAAATATGACCGACTTTGCGAAGGGAGATTGGAAGAGGTATATAGTCTAACTCACGGCCTAAAGGAGTCACATTGTTATTATTAGCTTCGTCTAATTCAGTATCTACTGATAGAATTAGTGCCACCGCTATCCCAGCGAAGGGATGTATTCACAACCTATCTAAATTCGTGGCCCTATGGGACTGCTACTCAATTAATTGGAGATATATAGCATGATTGCTCTAACACGACTCATCATGATCTGCCTAATGTCAGCGGTCTTCTTTGGCTGCTCCTCCGTTGCCGTCAACAATATACTCGAGGCATCTTCGGAAGCGGCCAACACTCTCGCTGATACGATAACAACTCTATCCAGCGGTAAAGGTGACGCTCAGCCTAACGAGTCCTCAGATAGTCCTAAGAGTACAAGACGCGCTAAGCTTTCGAAAAACAGTAAAAGACGGAAAAGCGCTTTCACCTACACTAAAAACCCCAACATCAATGACAACTCCTACGCCTTGATTATCGGCATCAATGAATACAAACAAAACACCAATGTGATGTATGCTGATTCGTCAGCGCAGTCTTTTTATCAATTGGCAAATACGACATTCGGTATTCCCGAGAAAAATATCTTAACCCTGTATAACGATGAAGCTAGTAGTGGCCAACTGAAATACAAAATCGAAACACTAAGGGAGCTGGCGGAGAATGACTCCAAAATCTATCTCTATTTTGCCGGTCATGGTGTACCAGGCAAAGATGGAGATACCTATTTATTGCCTGCAGACATGAGTGCCGATGCCATTTATTTAGAACCTAACTTGAAGTTGAGCAATATCTATAAAAAACTTTCCTCCTCGTCGGCATCTAGTGTATTTGTATTCATTGATTCGTGCTTTAGCGGTAAAGATGATGAAGGCAATCTATTATACAAGGGAGTCGCGCCCGTATTAAAGGTGAAAAAAGAAAAAGTCGATAGCCGCAAGCTCGCCGTTTTTACCGCCGGAAAAAGTAATGAATTCGCAAATGATTTTCAAGATAAGGGACATAGGCTCTTTTCCTATTACCTCATCGACCAGTTATCAAAGGGAACCAAGCAGCTCGATACTATATATCAAAGTGTACGCCGGAGCGTTAAGCGAGATTCAATTAAAAAAGGTCTAGGCTACAAACAAGAACCACAGATATACGGCAACACCTCTCATGACATTTTCTAATTGATAATCAGCTCCCATTTTGTAAAGAGATTATTTCTGATTGCGTAATGCCGGGTACCAATAGCGATGAATTGTCAGCACTGACTAATCGTAAGACATGATCAACAAGCTAACTGTCCATTCGCTTTTCTAGCTTTTCTATTAACAGGACCCTTTCAACCTATCTTACCTTTTCATCAATCCTCGAAAAATCATTCAATTCACTACCTTAAATCAGTTTTCAAGGATGGGTGTATCCCCTAACGAAGCTACACCAATTTTCTTCGCAACCCCCTCATTCTAAGAAAAAGCAGTAGCATCATGAAGACAAAAAGCCTCACAGGTTCCAACGCACCACCTCCACCGCCGCCACCTGACTCTTCACCCGCATCATCATTCGAGGGCGGATTAGATTCATCTTCGATAGGATCTTCAGTTTCATCAACGATGTCTGGATTTGTATTCTCAACGGGTTCTTCCGATGGCTCAACAAACGTGGACGACAGTACTGTAATCGTTGCTGTTGCCGATAGCGTGTTATCGGCGGAATCCGTTATCTGATACAGAAAACTATCCTCACCCACAAACCCCGTTACCGGAGTATAGATAAAGCCGTCATCAATGATGTTAACAACACCATTGTTTGGTGGGATCAGCACACGGTAAGTAAATACCTCATCCTCAGTACTGTCGACAATTTCAGGCTCTGTTAATTCACTGGCAACATTCATTTGAGTTTCAATGACTAATGTTGCAGATTCTGGCGCCTGGTTAACGGCGTTAACAATAACGGTCCCAGTAGCGGGTGTCGCCAAGCGTTGTCCAAATTGATTCTCAACTTGGAAGGTAAAACTATCGCTGCCAACAAAATCGACATCGGGTTTATAAAACAGCAGGCCGTTGCTGGCTCGAACCTGACCGTTTAACGGGTTAGACTCTATTGTTACCGAATACAAATGCTGCGGCTCACCTTGGATGACGGGTTCTACACCGAGACTTTCTACATTCTGATCAGTAGTGATTTCAACGGCCGCTGATACAGGGCCAGGAACGGTTTCGAAATTCGCGACAACACTTTTCGCCTCATGCATTTTTAATGTCAAGACAGAGTTTGTACTGTTGCCATCGCTACCCAAACCACTGCTACCCGCTCCATCAGCGATCGTCCAGCCGATAAAGACTGAATTCTCATTCGCCCGAGCCGTTAACACGACCTGTTCATCGTCATTATAATCAAACGTAGAGGCTGTGACTTCACTGCCTTCCGGAAAGCGATTCACAGTACCGTCACCGACTATCGCTACGTCTAATGTGATTTCTGCAATGGGATCAATTCGTCGTCGATAGACGTTGGTATTCCCATCGGGTGCAAACGGATCAAAGTAAGTTTGTCGAGTCGTCCAGAGAGCGTAACGCCCATCTGGGGTTAACAGGCCCGCTCCGACGTTAATAGAGGGTGTATCACTGCTAATCCAATTCGGCACTTCTAAACCATCAGGAAAAGTGAGTGACTGGCGATAAACAAAAAGGTCTTCTGCATTATTACCGTCGTTCAACACAATATTATTGTGTTCCGACACCCAACTGACTTTTACGTCGCTGTCACTTGAGCTTGAAGGAGCATCCTGGCTAATAGCAATATGTTTAATGACATATCCGCCGTTACCTGCTGACCCTCCACCGTCATGGGACTTGCTTACCAATTCAAGCTGACGATTACTAAAACTTCCGCCTGCTGTTTCACCCGACGAAAGATAGATGTCCGCATCAACGCCATCTTGATTGTCATCATCTGCCGTTAAATTATCACGAGTGAGGAAAGCAACACTATCACCTCTTGGGCTAACACGAGCCAAACTACCGCCCCCAATAAAAACGGCTTCTCTCTGAGACACATCCAACGTGCCATCTACATCATTGCCGGAAAATTTAAACAACATAATACCTGCAGACGTAGTGAGTTCATTCACACCCGTACTGAACGCCAGGTATTTACCATTCTGGCTCACACTGGCGTTCAACATATTTCCCGCTAACATTTCTGTTTCTTCATCGGCTCTATAGGAGACTGCGTGATTTTGATAATTATCATCAAAATAATCTCCGTTAGCATCGGGATCAAGATCAACCATGTACATCTTGTTAAAATTATCCGGTGAGGTCATTCCGTCAACGAATCGATTCACACGAGCAGAAAAAAACACATAACGTCCCGAATAGGTAATCGCAGATAAATAATTAAAACTACCGAATAGATTTGCAGGGGATTGGTCGCTTTCTCGGGAAATTACCGCAATTTTTCCTGTATCCAAGTCTTTTATATATAAGTTCTTCTGCGTGCTACTCGTTTGTTCTGTATTAGCGACCAGATTCGTCGCTGCACTTTGAAAGACAATATATCGACCGTTTCCTGAAACAGCAGGCTGCTGGCTTCTCCCATTGCTCTGCTCTAGATCTTGCGTACTACTCACTAAAGACAACAATCCATTACGATAAACAAAGACATCCTGCTCCTTATTAAAATCACCATGAACAAAACGTCGTCCGCTGGAGGAAAATACCGTGGTATCTCCGTGATAGGACGTGGCCATTTCGTCAATCGCACCTGTCGACCCGCAAATTGCAGCTTCCCCCTCTTCATCAAAGCAGCTCTCCAGCCGAGGCGACAACATATCAACATCACTAACAGATTCAATTGATGCGTATTCAATATCAAATTCCAGTGCGGCAACATTACCGGCAATATCGACAGAATTCACAACGAAGTGATTGATACCCTCCGATAATTCTATATCGGCGCTATAACTTTGTAAGAATCCTGCGACGGCTCCTTTAATCAACGTTTCATTGGCAACCAGTTCGCCATTTTCATGCACCCCCATTAAGTGTGGGTTTTCAGTCACACCGGCTCCGGAATCTGACTGATCTAACACTAATGTCACCGTCTTTGTCGCGGTTTTATATTCACCTTGCGCAACTAATAATGTATCCGTAATTTCAACAATTTCTTGGTCGGGCGAGACGATATCCAAATAAAACTGCTCAGTGATTTCACTGCGATTTCCAACGGCGTCTTCCGCGTTAAAAACAATATCAACAAAGCCGCCGGCGATACCCTTCGATTCGAGGTCTTCAATAAAATCTGTATTATTTAAATTAAAAATTTTGCTATCGGGGTAAGTCCATTTCTCCTGACCCGCCAACAATGCCACGCCCGTTGCCGCGTTGGTTTCAATATCCTGTACTGTAAAATACAATGGCGTCATCGGCCCGACGACCACCCCTAACGGATGATTGCTGGCTTGGGTAAAATGGATCAACGGTGGTGTGTTATCGACTAACACACTGAATTGCATAATATCCGATTGTTGTGTAACACCGATTGCGGATACCGATGTACGTATAAACAAATTGTGACGCCCCTCGCTTAAAGAACCTAAATTGATTACCGCGCTATCCACATCCGCCCGATTGCTGGGGTTAGAAAGGGTTTCATCATCCCACGCATACTCTATATCCGTGCGTGCATCGAAGGTGAAGAAAAGTGCTTTGCTTTGCGGATTGCGTAACACCCACTTCGCCTCGGTTTGCGCCTGCACTTGCGCTAACTTTTCCAATAAAGAGGCATTCCCCTCTAGCGTCCGCAGTAATAGTTTATTGCGTACGGCTTTAGCATCCAAATGCGAGTAAGCAGACTTCTCCAACACCTCACTGTAATCAACGGCCAACAGTCGGTAACTGGATATCTGAGCGACATCCCCTATCACGGCAAAACGTGCTCGCCGAATCATCTCTCGACCTCCTATGGCATTAATCGAGCGCCATTCCAGAAAGAAGGGAGTTCCTGATAGCGAAAAATCATCGACAATTTGCCGGAACGAAAGGCTGGAACCCACCGCCAACTCCTGCCATTCTTCGACTTCAGTGAAAGTACCATTGTCGGGAATAACGCGGTATTGATGAGATGCAGCGGCTACATTAATCGTTAAACTATCTTGTTGATTGACAGGAAACGGTGCCGTAAAAGTTAACGCTTTATCAAAGGACTCCGACTCAAATCGAATTTCCGTATCCAGATCATTAATAACATAACTACGTGATGCCGAATCCGCTTCAATAACATCACCGTCTAAGATTAAACTGGTCGGCGGCACCCATAAGGTTTTCAGCCACACTGGAGCCATGGCCGGCACATTATGGGACCACAAATCTTCATGGGTAAAACCATTAAAGACACCCGAGGTTGAATTGATAGGCGACAGCAGTGTCATGGCCGGACCAAAAGCATCGGTCGTTGTTAATAGCTCTGCACTACCGGTAGCCAAGGCCAAATCATCTTGCTGAGCAGATAAAAAAGGCGGATTGAATAATATATCGGGGTTAGTGACGATTGAACTCAAATTATCAGGAAACAAGTTTACTTGTGGACCACCATTACCCAAAGTGACAAATTGTTTTATATCGGGATGATTATCATAACGTGTGATGTGAGTTGCCCCACCTTCCGGCTCCAGCTCTTTCATCCCCGGCAGTCCATTATAATCCCGAAGGAGTGCGCGCAATCCTGTATTCATAAAGGTCGCCGCTACATTTCCCCAAAATATATCCACCGTAAGATAATTTAATAAAAGAATACCCGCATTACCTCCGTTCGTTCTATCTAAAAGGAATTTTGTTACTTTGAACGATAACGGTAAGGAGCCGTAAAATGAGGTAGAAGTAAAACCCAGCTCCCTATAAAGGGGAGAAATAATAACATCTATCAATCCACCAATAGATGCGACTGCTACTGGATGCGTCTCTAACATCCGCCTAACCATAGGATCGGCAAATACTTCCCGAGTCACTAGTGTCGGTTCAAACAATAAGTTCGCCAGATATGCCAATGTAGAGCCCGCGAACGGAGGCGCGTTATAAATCACGTTCGCGACAAATTCTGAATCTTGACGAGAACCATCCTCAACCGCCTTGTGTAATGCGGCCCGAGTGATCAGGCTTCCCATTGAGTGAGTGAGAATATTGACTTGTCTATACTTGCCAAGTTTACCCATTTCGCTGCGCTCAGACGCTAACATATCCAACAGATTATCAGCACGACCATCAATACGACCTGCTGTTTGATAATTATGTCTTCCGGGCAATTGAGCTGCGATCATCAATCTTGAAAAATTTGGGGCTGCCACTTTATCAATTTCAGTAATAGGAAGAGGAAGATTAGTCGTATCCACGTCAAGGATATGCAATGAAGCTAAAACGCTTTTTGCACTGGGTAGCGGGTTATTTTGAGAGGTCCACGTCCCCTCAATCCAGTCAACGCCTGCCCTTAATTCAGCTGGGGTTTGTAAAAATGCATGCCCTTCATCCGCGCTAGCATAAGGACTATCGCCTCCCTCCGCTTTCCATTGAACCGCCCAGTTGGGTATACCCTGCTGATCAAAGAATCGAGAAGGGGAACGAGCAGGCCCCAACGTTTTAGTTTCGATATACTTGCTCGCTAAATCTACACGTCCCCCCAAATGCCCCTCTGTTGGCCCCACTCCCCACAAAGCACCATCGGAATTAACACCGTGTATAAACAAGACCGGCATTTGGTCCGGACCATCAGGCAAAATAGTCACTGTTTCAGCGTTGGCCGTGATCAGTAAGAACTGAGATAGAAAAATAAAGCCGGCGTAACGAATCCGTTTTTTATAATGATCAATAGATTGACCAAGAGTTTGTCTAGATTGGTGACGTTTTAATGCTTCGCATTTTCCGATGCTCATTTGATTTCCTTTATATTTAACCCAGGATTATCAAACTCTATGTAATTTCGATGTCAGATTAAATACCAAGTTCTTGGTATAGAGCTACGCAGCCTAACATTTGAATATGACAAATAAACGAGACAATAAAAAAGGGCACGCTGTGGATGCCTTTAATTTATTCTTTACAGGCCACACGCTTACTAGCTGAAACTAAGAAACCCAATAATAAGAAAATACTGAGTCGTTGCTGCCTAATAAAAAATCTCCCTCGCTTGACCATTAAATACGGGTTTTTGGTGACACCGACATGCATTCAAATTCTATTCGGAATCGATTTTTTGAGATATCTCAAGCGCCTGATCAATGTCCCAAAGGATGTCATCAATACTTTCCAGCCCAACGGAGATGCGTATCATGTCCGGTTCAACTCCCGCCGCTACTTGCTCCTCTTCACTCAGCTGCCTATGAGTCGTTGAGGCAGGATGAATGATCAAGGTTTTAGCATCGCCCACATTGGCGAGATGACTTAAGAACTCAACGTTCTCAATAAACTTAATGCCCGCCTCCATGCCGCCGTTGATGCCGAAGGTAAGAATGGCACCAGCGCCTTTGGGCAGATATTTTTGTGCTAGATCAAAGTAAGGGTTATCAGCAAGCCCGGCATATTTAACCCAGGATATTGATTTATGATCCCTCAGAAACTCGGCAACTTTCACCGCATTTTCTACATGCCGTTCCATACGAAGGTGTAAGGTTTCTAATCCTTGAAGAAAGAGAAAGGAATTGAAGGGGCTCAAACTCGGCCCCAGTGTTCGCAAGGTTTCCAGTCGACATTTAGTGATAAAGCCAAAATCGCCAAAAGTCTCATAAAACCGCAGGCCATGATAACCCTTAGAAGGCTCTATCATTTCCGGAAATTTACCGTTGTCCCAAGGAAATTTGCCGGACTCAATCACCACTCCACCAATGGATGTACCGTGGCCGCAGATAAATTTTGTGGCGGAATGAACGACGATGTCCGCGCCATGATCAAAGGGTCGACAAAGAAATGGCGTGGCGAAGGTATTATCAACCATGAGCGGAATACCCGCATCATGGGCAATATTCGCAACGGCTTCGATATCGATCACGTTATTGGAAGGGTTGCCGATGGTTTCGATAAAAATGACTTTTGTTCGATCAGTAATAGCTTTACGAAAATTATCCACGTTATCGGGATCGACAAAAATAGTATCAATGCCCATGCGCCTAAAAGTCACATCAAACTGCGAATAGCTGCCACCGTATAAGGTGCTCGCCGACACGAGTTCGTCACCGGCCGACAACAAGGTGAGCAGTGCCGTCATCTGCGCCGCAAGTCCCGAACCCACCGCGAGTGCAGCACTACCCCCTTCAAGTGAAGCCATGCGCTCCTCAAATACCGCCGTAGTGGGATTGGATAATCGGCTATAAATATTACCAAAGGTTTGGGCATTAAAGAGACTGGCGGCATGTTCCGTATCATCAAACACGTAGGCAGCAGTTTGGTACAAAGGCGTCGCCCTTGAGCCGGTCGCTGGGTCGGGTATCTGTCCCGCGTGTAAACAACGGGTTTCGAACCCAAACTCATGATCCGCCATAGTTACTTCCTATTAAGTACGGTTTTTAAGGTAATCGCCGAGGACGCTTGGCTGAAATAATACCGGTATTGACACCCGCCCAATTCAAGCCGCCAAACAATCGCGCGTATTCAATTTTCATGCAGCGATCCATGACCACTTTTAGGCCGGCATTGTGAGCTTGAGCCGCTGCTTTTTCGTGAACAATACCCAGTTGCAGCCAGAGCACTTTGGCACCGATATCGATAGCGGGTTGCACAAATTTAGGCACTTGCTCCACTTTTTGAAATAGATCGACCACATCCACTTTATCGGGAATAGACTCAAGATTCGGATAACACTTCTGCCCCAGTATCTCCTCATAATTAGGGTTTACTGGGACGACATTAAATCCACGTTCCAGCAGATATTTCGCGGCAAAAAAACTCGGCCGATACCAGTTGCCCGACAATCCCACTATCGCAATGGTTTTTGACTCATCCAGAATTTTCCGAATAGTGGTGTTGTCTGTCGTTGCATTCTTCATTTCTGAATGGTCATCGGTCGCCATACTAATTACCTTCGGCCAATTCCTTGTCTCGTTCCGTTTGATAACGAGGTGTGGTATCTCGAGGCGAGCGTTGATCCGCTCCATCTTTATTTTTGTCTCGTTCCGCTATCATCTCCCACCCCGAATCCCAGGAGAAATCCAGAGACTCAACCCCCGGTTTCAGCATGCTATCGAAACCCGCAACAGCCGCTGTTAGCACTGCCAGTTGATTCTCTGTGTCAAAGGGCTTGCCTGTGCCAAAACCCAGTGGGTAATTCAGAAATTTAGCCCTCGGCGGTTTTCCTGCCTGCAAGATGTCCTGACCACCTCCAAGAATAAGTGTAGGTATTCCTTTCGCTTCAAAATGACGGGATATCAGACACACGGTCTGATTACAAACGGGTCACAACGGCACCATCAGAAGCACATCAATCTCTTCATCGGCAATGCCTTTTTCCAATGCAGGAATCAGCTCATCCACAACCCGACGCTGGGAATAAATACCCCCCATGCAAGAAAAAAAGTTATTCGCCAATGAACCGATGACGCCTTTTTTCTGCAAAGTTTGCAGTGCCTCAAGAGGAACAGTGCAACGCGGATCTTGACGGGCATCGACTAAATAATTTTCAGTAACGTGGGAGAAACGAATATCTTCCACCGGCGTATTACTGGGAATGGCTCGAACACTGGTATCGTCCTTGTAGTAGTACGCTACCTGGCCGGCAACATAAGTGCCTGCAGTAGAGACTAATCCGAGTTTGCATTCTGACAATGGTTGTTTGAGCTTGGTGAAAGCGGGCTCTGAATCGGCTGCAAACCATTTATAAGGTTCATAACCGAGGCTGTCATAAAGCGCCTTCGTTTGCTGGATGTAACTGACGGGAGGATGCATATTCATTTCCTGATGTGATTCACGATTAACAATTCAACAATCAACGAGATAAAAACACTGTGCTATCCCTGTTCGAGAAAGCACTCACCAATAATTTGGTTTGCATGCTAGCATGGCCTAGCTGCAACATCACCTCTCTAAATAAACTCCTCGCCTCTACCCTATGAGATCGAAAACCTATGTCAACGAGCCGTGACAACTCGACAACTCAAGCGCTGTTTCGCCAGTTGCCCGGAATCGATAGCCTGTTGCAAAAATCGCAACCATTAATAGAACGCTGGGGCCATGAACAATTTGTCGCAGCACTTCGTGAGGAATTGTCGCTGTTGCGTACGGCCATTACAGCGGGAGATTCCCCGGCACATTCCATTGAGGCCATTCAGTCTGCTGCTACCGCGAAATTAGAGAACATGGATAAATGCAGCCTACGCCCTGTTTTCAATTTATCCGGCACTGTTTTACATACCAATCTGGGGCGGGCATCTCTGCCGCAAAGGGCGATAGAGGCGATGGTGATGGTTGCTCAATCCCCTTCCAATCTTGAATTCGATCTCTCTACCGGCAAACGCGACGACCGCGAATCCCATATTGAAGCGCAGATTTGTGAACTCACCGGCGCTGAAGCCGCTACCGCCGTCAATAACAATGCCGCCGCAGTATTATTAGTGCTTAACACGCTGGCCATGAACCAAGAGGTGCCGGTATCGAGGGGAGAGTTGGTGGAAATTGGCGGCTCCTTTCGCATCCCTGAGGTTATGTCACGCTCCGGTTGTACGTTGGTAGAAATTGGCGCCACTAATCGCACCCATCTGCGAGATTATGAACAGGCCATCAATTCACAAACGGCTTTATTAATGAAAGTACACACCAGTAATTACCGCGTAGAGGGTTTCACCAAATCGGTGGGTGAAGTGGATTTGGCACATCTGTCAGGTCAGCATAATTTACCTTTTGTCATCGATTTAGGCAGCGGTAGCCTCATCGATTTTTCCAGTTTGGGTTTACCGGATGAGCCAAGCGCTGCCACCTCCATCAACAATGGAGCCGATATCATTACCTTCAGCGGTGACAAACTGCTTGGTGGCCCCCAAGCGGGAATTATTGCTGGACGCAAAGACTTGATAGAGAAAATAAAAAAGAATCCGCTTAAGCGGGCTTTGCGTTTAGACAAAATGACCCTTGCGGCATTAAGTGAGGTGCTAAAACTGTATCGTAATCCTGAAGCCTTGCTGCAAGAGCTTCCCACCTTAAGGCAACTGACCCGACCCTTAGAAATAATTCAAAGCCAAGCAACAAACCTAGCGCCGATACTGAGCGCAGCGTTAACACCCCGCTTTGTCGTTACCGTCGTCCCCGGCTTCAGCCAAATTGGCAGTGGTGCACTACCCATCGAAACCCTTGCCAGTGCCTGCTTGGAAATAAAACCGTTAAAAGCCATCGACAGTGAACTTCGCTGTCTGATTGAAGCGTTGCGAGCATTACCCATACCGGTGATCGGGCGCCTACACAAAGGTGGCGTATTACTGGATCTGCGCTGTTTGGAACAAGAGGCGGATTTTGTCGCACAATTGGCACAACTAAGAGAGAAACTGTTTTGATCATTGCCACCGCAGGTCACGTAGATCATGGCAAGACTTCGTTGATCAAACAATTAACCGGTATCGATACCGATCGTCTGGAGGAAGAAAAACGCCGAGGTCTTTCCATCAACCTCGGTTTCGCCTATCTCCCACTCGCCACGGATTCCCAGAACAATGACACCCGGTTGGGCTTTATCGACGTGCCTGGCCACAGCCGTTTTATTAACACGATGATTTCAGGGGTCAGTGGCATAGATCTAGGGATGCTGGTAGTGGCTGCGGACGATGGGCCCATGCCGCAAACCATAGAACACCTGAATGTTCTTCGTTTACTTGGGCTCAAACATTTTGTCGCGGTGGTATCCAAAATAGACCGAGTGCCTGCCACACGAGTGAAAGAAGTCGGCGCGCAAGTGCGCGATTTATTAAAAAGCCAACAATGCGACCTGTTCACCGTCTCCAACACCACGGGTGAGGGAATTTCAGAGTTGCTAAACTATTTGCAGAATCATCCACTGCAACACAATGCTCGCAATTTAGATTGTCACTTTCGCATGTCTATCGACCGCGCATTTTCACTCAAGGGCATAGGCTTGGTGGTCACTGGAACCGTCGCAGCAGGTAAGATCAATGTGGGTGATGAACTACAGTTGTTGCCACTGGGTAAAACGCTACGAGTCAGATCTCTACGGGTACAGGATAAGGATGCACAAAGCGGACAAGCCGGACAACGTTGCGCTCTCAATATTACTGGCAACATTGAGAGACAACAAATCAGCCGAGGTGATGTGCTGACAACTGCAATCGATGCTCCACTGGTACATCGTTGTGATGCGCGTTTTCGTCTGCTGACCGATGCGCCGTTTGCGGTGAAACACTTGTCACCCGTCAAGTTACACATCGCTGCAAAACATATTGAGGCGAGACTCTATATTATTGATGAAGCTGCACGACCCCGTCTTCAACCGGGTACCGAGGCACTCGTACAGCTGATGTCGCCCCTGCCTTTTTCTTGTTGTCACGGCGATAGGTTTCTACTGAGAGATCACAGTGAAACCGTCACTCTCGGCGGAGGGGTGATACTCGACCCTCTGGCACCGCGCGCAGGCAAATCCAGAGAGCAGCGATTAACGTATCTGGCAGCGATGTCACATGACGATGCCGAGCAGTCTATCAAGCAACTTCTTGAGACTCAGGAATTTGAAATTAACCTCAGCGATTTCAGCCGCAGTTGGAACCTGCGCGATCAGGAAACGCAGGCATTGAAAAACCTGGATGGCGCTAAGCATTTTATCCAGGAAAGCATTTGCTACATCATCGCCAAGGAGCACTGGCAGGTTGCTGAAAAAACGCTACTTAAAGCCGTGCAGCAACTGCATTTAAAGCACCCCGAAAAAACAGGGTTACCATTATCTGCTTTGCTAGAACAATTGCAAAACGTCATAACAAGCACGCTGTTTCAAGCGATTCTTTCTGAAGCCATTCAAAAAGGATTACTCAAGATGGTGGGTGGACTAGTACAAACACCCGGCTATAAAGCCAAAGAAGAGGAAGCCGATCCACCGCACTGGAAAACGCTAAAGCCCATTTTTGAAAAGCAGGCAGCACAGATGCCGTTAGTCTCAGAATTGATGAAGGTGACAGCCTGGAGTAAACCAAAAGTGATGGATACCTTGAATCGTGCACAGCGTCAGGGGCTGGTGTTAAAACTTAACGAAAAGCGTTATGGACTACCTCATCAACTTCTTGATTACGCACAAAAAGTATTAGTACTGGACGCGAGGGGTGAGGCAATCAATGTCGGCAACTACAAAAACATCACCGGCGTAGGCCGTAATCTCATCATCGAAGTGCTGGAATATTTCGACTCTATTCGTTTTACCCTACGCGATGGTAGCAGCCGAAGGATAATCGACACGACACTTCCAGAAAAAGAATTTACACGATAAACTGGATTCCGATCAATCTCGGAAGAGCGATGTCCCCGGTGGGGTGCCTGGCCTTCAAAGCCAGTGAGGCGCTGATAAGGTGCTTGGTGGGTTCGACTCCTACCTCTTCCGCCAACTCTCGAAAAATGGGAGAAAACCAATATGCAAGATTGTACTGCTCAGGGCGGGATTGTAATAGAGGATAAGAGTCGCTTATCCAGGATAAACTCCCGCACAGTTAAAGATGACGCTAGTTTTGCAATCGCATCATTGAAGAAGGATCAGGTTGCGTTGATACAAAATGTCGATCCCACTGAAGCGGACCGTTTGATCGCCGAAATTGCAAAAGGTTTTGCTCTACTTGAATCCTTAGAGCTGCAAGCTGGAATGGCTTCCCTCGCAGGACACCGTGATAATGTGGGAGACTATTTTATGACAGTAGATAAACGCAAGGATTATAAAATTGTAACTCCCCATTCTGAAGGCAGCCATTTGCTGGGTATGCAAATGGCTGCTTTTTATTGTCTAGAAAATACCACTGATGGTGGCGAGACAATACTGATGAACGTTGATCAAAATAGCGAAATGTGGGGCATACTTCGTGACAAAGTCGTAAAGGGAGTGACGAAAAGAAGTTTAAGCCGATCTGAGAAAAGTCAATTGAGGATGAGGTATAGACTCAACATGCCGGAAGATAGCTTAACGAGCGATGATGAAATATTAAAAGCGACGACCATCGATTCAAACATTACCCTCTATGATGTTCTAGCATCTCCGAAAAAATTACATTCAAATATATTAAACCAAGACTTGCACACCCTTTGGTATACCACCGAGTCCATAGACTATGACTCACTAGAACAATTCAAAAACCTACTGCTAGAGAGCGGCTTGCTAAAACAGTCTGCCGGCATTTCGGAATTTAAGATGTTTGATTCTGATCCGGGTCTTAGAATAGGGCATTTCGGTAGTCGGTATGATCAACTTTTTAAATGTAAAATCTCTTATAAGTTACAACCCAATGACTTAGTCATCCAAAACAATCTCACCTGGACACATGGTGTCGCTAATTGGACACCAAGCTCTGGTCATAGAAGAATAATTGCCGCGTTTGCGTGAGGTTTTCTATAGAAGGTTAGAGCACGAAGGTTAGAGTTAGAGTTAGAGCACGAAGGGAATAAGTATAAAAAACAGGAAAGGACCCCGCTATGGAAGCCATAAAATCGCATGATCATCGGCACGTTTTCTACCGGAATGTGCGTATTGAGCAATGGACGGATTGGGTATGGCAGCAAAAATTTGCCATCCGCACTTTAAAAGACCTTGTTCAACTCTACCCCGGGCTAAGCCAAGAAAGACAAACCGGTTTGGCTGAATACCTGCAACGTTTTAGATTTCAATTGACGCCCTATCTCATCAGCCAATTTAAATGTGAATCGGGATTGCCGACTCTTTCAGATCCCATTGCGAGACAATTCTTTCCTGATGCGGCTTTATTGCCATCCGATGCTGCGGATGCCTTTCACGGATATCATGAAAACTGGGAACATTCGGAGGAGTTCCCCACTCAGCTTCTCCATCATAAATATGCTTACAAAGCGCTACTCGATGTCACTGATACCTGCCTTGCCTATTGCTCCTACTGTTTTAAAGTAGCCAGGACGCTCGATATGGAGAAGGAGAAAAATGGCTTTAACAAAAGTGGGGAATGGCAAAACACCCTTGTCTATTTAAGAGATCATCCCGAAATCAACGAAGTCATCTTAAGTGGTGGCGACCCGATGATCTTGTCAAACTCGAAGCTCGCTCAAGTACTCAAGGCATTGCGGGAAATCGAAAGCATTAAAATTATACGGATACATACTCGCTGCCTCAGCCACAATCCTTTTCGTTTCGACGAAGAGTTTATCACTTTATGTAAAACACACGATGTCACCGCCATCGTATTTCATGTGGCCTGTACTGAGGAAATCACCCCTGAATTCAAGGCAGCCGTCGCGCTTTTTGATCGGTATGGTTACGGCTCAATCTTGAAGTGCGCTCAAATTCCGTTTTTGCACGACGTTAACGATTCCACGGAAAAGTTACGCCAACTATTATTATTGTTAGTGCAAATTAAAATCATCCCCATACACCTTTTTCACGCGATGCCTTTCACCCCAGGCGTCAATCTATTCCGGCCGAAAGTAGAGAAAGGCCGAAAAATACTGAGTGAAATACGAAGACACGATTCGTCGTTAATTATACCTATGTATGAAATCGTACACCAAACGGGAAAATACGAAATACCCATCGATGGAACCACTGAATCAGACAGCAATAGCTTGCATTACGGTGATTTGGATGGTCATCCAACAGTGGAATTTACCAATTATCTAGGAAAAAAAGTGATCTATCTTGATGGCTGTGCCTAAAAAAATAGAACAGACAGAAAAATAGGGGGTTGTGCTACATGAAAAAGAATCAGACAGCGTCAACAACGCAGACGCAAGATATTAACTTTGCGCTCAAACAAGATATAGAGCGTGGCTCGAATATCGATATCGAATCCATTTTCTCGTTAACACCGATGCAACACGACATGTATTTCATCAGCATCATAAACCCCAACACTCAAGAGTGTTGTATTGGGGCATCCCTATCAATTGATGGGCAGCTGGATAACGTGATGTTGGAAAAAGCCATTCGATCCTTACATGAAGACCAAGCCATACTACGAACCCGTTTTCACAGAGGTGATGAGCAAGAATTTGAGATGAAACTGGCATTCCAATGTATTTATCGAAAACCCTCTTTCACTTTAGATGTCGTTGATTGCTCTTTAGATAGGGTTGATTCCACTTTAGATACAGTTGATTCCACTACGCAAGATCTAACCGATGATGAAATATCAACTTTGGTGAAGCAATTCGTTTATCAACCCTATGACATCCATGGTAATCAATTAGTGAGGTACCGTGTTTGGCGACAGAGTCACAACCGGTTTATTTTTGCCAGCGCTTGTCATCATATATTAATGGATGCAATCAGCGGTTCTATTCATATTGAACAGATTCTAAATAAGTATCAAAAACTAGAAAGCCATATACAGAGCGAAACAATAGCGGCGGTATCTGAACATAAACTCAATAAAAATGCAGATTACCTAGAATATATCACCCAACATCGAAACGAATATGATACCCCAGACTTAAGACAATATTGGTCTGACGTACTACAAGATGTAGAACCTCTCTCAGTAGGGCGACCTTCCCTTTTAAATGGAGCAATAGAAGAGGAGCATTTCATTCATCAATCCGAGGTCATTAATCTGCGGAAATTTACCGAAATCAAACACTATTGTCGTGCCAAGGCAATTACCCCTGCGCTTTTCTTCCGCTGCATTTATGCCTTAATATTGAAACAATACGGCAGCCCAACAAACCCATTTATTGTGAATAATGCGTTGAGCGTTCGACCCAAAGGACATCAATCCAATCTCGGTATCTACGTCTACAATTTACCTTTCGTATTTCAACCTGAAAACATGGAAGATTCAGTCACGCAGTTATTGGATTCCGCTCGTCGTTTTCAGAAAGAGTCAAAACCCTATAAAGCACTTTCAACCAGCGTACGAAATAGTATTGTTGAGTCTTCAGACCCCGAGTTTAACTACAACTACTTACTCCCAATGCCGCAACTTTCGCTGAATGGCACGAAGGTAAAGAAACTAACGCGCCATTCAAACAATGTAGAACAGGTAGTGCATTTATATGTGCAAGAGGACAACGAAGGATTGACGCTAAGCCTGAGTTACTCTCCCACAGCGTTTGACTCCCGTCGACTTCTCGAACGAATCACATTGATCGCACAACAGCTCCTTAATGGGACTGAAGCGCTCAGTAGTTTGAATTATGTTTTGCCGGATGAGCTAGCACTGTTAAAAGAATGGAATAACACCTCAACCGAGTACCCCTCAGACAAATCACTGATGTTTCAGTTTGAAAATAAGGCCGCAGAATACCCCGAGTTCACCGCTCTGTCATTGGGTCATGAAAAATGGTCTTACCGTGAACTCAACCAAACATCCAATCAGATGGCGCGACGACTGGTCGACGCCGGTGTTAAACCTGGCCACCTGGTCGCGATTGCCTTGGGCCGCTCAGTGTCCATGATTGTCTCTACTTTGGCCGTATTAAAAGTCGGAGGAGTTTACGTCCCCATTGACACTTCATACCCCCAAGATCGAATAGCGTATCTACTGGAAGATGCAGGATCAGCGGTTTTAATTACCTCCGAAGCCAGCCAAGAAATGATGCAAAGGATTCGGGGAAAAATCATGACTGAAAGTGACAACTCTCATCAGTCGATCGTCATGGTCTGGGAAGACTTGCAAGAAGAATTGACACACTATAGCGACACTAATCTGGATATCCCTGTCAGTTCAACGGATCTGGCTTATGTGATGTATACATCCGGTACAACCGGTAATCCAAAGGGTGTGTGTGTTCGACACAAAGGCATTTCTAGATTGGTAGTCAACACCAACTATATAGACATCCTTCCTGGCGACACCGTATTTCATTGTTCGAATGTGTCCTTTGATCTCACCACTATCGAAATATGGGCCGCACTATTGAACGGCGGTGAATTGGTTATTGTCGAACAAGGGACTCTACTCGATCTCGAGCTTTTACCCAAAATGATAGCGGAAAAGAATATCAAGCTACTAGGCGTATCCACCTCAGTATTCAATCATTTAACAACTCAAAAAATTGATGTATTTGCTGACGCCCATACCGTTATATTCGGAGCAGAAAATGCGGATGCGAGTCAACTGCGCGAAGTGCTAACGGCTAACGATGGCGCGGCGGCACCAAAACGCTTAATTAATATCTATGGCCCAACAGAAAATACGACCCTCGCAACCACCTACCTTGTGGAATCAGTGGATTCATTCGCGACAAGCATACCGATTGGTTCTCCCATCGCTAATTCAACGGTCTACATCCTCGACCCCCAAGAAAGACAGGTGCCGATAGGAGTTGCCGGAGAGCTCTATGTTGGTGGCGATGGCGTGGCAGACAGATATTTGAATCAACCAGAAAAAACGCTAGCGCAATTTATCTCTGACCCATTTGATCCTACTCCTGATGCCCGGCTTTACCGAACCGGCGATATCTGCCGGTTTCACGGAGATGGAAACATCGAATTGCTGGGCCGCGTTGATGACCAAGTTAAGCTCAGTGGATATCGTATTGAATTAGGAGAGGTGGAATCAAACCTTAAGATGTTAGCGGGAGTTCGAGATAGCTGTGTCTTGCTAAAAGAGAATCATAAGGGCACAAAAGAGCTAATAGCTTACATACTATTGATACCCGGTGTAGAACACACACCCAATGTATTAAAGGCTGGCATGAAAGACAGGGTACCTCAATTTTTAGTACCATCGGCATACGTAATACTGGAGCAGTTCCCCAAAACAGCAAATGGAAAAACCGACAAACGTGCTCTCCCCGAACCTGAAATTGCAAACTACGAAAGCAAAGAATACATCGCCCCCAAAAATGAGACTGAGCAGAAATTAAAAACCATATGGCAAGATATTTTAGAACTAGACAATGTATCCACCAACTTCGATTTCTTTGATTTAGGGGGGCACAGCTTGGATGTCACACGCATTCGTTCAAGAATAAAAGCCGAGTTAGCGGTTGATCTTAGTGTACATACTTTGTTTGATGTCACCACGATTTCTGGCATAGCAGAGATCATCACCACAGCAATCCAGCCGGGTTCAACTGAAGGTGGGTCCGAGGGTGAATTTGAAGAAGAGTTTGAGGAAATAACGCTATAGAAGAAACTATATAGAAGGGACTCTATGAAAATATCTAGTAGGTAAACTCCGTTAGTATTATGAAACAAATAAACCGACATGAAATTCTGTCGGTTTATTTGTTTCATTTTCCTTTCTGTATCTATTACCTATTTTCAATAATATAATTTTTCATACTAAAAAAACGCGTATTGAACCAATGTAAAAAACCCATAGTAGGGCGAATCGTTGGACTGTCCCCATGCCTATCAAAGTAGTAGCTATTAGAGCGAGCACAATCACCCGTTTTAAATATCGTAGATCGGGTTCTTGCAACGACTTTTTTAAAATCCTTTTCATTAGCTGATTCCTTTATTTCGACATAATTTGCATTCCGTTTTTTAGCTTCCTTAATACAACGCACTAGATGTTTAGACTGCGTATCTATCATGCCAAACCAAGATGCCGTACAGACACTGTAAGGCCCAAACATTAAAAAGAAATTAGGGAAACGAGGTACTGTGGATCCACTGTAGGCCTGATAACGATTGTTTTCCCAGAAATCGCTGAGATCAAGATCCCCCTTCCCTTTCACGCAATAGGTAGGAACACTCCCCTTCTGAAAAACCTCAAATCCCGTAGCACAAATCAGCATGTCGATTTCTCGAACTGTTCCATCCTTAGTGACAATCGCATTCTCAGTAATCCGCTCAATAGGATCAGTGACCAAGTTGGTATCATCGCGATTAAACACCGGATAAAACTTAGAAGTAAAACTAGGTCGCTTACAACCAAAATCGTATTTTGGAATAAGGGCCTCTTGCGTCGCAGGGTCGTCTACCTGATTTCGAATATGATCAATGCACAAATCTTGTAGCTTTTTTCCCGCGAAGGAAAAGTACTTATTGTAAACCAGCAAATTGATCATCACGATATCGGTAAAGAACATCATCACCAGTCGCGCTAACCATTGTGCTCCGGGTACCGTTGCAAATATTTCCTGTGTGCGCTCACTAAAGGGCATCTCCTTTTTCGGTAACAACCAAATCGGAGTTCGCTGGTAAATATCCAACGTTTTACATTCATCCACTATCTCTGGCACTGCCTGAATGCCTGTCGCGCCGGTACCAATAAAACCCACTCGCTTCCCGGTCATGTCGTAGGAATGATCCCAGCGTCCGGTATGCATCACTTTGCCTTTAAAGGTTTCAATGCCGTCGATAATGGGTAATTTGGGTACGGTTAAGAAACCAGTAGCACTGACTAAAAAGCGCGAAACGTAAGTGTCGCCAGCGGTAGTGCGAGTAACCCAAACATTATGCTCCTCATCAAAGGAGGACTCTTCGACTTCAGCGTTATATCGCATGTGAGGACGAATGCCATACTTCTGGGCACAATGATCAACATAGTTCTTCATTTCCACGCCAGATGCGTACAAGCTAGACCAATTGGGGTTTTGTTCGAAAGAAAAAGAATAACTTAAAGATGGGACATCCACCGCCAAACCGGGATAAGTATTATCTCGCCAAGTTCCTCCCAAGTCATCGGCCTTTTCCAAAATAATAAAATCGGGACAACCTTCCTTAATTAAGCGAATACCGGCACCAATACCGGATAAGCCCGAACCAATTATGAGTGTCTCATAATCAATATCCAGTTTCTCCTTTTTCGCTGGATACTCGAGCGCCTGCTGCAATGTTGCTTCTGACATCCTGTCACCTCCCAAACCGTTTTTAAATTAAGTTACGAAAGACTGCCTAGGAGTGTAAGACCACTGTCATTCAAAAGCTATTGTCAATTTATTTTATATTAATTTTTCATGCGCCCTGAAAGAGGCGTTATCTAATTTTCTACAGAACCTTCCATATAGGTTTTAAATGTTTTTACAATACATGGCAAAACCCCATCACCAATCTATGGCGACGATGCGCCACGATAAACGATCGGCTTAGGTATTACTGAAGGACAGGAGGAAGAGCGGTATAGATTTATATTTCTGTAGGAGAGGGCACCAGCTTATTTTTGGAGTCCCAATCAATTACCTTTAAATCATCATTAAGTGAATCCGTTGCAACTTCAACTCCAACAATAAATATAACTACAAAAAGTGATTTTCTAATTTGGGAAAAGGTATTTTGAAAACCCTGTGCACCTTTTGTATCCAAGGATCTGCGAGACGTAATCCCGAATAAATAGAATGGCCGCCCATGAAAGAAATTGAAATGGTTTAGGCACTGGCGCTTTCCATTTATCGATTAATTCACAACATTTGCGGAAGGATATTCGTCATTTAGGATGTAAGTCTTCTCTCTCACTGCGGACTCCCGACAAAGAATAATTCCACCCGACTCTATTTTGTTTCAACATTTTTGGGTGCAGGCAGGATAATTTCGGATAGGCAATAAAAAAGGGCCTAGCATTTATCTGCTAAGCCCTTTTTTATATGGCGCGCCCGGAACGATTCGAACGTCCGACCGCCTGGTTCGTAGTTAGGTAACGATAAACTATCTCGGAATCCCTCGGACACAAAAAACAACCTAAATAGCTGTTTTACATCATCTTTAAATAATTCCCTTTTCCTAGCTTGTCCATTACAATCCTATAAATTCTTCGTATTTGTGGGTGCAGTGTGGGTGCAGTAGAAATTCACTCCTCAAAACCCTCTGTCAATAGGGAACCAGCTGATGTCGACCAATCTTCTCAAAACAGCCACTTTGAAGGCGCTTGCGGAAAAGGATGTCAACTCCATCATTAACGATGGCGGTGGTCTTCGAGGGCGAGTACGCCATAATCGTGCAGGAACACTAATCGTACAATTTGAGTACAAATATCGTAGCCTGGATGGTAAAAAATACAGGACAGTCAAAGTCGCAAATTGGCCATCATCATCATTGCAGGAAATTCGCAAAATTCACCGAAAGCTGAAAACCGGCCTGTCGAATGGAATCGATCCCATCGATGATCGAAAGTCAAAGGAGCTAAGTACCAAATTGGAACAGGCTCAGAAAATCGAGAACCAAAAACAAGAGCTACGGCGATTGGCTGAAGAGGCGGCCAATCGCCGCTCCTTCTCTGATGCAATCAAACACTGGGAGAAACTTGAGTTATCTCGACGCAAAGATGGCGGCAAGGAAAGCATGCGCGCTCTCAACAAAGACGTCATACCCACACTAGGCGAGGTCGCCCTGAACGATGTCACACGCGTCATGCTACTGGATATCTTGGACACAGTCGTGCAACGGGGCGCGCGCGTGGTTGCTAACCACCTCTTTAGCGATTTGCGGCAGTTCTATAATTTCGCTATTGCCAGGGAGTGGGTTAAAACCCACCCTCTCATGGGTTTAAATAAAGACAAAATCGGTGGACGACAGAAAGAAAGAGATCGCTACCTCTCAGAGACAGAGATTGTAGAATTAAAAGCGACACTGCCCGCAGCCAACCTTTTACTCACAACAGAGTTAGCTATTTGGATAATGCTCTCGACTTGTTGTCGAGTGGGTGAGTTATCCAAAGCTAAATGGAGTGAAGTCAATCTAGAACAAGGCAAGTGGTCCATTCCCGCTAGCAATAGCAAAAACGCTAAGGACCACACGATTTATCTCTCGACATTCACCGTTGAGCAACTCACGCAGCTACAAGACATCACCGGGGACTCTGAATGGTGTTTGCCTTCCCGAGATAAGACTGTCCATATCAATCCCAAAACTATCGCCAAACAAATTAGAGACCGAACTCGAGAAGAGGCATTGGCAAACCGATCCACGGCCTCCGGCACATTAATATTGATCGGGGGTGCATGGACACCACATGATCTTCGAAGGACTGGCGCGACGATGATGGGCGAGCTTGGAGTTATGGGCGAAGTAATAGAACGCTGCCTCAATCATGTTGAGCAAAACAAGCTTAAGCGTATTTATCAGCGGCATGAGTTGAAGGCAGAACAACAAGATGCTTGGCGACTACTTGGCGATCGACTATCTTTGCTACTATCTGCGAATTCAGTTGAAGATATCGGCAAAGTAATAATTGCAAATTTCAACAATCAAAAAGCTCAAGCCTAAAACTCAGAGCCCTCTAGGTATAAGGCCTAGAGCGTGGTATTGTTTTAGTACATGTACTATTTCTCTATACTAAAACTATCTTACAAAGCCGCTTCGATGAGGGCCGCTTTGTTCTCTGAACGGACATTGATGGGTTTGAAATGAATGGCCGCTTTAGGGAGTGAAACCGACAACGTCCATCAAAGCCCAATAACCGTGGAAAGTCCACGGGGGAACTTCATGGTCTTGTTAAATGTTGATTTCCCTCGTATCAATATAGGAGTTTTCAAGCACAGATTTATAGTAACCTTACGAGGGACCATTATTCTATGAGTTCAATTCAGAATGATCCTAACCCAGTTTGACAGACCAACCTTGAAGCAGAAATACAAACAGCCTCCAGGGACTAGGGGAATTCTCCCTGGAAGTGAACAAACGAAGACCAAATCGGACATTCTAATGAATTCAGCAGCTGATCATAAAGCGGGCCAACTGGCGGTTTTTACATGAATCTCGCCCGGCCCTCGACTAAATGGGAAGCACTTCCCTAAAACTGATTCTTGAGTTAAGAATGATAAATAGTTCTATATAAGCATAGCCTAGGATCAAAATCTTAATTAGAAAAAATAATTGCGTAGGCATATTGAAGCAAGGATTGACCTCAAATTCAGTTTTCTCTCCCATTTCCGTTTTTTTAAACTCCCTTTCCTTTTTACTACAATACCAACCCCAGAAAATTGCCTGATATAAATATTGTAAAAAATCAAAACAAAGTGTGATTGCCATTAGCCACACAACCTTCATAAATTCAAGTGGAAGGGTAAATTCCAAGTCAGTGACTGTAATTTTAGAACTAAATAACCAAACGATACCAATACCAGCCACAGCGAAGGAGCGAACATTCTGACTCAAGTTTGCAGTAGCCGGATAATAGCCCTGCTGCCTAAAACCCTCGACTGTTGGCATTATGTTGATCCCCTATTTTTTCCTCGGCCCTGTACTACCAGTACCGGGACGTTTAGCAGCAGCGGCTGCTTTCTTCTTTGAAACTACTTTCTTCTTTGAAACTACTTTCTTCTTCGGAGCAGCTTTCTTCTTTGAAACTACTTTCTTCTTTGAAACTGTTTTCTTCTTCAGAGCAGCTTTCTTCTTTGAAGCTTCTTTCTCTTTTTGTGATTTTAAAGTGTTTTTAGCCTTTTTGAGAGCTTTCTTTGCTGATTCAACCTTCTTAACTCGAATAGCAAATAGCTTTTCTAATTTTTCTATCTCTTTTTCTATATGATCAACCCTATTTTTCTCTACCTGTATGGAACTATCTTTCTTTGCAGTCGGCTTCTTACTAACCAAAATCTTAATCCCAGCCATTTCAAAATACCTCCATTCTCATTTTACTATTTCGCCATTGGAGTCAGCCTTTCATCAATACCAAGGTTAGTACAACAGTATCCTAACAACAATGAGGGCTAATTGGAGAAGATATCAGTGCGCTACCACAGGCATTGGGGTTTTATGACCATCCTGTGTAACGTTGTCATTTGGATTACCCTACAGGCGGAAATTCGTCAACAGAAGGAAGAGAGCCTATATCTGAAAATAGAGAAAGATCTATTGGGGCTGGATCCCAACGATAGGTTGTTCCATTGGGCTTCACACCCCTTACACAGTAGTTTCTCAAAATGCATTCCAAAGACGTTTTTCGAACTCTTCTCTACTTATATTCGGCTTGTCATGGAAATAGATATTTGTATAAATAATTGATAGATTGTCTATTTTTTCAGTAACTACACCAACTTGTTTCAGGTAACTTGCGACATTACTTCTATGTGATCCATACGAAGGAAAACCGACCAGATCAATTTCCATTTGCATTGCATAATTATCTAACACTGCTTTAATTTCATTCTTTAGTTTTTCGTTCATTGGGTATTCCTTCAAAAGTTGGTAGTTCTCTATAGGGGTTACGTGCAGGTATATAGTGAAAATTATACTCAAACTCTGAAGCCCTTTAGGTATGAGTCCTAGAGCGTGATATTGTTTTAGTACATGTACTATTTTTCTATACTAAAACTATCTTACGGAGCCGCTTCGATAAAGGTCGCTTTGTTCTCTTTGGGGTTAGTCGTTGTGTTGATGGTGATCGCTGCTTTTGATAGTGGAGGAGATGCTCTATAAGATGCCAACGTTTGGCTATAATCGTTGCGTCTCGGGTTTTTCCTTTTTGTCATTTATTATGTTGAACAAAGCAAGAAGATAAAAGACGAGACATACTTTCCCAATCAGAAATCAGTAAGCCGCACAATCTTCCCTTAATTAACAAAGTTCAGCTAGAAGGCCTATACCTGAATACCAACCGACTCGCCATCAAGACTACTTAATATTTAGATCAACGCCGATGTTTGCAATCGCTTCTCATCGGTGATTGAATTCGGCACGGGTCAAATCATCTAAATAGGGGCAGTTCAAGGAGTCCTATGCCAGTTTCAGACAACAATCCAGAACGAAGAAATCTCACGGTCACCTCGCTATGTTTTAGCGCCTATTTCCTAGCTGGAGGACATTTTCCAGATTTCATCGTAAGGCTTCAAGTAGTAAACGTAGAATTTAAGGAGCCTGCTGTTTTGGCTTTCATGGCTTGGGGGATGCTATTGTGGTTTACTTTAAGATACTGGCAAAAAAACCGCGGCAGTTTAAAATCTAATTATATAGCGGAAATCGCATCTATTTCTAAATCCAGACTTTCTTATTCTTACTTACTCCACAAAACAAAATTGAACTTTAAAGGAAAAACAGCTTCAAAGAATATCGACTTCCAGCACAATAAAACTGGCGGTTACTTTCAAGTATCTCAAGTATCAGTCATCAATAAGCCAGATGGGCCGATCTACCAAGCTGCCAAACATGGCTCAGTGAAAATACCTATTAACGGGCCTTCAGGCTATCTATTTTACGTTCTTACGTTTATTTACTTAGCTTTTTCTAAACCAGCTATAGGCAGTTATTTGGTTCCATATTTATTATTTTTATTAGCGATCACTTCTGCCATCTATCAAGCGATGTAGATGAGTCCCAAATAAAGTCACATAAACCACCTATACACTCGTCTCCCCACCCCTTTGTTTCGTCAACAATTCAAAAATCAGTCGAGAAAAACTCTGAGCCTTCTTCGGATCAGACAACAACTGCATCATCTGATTCTGATGCGCGTCACCGCTATCCATCACCGCATCATCAACCGCTTTACTGAAGTCACCTAACATCGCTTGCTCTGCGGTGTTGTTGGCTATCTGTTTCATGACGATGTGATTTTCTCTGACTTTGTCGCAAACGGTGTTGGCGTAATTCACCATGTCTTTATCCGTGAGCTGATCGGTGACGAACAGTTCGTTTAAGCGGGTGATTATTTGTGATAAGAATTCTTCTTTTGGACTTTTCGGCTTTCCTGTTCCTCCACCTTCGCCAGTTTCCAGATATTGCGCAGCATCTTCTTTCAAGTTCAGATTTTGTTGACGTATTTTGGATAAACGGTAATGACTTAACTCAACATTGCTTAGGTCAACATCCTCTTCATCAATCGCGGCTTCACGCAGCATAGGGCGAAGGTTGCGAGCGTAGAGGCTGAGTCTTTCTAAATCTTTGTTATCGTAATCGACTATCTGGGACATAAATTCGTAAAAACGCACGAAGGTGCCTAAATCTTTTTTGAATATTTCCAGGCGGTCTTTTTCTTTTTTACACTCTTTAAAACTAGTCTCGGCATTGGCAATCAAAACGGCGTCACCAGTGGCTTTGGTGCGCTCGAACATCTCTTTGGCTTGCTTATACGCTTCAACCGCGGATTTATATCGTTTGGACCAGCGTTCAACAGCGGGTTTACAGATATTGCTTATCGCCGCATTGCTTTTGCTCTTAACAAAGAATGCGTCACAAAACTGTTCTACTTCAGTCCAAGTGAAGATGCCTGATCCCCGCAGCTTTTCGAATAGGTCGTGGATTAAATCGGGGTCTGAGACATCGGCTAATTCAGCGGTTTCGTAGTACGGCTGGAATGATTCCAAAATATCGACGGGGTCGTTAAAGAAGTCCAATACAAAGGTGCCGGTTTCTGTTTTTCCTGGGTAGGTTCTGTTTAAACGCGAGAGGGTCTGTACGCACTCCACGCCACCCAATTTTTTATCCACATACATGGCGCACAGTTTCGGTTGATCAAAGCCGGTCTGGAATTTGTTGGCCACTAGCATTACTTGATAGTCGTCAGAGTCAAAGGCTTCACGCATATCACGGCCTTTGAGATTGGGGTTCATATTGATCTCTGTGAATTTCTCGCCAATCAATCCTTCTGAGTTAGGGTCTTTCTCGTCAAACTCCACTTCGCCGGAGAATGCGACCATGGCGGATATACGTTGATAGGTTTTCGCTTCCGCTCCCTCTGCAATTTTTTCCGCTATATAGTTATCAAAGCCCAGTTTGAAGCGCACGGCTTCTTTGCGAGAGCTGGTGACTACCATGGCTTTAGCTTGACCACCTAAGAGATCCATTACCTTATCTTTAAAATGCTCGATGATGACTTGCACTTTATTAGTGATATTGTAGTCATGCAACCGTACCCATTGATTCAGTTTTACTTTAGCCTTTTTACTATCAACTTCTTCATCTGTGCCTTGTATCTTTAGCGCCAAGTTATAGGCGACTTTATAATTGGTGTAGTTTTTTAATACATCCAGGATAAAGCCTTCTTCGATGGCCTGTCGCATGCTGTAGACATGATACGCTTCTGGTTTGTTGGTTTTCGACGGCTGTTCATCGGGTTTCGGTAAACGACCAAACAACTCAAGGGTTTTCGTTTTGGGCGTAGCGGTAAAAGCGAAATAGCTTAGGTTTGTCGAGTTGCGACGGGCAGCAACGGCGGCATCCAGAATATCCTCAGTGGTAAGCGTTTCATCATCCCCTTTTGAGTCGACCATCAAGACTTCTTTTAACTTTCTCGCCGTTGAGCCGGTCTGAGAGGAATGGGCTTCATCAGCGATAATGGCGTACTGTCGCTCCTTTAGACTGACGCTATTCTCTATTGCCTTGAGGACATAAGGAAAAGTCTGGATGGTAACGATAATAATGGGTTGCGAGCTTTCCAATGCCGCTGCGAGTTTTTCTGATTTAGAGCCATCGCCTTCTTTACGGTTAATGCGCCCCACTACACCATCGGTGTGTTCAAATTGATAAATCGTGTCTTGCAACTGGTCATCCAGCACGGTTCTGTCGGTGACGATAATAACGGAATCGAATTGCTTTTTACCTTTGTCATCATAGAGAGAGGACAACTGGTGAGCCGTCCAGGCAATGGAATTAGACTTACCGGAACCTGCACTATGTTGTATCAGGTATTTTTGACCAGGGCCTTCTGAACGCGCTGCCTCTACCAGTGTTGAGACCACATCCCACTGGTGATAACGGGGGAAGATTAAGGTTTCTCGTTTGAACTTGCGCCCTTCCCAACTTTCTTTTTCTTCAATTTGTAAATGCACAAAGCGGGCGAGAATGTTGAGTAGATTGTCCGGTAACAGAACTTCGTTCCACAAATAGTCGGTGGCGTACTGATTAATATCCTCCGGCGTGTCATTACCGGCACCGCCCTCTTTCGTGCCTTTGTTAAAGGGCAAGAAGAAAGTATCATCCCCTTCGAGCTTAATCGCCATATACACTTCAAATTGACTCACGGCAAAGTGTACCAATGCGCCACGCTTGAATGTCAATAAAGGCTCCGGCTTTTTGGTGACTGGGTCGATGGCAAAGCGCGTGGTTTTGTATTGCTTAATGGCATTATGTACGGCTTGCTTAAACTCTGACTTCAGTTCTAAGGTCGCTACCGGCAAGCCATTCACAAACAACACCAGATCGATACGCCATGCTTTCGCTTTGATACCCGTTTTCTCTAAATGCGCCTCTGTCGCCCAAGGGCTGTAAACCAGCTCTGGTACGACGCGCAATCGGTTCTTTTTATAAAACGCCAAGGTCTTATCATTTAAGTCATGCTCAGGCTTAAACTGACACATAAAAAATCGTGTACCGCGATCTTTCAGCTCATGGCGTAACACACCCAAGGTGCCGAAGGTACGCATCTCTTTATTAGCGGCATTGGGGTCTGCCTTGTTGAGTTGTGAGGCGACACGCTTTAAAAATGTTTGCTCAGGATCGTTAGGGTATAAGGCACAGAACTTTTGCCACTGCGTGTCTTGAGTGTCTTTCACAAAACCCAACACATCTTCTTCGTATAGTGCCAGTTCGCGATTGTAGTTTTCCGGCTTACCCAGCTTCCAACCGTTTTCCAGCATTTGCTGAATCATGTCATTTTGGAAAACATACTCCGTTGACTTATCGCCCCCGAACAGTGTGCTCATGCAGCGGTTTCCTTGTTGGTTGCTTTTTGATTTTGGGAGGATTCAGATGGCTTCCCGTCTTCTGAATTAAAAAGTCTTACGTCGATTTTTCCGGTTACTGTTGCGGAGATTAGGGCTGTGCGGCGTTCTTGTATTAACTTAATTGCAGCCTCACTTTTCTTTATCAAGTTATTATACTTATCCAAGTTGTCCGAAATATGTCGAGCGACTAGCAGTTGTTCTTCTATGGTTGGCGGCACAACAATAGGGATATTCGTTACGTCGTCATTTGATAAGTTAGCCTGCTTAGTCCCAGACGGCAAAGAGTACAGCTGTTTCAAATATGACTCCGATCGAATCGCGTATATGAGATACTCTGGCGCTATTCTCAATTCGATCGGAGTTATCTTTGCCACACGCTGATTAAGCATGAATAGGCCATCTTCATCCACATGTACTGCAAAACCATAATCTGTTTTTCCTAAAGTGCCTGTTAGTGACATCAAGATATCACCTCGCCTTACTGAGAAGTCCTTATGAGATTTAACAAATGACTCATCAACAAAAGTCGGCTGCCTTTCTAAAGCCAATCGATTTAAGTACACATTCCCTATACGTAAAATCTGTACGCCACTATCTTGAAAAGAATCACTGCTGAATGCATAGCCGCCTTGGGTAGACGCGAAATACTTAACTTCTGTCTCTTATACACATCTGACGCTGCCGACGAAGCTAGAAGTGTAGATCTCG
>JAHRWA010000007.1 GCA_019090455.1 Pseudomonadales bacterium | reverse complement strand
TTTCCTTGCTTAAGGGAGATACCATCGAATATCAGTCACCGGATAAGTTTCAAAGGAATTTATTTTGAAAGTTAACGGGACAGCAGTGATCAACAATCTAACAACGGACAAGAGCTTTAACCAATGAATCTCAGCAAATTATTACTGCTTATCAGCATTGCATCGTTGACCTTCGCCTATATTCAGTTTGATCTTCAGCAGTATCTCAATCTTGAGGCACTGAAGGCGCAACAGACTTTAGCCCAAGAATTTGTTGGCCAATCACCGTTAATAGCCGTTTCAGTATTTTTTAGTCTCTACGTCATAGCAACTGCGTTGTCATTTCCGGGGGCCGCTTTTCTAACTATTTTTGCTGGGGCATTGTTTGGTTTAACTTGGGGTACCATCATCGTTTCGTTTGCCAGCAGTATCGGAGCGACCTTAAGTTTTCTTATTAGTCGGCACTTATTACGTGACACCGTTCAGAAACGCTTTGTCAATCAATTAAAACCCTTTAACGATGGCATAGAAAAAGACGGTGGATTCTATCTTTTCACCCTGCGACTTGTACCGGTAATGCCGTTTTTCATGATCAACGTATTAATGGGACTCACTCCGATAAAAACACGTGAGTTCTACTTTGTCAGTCAATTGGGCATGCTGGCCGGCACCCTCGTTTATGTCAATGCGGGCACTCAGCTGGCCAAACTCGAAAGCCTGTCTGGCATTTTATCTGCACCGTTATTGTTCTCATTTTGTCTACTCGGAGTATTCCCTATTGTGGCGAAAAAAACGCTAGAGGGTTTAAAAACACATCGTAACACTGGACACTACCCAAAACCGAAATCCTATGACACCAATTTAGTTGTAATAGGAGGTGGTTCTGCCGGACTCGTAAGCGGGCTGATCGCAGCAGCGGTGAAGTCCAAAGTAACCTTAATCGAAAAAGATAAAATGGGAGGGGACTGTCTCAATACCGGATGCGTTCCCAGCAAGGCATTTATCAAATCAGCTAAAGTCGCTGCGACACTCAAAAAAGCGGATAAATTCGGATTACAAAAAGTTTCTACCACTGTTGAATTTAGTCAGGTGATGGAACGTGTACAAGATATTATCAATAAAATTGAACCGCACGATTCAATAGAACGTTTTACGGGGCTGGGTGTGGATTGTATTCAAGGTGCCGCCAAAATAGTTTCGCCCTATTGTGTTGAGGTCAACGGCGAACAAATTTTTACCCGCAACATTATCATTGCTACGGGCGCTCGTCCTTTTATTCCTTCGATTGAAGGGCTAGACCAGGTCAATGCCCTCACCTCCAATAATCTATGGAACCTTCGTCAACAACCTTCTCGGCTCGTCGTATTAGGGGGGGGTCCCATTGGTTGCGAGCTAAGCCAGGCATTCGCTCGCCTTGGCACCAACGTGACTCAAGTGGAACAAGCGCCGCGCTTAATGAAACGCGAGGATGAGAAAGTGTCTGACTTTGTCCATCAAAGACTATCCGAGGACGGAGTCACAGTTCACACTAATCACCAAGTCATTAAGGTCAGCGTAGTCAACGGAACGAAAACCATTATCTGCCGCCATCAAGAAGAAACAGTAGAAATCCCCTTTGATGAAATATTGGTTGCCGTGGGACGAGCGGCCAACACAGATGGTTTGGGTTTGGATGAGTTGGGAGTCGACTTAACGCAGGGAGGAACTATCTCAGTGAACGAATTCCTTCAATCTTCTATTCCCACTATCTATGCTTGTGGCGATGTCGCAGGCCCCTACCAATTTACCCATACCGCTTCGCACCAAGCTTGGTACGCTGCAGTCAATAGCTTATTTGGGATGTTTAAAAAATTCAAAGTCGATTACAAGGTCATTCCCTGGGCGACTTTCGTAGATCCAGAAGTCGCGCGAGTGGGCATTAACGAGCAAGAGGCGAAGGCGCAAGGATTAGAATATCAACTCACGGAATACAGCCTAGATGACCTCGATAGAGCTATTACTGACGGAGAAAATCAGGGTTTCATTCGTGTTATCACCGCCGGCAAAACGGACACTATTTTGGGCGTCACTATTGTCGGCCACCATGCTGCAGAGTTAATTACCGAATACGTCCAGGCAATGAAGCACGGATTAGGGCTAAATAAAATACTTGGCACAATCCATATTTACCCTACCTATTCTGAAGCAAACAAGTTTGTTGCCGGTAATTGGAAAAGAGCCAATGCCCCAGAGGCACTACTAGCATGGGTTGAGAAATTTCATCGCTGGCGCCGAAAAGAAAACCGTTTGCCTACCTCACGCTCACGGGCGAATGCATCGAAAACGGATTCATTGCCCGGAGAATCCTATGATTCATAATAAACATGTCTCCGTGGTGATTCCGGCAAAAGATGAAGCCAATGCGATTGGCTTCGTCATAAACGATTTATTCGGGCTACAATCAGAAGGAAGCACCTTAATCGATTGCATCGTAGTCTGTGATAACGGCTCAATTGATGGTACCTCTAATGTGGCCGCCAACGCCGGTGCACTAGTCGTTTCACAATCAGTACCAGGCTATGGCATTGCCTGTTTAACCGCATTGCAGCAACTACCCGCCACTGACATTATATTGTTTATTGACGGTGATCACTCTTTTTACGCACAGCAAGGTCGCGCGTTGATAAAGGCGATTGATCAAGGTGCCGATCTGGCCATCGGTTCACGGACATTAGGTAAACAAGAACAAGGCGCTTTAACCTTGCCACAAAAATTTGGAAATCGATTGGCGAGCTTTCTTATTCGATTATTGTGGGGAGTCCCCGTCTCAGATCTCGGACCCTTTCGCGCCATATCATCAACTGCCTTGCGACAACTAAATATGCAGGACCCACAATTTGGCTGGACTATCGAAATGCAAGTCAAAGCGGCTCAAGCCAAATTAAACGTCGTAGAAATTGCCGTCGACACACGAAAGCGAATAGGCGTGTCTAAAATTAGCGGCACCCTCTCTGGGACCATCGGTGCTGCGAAAGGCATCCTCGGCACCTTATTCTATCTTTGGTTAAATGAAAAAAATGGGGGGCTACATGAAAAAAATGATGGGTTTCATGAAAACCGAGAGTTTCAGAAAGGTCGCGGCACATCGCTATTATTTAATCGTAAAATTACATCAGAAAAAGCAATAAGGAAGTCTTTATGATTAGTTTAAAACAACGTTACATTAGCTCGACAATAAAATTAATACTCAGTTTTTCCATGCTTATTTTCCCTACCTTAGCGAGCGCTGCACCTGAACCAAAAGGCATTCCTTTTTGGGATGCACACGAGGAAAGTAATATAGCCGTTATCGACCATAGTCGATGGCAATCGCTACTCAACCGGTACCTGATTAGCCCTCATCAAAGCGGGGTCAATCGGTTTGATTACGCCAATGTTAGCGCTCTCCACAAGAAACAGCTAAATATCTACCTGAGCCAACTGACATCCTTGGATCCTCGTAACTATTCCAGAGGCGAACAAAAAGCGTATTGGATTAATTTGTATAATGCATTAACGGTGAATTTAATTATTAACCATTACCCCGTAAAGACGATCACCAAGTTAGGGAAAGGCTTTTTTTCATTTGGACCTTGGGATGATGTGATCACTACCATTCAAGAAAAAGAACTCACCCTCAACGATATCGAGCATGGAATTTTGCGTCCAATCTATAAAGATAATCGAATCCATTATGCTGTTAATTGTGCGAGTTATAGCTGCCCTAACCTAAGCCAAACAGCCTATACCAGTGAAAACACTGAAGCATTACTGAATGCTGGCGCTCATGACTACGTCAACCATTCTCGAGGGGTCTCCTTTGACAACAAACAATTGCGGGTCTCGAGCATCTTTCATTGGTATCGTGTTGATTTCGGTGACTCTGACAAAGCGCTATTAGATCACCTCAGCCTATACGCAAAGCCGATGTTGGCCAAACGTCTACTATCGTATAAAGGCGAGATTGATCATGATTACAATTGGGCTCTCAATAAGCCCTAATCAATTCTTTTTCCCCTTTTAAAAATTCTTTTTCATTATTGTCAGTCGCCCCATTGGATTATGGGTATGGCCTATTCGTTTAAATAATATTTGGCACTACCCATAGAGCTATCAGAATCGTAAGGTCTACTCCTCGACATTTGACGATAGGCAGAATTACACAATGAAGATATCAATCCTTTACAGCTCCGAGACCGAACACACTCATCGCCTTGCACAAGCCATTCATACTGGCTGTATCGCCTCCGGCCAGGTGGAAGCAAAACTCATACGCCTTTCGGATAAGGAGTTCACTGGGTCTCGCTGGAATAGCGAAGAGATACTCGCTGAACTTGACAGCTCCGACGCCATTATATTTGGCTCCCCCACTTTTATGGGCAGCATGTCATCGAAACTAAAAGCGTTTATGGAAGCATCGGTATCGAGATACTTTACTGAAACCTGGAACGGAAAAATCGCTGCGGGGTTCACCGTATCCGGTAGTGTCAGCGGCGATAAATTTAATACCCTAAGTGCGCTAACGACCTTCGCAATGCAGCACGGCATGATATGGGTCGGATTAGGCTCCACCCCTTTTAACAACAACGAGATCAACACCTCTGGACATTATTATGGTGCCACAGGCCGCGCCGAATTAAATCATGACCCAAGTGAAATGCCTGCTAAAGAAGACCTTAAGAGTGGAGAATTCTTAGGGGCTCGTGTTGCGCACTATGTCACAAAATTATCCGTTTAAAAATAATTTTTATACCCTTACCGGACGATGAAAAAAATGCAGACCAGAATCAACCTAGAAAAAACTGAACCCAAAGCGCTTACAGCAATGATGGGCATAGAAGCCTATCTGGCATCTTCAAAGCTAGACTCCACTCTCGTAGAATTACTTAATATTCGCGCTTCGCAATTAAATGGCTGCGCTTACTGTATTCAAATGCATGCAGATATTGCAAGAAAACAAGGTGAAACCGAACATCGAATTTATGCAATTTCTGCATGGCGTGAATCCCCACTATTTTCGGAAAAAGAAAGAGTGCTCCTCGCGTTAACCGATGAGATAACCCATATTTCTAATCAGGCCGTTACCGATAAAACCTATCAGAATTGTCTCAATTATTTCAATGACAACGAGATATCACAATACATCATGCAAATTATTCAAATCAATTCGTGGAATCGAATTGCATTGACTACAAAATTACAGTTTAGCTAATTCAGCTCCCCCTATATCAGGCGTACCACTATCATCACTATTTTTCTGGTAGTGGTTGCCATTAAATTACCTTAGTCAAAAATAGTTTAAACACACGTAACCTCCTTCTCAAATAATGAAAAAAAACAACCTCATTTAAAAGAATTGATTGATAAATCTCTTAAATATTACGACAATTTATAGAGTATTTCATCATCTTGGGTTTTTGAATGACTTTAAAAATACACATCTTGTCGATAATCGTCTGTTCCTTTTGTCTATTCATCAGTATTGGCTGTAAAGAACTTAGCCCGACTGATGATCCAATTGCAGATCCAATTGCAGATCCAATTGCAGACCCAACTGAAGACCCAACTGAAGACCCAACTGACAATCCTACAGTCGGCACGAACATTGGTGAAATCACTCTAAGTTGGAATCCTCAATCCATTCTTGGATCAGATGGTAGAGACCTTCCCATTTATGAATATCGAATTTACCGAAGCAACGTGAGTGGCCATTTAAGCTTACTCAATACTATTGTCGTGGAAAACAACCCTCCCTTGAGTTCAGATAGCACTTACACGGACCAAACCGTCATTTCGGATCAAATCTATTATTATGCGATATCAGCAGTGAGTCTTATGGGGGACGAAAGCCCAAGAAGCACAGAGATAAGCATAACTGCACCATAATAAAAATGAGCCCAAATATTGCCTCTTAAATTGGATGTAAATTGGAGTTAGTCAATGCAAGTATCGACCTTTTTGTTACTCAGCCTTTTTCTTCTAACCATAAGTTTGAAGGCTAATTCGTGTAACATCTATGTAGCCAAAGATGGCGATAATAGCAATCCTGGAACTTCTACCAGTCCTTTGCTAACCATTCAAGCCGCTGCATCCATTGCGACAATCCCCGGTGATATAGTTTGCGTCAGACCTGGATTGTATTATGAGGGAACTCAAACTCCAAATTTCAAAACTGAAAAAGGCGTCAAAATTCTTTATAGCGGAACTGCGGAGAATCGTATTGTTTTTCAGGCGGACCCTAATGTTTTTGGTCGTGTCATCATAGATCAGGATTTCGATCTTACTAAAGACCCTGAGGCAACCACTGATCCCATTGCCACCTTCGGGTTCATCATCGAACATCAAGATTATATTACCATCCGCGGTTTTGAAATCAGGAACACTTCGACAGGTATCTATACCCGTGCTTTGGTACAACCTAGCAATGACCTCTACGATGTACCCAATCATATCATTATTGAAAACAACCACATCTACAACGTCATGAAAGATAAGCGTGATAGCGCCTACGATTCAAACATAGCCCTAATCAGGCCAAACGATTGCTATGATTGTATTATTCGCGGCAACAAACTACATGATGTTTATATCATTGAGCTCGATGGTAATCATACCTATGACAATGGCAATAGTGCCGGCATACATTCATTTGGTATGCTGAGAGCTATCATAGAAAACAACGAAATTTATAATGCGCATACCGGCGTTTTTCACAAGTCATGGACTAATCAACCTATGCCCGGAAACCCGGATTATCCCGATTCCAGTAAGGTCCCTCCTCCCATCGACAAGCAAACCGATTTTGGTTTCAAAGCCATGCGCAATAAAATATACGATGTTATCTTAGGGTTTCGAATATCACCTTCAGGAGGAAGCGGAAGAATCATTTATTCCAATGGTAAGATCAATAGCAATATGGCTCACCATAACGATGAAATATTTGAGAACATCCTCTATTCCACTGGTAACAGTGCTAGTCGCTTTGGTAGCGCCTATACCAGGGCCGTTAACTTATTAGAAGTCGACTTGCGAGGGGCTAATGAACAGAGCGTAGGGCTAAAAGTGTATAACAACACGGTCATTGCACACAACGGAGTATCCATAGACGCCTTTACCGATATTCAAATTTATAATAATTTCTTTTCACTTTCCGACACAACGGATAGCGCCATTCAGGGACCCCATGTCGCCATTCAAACTCGGTATGTGAAAATGCGGGCAGAACAAATACTAGCAGGCTCCAACACGCTTAATATTGGAAGCATTGAATCACCTCTTTCAGTCGATACTTGCATCGACAATGACATCAACCCTGATCCCGACTTAACCGATAACGGCGGCGACTACCCAACATCAACTCCCCCTTATTCACCGGATGAAAGCACATTCTTTTGCGATGATAATATACAGTGGACAGCCTCCATTTCACTTTCCGATTATAATTATTTTCATATCCCAGGCGCTACTGATTCCAATAGCACGTTTCGTATGAACCGTTATGCTGGAACAGGAAATGGAGTGCAGGCGTCCGGGATAGAAGAGTTAGTCGACTTCACTGCTTGGAAAGCAATAATAAAATTTACGCCTGGTGATGACACGACGACTTTTGGCCTTGATACCGACAATCCAGGGGCACACTCGATTCTCAGTTTATTGGATACTCCCTACATCCTTTACGATGTAGGCATATATCCAAGCCAACCCGCAGACCTAGGAAACGATCTCGTCAGTCAGTTTTTACATAGTGCAGTACTGAACAATCTAGGCAAAGAGGGAGGCACTTCAATCGGGGATGACCTTCACATTGGTGCTTTCCCGAAAGGTCTGTTTGACTCTAGCAGTGGCCCTTTTAGTTATTATTCTTTGGATACCGATGATCCAGTCAATACCGGCTTAGTAGGAACGCCACAGTTTACAGCGGCTCCAACCGGATTAACGGAGTCTTCTCTGTAATCGATTGGCATCTCAAGGTTTGATATCGAAGAGACGAAATATTATCGAAAAAATCGATAACTCATTTGAAACGCTTTGGTTTCTTGTTGGGCGAGATAGCCGATTGTGGTTCTCGCTGGATGATAGCTATCGATAATTAAATACTCTGCGATAAGCAGGTCTTTTTTACGCAGTTGCATGGAAACTGCGAAAGTAACTGCAGAGCCATTTTCATTATTGTTATCGATGAGGACGTGAGAATTATCATCTGTATCAAACCAATCGTAGCGCACACTAACGCGATATCGACCCGCCTTTTTGCTCCCTAAGATAAAGCCTGCTGAGTAATCGACATCAACGTCCCAGGTTTGTGTCCCCGCAATTTGGCCACCCATGATAGTAGAACCCAATGAATACTGTGAGATGACGGTAACTTTTTTTGGCAATTCGATTTCTATATAAAAATTGAAAAACTCAGTTCCCCAAGCGTATTGGTAGTCTTCAACCACATCGGGATCGCCACGGTTGTTATAGTACAAGAAACCAATTTCTATTGGCTGATGACTTTTCCAATCTAACGCAAAATAATATCCTATTTTGTTATCCACCTCCTTCACCGGATCAACCCAGTAGGGTTGTGGGACGAAGGAACTATCTAGGCCAATAGCCGGCAATTCCGCTAATGGCAGTTGACTGCGGGCTCCTGCTTTAACGTCTCCAATACTCCACCCACGATAAGCCAATAAAGTCCCTGTCGGATCGTTAAAACCAAAAGCGCTAGCGCTGATGGCTAAGTTGCCCATTTCTCCCTCGCGAATGATTTTGAATTCAAAACCGACAACACGTATTTCTTCACCCACCCAACTATTAATCGCCGATGAAGAGATGGTGTAAGGACTGCTCCAAGCTGGACCTGTATTTTCTCGCGAAATCGAGGGAAAGAATAATCCCGTTTTAAAACGAAACGTAAAGTCCGATTGCGGAACCGGCTGATAAATAAAATAACCTTCGATCACATCTTCCTTTACGGTTTGGCCTGGATCGTACTGTAGATGTAGAAAACCTTTTAGATCCCAGCTCACTTCCCATTGCGTTAAAATAGCCAATTCCGCAAGATGAAAGTGATCGTTGGATTCGCCATCGACATCCCCGCCAAATCGACTTTTACCCAACCCACCGTCTAGCCAACCTGGCTCACCTGTGGAGGTCGTAAAACGACTATCAATATAAAATTCATTGGAAAGACTTCCCGCTTCGGCTAATAGGGGAAAGACAGAGAGCAATAATAAATGCAACACCAGCTCTCTAACTTTCACTGGAAGCTTCAGACGCTAAAAATGCCTCGATCTCTGAGGCCGGTACGGGGCGACAAATAAAATAACCTTGTAGCGTGTCGCAGCCATATTCCGTTAATAAATCTACCGTCACCTGATCCTCAACTCCCTCGGCAATCACCTTTAAACCGAGGTTGTGAGCAAGCTCGATAGTGGAACGAACCAGAATCTTATCCTCATCACTATCAGCAAGGTTAAGAACGAAAGCCTTATCAATTTTCAGCTCACTGACCGGCAACTTCTTTAAATAACTCAGAGAGGAGTAACCCGTGCCGTAATCATCGATGGATAGTTTGATCCCCACTGCACTTAATATATTCAGAATGTGAAGGGCTCGTGTCATATCATGCATGATCGCACTTTCCGTCACTTCGAGTGCCAAACTGGAGGGACGTAAGCCATACTCCTGTAGCAGTACCATGATCTCGCCCGGAAGATTTCGGTTCATTAGATCTACCGCAGATAAGTTAACTGCTACAACGAGGTCGATGTCTTGAGCGCGCCACTCGGCACACTGTTTTATCGCTTCTCTAATCCCCCATTTGGTCAGATGTTTGATATCTCCCGTACGTTCTGCAAACGGAATAAATTCGTCGGGGGAAACAAAACCGCGAGTGGGACTAATCCAGCGTACCAAGGCTTCAACAGAAATAGTTTTCCCGCTAGCAATATCCCTTTTCGGTTGGTATGCAAATTTGATTTCATCTCTATCAAGCGCATCACGAAAATCGCTCATCAGTGTCAGACGATTCACAAATTCGTGGCAATTGCTGGCAACGTACCAGGCATAACCCTTCGCCACACTACGTGCCTGATCTAACGCCGAATTCGCATATTGCATTAATTCTAACGGCTCATGACTATCCTCAGGGAAGCGGGTAAATCCCATTTTCACTGAGGCATCTACTGCCAAACCGTTAACATCAAATGGGGTTAAGAAGGCGTTTGTCAGTAACGAAGCCGTGACCTCGCCCTGATTGGCATCCTCTACGATAAAAATGAACGCTTCGGTGGACAGCCTAGATACCTGAGTGTTGGCTGTATTGCTAATGCGGTGTCCGATTGCTGCAATGAGATCGTTGACTCGTGTGTGATTTAATACGCTTCTTAAATCAAGCAATTGCTGAACCTCAGCGACCACCACGACAAATTCAGACATTTCCACGACAGCTTGTTTGATTTGAGTTTCAAAGAAGTTCCTGTTAGGCAAACTTGTTTCTATATCGTGATTGGATTGAAAAACAATACGCTGCTCCCGCTCCTTAACCGCGTCTATCATCAGATTAAAACTAGTGGTGAGATCGGTTATTTCGTCATTACCCTCAGCACATGCCACTTCTGTGTAGTCTCCAGTTGCAATCCGATGGCTTGCGGAAACCAAGTCCCTAAGAGGTCGAGTCACACCATTGGAAATTGCCATGCTACCCACAATGAGCAATATAAGCCCCACAATCATGACACCCGACAATGCCACTGCAACAGCGAAATAAGGAGCTAAAGCTTGGTCCATAGAAAAGTAGACCAAGGCACTAATATTGCCTTGTGAACCATTACCCTTTTCAAGTGTAATGTGTCGAAACAATTGATCTTGCCCACTGAAAGAGCGCCGAAATAAAACCCCGGTATCTTGGTCGATATTTTGGCGAACAAACTGCTTCATAGGTTCTGGAGAAGAGGTAGTAGACGCTAAATGATATCCCGATTGATTTTGATAGAGAAAAGCAATCTCTAACTCTATGGGCGACAGGGCTTTGATCTGCTCCGCCGCTGCGGAATCAAATTCAATACCTAGAGCGATCCACGCAATGATGTCCGGTGCTTTAAACGGAACTAGCACCAGCTCAAATATATGGCCATCTATCGCTACAATAGTGGATGCAACGCCGTCGTTCTCTGCCTGAATTTTGAGATCATCAGATATTTTAGGCAGATGCTGAATATCTTTAATAGAGCCTGATGAAACCGCGACAACATTATTATCAACATCGTAGATAATCGACAAATCAGAATCAATTCGTCGACCAAAGTTCTCAAGTGCTGATTGCACCGTTGCGCTATCAACGGCTTCAATAATATCTGATTGGAATATCGGACCGATGACACTACGAAATCCATCGTCTCTGGCCAACACTAACGCTTTTTCGCCTAGAACGCTGATACGCTCAGCGATGATTTGTTCAAAAACGCGCGTTGAGGCTCCAAGCTGATCCTCTACTTGTTCACCGACGTTCGTCACAACAGTACTGTAAAACGCTAATAACAACACTCCCTGAACACTCAGAAAGAGAGCGAGGAAGACCAACGTTAATTTTGTTTGTAAACGTAATCCCTTCATTATTAATAGTTGCCATCTTCCGGTGGTTTTTGCTTTCGACCTACTCTGCGAAGTTCAAGTGTCGCATTCATTACAACATCATCTGTCGCTATTGTGATGGGCTGAGTGAAATTCTGTTTTCGATTTTTCTGGTTTGGATGCCAAATCGAAAGCTGATATTTTCCTGGCCGAACATTCAATATTTCAGCGAAGCCTGCAGAATCCGTCACAACAAAGTAAGGCGCGTCGGTAACAGAGATGTAGGCCAGCATGTTGTCATGGATATTACAGCCCAAAGAAATAATGCCTACTTTATCAAAAGCGACTTCTTTCGATTCATCCTTGCCATAAAGGCGAAGCTTAAATTTCTTCGCTTTTGAATAGGAATACACCTGGTGCCTAAATTCATCCAAATTAGGAAATTTTACCGAGGTGTTAACTTTTACCGCCATAACAAATGGGGTAAACATCGCGCCTTGCTGCTTCATTTGAGGAGAATGCGCTATTGGTGTTGGCCAGTTGCCTTCAAATAAGGGTTTCAACGTCACCACCGCGTATTGCGATATTCTCCCCTTTGTATCGTTAACCGCAAGTCGTAAATCACTCGCCTGAGCAGAAAATGCCATGCTAATAGTCAGACCTAACACAACGAAAAATTGAACGGGAACCGCAAAGTATGTGTTAATCAATAATCGACTCATTTCTATTTGTAATACACAGCTTGTTATAATGTACAGATCGCTTTTGACCGACGAGTTTACGGCTCGCTTTCGACTCGCTTTCGACTCGTAAGTACAAGAGATCAGGAATCGACCAACAACGGATTCAGATCTATCACTGGCTTAGGGCTATAACTGGCTTAGGGCTATAACTGGCTTAGATCTATAACTAGCTTAAATCTATAAAAAGAATAGTTGGCGATATAAGTGCTTGCAAATCTAGGGCTCTATTTCACCTCGAGCCGAAGGTCAATACACTTTCTAATAGAACACGTCACTATTCGGGCCTGTTAGAGCAAGAGTTTCTTGACCCATACTGCTTCAAGGCCTTCATTATTGGGATGATGAACATTATAATCACCCGCATCTCAAGACAAGACTGGCATTCCGCACCTTTGCCCAATGCAGAGGTTTCAACACCGGAAAAAAGAAGCCACTCATTGCTTATCGCATTCAGATACCTCTCGGTTTTAAAGAGACCGAATACCAGTAAATCTTCAACAATTTTAGGAGTAATGTATGACACAATCGCCCTTTTTCTGTCTCGCCATTGGGGTTGGAACCAAAAACAAAAAAAATGAATGGTTGGAGGTCTATTACCCAAAACCACTCTTTCAACCGGATAGAACGCTAGTAGAAAAGCTCGGTGCAATCGCAGGCTACAGCACCGGAAACAGTGCCGTATCGATTGAACCACAGCAGATTGTGGCCATTTGCGAAGTACTTAAAGCAGCTGACATCGATACCGACCTCGTCGCACCTTTGGCAGAAAGTCAGCAACCTCTGGTAGTGACCTTTCTGGAAGAAGATGCGGCACTCAGCAGCACCCCTGAGGCCTACCTCAAGTTACACCTGATATCTTTGCGCCATGTGAAACCCCACGGCACAGATTTAAGCGGTATTTTCCCCTTACTACCTAATGTCGCCTGGACCAATCAAGGCGCAATCGATCTCGCAGAACTCCCTCAGCGACAACTTGAAGCTCGCTTAAAAGGCGAATTACTCGAAGTCAGTTCCGTGGATAAATTCCCAAAAATGGCCAACTACGTGGTACCAAACGGTGTCCGCATCGCCCACACCGCCCGGGTGCGGCTAGGCGCCTATGTCGGCGAAGGCACCACAGTCATGCATGAAGGTTTTATCAACTTTAATGCAGGCACCGAAGGTACTGGCATGATCGAAGGGCGCATATCTGCTGGCGTCATGGTCGGCGATGGCAGTGATCTCGGTGGCAGCTCCAGCACCATGGGAACCCTTTCTGGCGGTAACAATGTGGTTATATCCGTGGGTAAAAACTGCTTATTGGGCGCCAATGCAGGTCTCGGTATTCCGTTGGGTGACCGCTGCACCATCGAAGCCGGTCTTTACATCACTGGCGGCACAAAGGTCAGCTTGCTAGATGATAAAAACCAATTGGTTCGCACGCTAAAAGCCAGAGAATTGTCAGGAAAGCCGGATCTTCTTTTCCGTCGCAATTCTCAAACAGGCGTCGTTGAATGCAAAGCCAACCGTAGCGCAATCGCGCTCAACGAAGAGCTGCATGCGCACAACTAGCAGTAGCAGCCCAACGTAACATATCGGTTAACATTACCTATTAGTTATTAGTTATTAGTTAAAAGCCGGTTGATAGTTAGAAAAAAGTTAGGTGATTTTAATTAATCACAAACAAAGTTCAGCGGGAAACGAGCAACACTGTTATGTTGCCTGCTGAATAGCTTTACTGTCGTAGCTTCGGATACCGAAAACCACTTCTCTATTTGTATGGTCGAAATTTAAATATGTAACACGATCTGACTTACCATTATATAACGCGCCAAACTAAAAAAGCCCTGGGAATACCAGAGCTTTTTTAGTCAGCTGATTCTGTCTAGGCTAAGAAAATAGCAAGAATTATTAAAATGACGTAGTAATAGAGAAGTCGCCAAGGAAAAGAAAACCACCCTGAAAAACACCGTCATCGACGAAAATCCGATAGTTATAGAGCTGATTACCCTCTGCACCGTCAGAGTCATCGAAGGTAAACACAACACCGTTTGTATTATCTTCAGTGATAGATATTCGATGATCGACATAACAATATGTGCCGACTTCCCCAGCGCAGTCTGATCCGCTAAATGGAAACGCTACCGACCTCAATGAGGGGAGTACCCACGGTGACTACCTGACGAAATATTCCAATATTGAGCTTGGAAGTAAGTAGTTCAGTTGGTGTTGCAGGAAGAATAAGTGACAACCTCGGGAATACTTTACCGTCAGAAGCAACCTCAGTAATAGTTAAAAAACCCGAAATATCGATATCGTTGTGCCAACGATTTGATTGACGTAAATTGATTAGATCTGTCTGCCCATCACCATCTGTATCTGGGTTGGCGGGGTTCCAACGTCTGAAAAATTCTTCGTCGTCACTAACGCCGTCACCATCGGTGTCACTGCGTTGAGGGTCAGAATCTGCATTGTATCGAATAATATTGAAGTCTATGCCGACAAAAGCAAGCTCCTTGCCCCGTACTTCTTCTCCATCGGTCAAACCGTCATCGTCGGTATCTGCGACCGCTGGATCGGTACCGTTAAAGAATGATCTGTCAACACTTTGCCGAACACCCGATTACGCTACTTTCTGCATCTCTTCATAATCCACTGGCGCTGGGGCATTAAATCTCCTGAATTAGTGAAAATGAAATCAGTAACCGATAACGGATTCATTCACTTATTCTATGCAAGCCCCCTACCCAATCATGCGTATAACCTCTGAGAGAATTGGGGACTGTTGCTACACGAACTTAAACGATGATTCAGCACAGCACTTTACTACGTAATGCCAAACAATTAGTATGCCGAAAGGGTACAAGTGTCCGGTAATGCTCTATCTCGATTAAGCCACGGGTATAATATATGGAATTCATAAATAGAAATGATGTTACCGTTCTTTCAAACCCAGGAGTGGAATCTCGTCAGTTACTTTCACCATTTAATTCAGACAGTGAGAGCGTAACGATAACCAAAGTAAGAGTCCAGCCAGGAGTCTCGCAGCCTAGACACACCCATAAAGGCTTCTGAGCAAATATGGTGTGCACTTGCTGGCTCTGGCAATCTCTTACTTGAGGGGAATACCACTAAACGATTTTCAGCTGGAGATGTTGTCAGAATTGAAAAAAGCGAAGTGCATGGTTTGCAAAATTACGGCGAAGAATGCTTTGAGTATCTATCTGTAACTACTCCACCTATAGACTTTGGGTATGTCTATAAAGATAATGATAAAAATGACTGACATCAGCAAAAACAAATTAGAAAAAGTTATTCAACAGTGTATCGACGGAGAGTTGTCTTCAATCGAATTACAGGAGTGGATGATACACAACTACGATCCCTCAGAAGTTAAGATTGGCTTAGGTGAGGCTCCGCACACTGTAGAAGCAATGAATATAGTCATGAATGAATATGAGTTAGCCAAGACAGACAAGTTTACCAAAGCCGGTTGGAAGCTGGCATTAACGTTTATAGCTTGCAATCAAAACGACTTCGATCAGACTCGAAATGATTTTATTCACAAAGGGTTCCAAAATTAGCTTCACTCCATTACGTTAGGCCAAAGTGGTAATACAGACACTAATGGTGCCATTTCAAAGCCTTCCTAATATAATCTTCATTGCAGCCCAGCCTGATATCTTCCTTACGTTTCTCATGAGTTAAGCGACATATATCTATCAGCCGATCAAGTTGTTGCCACACTTCATCCGGCCCAAGCTTATCTTCTAATTCTGGAATGTAGGCTCTCTCTACGACACTCAAGGCGGTCCAAAATGCGACCACGGGAGACATCTGTTTACCCCACTTGTCTTTTCTCTCTTCCATATAAGTCTGCCACGTTTTTGGTTTCACTCTATTCACTGTGCTTTTTCTATAATTACCTTTTAGAGAAAGGGAATAAAACGGTTTATCTCTAAAGTAATAACCGGGCTGACGTAAATACAACCTAGCTTCATGTGCCGGCAGTCCCATCCACATAAACCCCATAGGGAATTGAAAAGTTTCATTCGCCTTCACGACTAATATTTTCTCGTATATTTTAAAGCGGGGTTGCTCCGATTCATGGCCACTACCGATACTAGCCGGGCCCCTAACGAGTAACTTCGCTACAAAATAACCCGTTTCCCCAGGGGCATCGATATACACTCGAAATGGCCCCCTCACGGCATTACCTAAATAGAAAACAAGCAAAACAATCAGAACCATAAGTTTCTTTCGCTGAAAGACCCACCGAATGGGAGCGATTTTTTTCATATGCTATCCAAAAATTAAGTACCTCTCTCGACCTTTAATTCAGATTAGTCATCGTATTTAAGTGATACCAAGGCATTGGCAATATTGAGTATTATCGGTGTGGCTGCTTCGATTAAAGATATCGGCAAATAATCTCGGTAAGCAAAAACAATATGCAAGGTATCGTCTCTTAAAGAAAAGCTAGTGAACTTTCTCCCCGCGAAACTTTCAATAAATTCCACAAGTGCCAGTTCAAGCTCGAAATGGTTAAAACTTTCATTGTTAGTGATTTTTGATCGAACCAGCTGTTCTTTAAAAAAACAATTTAACATTTGATTTGAAAATTTTATATCGTGTAAATCATTGGGCCTATTATTTTTTCTTGGATCTTTTCCACTTAACAAATATAGACCTAAAGAGCGATC